>CAVYJJ010000021.1:0-29823 GCA_963768845.1 uncultured Methanoregulaceae archaeon | reverse complement strand
TCAGCCAGACCGGATAACTAACTAAGGACTGGTACACAATATGGGAGCGGGTCAATCCGGTTTTCAAGTCTCGTCCACAGGAACGGCGGAGGCAATTCTTTCGGCGCGACGCTATCCAACTTCCACATAGATTCCATCAAGGTGCTTTGTCGGTAACAGGAAGAGCATCCGGACAAGTGAGCACGAATTTTGTTCATTTCCCTTTCCGGCAGCTCGCCGTCGAGATACAGAAGCAGTCGCTTTTGGATGTGCTTATGTTTCATCGCCGGATTTCCTTTCTTATTATTTGACACTCTTCGCGCCAGGAACTTGCGGTAATCTAATCTTTTTGCCGCAGCGCGATCAATTTCATGGCGAGGGCTTGTTTTGCTCTATGCAGGCGAGATTCTACGGATGAAACGATTACGTTCATAACCTTCGCGATCTCCTCATAGGACAGTCCTTCGTATCGGTTGAGCAGCAGGGCTATACGCTGCTTTTTCGGAAAGGAGTTAATCGCATCCTGGACGATACGCCCTGTTTCGCTTCTTTCCAGGTTTTCCTGGGGATTCTCTTGTGTGGAAGCGACTTCCGCCGCGTCTTCAGGTTCGTTGGAGACAAAGTTGGGCGATAGGAAGCGAGCACGCTTCATCTTCCGCTGAAAGTTCAATGAAGTATTTACATCGATCCGATATAGCCATGTGGAAAGCTGCGACTCGGATCTGAAATTCTTAATGGACACATGAGCCTGGAGGAACGTGTCCTGCGTAACATCCTCTGCATCTTCTTTATTTTGAAGCATTCGCAGGGCGACGTTAAAGACGAGGGAAGAATACTCATCGAATAACTCTTTGAACGCCGACATGTTTCCAGCCTTGAGTTCTCGAATGAGGTCTTCGTCATTCAGCGTCGGCATAAGGAGAGAAGCATCACGGCATCGTGTAAACAAAGTAAGCGCCGCCCGCCAGCACCAATACACCGCACGCTTTTTTGAAGATAAGCATCCCGTTCGACTTCCGCGTCCAGCGCATATATTTCTGCAATGTCTTAACAAGCGTTGCGGAGACTACAATTACGGTGCAGTGACCAAGCCCGAACATCAGTACAATCTCAGCGGCTTTCAGAAGACTTGTCTCGCCGATGGAAAACGCGGCAACTGCCACGGGCGCCATGTATGCGAAGGTGCACGGCCCGAGTCCGATGCCGAAGACGAGCCCGAGAATTGCGGCGCCTGTCCAGCCCGATTGATTGTTAGGCTTCAGTTTGATGGGCGTCCAGGAGAGCTTTATCCAATCGAGAAGATACAACCCTGTCAGGAACAATACCGCCGCAGAGATGATATTCCCATACGGGCCGATATATCCCATTATTCCGCCGAGGAGCGAAGTAATCGCGCCAATGATCGCGATGGACACGAGCACGCCAAGCGCAAATGCAAGTGAGAGCTTGAATACTCTTTTCTGAATCGGGTTTTCTTTAAGACTTATATATCCAAGCACGAGAGGAATGCTGGAGAGATGGCACGGACTCAATAGGATGCTGAGCACTCCCCATCCATACGCCGCCAGAAGTGCAATGCCGAAATATCCGCTCATAGCGGCAGTCAGGGTATTAAAGATTTGTTCAAGCATTCCTCACTCCAGACTCAAGGTGGCGTGGACCGAAGCAAAGTCGGCACACTGATGGCACTGATAAGACAGATTTTCACGTAAAGGGATTCCTTCGGGATAATCAGTGTGCTACTTCTTATTCGTTGGTTTGACGCCCTGTTTCGCAAGAAACTGTTCGAGATCTTTCTGCGGGAAAAAACCCTGGTGCCGGAATATTTCCTTTCCGGAACCATCGAGAAATACCTGAGTCGGGATCACTCGAATGTTATACAGCTGCGCATATTTGCTCTGCTCCGGAGTCCAGACGTCATAGAATATCACCTTGACCCGCGGCGAATACTTCGCTTCGATGCTCTTCATAACAGGCTGCATCTGCCTGCACGGGATGCAGTTCACCGAGCCGAGCTCGATGAAATAAATCTGAGGGCCTTCGTTCTTCGCGGGCTGAGCAGCGGCAGATTTCTTACCGCCCGACTGCTCGGCCTGTCCGGCTGAATTCCTGTCTGCGCCCGGTGTGTTCGCACAGGAAACAAGAGCCAGCACCCCTGCCAATAGAATAACCTGCGGAAATCTTCTCACGTTTTACTCCCTACGTCATTTCGCCAAACATCGATTTTAACAGCACAAAAAAAAAGACTTCTCACTGCTTGCAGATAACAAACCGGTCGACGATCTTTGCCTGCTTCATGTCCTGCTTGACCACAGGGTCGTCTTCGAGCCATTCCTTAAAGAGCGGTGCGAGCTCGGACACGTATTTTTCCAGATACTCATCGCTAAGCCTGTAATTCACCCACTTCCCGTCCTTCTGGTCTTCTATGAAGCCCGCATCTCTGAGTATCGCGAGATGATTCGAGACGGTCGAGGTGGCCAGCTTGAGTATGCTTGTGATCTCGCAGACAGCCATCGGTTTGACCTGAAGCATCTTGAGAATTCTCAGCCGGTTCGAGTCTGAGAGTGCCTTGAACACTCTCTCTGCCGTCTTGATGTTTTTTGTCGTCATAATCTCATTTCGTTAACAATCGAACTTAAGCGCTAGCCGTGCTATTGTCAAGTCCTTCAGAGATTCTTCATACCAGCGCTTTTGTTCCGCACAAGCCGCATTCAAATTGAAGTGTGACATGGTTGATACCGAAGTCCTGCGCAAGGCTCCCCGCGATTTCTCTCTGTAATTTCGTCGTTTCTGCGACCGACACGTTCTGGTCAACGTCTACATGTGCCTCGAAATGCAAGTCATGCTCGCTCTGAACCCATGAGTGGACGTGATGGACGTTCCTGACAGCCGGCATGCCTTCTATCGCTGCCTGGATTTTCTTTATGTCTACGCTTGCCGGCGTGACCATCATGATTATTTCAACCGACTCTTTTGTGATTTCCCAGCCCTCGCGGAGGACATACATGGAGATCGCGAACGTCAGAAGCGGATCAATCCAATAGGCATTGAACAGATAGATGAACAGACCTCCCACTATCACAGCGGCGCTCGACATCGAATCGGCAAGGAGATGCAGATATGAAGAACGGATGTTGATGTTGTCGGCCGCGTCACGATGGAGCAACAGCGTACCTGCAACGTTTGCGACCAGCCCGAATCCGCCGACGATCATCATGACGCCCGCCTCTACGTGGGTCGAGTGGGCCAAATGCATGACGGCCTCCTTCATTAGGAAAAGGCTTATCAGGATCAACACGACGGAGTTAAATATTGCCGCGATTATCTGCGCGCGTTTCAGGCCAAATGTGTGGTTCAAATCCTTAGGTTTTTCGTTCAGTTTTAGCGCAACAATGGTCACCCCAACCGAACCCGCGTCCGTGAAATTGTGCAGGGCATCGGACATTATCGAGAGACTCCCCGAGAAGAGCCCACCGACAAATTCCACCACCGCAATCGCAATGTTGAGGATTCCGGCCCAGACCAGGCGAACTAGCGAAGACCCGGCGGAATCATTGTGTTCGTGTGACATTTATTGCCTCCTGATGCAACAGAGCGGCAACTAATGCCGCCCCGCGAAATCTCGCATACTTCTTTTTGACCACGATGAGATGAAAATGACTTTAACCACAAAGGCCACAAAGAAATGGCGCAAAGGTCACAAAGAAGGAGCGACCAACGAACAGATCCCTTCGTGTCCTACGTGAAAGATCTTCGTGTCCTTTGTGGTTAGCCTTTTCGGCTTTGTCTCTAGTGTGATGCAATCACAAACTCTGTTCTTTCTAGTTGAAGAATATCTGAAGTTGCACTGTCCCACCGTAGTTGGTCCGGTCTGACAGGTACTGCGTACGCGCATCCACCATAAGTTTCAACTTCTGCCCGTTGAAGAAGTGCGAGTAGCCGGCAATGTACCACGGATCGTTTGAATACGAAGGGCTAACGACTTCGCAGCTTTTCAGTCGATAGCACGACCTCGTTCAAGTTGTCGAAATCGTAATCTCCGAACACGTAGTAGCCATAAGACTTTTGATTCTCAAGATCTGCCTGAACGTACTCACCCTGGATCTCCCACGAATTTGATTTGAGATGGGACTCCAGTCCCCAGCGAAAATCTTCACCACTAAAGGTCTTTCCGCTGCCGAGAATGCTCGGGAACAGGAGGTTATTCTTGTCCCGGTAAGCGACCGAGAAACCGTTGGTCCAGAAGAGATTGTCGGTGAAGCGAATGTCGTAGGTTGTCCTGTTGGTGTAGAGAAACTGTCTGTCTTCGTTTGACTTCGTGTTTCCGCCATTACCGTTGTAAATGCCGAAGCTCGTATGGAAACCGGCCCCTTTCGGTTCGAGCACAAACTCGGCGCCGATGTCACGCGCGTAGGTGTCTCCCGAAGGAATAAGAGCATTTATGACGGCAGCTCTTTCGATAAGCGGGATAAACGCATCTCCCTGCTGTCTTTCCAGAGCGAAGTCGGGGACGAACTGTCCCGCCCTGACAAAACCGAACGGCATCCTGTATTCGCCATAAACATCCTGGAGCATGAACGTGCCGCTCGTCTGGTATCTGAAGATTCCCTGCATGCGAAAGTACAGGTTGTCGCCGACAGGCGCCGGGCCGTCGAGCCACAATTTTGCCCTGCGTATTGAGAAACCAGCGTTGGAACGGAAGTCGTCGGAGAATCGTGTTTGCAGGTATCCCCCCCATTCGGCTTTGATTTGTGAAAGGGACATCTGAGCGGATGAAATAAGAAGTACGGTAGTTAAAAGTGAAACTGTAATCTTTTTCATAAGACATCCATAAATAGTTTAATTGCAATTCCGATTAGTACTGCTGCATAAAGTTGTTTTACCCATTTGGGTTTGGCTTTGGTTGACATAAACTGAGCGCCGAACTGCGAGCCGATGATCACTGCTATCACCACTACTATGGTGAGAGTCCAGTTCATATGCCCCTCGGCGGCGTGGCCTAAGTAGCCTGAGAGAGACGAGAACGTTACGACGAATGCCGTCGTCGCCGCAGCTTCCTTGGTCTTGTATCCCATCCACATGAGGATCGGTGCGATGATGAAACCTCCGCCGATCCCGAGGAGTCCGCCGACGAATCCCGCGAATGCCCCGACGAAAGAGCCGTAAATGGATCTCTTTTTCAAAGACATGATTTCTTCCGGCTCCGGCTGCCGGGAGAACCCGATCATACGAATTCCAGCCGCGACAACCGCTATCGCGAAGAGGAGGAGGAGCAGTTTAACCGGCACGTATTTAGACGTCAGCGCACCCACAGGCGCGAAGACAAAGGCGGCCGCAGCCATAGCAAGGCCACCTTTCCAATCCACCAACTTCTTCCTAGCGAACGGGATCAGTGCAAGAAGTGTGTTGAGTCCGTTAAGAAGGAGACCGAGTGGGATAGCGACCTCCTTGACAGGCATCCCTGCCCACTTGAGAATGGGCACGTAAACCATTCCACCGCCGAGACCGAGCATGGCAAAAAGGAAAGAGAACAACAGTATGATTACTGAAACAATTCCGTAAAGCATGTTATCTCCTTAAAAATAGAGATCAGTAGTACACAGATGACACGGATTGGGCGGACTCACGCGGATCGACCATTATTGCTTTACTGTGTGACCACTTTCTTAGCATCATCTGTGCACCATTTCCCGTTCTGTGTTCTATATGGGCAAGTAAATTGTCTGTTCGTCGTCCGTGTGTCCGGAGCATTGGAGGCAAATGACCTTGCCGTCCTTCACTCTCGAATATCGCTCGAAGACGTATTCGCCGCATACGCCGCACTTCACTTTGTTAAACGAGCTTGGCACCGGTTTGAACTTAAAGTTGGGGAGGCGCTCAATCTTGAACAACTCTTCTTCGCTCGCATTGAGGACCATATCCATGACTCCCTGTGCCACATCGGCAGGTACCTGAGAAGGCTCGATTCCCTGTTTCCTGAACTTGAAAAATTCATGAGTACCGAGTTTGTCCATGAACTCATTTCTGAAAAGAATCCGGACCGCGCCTTTGGCGGGATCGTAGAAAGTAGCCGCGACCTTTCCGAAGTAAAGTTTGTGCATCTGCCCCTTTCCAAAAGTCGCGGAGGTCGAAGCCTGGATACCATCTTGCATGCAGCCCTGCGGATGCCCGACACCCATCTCGGAGAAGACGAAGAGATCGTGATCGTAACATTTTTCTCTTCCTAATTCCCTTAATGCGATGACACCCATTCGGTATCCCATTACGGAGTACGGGCACTTGTGACCATGAAATTCGAAAAGCCACTCGGGTACTTTGAATCCGCCGTTGCGTAGATTTTCCCGATTGAGTCGGGATCTTCGACACTTCGTTCAACATTTTAATTCTCCTTTGTTAGTCATAAAGTAAGTGTATACTTACATAATTAGGCAAATATTTTTAGATTCTACTTTCCTTCAGCGCACGCTCAAGAAGGCACATCATCCTCTTACAGAAGTTCTCAGTGTTGACACCGAGCGGATTTAGTACGAGTTCGATGTTAAGAGAAATTGGGATTCCCATGTAAAGTGTCGCGACATTTTCCACCTGGAGCGAACTGTCCCATTCGCCATTAACAATACCATCCTGAATGATCTTCTTTGCAAGCTGCTTTTGTGTGTTCAACACTTTCAGCATTCGCGATTTCAGCTCTGAATCGTTGGAGTGTGCCGCTTCCGAGAAGAGGAGCATCGTGATCCCTTTATTTTCAATCAGATACTGGACATGAACACAGAGGAACTTAAAAAGCCGTTCGCTGGAGGTAGCGTCCGACATAGCCACGCTTTGCAGGGACTTCATCAGGACATCCTCAACCCCGTCTATGATTGAGAGTATCATGTCCCGCTTCGACTTGAAATGCCTGAAGAGAGCGCCCTCGGTGACACCAACCTTCTCGGCCAATTTCCGTGTTGACAGGTTGTGCAGTCCCTCGCTGTCAATAATCTGGAGAACAGCCTTCCTGATCTCCTCCTGCCTTACTTCTGTCGGTTTCCTTTCCATATTCTCTTTTCTCTTGACTTGTAAGTGATTACTTGCTAAGTTAATACGAAAGAAACGAGATGTCAAGTCAAAAATTCGTGCATCCAAATGGAGTGAAAAGAAAACTCTAAACACTAAATCCGAAATCCCAAATGAGCGCCCTGCGCCATCCCGCGCATCCTTTTCAGATAATATTGAGCGGGACAAATTCAAATGACAAAAATTCCAAATGTAAACAAGCAAGATCTTCCAACGAAAGCAGATGAGATCCTTAGCAAGGACAGTAGGAATGCGATCAGATACCACAGTCGTGAACGGAGCCACGTTAATACTATTGAAACGAGTCTTGGATTTCGCATTTTTGATATCCTTTCCCGCAATAAGGATCGTCCGGGAGCGAACGAGATCTATCAGAGTGTCCGTCGGCAAATTCCAACTATCTCATTCGGCACTGTCTATCGGGCTCTAAAGCTTCTTAGAGGACTTCGGCCTTACCCGGGAGCTTCATTTCGGCAAGTGCCGCTCCCGTTTCGACAACAATCCCTCAAACCACCAGCATTTCTACTGTTGCGTATGCGGCGCAGTTTTGGATATCGACAGTCCGATAGCGATATCCACAAGGAAGATCAAGGTGAACGGCGCTTCGATGCCCGTCAAGGATTTCCGGCTGGAATTCTATGGTGAATGCCCGGCCTGCCAGGCACAAGCCAAAGGGACCACGGCCAAAACGCTAAGCTACGGTAATTAATCATCCAGCTACAAATTTCGGTGGAATCAAAATGGAAGGCATGATGAGGTTGGGGAGGATTATGATCTGTGCCCCGCTATTGGGGTTTGCCGACATTAATTCCGCGCTATCCCAATACGTGGGAAAATTCAAACGACCTGGTTGCTCGATTAAAATGAATCCAAACATCCTGTGAAATCTGCAAACCGTCCAAGAAATTCAGGGAGGCGCCGTTCAAAACCACCTACCTGACCGGAATCCAAGGGGGATTGAACCGGAAACTCTTTGACAATTTCAGCGGCCTGCTTGCCTATCGGTATGAAATCAACAACAAGAAAAAGTTCTATGAATTTGAAAACAGATTCATGCTGCAGTTTACGTATAAGATTCCGGTCGGACATTATTTCGATCTCCAATTAGCGCAAAGAACGGAAACTCGTTATTTCACGCGCCAGACTTATAAGAATGTCAGATTCAGGGGCAGCCTTAACGTCAAAAAAAATGAAATTATTTAAACTCAATTTCGTGCCCTACATGACCGGAGAACTGTTCTATGATACCAACGCCCACAGGTTAAATCGCCAGAGAATATATCTGGGTACCGTATTCAGCATCAACGCCAGATATGCCGTCAAGATTGGCTGGATCGGGCAATTCGACAAGGGGAAAAGCGACCGCAACGACAAGGATTACGATATCCTGAATACGGGCATGAATTTCTCATTTTAGACAGCACCTTAAATGTTAAATGAATAGAAAAACAGCGTTTTTTACACATGTAAAGGAGCCGAAGGAGAATGAATAATCTGGTCAATTTGATCTTGCTTGTTATGGCCATAAGCATAGCGGGACTCGCTTTCGCGGCTTATCTATCGAAGTGGGTTTTAAAGCATAAGACCGGCAGTGAAGCGATGCAGAAAATATCAGCAATACATATTTGTTATGTAACATTTATTGGTTCAGATTACGTATTGCTGTCTACTGACTCTGTGCAGAAGTAAGCTTGATGAGCTTAAAAATTAGTTGAGTATGAAATCTACGACTAATTGCAACATATGATTGAGGGGTTTGAATATAGAAAAGAAAATCGATGCATGTCAGATCAAGTCGTAACTACTGCGTAGTTACTTGATAGGCTTTCTTTGTAAATTCGAATACTAGCGGTTACACTAAAGTCGTTTCTCTCACTTTGGGATTAATATGTCTGCCCAACTTATTATGATACTGCTGGCATTAGCAGTGTATACGAGTCAATTTTATATTTTCCCCAGTGGACTGCCACAGCCATCGCATTTTCTTTTTGTTATTGCGTTTTTTTATCTATCTTATCCACTAAAAGCGTTTATACAAAAATCAAAAGTGATAGATCGTACCGCTATTTATTATTTTTCAATATTACCGTTGTCGTTGTAAATTTAGCATGGTCAATTATCTCTGAGGACCTTACATTTAATTATTTTTCAGTGTATCTTTCCTATAACTCGTTAATATTTTGTTATTTATATTCATTATTGACAACCAGAGAAAGATTACGACAATATATATGTGTTTCAATCTCACTTGCTATAATAACTATTTTATTAATCTGGACATTAAACCTTGGCAGGTACAATTTCATGCCAAGGTTTAATGGATTTTTAATGATCCTAATCAAATGGCATTTTGGGTTTTATGCAGTTACGCAATTTTCGCTTTATTACATAAAAGCGGAAAGTTAATTAGCTGCATCCTTTTTGTAATTTCAGCTGTTCTGATTTTTGCAAGCATGTCCCGATCTGCTTTCATAGGATTACTAGTGATGTTTTTGGGAGTAATTATTTCGTTCTTGAAACCAAATGACATAAAAGAAAGGAATAAACCAGAATTGGCCAAAATAATCTTTAGAATTTTTTTAACTGCTTTTTTCATTACACTTGCCATTGTAAATTTATCTGAAAATGAATCATTTTTGTCAATTTTGAACCGATTAGTTGAAACAGATTATCGCGAACAGGCAGAAATTCGAGGTTATATGAGAATTTTTGACTATCCAGAATACCTGATCTTTGGTGCCAGCCAGCGTGCTGACATTCGAGTCGGAGCGTTGAATGAAATTCATTCAACATGGATGGCTTTCCTTTTCTATTATGGTATCGCCGGTATTCTTCTCTTCGGGATATTTATGTATTTTATACTTAAGCGTTTAAATTTTAATCAGGTGTTAATTTCGGCGGGCCCATTAATGTACAGTTTTTTTACTTTTGGTGCTAGGACCCCGATCTTCTGGGTTTTTCTTGCTTGTACACTGTATGCAGGAAAAGAAACAAGACACAGACAATTCATGGGCAAACGGCACTTAACAGTATCCCCCATATCTCCGAAAGTAATTGCTACAAAATATTAATAAGAGCTCCTCCTTGCTTCAACCAAAATTGGAGTCGGTGACATCAAAACAAACCTCAAGTCCATTGCTATCATTGCAAATCAAGCTTTTTCCTTGATTAATTTCCGAGGACCATTAATCTCGCGGTTAGTGAATCTTGACGTGAGAGTGTTCACTCTAGCGCCTGATTTTAACGCCGAATTTCGTAATCAGATTTTTTCACTTGGCGCTATACCGGTTGATTATTCATTATCTCGTACTGGGTTAAACCCTTTAAGAGATTGTTTTGATATTATATGCTTGATTCGCATTCTCGCTCGTCTAAGGCCAGATGCAACCCTAACATATTTCATTAAACCTGTAATTTATGGTTCCATTGCATCTTGGTTATGCAAAATCCCGATGAGGTTTTCGATCGTCGAAAGGACTTGGATATGTATTTATGGAAACGATTGCCGTTGGTCTGGCCATCGCAGGCGACCATCGGCGCCAAGAACGCACCAGCACCACCGCCGCCATTGCGGATAGTTGCCCAAAGGCGGAAGCGGGGGTTGCCGTTCAGCAAGCGCTGCTGCGCTTCGTCGATGGTCATGTTGAGCGCCACGCCGGTTGAAACACCGGCGCAGGACTGAACGCCAGCCCCTGCGGCTCCTGCGGTCCTTGCGGCCCCTGCAGCCTGCAGCCCTTGCGGCCCTTGCAGCGCCACACCGGGCGGCGGCGGGAACCCCGGAACCGGGATGTCGTACCCGCCGGGAAGAGGGCTGCGCAACCGCGCAACCTGCCACGAGGAAGAGAGAAGCCGCGAGAGCGGCGCGAAAAACAGTTGTGCCATGATGCTTGATCCTTGTTTGATGCCCCCGAAACAGCGAAGTTGAAAACCAACAGTTGAAAATTGCCAGCGGCTAAGCCGCTACGACGCCCCTACCGCGAGGGACCTCTTGTCGCCCTTGGCCCGCACCGCCGGCAGCAGCCGGCTCCAGGCGCAGACGCCAACTCGTCGTGAGCGTAGCGCCGCCGGGAGTCATCGTCGAAGCGCACCAAGAACGTCTTGGGCCCAACGCTCACCACAGTCCCCGGCAAGGGGTCGGAGCGGGAAAGAAAGCGACCGTCTTGCACGAAGCCGCGCCAGCGGAACACCCGCAGCCCGGGGCGCAGCGCGGCCACCGTCAGTGGCGCACTCGTCAGGAGCCGTCGGAGCGCCATGGCCAGTACCACATGTTGGGCGGCGCGCCAGCACCGCAGCGCTCGCAGAAGCCAACCGAAGGATGCACCGGCCCCCTGAGCGCCGGGAGGAGCATCTGCGCCAGTCGCGCCGCACGATCAGCAGCACGGCGACGACGCCGCTCAGCATCGCCGCCAACAGCAGCCACGCGACCAAAGGGCACTCCGGTTGAAACAACATCGATGCACTCCGAACGAACAATGACTACACTATACCCCATAACGGGGATAATTGCAAGTCAACGCAGGTTCGGCGTGGTCCGAGGCGAGGCCGGCTGTGGTGCCGCTGCCCGCTGGCTCGGCGGCGCGGCGACCCGGGACGGCGCCGGAGCCGGGGCCGGACGCAACGGTTGTGGCGCCCGCTCGCGCGCCTGTGCCGCCTGATAGGCTTTGTACGCCTCGGCCGAGGCGATGGAGCCGATGCACACCGACTGCGACTGGCAAAAGACCTCGATGCGGGTGGTACTGCCGGCCCACGTCACGGTCAACTCCATCGGCGTGCCGGTGCGGCGGCCGGGCCCGTAATCGGCGGTCAGGGCAGCGAGCAGAGCATCTTCGCCCGCGCGCCCGGTGGTGCGAAACACCACCCCGACGAACAGGCCATCCTTGAAGGCGTAAGAGAGGGAGTCGAGCTTGGCCTTGCCAAGGGTCAGATCGCCGTCGCGGCGAACATAGAATTCGGCGCCCTCGCCCATCCTTGACCGGCTGCATTTCACCGCTGTAACGGGCGAACGGCGCCTTCCAGTTGATGTCGCGGAAGCCCGTGGGCTCACCCGCTCCCTACTCCCTACTCCCTACTCCCTACTCCCTACTCCCTATTCCCGATCCACGTCCGACCGACTCCTTGATGATTTCGCTGAGTTTGTCCCAGTCGATCGGCTTGGCGACGTGGCCGTCGCAGCCGAACCGCCGGCAATCGCCGATCTCTCGCCCGGATTGTGCACCGTCATGGCGAGGATCAGCCCAAGGTGCCCATGACCGCGGAGTCGGCGGGTCGCTTCGTAGCCGTCGACGATCGGCATTTCCATATCCATCAGGATCAGGTCGAACGGCCGGCCGTCGGCCTCCGCCGCCAAAGATTGTTCGACGGCGGCCTCGCCATCGGCGGCGGCGATGACCTCCATCCCCGACTCGTGGTATAAAATTGAGTCTGCAGTTGTTGACGAGTTCAAAGGTGTTGCAAGCCTGAAGATCCACTCCGGAACCACGGTAAAAGAAAGTGCGATGGATGGCCCCCTTATCCCCGGTACGGTTCCTGTTCTCAATCTTCACACAGGTGTTGGAAGTGTTCGTGCAAAGGTGGTACAGGAATGGGATGTTTCCCATGACAGAATGCTCCAGTCAGGTCTTTTGGGTGATGAAACCGGTTCTGTCAAATTCGTGATCTGGAAGGAGACTGGCAAGGAAAAACTGACGGTAGGTTCTGTCTATAATATATTCTATGCTCTTGTTGACGAATTCAACGGCAGGCTTTCCCTCAACCTGAACACCGCAACGATCATGCTGGATGATGGCGACATTCTTGTGAGTGGCGGCGATGTCACAGCACGGGGCGCGATTGTGCATATAGCACCCGGCTCGGGAATCATTAAGCGCTGTCCTGTTGAAGGATGCAACCGGGCTCTCTCAAGACAGAATTATTGCCCGGTTCACGAAATCCAGCCTAAATTCAATTACGATTTGCGTATCAAGGGTTGGCTCGATGACGGTATAAAAACCCATAACATCCTGCTCCAGCGGGATGTTGTTGAGTCCCTTACCGGTATAACCCTTGAAGCGGCACAGGAAATTGCAGAGAATAATCCG
This sequence comes from uncultured Methanoregulaceae archaeon, assembly GCA_963768845.1. Lineage (GTDB taxonomy): Archaea > Halobacteriota > Methanomicrobia > Methanomicrobiales > Methanospirillaceae > Methanoregula. The sequence continues at coordinate 16,711 of CAVYJJ010000021.1, read as the reverse complement.
CTTGGCATGGATGAAGTGTTCCTCAGGATGCGCGACGCGATACTCGGGCGTTATATCACCTGTCACGGCCGGGAGATCGATAACCGCCTGCTGGTCAATACCTGCGAGCGGTTGACCTATGAGAGCGGTGAACATACCGCACTGCTGAACCGGTCAGGAAGTGTCTCATGAGTCCAGTCACACGGGACGCGCAAAGAAAAGAAGGCGTCTTTGAACGTGAGCCGGCACGAAGGGTTTTTTCCGCCGAGCTCCGCGAGTGCCGGTACCAGTTCAAGGAAAGCGATGATGAGAAGAGTCCCACATTTGTCCTCCTGCCATCCGGAGAACGTTGTAACCGGATCTTTCTTGTTGGGACACTGACGGAGAAACAGCGTCAGGGTGATCAGAACATATTCTACCGTGGAAGAGTCGTCGATCCCACCGGTACATTCTTTATCATGGCCGGCAGTTACCAGCCTGAAGCGATGCAGCAGCTGGCAAAAATCGATACCCCTGCGTTTGTCGCGGTCATCGGGAAACCGAACCTTTACCAGACTCCGGACGGGGCATTCCTCGTATCAGTCAGGGTGGAATCGATCACTGTTGTCGATAAGGAAACACGCGATCTCTGGGTTCTCGACACCGCTGCCCGCACACTCGATCGGATTGAGACGATGGCTACGGGTCAGTCCGTGGATATTGTAAAAGCCCAGGAACAATATCCCGCAATTGATCTGGCTGTGTTCCGGAAGATGGCATATGACGCACTGGCGCAGATAAAAATATAATTTTTTTATTTATTCCTTTGAGAAAATCTTATTTTATTGTATACTGACTATTCTCCGATCTCTATGGAGCCAAAAGAGTTGAGTATTCTCATCAAGGACCTTGACACGAAAGTGCTCAAGGAAGAGGCAAAGAAACTGGGACTGAAACTCGGGCGCTGTCCGACAAAGATGAGCATCGCAAAGATGCTTCCTGAAGAAACCTTAAAAAAACTGGCAAAAAAGTAAGCCGGTTATGCTGGACAACACGATCCCTGGCGACCCGCACAACCCTCCGCCTTCAACACGACAGTTCCCGTCAGTATACCTCGATGAGCCCTCTGCTTTTTCCGGTAAGCGGCCGACCGCCCTGCAGGTGTCACGACAAAGGTGTTCTCGATACCGACAAGGCCGATATCCGGGATCCCTTTCTTCGGTTCCAGGGCAAAGACCATCCCTTCCTCAAGGGGCTCATCGAAGCCTTCCGCGATAACCGGTGTCTCATCTATCCAGAGCCCGATCCCGTGCCCGAGGAACTTGACCTTGCGATCGCCAAAACCCATGAAGTTGGTCAGGAATGACGGTTCAATACCTGCCATGATGGTGCGGTAGATCTCTGAGGGGATGGCTCCCGGTTTCAGCAGAGAAGCCATTGTATCCTGGATCTCCACGCAGCGGATATGATCCTGTATTGCTGCATCCGGTATGGGCCTGCCGAACATGTACGACAGGGTCTTGTCAGTCTGGTATCCGTGATACCCGCACCCGATGTCGATCACAACGAGGTCTCCTTTCCCGAGCTTCCGTTCCCGGCAGCCCATCTGCGGAACTGAGGGGTGCATACCAGAGACACCCCCCGGAGTATCCACGCAGATAGGGCTGATGGAGCTGGTGCCAAACCCGATCTGGCCAAGCAGCATCTCGTTGAACATGCCGAACCTGATGATACCCTGGTGACCTTCCTTCACCATCAGCGAGTACAGGTCGCAGCCAAACGTGACCTCGTCAATTCCTTCCGTGAGCATGCCTGGCACACAGTCCTCGAGGACATGACAATGGATCTTCCCGGCCCGCTCCATCAGGGAGAGCTGGTACTGGCTCTTCTTCGCCCTTACTGCAGATACCTCCGGATCTACCGGTTTCACCTCAGTAAACGGCAGGTGCTTCTGCATCCGCTGGAGCTGGGCGACCGGTACCAGGTCAGTCTCAAGGAACATCTCCCGCGGGATCTTCCCCATGCCAGCCGCCACATCCCGGTAACTCTTCATCTTCCTGAGGTCAGGAAAGAATGACTCGTCAGCTGCCCGCTCGAAACTCTGCCGGACCCAGAAGACGGCATCACCGTCATGCGGAATAAGCAGGAGTCCATCCTGCATGGTGCCCGTGAAGTAATAGAGGGGGACCTTGCCGGTAATGGCTGTCATCTCCCAGCCAGACTGTGTTTTGTCCATCCGCGCCCGGAAGCGTTTCAGACGGTTGGTAAGTTCGGTAAGCGGGACTTTCATGCTGATAAAATCTGTGGTTGAATGGATAATAAAAATGATGAAATACTTTTCTCAGGGAAAATTCGCGGGGAGTTGGTAAGAGGGGGAAAGGATCAGCGGGAGGTTCTTTCCTTCTCCCACCGCTCCATTACTTCGGGGCCTTCGACAAATACAAGACGGTGTTTACGAGCATAGAGCCTGGCATCTTCTTTTGAAAGTGCGTAGCCTGATTCATCGTCCAGCATCTCACAAATGGTAACGGCAGGTATGACACCCGCCATCTGCGCCATCGCAATTGAGAGTTCAGTCTGCCCTTTCCGGTGGTCGAGCAACCCGTCTGCAGCACGCAGGAGCGCCATATGCCCCGGAGTTCTGAAGACTTCATGAAAGTTTACACTACCACCGTTGAGAGCCTTTTTTACCTGGTCGGATATGGCGTTAACCGTAAGCGCCCTGTCCCTGTCGGTAATCCCGGTAAATGTATTCCGGTGGTTCACCCACAGCGAAAATGAAGAATGGTTCTTTCGGTCGTAAGGAATATCCCCTTCGCGTTCTGCCACGGCATAAGCCCGGAGGGCATCGCTTGCAAAAGGCAGTCCAAGCCGCTGAGCTGCGATCGGGTGCACTGCCGTGCAGATCAACCCCCCGCCATCCTTGCGCATCTGCACTATGTGACGGGGGGTAACTGCATCAGACCTGATCGCAAAATCTGTTTCCCCTTCCCGGTCGTCAAAATCGTAGAGGAGGATAAAATTTCCTTCCCGGAGCGCTGCGAGGGCATCATCGATCATTGCCCGACCTCGACAGTTACGGTATCCGTATCTTCGACACCGAGTTTCCTCCGTAATGCAACGGGTGCGATTACTTCAATGATGTCCTCGGGGTAATGTGTCCTGCCGGGAACAACAATCCCGCAGGAAATGTCACCAATATGGCAAGGCAGGCACTTCGCATCACCAAACGTCCTGCCATCAGTTGAAAATCCCTTGATCCTGATCCAGTCGAGACCGTCAATCTTCTTACGCACAGGGAGGCGTGAAGCGGGAAGACGAATGTTGAGGGTTCCCGGGTATGGTTCAAATCCGAGATGTGATTTAAACTGCTGCTTATAGGGTTCAAGGCTCATGTAATACTTACCTTCACCAATTCCACTGACTACTGTACCGGTCAGAACATACTTGTCATTTCGCTCAGAAAAAATCCGGCAATATGCCTGGTATTCCTTTCGGAGCTCCTCTTCACCACTACTGGTGACCGTGACATGCTGTCCATCCGGGGCAATCGTCCTCGTTATAAAACCCTGGGATTCGAGCCCTTTTAACCTGCGGGATGCTGTCTGCTGACTGATTGCCAGCATCTCACCAATCGTCTGGGACGAGACAAAGACCGGGTTTTTACATCCACCCCTCAGTGCGATTACCTTGAGACACTCAAGATCTTCAGCTGGAATCATGCTTATCAAAATTGAGATGCTTATTATTTATGGGTTGCTCTCCATACATTTCTGCATCGTGATTCGTTCACTGTCGAATACCTGTTCGTTAATTATTTAATACTCCGGGTTCTTTGTAATGAGCATGAAATCCGGATTGCGGAACCAGCTTGCCGAAAAAATGGCAGGTGAGATAACGCTGGCGGACTCACCGGGTCACGCGCTGAAAAAATGGCGGGTGAACTTTGAGATCGCCCCAGGCGTGCTCGCGGACCGCCTTGGTGTATCTCCTTCAGTAATCAGCGATTATGAGAGTGGCAGGAGAAAAAGCCCTGGCACCGCAATTGTCGGCAAAATTGTCGACACGCTCCTTGATATGGATGAAGAAAATGATGGAAAACATATCCAGAAATTTTCAACAATGCTCTTTTCCAATGTTGAAGATGATGTGATCTACGACATTCATGAGTATGCTACAGCGGTTCCGCTCAAGGATTTCTCTGAAGCGATCGGGTGCACGCTGCTCTGCGGGTCCGTTGACCAGGTGCTCTTCGGCTATACCGTGGTGAACAGCCTGAATGCCATTATGCAGCTCTCATCAGATGAGTTTAACCGCATTTATGGGTGGAGCACGGAGCGGGCAGTGGTTTTTACCAATGTATCAACCGGTAAATCACCGATGGTTGCGATCCGTGTCACTCCGTTTAAGCCCCGTGTGGTAGTGCTGCAGGGAATAGATATCAGCGAGGTCCACCCAATAGTAGAGAAGATGGCAGAACGGGATCGCATTACCGTGATGTGCACGACTATGGATATTGACAAAATTGTGAGTACATTGAGGGATAAAGAATGGTAGGCATCATTACCTACGGTGTGTATATACCGAGATACCGGATTAAGGTTGAAGAAATTGCGAGAGTCTGGCGTGCAAATGCTGCAGATATCTCAGGAGGACTGGGTGTTTTTGAAAAGTCCGTCCCCGACCTCGATGAGGACGCTGCCACGATTGCAGTTGAAGCTGCCCGTAACGCGTTACTCCGCCGATCGATCAACCCTGAAGATATCGGGGCAGTGTACGTTGGAAGTGAATCGCATCCTTATGCAGTCAAGCCAACTGCATGCACAGTCGGAGAAGCGATTGGTGCAACGCCAAATATGACTGCAGCGGATTATGAGTTTGCCTGCAAGGCCGGTACAGCAGCAATACAGACCTGTATGGGCCTTGTGAAAAGCGGTATGGTCACGTATGGTCTTGCTATTGGTTCTGATGTATCTCAGGGAGCTCCAAGCGATGCACTTGAATACACCGCCGCTGCCGGGGGCGCTGCGTTCCTTATCGGACGGGACAATCCCATCGCTACCATCCACCACACCTGCTCATTTACCACGGATACACCTGACTTCTGGAGACGTGAGGGGCAGGATTATCCCCGGCATGGCGGGCGATTCACCGGAGAGCCTGGCTATTTCAAACATGTTGAAGGAGCCAGCAGGCTGTTATTCGAACAGACGGGCAAAAGCCCGAAAGATTACACCTATGCGGTCTTCCACCAGCCAAACGCCAAGTTTCCCCAGAAAGTGGCAAAGAACCTGGGATTCACCTCAGAGCAAATCACGCCGGGACTCGTTGTGCCCCGGCTTGGTAATACCTATTCAGGCGCAACGCCGATAGGACTCGCTGCCACGCTCGATATCGCAAAGCCCGAAAGACACGATATTTGTCTGTTCCTTTGGTTCCGGTGCGGGCAGTGATGCATTTGACATCGAGGTCACCGATTCGATCCTGCAGGGTGAGTTCCGGCGTGACGCTGCACCCAGTGTTGAAACATTGATGAAAAATCCCATTTATCTTGACTATGCCCGGTATGCGGTTCATAAGGGGAAGATCGTGATGCAGATATGAGAGACGTTGCAGTAATCGGTGTAGGATGCACGACCTTTGGGGAAAAATGGTCGAGCGGGTTTCGGGAACTGTTCGTTGAAGCAGGGGCGCTCGCTCTTGAAGATGCACAGCTTTCCGGTGAAAAAATCGACGCAATGTATATCGGGAACATGAGTGCAGGACGGTTCATCGAGCAGGAACACATCGGGGCGTTGATTGCCGATTATGCCGGGCTTGCAACTCACCATATTCCTTCGACAAGGGTTGAAGCCGCATGCGCTTCGGGAGGACTGGCCTTCCGTCAGGCAGTAATTGCCGTGGCGAGCGGTATGGAAGATATCGTAGTCGCGGCGGGAGTCGAGAAAATGACCGATGTCGAGCCGGGTGCAAGTACCGATACATTGACCGGCGCGGCTGATCGTGAGTGGGAGGGGTTTGTGGGCGCAACTTTTCCCGGTCTCTACGCGATGATAGCTACAGATTACATGCACCGGTATCCGCTGACACGCGAGCAACTTGCCCAGGTAGCCGTAAAAAACCATTATAACGGGGCAAGAAACCCGATCGCACAGTACCAGCAGGAGATCACTATTGAAACCGTCATGAAATCCACGATGGTTGCTGAACCGCTGCGGCTCTTTGACTGCTCCCCTATTACGGACGGCGCTGCTGCGGTAATCGTGGCGCCATTAGAACGGGCCAGGGAATTTACCGATACTCCTATAAGGGTTCTTGCGAGTGCCCAGGCGAGCGATACCATCACCCTCCATGACAGGCGGGATATCTCGACACTCGATGCAACAGTAACCGCAGGTCACAAGGCGTTCAGGATGGCGAAACTCACTCACAAAGATATCGACATGGTGGAAGTGCATGACTGCTTTTCTATTGCGGAAATCTGTGCCATCGAAGACCTCGGGTTCTGCAGGAAAGGAACTGCCGGGAAATTTACTGCCGACGGCGAAACAGCGCTCGGCGGTAAAATCCCGGTAAATACCTCCGGAGGACTCAAAGCCTGCGGCCACCCGGTTGGTGCAACCGGGATCAAGCAGGTATACGAAATTGTCAAGCAAATCCGCAACGAGGCGGGAAAACGGCAGATCGACGGGGCGGAAATCGGGATGACCCACAATGTGGGGGGTACCGGGGCAACAGCAGTTGTTCACATCCTTAGGAGGGCTTGAAGATGACCGTTGCCCGATTCTGGAGAAAAATCCCCCAGCGGTACAACATGATTGGGACAAAGTGCGAAACCTGCCAGAAGTACTTCTTCCCCCCGCGAACATTCTGTCCTGACTGTCGCAGGAGTGGCAGGATTGTTGATCACAAGTTTGCAGGATTTGGCACGGTCGTTACCTACACGGTCATACACACTGCAAATGAACAATTTGAAGCATTCACCCCGTATGTACTTGCCATTATAAAACTCGATGAAGGGCCGCGGATGACTGCACAGATTGTCTGCCGTTCTGACGAAGTCAAAATAGGTATGCGGGTGAAAAGTGTCTTCCGCCGGATCGCCACTGATGGTGAGAGCGGTATCATCCACTACGGTACAAAATTTGTACTTGTGGAGTAATTTCTCCCTTTTTTATTGAGCGTGGAGTCAACATCTGTCGAAAACTCCCAAAGCCACCCAGGTAGCGGTTGTTATAATTTTTGGAAGTTTTCGCGGATCGGGTTGACAAAATCCAACCAGTTTCCGGGCAAAGGATCGCGTGCAAAAAGTTGATGTCAGGGGGGATTTATTAGTCAGTCATCCCTCGCCCTTATGTCATAGACTGCATGCCACTGCCCCGGCGAATATGACCGTACGACCCGCTCGGCAAGAACCACCCCCCCCATGTCCGATATACTATTGAGGTGCTCCCCCTCTCCGGACACAAGGGTATAAAAATGGATTATCCCCCGCGGTTTGCAGAGCCGGAAAGCATCCGCAAGGAAGGAGGTTCCCGATAAAGGGAGATTCATGATGATACGGTCGAATCTCCAGGGAATACATGCAGGAAGATGATGGGCGTCTGCCAGCACAGGAAGCACATTTTTTATCCGGTTTTGTGCAAGATTCACCAGCATCCACCTGACTGCATCCGGGTTGATATCGGAAGCGACAATGAATACTGCCCGTGCCGCAAGGGAAATTGCGAATGGGCCCACACCAGCAAACATATCGAGAACTATCTCATTATTGCCCATCCGTCCTAAAACGCGCTGTCTTTCAGATGACAGGCGGGCAGAAAAATATGCGGAGGAGAGATCAACCGTAAACCGGTGCCCGTACTCGATCACATCGGTCCGGGTAACAGGTTTTCCGGCAAGTATCTCATATTCGCGAGTGCGGTATTCACCTGATACTTCACCGGCAGCATAAACCACGGTGTGAATTGAAGGCCGTGAAATGAGAATTTTCATCGCCCCTTCAGTGTCGCGATCCTGCATGATCGCAATGCCGCCAACGAGCTCGTGTCGTGGGAGCACCTGCCGTCCGGGGAGGACCTCAAAATCAGATAATTCGGCACCTTCGCGGGGCCCGGTCAACGGCAGGACGAGCGCGGTGCCGTCACGCTTAACTTTTAAAGAGAGATCCAGCACACCTTCCTCTATGAGCCTCCTCCTGACTTCTTCACCCCGCTGTGCCGGTATCCGTATGCTCCACTGCTCGACCATTATTCCTGACCACCTGTATCATAAATTTATACGGTGTATAAATATTCATGGCTGATGATTCGGAGCGCCGCGGGGAATCTGTCCGCGGAGAGGAATCCGGTCGTGACCACGAACCGGAAAGTGTAATTCAAACGAGGCTGAAGGATGGTTCGTGTAAGCTGTACGAACTGGAAAAAGAATTCCCACCCATCGATGCGATTCGCATACGAAGGGCTTTTATCGAACGGGAAACAGGAACAACTCTCAAAAACCTTGGAATTTTCTCGATCGATGTCGAACGGGTCGTGAAAAGAAACTGTGAAAATATGATTGGTACGGTTCAGATACCCGTCGGTGTGGCCGGACCCCTCCTTATAGCAGGCGAATACGCGCAGGGAAGTTACTATCTTCCGCTTGCAACAACAGAAGGTGCCCTCGTCGCATCCGTTAATCGCGGCTGCACCGCAATAACACAAGCCGGGGGAGCAGAAGTGCGGATCCTTCATGACGGCATGACCCGCGCACCCGTATTTGCTGCCGATAATATCGTGCATGCCAAACAGGTTGCAGACTGGGTAGCAGCTCATTGCGATGAACTCCGTGCGGCTGCAGAAAGTACAACAAATCACGGAAAAGTGACTGGTATGGTCACTTATATTGCCGGCACCAGCGTTTTTGTCCGGATTGAATTCGATACCAAGGACGCTATGGGCATGAACATGGTTACGATTGCAAGCGCAAAGGTAGCCGAACTGATCGCTGCAGGAACCGGTGCCCGCCTCATCGCCCTCTCAGGTAACATGTGTACCGATAAAAAACCTGCAGCGATCAATGGCATAATGGGGCGAGGGAGAAGTGTCGTCGCCGGTATTGCCCTTTCACATGATAAAATCAGCCAGATCTTAAAAACTGACGCAAAAAGCCTGTTCGAGGTTAACTACCGGAAAAATCTTATAGGATCTGCCCGGGCAGGCTCGATGGGGTTCAACGCCCATGCAGCAAACATCGTTGCTGCGATGTTCATTGCCTGTGGACAGGACGCAGCCCATGCAATTGACGGCAGTACCTGTATCACAACCGTCGATCTTACGGATTCCGGCGCATATGTCTCAGTCACACTCCCTTCACTTCCTGTGGGAACTGTCGGCGGGGGAACCGGGCTGGAAACACAACAGGAATGCCTCCGTGTGCTCGGTGTTGCTGGAGGCGGTGATCCCCCCGGGACCAATGCCAGGAAACTCGCAGAGATCATCGGGGCGGGAGTGCTGGCGGGGGAGTTATCACTGCTTGGTGCCCTTGCTGCCCAACACCTTGCCCGCGCTCACCAGCAGCTTGGTCGTGGTTAAAACCTGAACTGTTTCAACATCACGAGAGCATCTTCACCATTGAAATAATAATCAGGGATCCGGAAAACGTCACGATAGCCGAGGCGGCGGTAAAACTTCTGCGCGTCCATATTGGAAATCCGCACTTCCAGCTGGACGGCGGTCGCCAGTTCAAGCATGAACTGGTGCTCGATCCGTTTTAAGAGTAATCTCCCGATTCCCCTGTGACGGTACGTGGTGCTTACCCCAAAATTGCACACATGTCCATAGATGTTTTCCCCCGTATTTTCCAGTCCTCCAATGATAAATCCCGCGACAGCGCCGTCACATACCGCGACAAAATAGGTAGAAGGAAAAAAGGTAAACGCCTCAAGAAACACATCGGGTTCCCATGGATCGATAAATGATTCATTTTCGATGGCAACAATCGCAGCGATATCTGACGGCATGGCCCGGCGGATTTGGGGTAACGGGTAAATGGACAGATCACGCGGCCGGATCATCGTTTCTGACTCCTGTTCTCCACATCTAAAGCAGTATCATCAATGAGATCTTTTTAGTACATATCGTTTGTCCCGTAATACCATGGGTGGGAAAATATATGGTAGCAAACCCAACAATGAGGACAGGTTATTCCTTTCGCGTTAAAAAAAGGTGGATATCATGGTCACAATCTATCGTTTTTCAGGAGTGCGTCCCGATCGTTTTGCAGCATCTGCAATTGCGGCTGTTCCCTACGATGTTGTGACCGCTGATGAGGTCAGGGCAATCATTGCCAAAAATCCCGAAACATTTTTGAAGGTGAGCAGACCGGATGCAGAATTGCCCGATCTGTCACCTTATGATGAGCGCGTTTACCAGCGGGCGCATGACAATTTTTTCGCGCTTGAAGAGAACGGACGCATGAAAAAGGATCCGGTACCCGGCATGTACCTGTACAGGGTTTTACAGGACGGAGAAACGTTTCTTGGGCTTTGTTGTTGCCTGGATGTTGACGATTACCGGAATAATAACATCCGCCGGCATGAGCAGACCCGGTATGATAAAGAGGAAGACAGGACCAGGCATATTGAGGCAGTTGGGGCACACAACGGCCCGGTTGTTCTGCTGTACAGGAACAGGAAAGAAATTTTTTCATGTCTTGAATCGCTTGTCGATCAATTAAAAACACCGGATGCGGAAGTTACCTCAGACACCGGTATAATTCACCAGATATTCCGGATCACGGATGGAAATGTCCTTGATCAGATTGAGACGTTCTTTTCGTCTGTTCCGGCGCTCTATATCGCTGATGGTCATCACCGGGCAAAAGCTGCACTTAATGTCGTGGATCGGCGTATTGCTGAGGGGAAACCTGCAGACGGGGAAGTTAAACACTTCATGGGTGTGATGTTTGCTCATGACCGGGTAAAGATTCACGGTTACAGCCGGCTGCTTACGGATTTGGGAGATTACTCAGATGAGATGTTCCTGAACAGGCTCAAAGACTGTTTTGAGGTGAAGGAATACGGGCCGGTAAACGGGAACGGATACAATATTCCTCCAAGAATTTCATCTCCGGAAAAATTCCATGTGATTCACCTGTACATTTCGGGGAAATGGTACGAGTGCACACGCCCTGTTGATTCCCTTCAGACGCCACTCGTGACCCTTGATGTCGCCGTGCTCCAGAAACACGTGCTCGAAACAATGCTGGGCATAACCGATCCGCGTGGAGATGCACGGTTGCAGTATCTCGGGGAGCTCGTCCGGTTTCCGATCTTGAGAAACTTGTTGATGAGGGAAAATACCGGATTGCGTTTGCCATGCAACCGGTAAAAGTCGATACGGTTCTTGCCATCGCAGATGAAAACGGTGTAATGCCCCCAAAATCGACGTGGTTTGAACCCAAACTTCTCAGTGGGCTTGTCGTTCATACATTCAATTAAAAAAAATCCCAACCCTGCCCTTTATCGTTTTTTACAGCGATTGAATGTGATATGATTACTATCGCACTCCCAAAAGGCAGCCTTGAGGCCCAGACCCTCCAGCCTTTCAAGGAGGCTGATCTCGAGGTCAGACGTACTGACCGCGATTACAATCCCCGGATTGCCGATACCCGGATCGGGAAGGTAAAAATACTGCGCCCCCAGGAAATTCCTACCTATGTTGAGAAGGGCTATTTTGATGTAGGTATATCCGGCCTGGACTGGGTAAATGAGACCGGATCCGATATCGTTGAGGTCGCAAATCTCTCGTACAGCAAGACAGGGGAAGGAAATGTAAAGATCGTTGTCGCAGTTCACCGGGATGAACCGATCGATGATGTCAGCCGGATCCGCCCGCAAAGCCGGGTGACCACTGAATACCCCGAACTTACGAAAAAATACTTTGCCCGGCTGGGAATCCCTGTCCAGTTATTCCATTCATTCGGGGCATCAGAAGCAAAAGTCCCCGATCTGATGGACGTGGTAGTTGACCTGACAGAAACCGGTACAACCCTGCGTAAAAACGGCCTTAAGATTATCGGGCAGATTATGGAGTCTTACACCGTTATTATCGCAAACAAATCGAGTTGGGCAGATCCACAGAAACGACGTGAAATCGAGGAAATAAAGACACTCCTCTTCGGGGTAATAGAAGCACGAAATAAAGTACTCCTGACGATGAATGTCCCGACAGGAAGCATGGAAAAGATTGTCTCTGCCCTCCCGGCAATGAAAAAGCCAACGGTGAGCCGCCTCCATGGGATCGACTACTATAGTATACAGACGGTTGTTCCCAAGAATACCGTCAACCAGCCTATCCCGAAACTCAAAGCGTGCGGTGCCGAAGATATCCTTGAGATTCCTATCACTAAAATCGTGCCGTAATCTCAAGTATCCGGAATTTTTATCTTTATCAGCTGAAGTGAGTTAACCGGTATTATATAAAAGGGGGGTTTTCCCATGGACAAAGTTCGGATTTTTCGCTCATTGATACTAAAAAGAATACCAATATTTATATCTGTTCTTATCTAAATAAGCCTTTAAGGAAGAATATGCGCAGAAATATCCCCACCATTTTCTCCATCATGACGCTGGTCGTATTAATTTTGATCTGTGCGTGCATCGGACAATCACCGGCTGATCAGTCATCTCAGCAGAACAGGGGGTTTACCCAGATAACACCCGGTAGTGAAAGTTCACGGATCAGTTACGAAACGGCAAAACAAAATTTTCTGGATTACCAATCGGAATCAACAAATGATCCTGAAAACAGAAAAAATGTCAATTACATGCTCTCCCGGGATATAGATGAGCAGGGAGATGCCACGATCCTGGATCTTTGGTGTATCCGGCGATAAAGGGCAGGTATATCTCGTAAACGACATAACGGGCTGGACAATCATTGAGAATGTTAACGCTCCCCTCAGAAAAGATCTCCCTGGATACCATAGTAACTCCTGAAAATCTGCTCAAACAAAACAGGGTGGCGATTATTAATAATCCGTCCACGGGAGTTCCTGAACGGTGGGATCTTGAATTGCAAAGTGGGACCTACACTCTTACCATGACTTCGGGAACTTCGACAAGGAGTCTTACCTTTAATGCAACCACAGGGGCGTTGATCACATAACAATGACTGACGACAGCGGAAATCTTTCTATCGATTTTCTCGTGGGCTTTACGTTTTTCATGCTCGCGTTCATATGGGTAGTATCGATGATTCCCGGATTATTAATCGGGTTGCAGTCTTACACCATCGATTACGATGCAGTAGCATACCGGACAGGAGTTATTCTCGTGGAGGATCCGGGATGGCCGGCCTCTCCTCCGTGGGAGTCCTATAATGACCTGCAAAAATTTAACGTGACCCGGTTCGGTCTGGCCATTTCGAGAGATACGCCAAATATCCTTTCTGAGGATAAAGTGAACCGGTTTTTCTGTACTACGGCATTTATCTATCCTGATGATTACCATCAGAGGGCAATCTTCGGAGACTACCCCTACCATTTTCAAATCTCCCTTCCGGGAAACAAATGAATCAGGGAAGCGCATAGTGGGAGAGCGTTTACCCCCGGGGTATGGAACTATACGGCGTGTAGTAATGATAAAAGGAACGAGCAATGCCACGATTAACCAGTCATATATCCAGAACCATTCGTTTTTCAAGACCGACAACGTGACTACTCACGTATTTTCGATCCTCCTCAACAATACCAAACTGCTCAGTGATGTCAGGAATCCTGCCTACCAGATCGATCCAGCGAGGGAACAGATAACGATCAACATCACTGACCTGAGGTCAACAATCACAGAATATCCTACTGCTGCCCCACCGATAACCCGGGCTACGAGCACCATAGTGCTCGATAGTATGAAGATTTACAAACTGGATGCAGGTACCTATTCCAATGTCCCCCTGCCCGTTTCGAATTACCCGTATGCTGATGGCAATACGACACGCATGTCATCCTTCCCGGCGCCAGTGACTGATAATATCACGATCAAACTGAACCCGCAATATATCGATTCGATGAAGGCAGAAAATTCGCAGATTTTCCTCGCCCTGCAATTCAGCGTGACTCCTGCATCTACATTTTTGAATAATACGCAGGTACTCCCGGATCTCGCCTCAATGGATGGGAAACTGACGTTTGAAAATCCCAATACCACACCCTTTTTATATGACTATAACCCGGCAAATGTCACGCAGCCGAAACTCAGGAATGCAATATTTGAAGTAGCCGTCTGGTCGGGAGAAACCGGGCTCGCATCGGAGATTACCTCCATTTTCGCTGATGACTTTGAGGCTGGTGCCGCTCCTGCCGGATGGACTCAAATGGGTCCTGTATGACCGATATACCGGTACTCCCCATGACGGACTTGCAAGTGTCCGGATACGGGATAACCCGGGAAGTATTACCCAGACCATCTCCACTACCGGGTATTCCGGTATCACGGTTTCGTTTGAAATGGGAACGCAAATGTCCGCTCGGCCAGTGGGCTTTACGAATGCTGAATGGTCACCTGACGGAGGGACCACATGGAACCTTCTGAAACAGATCAACCCTGGCTGATCCCGAGGATGATAACAACCTGCACCCGTTCACCTACTCGCTCCCGTGCAGGTGCCGACAACAATCCTGCTTTTACCTTGAGGTTTAGTCTGGACGGGGCGGCATCCGCTGGCGACAAGGTGTTTCATTGACAATGTAGAGGTAGGGGGGATTGCCGATTAGTGCGATGTGTTTCCCGGAAGAGGGACTGAAAAAAACTGGAACTCGTAGAAAAGCTGATCCGGGAAAATACTGCCGGACAACTCTATACGATTGAGGGGATCGCAGCCGGGCTGATCATGATCATGACTGCATATCTCGTTGTCAGTGCTACATCCGTATACACTGCCGGAGATACCCATATAAGCGATATGCAGCTCGAACAGCTGGGGACTGATGCCCTCAAAGTGATGGACGCTCCTGTTTCAAGAGATCAAAATAGTCTCCTGCAGGATATTATCGAAAAAACCCCGATGGGTACCGATAATGCAACATTCGGATTAGTGTTTTCTGACCTTACGAACAGCCATACCGCATCGGAGAAGGATCATATCCAGTTTACGGCGAGTTATTCCTACCGGAATTTAACGGATCCAACGAATGCCGTGAGCAGCGCTTTCCTCGATGCCTCCCGCAACCTGAGCGGGGGGGAACATGCAGTGAGAGTCACAAAATGGGTAATCGTGAATAAGAAACTTCCGCCGAGCAGTCCTCTGGCGGACCGGGCTGTTCTTGTGGAGGTGCTGATGTGGCGCGACTGAATGATGATGCCCAGTGGATTATCCTCATGGGATTTTTAATCAGTTTTAGTTTTTTCTTCCTTGCGATAATTATCAACCAGTCCACCGTGGTCGGGCAGACTACTGCGGAGAGTGTAATCGAATTTCCGAAAAATGATATCCGTGATATTACCGGGATAATCACGTATAATACCAGTCGTTCGAACAGTACGGAGGTAGTAAAGGACATTCCGGTTATTGCCATCAGCCGAAAGAATGCAATAGTCAGATATACGGTTGATATTGCCTCAATCTCCGATGGATACGCATTCCTATGCTCTCATTCATTACAACAACGGGGTGACTGAATATGACGAGAACTGGACGTCCCTGTAAAAATCCGGATACTGAATCAGGAGTGGCAAACCTGATTGAGTACATCATGATAAGCGGCGTACTGATGGGTCTTTTAATTGTGATGATGCTTCTTGTAAACACCAATATCATGGAAGATCCTGCAAACAGGCTGGTTTATGTTGCCTTTACAGATATTGGCAATGGTGTTTCCACGCGGATCGTTGATGTATATTCGATTGCACCAAGAGATGGATCTATTACCACCCGTTTTGATATCCCCGACGATATTGCCGGAAAGGATTATATTGTCGAGATCGGTCCCGGTGCAGATCCGGTTGACCAGGATGTCATGGTTTCACGGGGATCTCTTGAAACACACGTCGCACTTGCCGGTGTAGGTGCCACGCGGGGAGTTGCGGGAAATACCACAGGAAGGGGAATGAACAAGATCAGTTACAATTCGAGTGGGTACAATGGATAAAAATACGAGATCAAACGAAAGCGGAGTTTCCGAAGCTATCGGGTTCATGCTTATCTTCGGTATGGTGATTGTCGGAATCGGTCTTGTGACACTCTACGGCTATCCTTTGCTCCTCAAACAGCAGGTGGGTGCGGATGAGAAGATCATGGAAAAGAACATGATCGTGCTGCAGAATGATGTAAAAAGCCTTGCTTACAAGACTGTGCCATTCAAAGAGACCTCCCTGAAAATCGGTGGGGGGGCCCTGACGATATATAATTCAAGTTCTGCCAACCCCTCATCCAATATCAGTATTGATAACGGTGCAGTTGCATCATACCTTCCCCCCTTCACGGTCAATACCAGGTTTACCCCCGGTGAACTTCGTTATGAATCCCTGAGTTCGCAGACGGATATTTCACTCCAGAACGGTGCGGTGGTCCTGCGCCCGCATTCAGCTACCGGCTCTGTCATGCTTGCCGAACCCCGCTGGTTCTTTGACAGTGTTACGAATAAGATGGTAATCAATCTCATCGAATTCACCAGCGAGACAATGATGGCAAAAGAAGGGATTGGTACCGTGCAGATGTCATCGACCGGTGAGCCCTACTATAATGAAACACTGGTGCCAATCAATGGAAAC
>CAVYJJ010000020.1:0-198771 GCA_963768845.1 uncultured Methanoregulaceae archaeon | reverse complement strand
TCCTCATACAGATACTGACATCAACAAGTCCGAAAATCCGGGATACGATATCAGCAATCTTTTCCGGGCTGATCCCCATAGATAAGGATGCGCCCGCGGGGGGTTTCGTAATGATAGGTAAGAGCGGATGCAGTGAGTGCTTTTCCAATATTTCGGAGCAGCATTCCGATAAAATGATGCTTTACCGACTCACTTTTTAAGAATAACTCGCCGTATCTCACCATCACGAGTTTTTCCGTGACTGCTCATTTCGCTCACCTCCTGTTGTGCAGAACTATTGAAGGTCAAGGGAGATAACCATTGGTAGTGACCCGGTCAACCGTGTGATCCTTCAATCCTGAATAGGATATTTCGTCAAAAAGGATCCTGCAACAAGGATGGACAACGAAATCCTTTAATCTGGAAAATGAATAGTGTACTGAAATGGCGAAAAAGGCGAGCAAAAAAATCGAAGCTGAACCGCTCAAGTTGTTTTATATTTTTTACAACCAGGAACGCTGGGACAACTGGTTAAAAACACTCAAAGAATCGAGTTTTGAAGCAGATCCCAAGAGCGAGGAACTGCCCGAAGGATTCCGGATACTTGACGGTTTCTCTGTAGATATCACCGTATCGGTCTTAAAGATCATCAAACTCTACCAGAACAAACGGTATACTTTTGAAGAAGCGGTTGACAAGCTCTCACAGGTTGAGACAATTGTGATGTCACCTGCCCCTGAAGGTGATCTTGGCGAAATTGTTGAGATCCTCCAGCTCCCCAAACTTGTGCTCTTTGCCTCCTGCAGGTTCTACCTTGCCGGTGGATTTGACAAGGATATCAAAACGCTTGTCAAGAAAGGCAGGGCTGATATTGAGAAGGATATGGAGAAGGCACTTGAAACAGTAGCAAATATCGGTGCCAGTGTCATTGACGGGGCATCCTGCTGTGGCAAATATGTCAAAGACGATATTGAACAGACCACCCTTTTTGATGAATGGCTGATCGAATGCGAACGGATGGGTGAAGCGATGACCTCGCTGAAAAACTTTGATGAATCGACCGGGAGACGAGGATTGATCGCTGATCGGGCACGGTTCCGTCATGCAAAAAAATTAGAACGGCTCGCCGGTTTTCGCCTTCCCGAACTTGCATTTTCCGGCACCATGCTCGAAACCCTCTGCTCGCGCCTTGATTATGATTCGCTTGATTTTGCCGTGAGAGAACAGATCCTTGCTTTTTTTAATGATTTTCTTCGCTGTGACTGCAAAGATTCCCCGCTCTGCGGGTGCCCGGAGAAAAAATTTGCAAAAAAAGTGATTGAACTGCGGGAAAATGGTCTTGATCACCGGCAGATTGCAGTATTCATGCTGGATGAATATGGGATTGAAATGTTTCCTGCCGATGTCCTCTCGTTTCTTGAAGAATCCGTGCATGTGCTCGAAGCGATGTCGGATGTTGCCCGGTTGCAGGGACGCAGCGAGCTGGCAAAAAAGACCGATGAGCATATCCAGCTGATTGAACGATAATACGTATCTACCGGACACCATCAGCGCGGGAGTTTGCAGTTGTTTCTTCGTATCAGGGATCATGCCATTGGATGTTGTCCCATTCTTTGAAGTATTAATAATCTGAGCACCAACAACCATTATGGATTTTGCTCCGGTTAAAAAATGGGGAATTTTTTTTATCGGCATACTTTGTGCAATCGTTCTTGCAGATGCACTCGCAACGGTTCTGGTAGCGTATGCCGGAATTGTGGGCTGGATAAAATTTCTGGTAAATTTTGTCCTCTATGCAGTTTTCTTCTTTGCAATCCTCTATGCACTGGAAAAAATATTCAATATCAGATTTTTTGGTTTTGGCAAAGAGTAACCGCGGGACTCTAAACTGGAACAATTACCAAATTAATCAAATCACCAATCCGGCCAATTACCCCCAGACTTCAGCCCGGCTTGATCTTTCCGTCAGGGTCATTTTTTTAGATTTAACAAGTTTCCGATAGAATATTCATGGCATACCGGATAAATTTTGTAGTTGCGGCACCAACATAAAAACAAGGATACCCGTGTTAATCGTTCATCCTGCCTGGTGATATTGTCATGGACACAAGACTGTCATGCTTCCTTTGGGGCATTATTGGGGTAATTTTTGGTCTTTTTACCATTCTCTATCCCGATCCCGAAGTTATGCTTGCAACTTTTTATGGTATCTTCCTGGCACTGGTTGTCCTGGGTATTGCGATATTCCTCCTGCTTGCCATCACTTCCAAAAGCGATGAATCACTGGTGCTGTTTGGTTTTTCCGCAGGATTACTTATCGTTGCAGTTCTCTCACTTCTGGCACGTGAAATTGTCGGAATCATTTTCATGCTCATCATCGCAGGGATTGCATTTTATAACGGTTTTACCGATATCACGCTGGCACTTACTCACCCCACAACCAAATATTTCCTGATCCCCGGTATGTTCATCAGCGGGGCAGTATTGCTGGTGGGGCTGCTGTGGTACTTCCCTGCTTTGTCAAAAAACCTCGTCCTGGTGATTCTTGGCACCTTTGCGTTTGTCTTTGGGCTCATCTCTATCCTTATGGGATATTTTCAGACAAAAGATCAGAACCGGGGTAGCTGATGAGGTATTTCCCATGCCCCGGATTGTTTCCATGAACATGGGGATAATAATCAAAGCCGGTTCAACGAACCAGTTCCAAACGTATCCTGTTAAAAGAGTTTTCCCATGGTGTATGACGTCATTGTTATAGGTGCCGGGCCGGCCGGTAGTGCAGCGGCATCCGAATGTGCGAAGAGCGGGCTTTCCACACTGTGCATTGAGGAGCATGGGACTATAGGATACCCTGTCCAGTGTGCAGGTCTCCTGTCGAATGCTGCCTTCTCCGAATGCCGTGTATCAGACCGGCCGGTGCTTGCCAGGGTCTCGGGCGCCCGGGTGGTTTCGGGAAAGGGAAGCGAGATCCTGATTGATGCAAAGGTCCAGAAAGCGGTTGTTGCCGACAGGGGATCCCTTGATCGCGAAATGGCAGAATCTGCAGCAAAAAACGGGGCAGAATTTCGCTTAAAAACTGCAGCATATGGAATAAAAGGTACCACTCTTTTCACCCGCGGGGTAAAGGGTCATGAAGAAATCCCGTTCAGACTTTTAATCGCTGCGGATGGCCCGAGAAACACCATTGCCCGTTTATATGGAATGCCACGCCAAAAGACCTTCCTTGCCGGAATTCAGGTAGACCTGCTCCATGAGTGTGATCCCAGATTTGTGGAGATTTATCCTGATGCTTCACCGGATTTTTTTGGCTGGATGATCCCCACGGGCAAGGGAAGAGTAAGAATCGGCTTGTGCGGGAAGTCAAACGTTCCGGAACGGTTTAAAACATTCATAAAAAAATATGGAACAACTACAACACACCATGTGACAGGGACACTCCCCCTGGGAACTATGCCCAGAACATATGGTCACCGCACCCTGTTTGTTGGTGACGCCGCCGGATTTGCCAAACCCACTTCCGGCGGGGGAGTATATACCGGCATCCGTTCCGCCCGTCATGCAGCAGCAATTGCGGCAATCTGCTGTGAAAATGATACGTTTACCGATTCTGCCCTTGCAGCTTATGAAAAACGCTGGAAGGCAGATATGGGATGGGATCTCGACCTTGGATTCCGGATTTTTCAATTACGCCAGAAAATATCGGATGAAGATATGGATGCATTAATCCGGGCTTTGAAAGACCCTGACATAATTGATACTATTGTAAAGTATGGCGATATGGACCGTCCCGGCAGCCTGGTTAAAAGACTTCTGCTTAAACCTGCCATCATCAGGTGCGCAGCCCCCCTCATTCGATCCGGACTTCAATCCCTGTTCCCGTAATTCAGACCTCTCACATAATTTTAATCAGGGAAGAATATTTGACTCTGTAGAAATGTTTTAAAAAACTCGAACGTTCATGGGGGTTTCACAACCGCCGAATATTTCTGTTTTTATATCCAGAATCAAAAAATCCCTTAACATAACGAGGTATCTCGCCGGGTAAAAAAATTTTTAAAAAAATATCAGATTCTGGATCCTGTCAGGGTCGTCTTCTTCGAGGGTTTTATCGGGCCGGGAGGATTTGTATGGGCAGGAAGTTCATCTCCATGGGGATGAGAATGAGGAGTGTGTTTTGGGGCAAGTGTGGGTTTTTTCATGGTTTTATGCGGAGGATGGGGAAGAGGATGTTCAGCAGGGTGGTGCCGGGCATCTTCAAGGTGACGAGCCCTGTTTTTGCTGGGTCCTGTTTTTGGGGGAGGATTTTTCCCGGAATTCTCTTTGGGTGATGCTCGTCTTGGTGACATATTCAGTAATCTCTTTTCAGAATATAAAGGGAGTGGTCATTGGTATGCAACGGGTGTTTATGGCATTTTTTTCAGACAGTATTTTTGTAACAGGATAAAAAGGAGGGAACCATGAAGACACTGTTATGATCCCCGGAAGGTTGGTTCCGGTAGAGAGAGAAAATAACCGCTGAAGGTCTGTTTACCGCTCAATCTTCGGGGCTTCAGTCGTTTTTTGATCAGCAATGATTTGATCGGGAGCCAAACGATACGCACCCTTTGGTACTTTGATTTCAAACCGTGCGCCTTTACCGGATTCCCCGGTTTCATCGATGAGAATACCGGTGATGGCCAGGATTTCGCGGATAAGGAACAACCCGTATCCGGTGTTTTTTCCATATCCACGTTTGAACAGGTGTTTCTTTGTCTCCGGGTCTATTCCTCCGCCATTATCCTCGCAAATGATGGTCAGGGCCTCATCATTTTCACGGACTAAAAACTGTACCAGGCTTGTATTGTGTCCATGCCTGATGGAATTTTCCAGGAGATTATAAAAAACCTTACTTAACAGGGGATCGGCATAAATCTCGATATTTTTAAAGGGAATCTGGATATTCACCTGACTCATTTCGAGTGAGGATGCGGCAGAAGTAATGGTTTCATGCACATTCTGCCATTGGGGTGCCTGTACACCGATATCCTGATAGTGTTTGGTAAAAGTAATCAGCTGATTGATACGTTCCGTTGCAGTGGCTTCTTTTTTGATAAAATTAAGAAGCTTTTCATCGGTAGCGAATTCTTCTGATAATGCCAGATAACCGGAAAGAACCGTGAGCTGGTTGAGAATATCATGTCGGGTTATACTGGAAAGCAGGTTCATCTTCTGGCAGGCGATAGTAAGGGCATCTTCTGCCCTCTTCTGTTCCGTTATATCCTGGCCTACAGACTGGTATTCAACGATTGTTCCTTTATCATCAAATATTGCCTGATCAGACCACCGCTGCCATCTGACAGATCCATCTGCAAGGATGACACGATGGGTATTGATTGCAACCGGCTTCTCTTTTGTGAGTGACGCAAAATGTTCCCGTACCGGGCGATGATCTTCTGCCGGAATCCTTGGGAAAAATTTTTTGCCAATGATATCTTCACATGATTTTTTAAAATACTGGCAGTATGCCTTGTTTACGAAGATCTGAGTTCCGTCAGGCCGGAATCGCGAGATCAGTTCATTCTGATCCTCCACCACGGTCCGGTATGACCTCTCACTCATTTTCAGTGCCTCTTCTGCCTTTTTGCGCTCACTAATATCCCGGACAATTGCCTGAACGAGATTCTTTCCACCGATAACTACCTGGTTCAGTGTCACTTCGGCATGAAACGGGGTTCCATCCGCCCGTATGAATAACCAGTCGAAAACCTGACGGGTGCCACTAAGTGCAGCCGATATTTTTTCCACAGCTTTATCCTCAGAACTCATCCGATCGGGTTGGAGCACCTGCGAAAAATCTATGAGCGATTGTCCCACGATCTCCTTCTTTTTGGAGCACCCTAATAGAGCGACTGCCTGCCTGTTACAGTTTTTAAATTGTGTGTTATCAAGAAGGAAGATAGCATCAAGCGAGGATTCAAACAGGGAACGGTACTGATCTTCACTGTCCTTCAGGGCACTTTCAGCCCGCTTATTATCCGTTATGTCCCTGAAGACCTGTATTGCACCGCTGATTGTACCATTGCTGTCGTACAGGGGGGACGCGACAAGCCAGAGATAGGCGCCCTTACCCCCATGAAGCAGGGGATATTCTTTTTCGGAAATGAGATTGTGGCCCTGGCGGATAATGAATGGATATTTTTCCTCAATCTCTTTATTCTCATGGATGATGAGATCGAGAAGTAAATCCTGCTTCTTTCCATAAAACGGCAGAGCATAGATATGATCCCCTTCTCCCATTATGGTTGATTTTTGTATTCCGGTTATTTCTTCCATTGCCTTGTTCCAGGCAATTACCTTACCGTCAAGGTCGATGGCAAAGGTCGCGTCCGGGAGATAGTTGACAAGGTCAGATAACCGTTTTGCAGCATTTTTATATCCTTCGCGGATTTCCCTTTTCCTGACTGCTTTTTTTATGTTATTTGCAAGTTCGTCAAACTGGAACCGGGGATCGAGCCCTTTTGTAATATAAAAATCAGCACCATTGTTGAGGGCCGCGATGACAACTTCTTCTTTTCCTTTCCCGGTAAAAATTATAAAGGGAATATCCCCTAATTCGGTATGGACATATTTGAGGAACGAAATCCCATCCATCCCCGGCATCTGGTAATCAGAAACAATAGCATCGTATGATTTGAGTTTCTCTGAATGAATAACTTCATTTGCCGAAGTCGTTATATCGATGGTGAATTCCTTGGATTTTTCCAGAAATATCTTTACTATTTCCAGAAGGACCGGTTCATCATCAACATAAAGTACTTTATACATATCTTTCTCCGGATGACATATCGGTGTTGACCAATGGTGAATATATATTCACTCTAATCCGATTTATAGTAATTTTATGTGCTTGTATATAAGGATGCTCTAATAATTTTAGCTGTTTTAAATCGATTTTTATGTATAAAAATAAATATTTGAAGAGATTTTGGATTACGTACAGGGAATTGATAATTGATATTATAAGCGGGGAAAAAACCCGCAGTCCGCATGCATCGGGATTATTCTTCAGGATCCAAAAATTCACCAGAGTAGTAATTAAAAAAATACACCATAAACATATGCAATGCGCCATTGCATTGCCAGTTTTTATTAATCTGACGTAATAAATAACGGTTTGAGAAGATCCATTGAGACTTTACCACCTTTGAAAGGATCTTCTTCTTTCTTTATTCTTGTCCGTTGCAAGGCCCGTTTTTATTCTTCGACCTGGATGGTCGTAAGCTTCACGGACTCTACCCCTTTCTGGGACATAAGGCGTTCGGCAAATGTTTTGATTACGGCGCCATCACCATGAACCAGAATTACTTCAAGGCAACGGACATGGGTTACATGAGAATGCAGAGATGCCTTGATGATCCCATGAAATTCGTGCTGGATATCTGTCAGGGTAACTAAAAGCCCTCTCTGGTCATGGTCATATACCATGGTAATAACTCCTTCTCGTTCACCTTTTACATCGGACATCCATTTGTAATAGGTAATATAGGTGCGGATAGCATCGCGGATACCCTCCGAACGGGATGAGTACCCGCGCTGGTTGATAATTTCATCAAACTTGTCCAGGAGGTGACTGGGAAGTGATATTCCAATTCGGGAAAGGTCGGAATCCATTGTCTTCAATCCTCAGTGATGTGTACATCATTGCGGATTGTTTTTTAAGGTTTTGAAAAAAGTACGGAAAAGTGTGAAGTGATAATACTCCGCAGACCAGAAATGATCAGGTAATATCGCATACCCCTGAATTCATAACAATCCCAAAAATAATGATTTAGGATATTTCAAGAATAATTTTAAAAATTCATACAAAAATAAAAAAATTTAATACTATTTAGTTACCAGAAAGTCATGGTGCACCCACTAATCGGGTTCACTTTAAGAAATAAAAAAATTCATTCGCCTCAAAACGTTATATCAAAATTGTAGGTCTCTACCGGATACAGGTCTAAAAATTCAAATAATTTTTACAATAATGTCTATAAAATATCAAATAGCAATTCTTTTTAACTACTGAGTGTTACAAAAATATGTAATTGTAATAATTACTTTGTGGTGAAATCATGCACATTCCTGATGCATTCATTCCAATCTGGCAGGGTGCCATCTACTGGATCATTGCCCTGGTATTCGTAGCGCTGGCCCTCCGCTGGGCAAAGAACGAGATGAGCGAGGAAAAGATTCCCATCGTCGCAGGTACTTGCAGCCGGAATCTTCGCCCTGCAGTCCTTTAACCTCCCGGTCTCTATGGGTACGAGCGGACACCTTGTCGGCGGGGCACTTGCAGCTATCGTACTAGGATCGCCCTTCGCTGCGGTCTTTATCCTTGCACTTGTCCTGATTGTGCAGGGAGTTCTGTTTGGTGACGGTGGCATAACTACAATGGGTGCCAACATCATTAACATGGGAGTCATTGGGGGTTTTGTCGGGTTCTATTCTTTCAAAGGCCTCATGGGGTTGACAAAAAACATGCCGGTTTCTGCATTCTTCGCGGCTTGGCTTGCCTGCCTTATCCCGGCACTCGCTGCATCTGTTGAGATGTTCGTTGCCGGCACTTTCCCACTCGTAGCAGGAATGATGGCCATGGGAATCTACCACGCGATCATCGGAGTTGTCGAAGGTGTCGTAACAGTCGGGGTCATCTACCTGATCATGAATGTCAGGCCGGATCTTGTTGACACGGGTGTGAAATCCACCTTGGGGGCCTGATCACCATGATAGACAATAAGACATTCATCATTGCGGGGCTGGTTATTGCCTTGCTCATAGGAGTTGTTGCAGTATTCATGGCATCCGCAGATCCTGATGGTCTCGAGAGCACTGCGCTGGTTGTGCAGGGCCAGAAGGATCTCACCGGTGCAACACCGCCGGACGCTGAGATACAGGAAGACCTCAACGGGAAATTCTCGTATGAATCCCCGATGCCTGATTATTCGCTGGGTGAACAGTTCGGACCCTTGGGAGGGATCGTGGCTATTTTGGCTGGTACTATCCTCGCACTCCTCATCGTGATTGGGGCAATCTACAGCATAAAAATTGCCGGAAAGGCGACAAAATAAAACCAATAGAACTTTATTTTTTTCCAACGATTGTACCAGACACATGCACCTCATCGAAACAAGGGATCTTTGTTATTCTTATTCCGGCAGCTCGCGTGCACTTGACGGAATCAATTTTATTGCACCCCGTAATGCACGGATTGCGGTGCTCGGTTCGAATGGTGCAGGGAAAAGCACGCTGTTCAAGCATTTCAACGGTATTTTCAAACCCACATCCGGGTCCGTTCTAGTCCGCGGGGAACCAATTACCAAAGAAAACATCCGTGAGGTGCGAAAGTTTGTCGGCATTGTATTCCAGAACGCTGATGACCAGATCTTCTCCCCCACTGTGGAGCTGGATATTGCATTCGGGCCAACCAATCTTGGTCTCGATGAGGAGACGATACACCACCGGGTGCATGAAGCCCTGCATATCATGGGGATCGAGGATCTTGCCGGGCGTGTCCCTCATCATTTGAGTGGGGGAGAAAAGAAACGGGTAGCGATTGCCGGGGCCATTGCAATGGAACCCGAAGGTACTGGTTCTCGATGAGCCGACTGCCGGGCTCGACCCGAAAGGCATCCATGATCTTCTTGGCTTTATCAGTGACCTGAAAAAGAGTTCCGGTATGACTGTCATCTTCTCCACGCATGATGTCAGTCTTGTTCCGGAGATTGCCGATTATATCTATGTGATGAACAAAGGCAGGATCGTCGCCCAGGGGACAGTGGAGGAAGTCTTTTTCCAGACTGAACTGTTAAAATCTGTGCGACTCGATGTCCCCCTTTACCCGAAACTGATCAAGTCCCTCCGTGACAAGGGAATTCCAGTCTCCATGGCATTTACGTTTGAGGAAGCAGAGAAGGCGTTCCTTGAAGCATTCAAAGGACGATCATGATCGATGAACTCTTCCAGATTGAGAAACATGCTTACAAGGACAGTTATATACACCGGCTGGACGCCCGCGTCAAGATCCTCCTCGCATTTGCAGTTATTATCGCTATAGTATCTGTACCGTATTCGATCATGGTCTATACGGTTGGGGCCATTTTCTTTGGATTTTTTCTTGTCCTCTGGGTTCTGACACGATTATCACCACGAGTCTATCTCCAAAGGTTTTTTGCAATCGTCCCGATCTGGGGCATTGTTATTTTCTTTCAGATTTTTTTGAAAAACAAATACTACACGGATTATCATGCAATCATTGCACTCCCGTTTGGTATTGCAGTATATAGTGAGTCTGTGGAGTTTGCCTTTATCCTGCTCGTGAAATTTATTGTATCCATATCATTTATCATCCTCCTCTCGTCCACCACTAAAGTCCAGGACATGCTGGAAGGCGGGACACGGTTAGGGCTTCCGGCAGATTTTGCCCTGGTACTGGGGATGATGCTCCGGTACCTTTTTGTCTTCGGATACATCTACCGTAAAGTCACAGATGCACTCGTAACACGTTGCTTTGATGCGTTTGACCGGAAACTACCGTACCGGTACCGCCTCCGACAGATGGGATATATTCTCGGGACACTGTTTATCCGGGCTTATGAGCAGGGGGAACGTGTATATATCAGCATGCTCTGCCGGGGTTATGGAAGGAACAGCTTTCTTTACGTAAAGAAAAAATCCCTCAGTAAAGGCGACCTTGCATTCCTTTTCCTGTCCATAATCTTCATCATCACTATACCTGTCACGGTCTGGCTGACCGAAGCCAGTTTTTTTTGAACCAGTACCTTTTTTACCAATCCTGATCATGGTGCTATCATGGAGTATCCATTTGGTCATGGATTTTTTACGAGCATCATGCTCATAATCCGGCATTTTGCCCTGCCTCCCGAACAAGCCTGGTTCGGGGCCGGAGATCATGTAGAGGGTCTGGTACTGCCGGAAAAGTTCAAAGGTACCGAAGTGGAAGAGATCACGACACTATTGAGAAAGAAAGTTATCTGGCACCAGCCGGGAACCATGGATAAAGAGGATGCCCGGGACGTCGTTGTAACGCTGAACAGGCTGGTCATCGCAATTGACCGTGAGCTCGGGATTACCGACGCATCAATCGGAGAGTTCCGGTAAAGAGAGAATCCTTTTTATACCGATACCCGGTTTTTACGCCTATCCTTTAAGTCATCTCACGACCAATAATTATTGTGATTTCTTTACCGTATTTTATTGTTTTTTTAACGGAGGTTTTTCTTGACTGAACACATACGATGCATCCCATATAACCGTACTTGAAGGACTTACCCCGGTCCGCGAACGCCCGGCAATGTACATCGGAAGTACCGACACGCGGGGTCTTCACCACCTCGTCTATGAAGTAGTGGACAATTCTATTGACGAGGCACTTGCCGGGTATTGCAGCCGGATTTCAGTAATAATCAATAAAGACGGCTCACTCCAGGTGGAAGACAACGGACGGGGTATTCCGGTCGACCGGATGGAGAAGAACGGGAAGAGCGCCCTTGAAGTGGTGCTGACCGTCCTCCACGCCGGTGGTAAGTTCGACAAGGAGAGTTACCAGGTCTCCGGAGGTCTTCATGGCGTCGGTGTCTCGGTTGTCAACGCACTCTCCAACTGGCTCTCTGCCCATGTCTACCGCGACGGTAATATCTACGAGATGCGTTTTGCCAAGGGTATTATGACCTCCCCGCTCTCCACGCGGGAAGAGTCCCTCAATGAGCTGCTCGCCCGGTACCAGCAGTGGTACGGCGAACCGGCACCATTCACCCGTACCGCAGTGCCGATCGACACCCATGCAACCGGCCAGCAGGATCTCTCGTCTGCACCGGTCATTGATCCGATCGAATCCGAGCGCGAGAGCCGTCTTGGCTTCCTTGCACAGTTCGGTGCAAAGATGAACGGGACCAAGATCCATTTTGTCCCCGATGCCACCATCTTTGAGACCACCACGTTCGATTATGATGTGCTCGCCCACCGGATGAGGGAACTCGCATTCCTCAATGCGGGTCTCACCATCATCATTGCCGATGAACGGTCCGGTGATACTGCAACCTATTGTTATGCAGGCGGACTTGTCGAATTTGTCAAATACTTAAACGACGGGCTGGAATGCCTCCACCCGACCCCGATTGATATCTCCAAAAAGGACATCGAGAACAAGCTCGAGATCGAAGTGGCGATGCAGTACACCACCGCATATGACGAGAAGATCTACTCGTTCGTCAACTCGGTCAATACCCGGGATGGCGGGACGCATCTCGAAGGTTTCCGGAGTGCCATCACCCGGACGATCAACACGGTGGCAAAGAGAAACGGTCTGATCAAGGAGAACTCGACCATCACCCTCCGGGGCGAAGATGTCCGGGAAGGTCTCACCTCTGTAGTCTCCATCAAGATGGCAAACCCCCAGTTCGAGGGGCAGACCAAGATGCGCCTTGGCAACAGCAGCGTCAAGGGTACCGTCGACTCGCTGGTCTATGCAGCCCTCAGTGAATATTTCGATGAGAACCCGAATGTCCTCAAGATCATCATCGAAAAAGCCCTCTCAGCAGCAAAGGCCCGCGAAGCCGCACGCAATGCACGCGACCTTGCCCGGCGCAAGAGCTCGCTTGAGAGTTCCGGGCTCCCCGGCAAACTCGCCGACTGCTCGGAACGCGACCCGGCCAAGAGCGAGGTCTATATTGTGGAAGGAGACTCTGCCGGCGGTTCAGCCAAGCAGGGACGGGACCGCAAGTTCCAGGCCATCCTTCCCCTCAGGGGAAAGATCCTCAACGTGGAAAAAGCCGGTGAACACCAGATCTTAAAGAACGCTGAAATCCAGACGCTCATCTCGGCAATCGGCACCGGTATTGGTGAGAAATTCGACCAGGAACGGGCCCGCTACCACCACATCGTGATCATGACCGATGCCGATGTGGACGGTGCCCATATCCGCACCCTCCTGCTGACCTTCTTCTACCGGTACATGCTCAAGCTGGTCGAAGCCGGGTATATCTACATCGCCCAGCCCCCCCTGTTCCGCATCTCGAAAGGAAAGGAAGAGAAATGGGTCTACACGGAAGATGAGATGAAGACCGCCTCGGCTGCCATGGGCGAAAAAGGCGTGTCTGTCCAGCGCTACAAGGGTCTTGGTGAGATGAACGCCCAGCAGCTCTGGGACACCACCATGGACCCGGAGTACCGGGTCTTCAAACAGGTCACGATAGAAGATGCATTAGAGGCAGACGAGATGTTCAAGACGCTGATGGGAAAAGACGTGGAGATCAGGAAAAATTTCATCACCCGCCATGCGAAGGAGGTGACCAACCTTGACATCTGAAGTACCACCCGCAAGCGGTCCGGAAACCCACCGCACTGAACCTATCAGTATCGCTCAGGAGATGAAGACCTCGTACATCAACTATGCGATGAGTGTCATTATCGGGCGTGCAATCCCCGATGTCCGCGATGGTCTCAAGCCGGTTCACCGCCGCTCGCTCTACGCGATGTGGGAGATGGGCAACACCAGCGACAAGCCCACCAAGAAGAGTGCGAGGGTGGTTGGTGAAGTGATGGGTAAGTTCCACCCGCACGGCGATGCATCCATCTATGATACGATCGTCAAGATGGCACAGCCGTTTTCGTACCGTAACATGCTGGTACAGGGGCAGGGGAACTTCGGATCAGTTGACGGTGATTCTGCGGCAGCGAGCAGGTACACCGAGGTCAGGCTTTTCCCGTACGCAGAAGCACTCCTCGAGGACCTCGATAAGGATACCGTGAAGTTCCAACCGAACTACGATGAGTCGTTGAAAGAACCGACTGTCCTCCCATCAAAGATTCCCAACCTGCTGGTCAACGGAACGGATGGTATTGCGGTCGGTATGGCAACCAAGATGCCCCCGCACAACCTGCGTGAGGTCTGCGCAGCGGTCAACCTCTACCTCGACAACCCGGAAATTCCGGTTGAAGAGATCATGAAGGTGATGCCCGGCCCCGACTTCCCGACTGGAGGGGTCATGATGGGGACCGAAGGGGTCAGAAACATCTATACCACCGGGCAGGGTCGCGTGATCGTCAGGGGTGTTGCGACCATTGAAGAGTCAGAAGGGGGCAACCGGGGCGACCGCATCATTGTCTCCGAGCTGCCATACCAGGTAAACAAGGCGCAGTGGATCACCGCAATTGCCGACATGGTCAAGGATAAAAGGATCGATGGCCTTTCCGACATCCGCGACGAATCCGACAAGGATGGTATCCGGGTTGTCTTTGAACTCCGCAAGGGAACGATGTCGGCAGTCATCTTAAACCAGCTCTACAAGCTGACCGCACTCGAATCCAGTTTCTGGGCCATCAACCTTGCAATTGTCGATAACCAGCCAAGGGTGCTCAACCTCCACGGACTTTTAGAGAACTTTGTCCACCACCGGATCGAAGTAATACGGCGCAGGTCGGAGTATGACCTGAAAAAAGCGCAGGAAAAAGTCCACATATTAATCGGCCTGCTCATTGCCCTTTCGAAGATCGATCTGATCATCGCAGCCATCCGGGCATCCGATTCGGTTGATAACGCCCGCATGGCATTAATCACCCGGTTCAGCCTTGATGAACCGCAGGCAAATGCGATCCTCCAGATGCAGCTCCGCCGTCTCGCAGCGCTTGAGCAGCAGAAGATCAATGACGAGAAAAAGGGACTTGAAGATGAAATTTTACGACTTGAGACCATCCTCTCAAACGAAGCCAACATCAAAGACGAGATCCGGCGTGAGACCGTAGAGATCGCAGCAAAATTCGGGGATGCCCGGAGAACCGAGATCGCGATCGACACCAGCGATCTCTCCAATGAGGATCTTATCGAGGATAAAACCGTCCTTATCTCGATTACAACCGCCAATTACATCAAGCGGATGGATATCGATACCTACCGCAAGCAGCGGCGGGGTGGGCACGGGGTCACGGGAATGACCACCAAAGAGGATGACGGAGTGGAATCGGTATTTGTTGCCGAGATGAAAGACTACCTGCTCTGCTTCACCAATATCGGCCGTGTCTACTGGCTCAAAGTCTACCAGATCCCCGAAACTTCCCGGATTGCGAAAGGCAAACCCATCGTCAACCTCCTGAACTTAAAAGATGAGATTGTGACAAAAGTCATACCGATCCGTCAGTTCAGGGAAGACCGGTTTATGCTGTTTGCAACCAGGTACGGGCAGGTCATCAAGATCCCACAGACTGAATTTTCAAACCCGCGTTCTGTAGGGACCAATGCCATCCGGCTCAAAGAGAACGACCAGCTTGTCGATGTCATAGCAACCGATGGTTCCAAAGAGATCGTCTTATCGACCCGATTCGGCTACAGCCTCCGGTTCCATGAAGAGACCGTCCGCACGGTCATGCGTAATGCTTCCGGTGTGCGGGGGATGAAACTCCGGGGCGAGGATACTGTTGTTGCAGTCACACTTGTCGAAAAGGACCACCTTCTCACCATCTCTGATGTCGGGTTCGGAAAGAGAACAGAATTTGATGATTTCCGCGGGCATGGCCGGGGAACCATGGGAGTCAGGAATATGCAGCTCGAGCGCGATGCCGTTGTCATCGAGTCACGAGCCGTGCTGGACACCGATGAGATCATTGTCATGACCACATCTGGTGTTGTCATCCGTATGCCAGTCAGTGAAATCCGAATAATCGGGCGCGGGACAAAAGGTGTCCGGACCATACGCCTGGATGAAAAAGACCGTGTTGTTGGTGTCGCAATCGTCCAGCCTGAAATTGAGACCGGGTCGGTGACTGATATTGCTTCAGAACCGGAAAATGAAAATACCGATAATAACGAGACTGACGTCTGAATTCAGACATCAGAACCATATCTTTTCCCTGTTCATTTTTTGCAGTAATTGTATATTCCCTGAAAGGATTGGTACTGCCAGACAAAGGTTTGTACCTGGTACCAGGCAAGAGGAGATCAGGAATAATTTTTAGCAGATGAGTACAGGAATGATGTACGGTGAACTGATGTTTCAGACAACATTTTTTGTCCGCTCGCAATGCGAAGGTGATATTATCGATATTACCACTCAGGTTAAAAAAGTGGTCAGGGACAGTAAGATACAGCAGGGAATTATCCACCTCTTTGTGCAGCACTCAACCGCTGCGCTTACGACTATTGAATTTGAACCGGGTGTCCTTATGGACCTCAAACGGGCACTCTCTGTGCTCGCCCCGGATTCTGCCGAATATGCACATAATGCAAAGTGGGGGGACGGAAACGGCCGTTCACATGTCAAGGCGGCTCTGGTCGGCCCGTCACTTACCATTCCCATTGACGGAGGAAACCCGGTATGCGGGACATGGCAGCAGGTTGTCCTGCTCGAACTGGATGTAAATGCCGGGCGGGAAAGAAAGATTGTGTGCTCAGTTACAGGAAATTAAGCAGAGTTTTTAAAATCCACTGCTCTCCCAATCCATTTATTGCCTATCGTGCTATGTTAATCCATGAGCCTGGCCCTGAAACAAAAGATCATTTCCAAGATGTACGGAGATGGACATTCCCCTTGCAGGTTTCGCCCCGGCAACGAGATGGGATGACCCGCTGTTTGATCCATGGATTCCTGAAGAATTCCGGCCACGGTCAATTTTCCCCGAAGCCGTTACAGTTATTGTTATCGGCCTTCCCGTCAGCCTGCCCATTGTGGAAACGGCACCTTCGATCTATTACCATGAACTCTACCGGACGGTAAATACCCTTTTGGATATAAGCGGGTACCGGATCTCCCTGTTTTTGAATACTGAGGGTTTCCCCTCAGTCTGGATCCCCCGTGATGGTTATGGTTCAATAAGCATCTTAAAGGAAAAACCGGTTGCCTTTTTCTCTCACCGCCATGCAGCATATCTCGCAGGTCTGGGAAATTTTGGTATAAACAATATGCTGCTCACGGAAAAATTCGGACCGAGAGTTCGTTTCGTATCAGTTTTTACTGCTGCCGAGATTCCCCCGGATCCTGTTATTGCGGAACCTTTGTGCACATCGTGCATGCAATGCGTGAATATCTGCCCGGTAAAAGCTCTCGATGGCAGGCAGTATCCCGAAGGGCTGACTGATAAAAATGCCTGTGCTACACGGTCAGAAGCATTGTATAAACGCTCAATTTCACCCTGTGGTCTGTGTATCAAAGTCTGTCCAATAGGCGAGGACAGGAAACTCTACATGAGGGAAGACCAAAAAATCTACACCGGAGAATCTGAAGAATACAAAAAATATCATCAGGCATGGAAGCATGTCAGATCCTATGGCAGCAGGTAATGAATACCGGGTCATTTCTGCAATCAGTCGATAACAACCCGGATATGGCGCCTATGTATCTGTCACATTCATCCGGGCAACTTGTATTTAAGAATAATTTTATATCACCGGTGCCTATCCACCACACTAATCAGGCAACCAGAAAAAGGATGTATTCCCTATGCTCATTCGCACAGTACCCAAGACCGGTGATGAACTCTCTATCCTCGGGTTCGGATTCATGCGACTACCATTAAAAAAAAGTGGCGGTATCGATGAAGAACGGGCAATCCGGCAACTGCGGCATGCAATCGACAAGGGAGTGAATTATGTTGATACGGCTCCTGCATACCACTTTGGAAAAAGTGAGAAAATACTTGCCCGGGCACTTGCTGACGGGTACCGGGAAAAAGTAAGGATAGCCACAAAACTCCCGCCATGGTCGGTCCATGCCCGGGGGGACATGGACTCTATTCTTTCCTCACAACTGGCCACGCTCAGGACAGATCGTATTGATTACTACCTGCTCCACAGTCTCACAAAAGCGAGCTGGGAAAAGATGAAAAGCCTAGGAGTCCTGGGATTTCTTGATGCTGCGAAAAAAGACGGCCGGATAAAAAATGCCGGGTTCTCGTTCCATGGAGATACTGCAACATTAAAGGAAATCGTCGATTCCTATGACTGGGAGTTCTGCCAGATCCAGTATAATTACCTCGATGAGCACACCCAGGCAGGGACTGAGGGCCTGAAATATGCCGCTGGTAAACGCCTTGCCGTAATGATTATGGAGCCAATTCGGGGGGGCAACCTTGCCGGGCAGATACCGGACGAGATAAAAAAAATCTGGGACGAATCACCACGCAAACGATCACCAGCCGAATGGGCGCTCCGCTGGGTCTGGAACCATCCGGAAGTTACGGTGGTGCTTTCGGGCATGAATGACGAGTCACATATCGATGAAAACCTGCAGATTGCCGGCGAAGCCTTCCCGGATTCACTGACTCCATCTGAACTGGCTGTTATTTCCCGGGTCAGGGACAGTTACCAGCGATTGATGAAAATCAACTGTACCGGGTGCGGATATTGTATGCCATGCCCATCCGGGAGTAGATATCCCGGGCTGTTTTTCCCTGTATAATGCACATCACCTTTTCCCTCATGACCGGAGTGCAAAATTTCACTATCTCGGGCGCCATGGAGGATTACTCTCCAGTATCTCCTATGCCGGGTTGTGCAGGCAATGCGGAAAATGTGTAACGATCTGCCCCCAGCACCTGCCAATCCCCGATCGGCTCAGGGATGTCTCACATGAGATGGAGGGTATGATGACCGTGACGGTCCCGTTACTCAAAGGCGGCCTCTGGTGTCTAAATCAATTCGGGCGAATAGGGCGTGTATTTTCCCGCAATAAACCTCCGGAATAATATAACTTTTCTGTTACCTGCAGGCATGAAAAAAGCAGGACCGGTAGGGAAAACAAATCATTGCCAAACCGATTTTTTTAGATATTTTTCCCCTCTTCTTATTCTCCTGCAGGTACCTGCGGAATCTCCTTTATAGATTTCAACAGGAAATACCCGACGACCCCGAAGGTTATAATGGGCGAGACCCATGACGGGATATGAAACCCGGAACTGTCCAGGATCATGATAATTCCCAAAAAGAAGATCGAATACATTGCCCCGTTTTTAAGGTACCGGTATTTCTTGATATTGTCAACATTGCGTATAGTCAGCTCCCGCACAACAAACGCTCCGATACCATTACCGATTAGTATGAGGGGGACTGCCATCGTGAAGGCGAATGCACCGATGACACCATCAATAGAGAACGTAGCATCGATAACCTCGAGATAAAAGATCTTGCTCAGGTCTGACATACCGGATGAATGGAGCATCTTTTCCTCAGCCTTTTCAGCGTTCTGGCGGAACCCGTGGACGATAAAAAACGCTGTTGACCCGACAACCGCCCCAAATGCGATAAGTGGATTTTTTTGTAAGGAGAACCAGACAAGCAGGGTAAGCAGGATAGATACTATGGCAAAGAACCAGACACCTTTTGAGGCGATATAACGCTCTCCCCGCAGGCCAAAATTCTTACTCTCGAGAAACAGCCAGTTGAGAAAGAGGAAAAGTAAAAATGTACCTCCACCCATCAGGAGGATGGGAGCAGACTGCTCTATCGCTGAAAGGACTATCGGATCGCTTGAGAATGTCGCGGTGAATGCCCCCAGAGGGCTCAGCGAAGGTGTTGATAACCAGACAATAAGCCATGGCAGCAGTCCCCGGATTGCAAAGACAGCAAATATCAGTCCCCAGAGTAAAAACCAGCGTTTTGCCCGCTCACTCATGGTTGAGAGCACTTCGGCATTAATAATGGCATTATCGATGCTGGTTATGGTCTCAAATAAAACCAGACCACCGATAATCAGAATAATGGAAAATACGTCCATGTATACGGTACATTTGGATGCGGGTGAATAAAAAATATATGAGGAGGGCACTAAAAAAAGGAATAAACCTGCCAGAAGAGAAAGGAGGGAATTTCAGCGTATGTACGACACGGTAATCCTATCGTGTAATTTTTTAAACAGCAGGATCTGGAACCTGGCAGATATCTGATATTCTTTTCCGGCGGATAACAGGTCAAAGAGAGATTTATTCATCCAAAAATAAAAAACAGGACAGGCTGCGGTTTTCACGATCTTTAAGAAAATACCCTGTTGCCATACCTTAATCATCTTTTTGGTTTTTAAGGGGTAACGTCAGAAAAAGAGGATAAAGGAAAGAATGTATCTGCCCTGAATACTGACCGGTACATTTAATACGTTCTTGCAGAATGTAAATAGAGTGAACTATTGGTCTGCTGAAGGTAATTGCAGTGATATCGATTCTTTATATTGATAATGACCCGGTCCTCCTGGACCTGGGCAGGCGTTTTCTGGAACGTGATCCGGATATCAGGGTAGAGACCACCCAATCAGCAACAGATGCCGTGAACATGCTTAATACCGCTGCCTATGATGCGGTTATTGCAGAGTATGACATTCCGGCCAGCAATGGTATTCAGGTACTCAGGGTCATTCGTGAAAAGTTCCCAAAACTCCCGTTTATTTTTTTTACCGATAAAAAAAGGGAGGATTTCCTGGTCGAGGCTTTTAAAAACGGCGTCGATCATTATGTCAGAAAAGGCGGGGATCAAAATTCACAGTTTGCCGAGTTATCCCATGAAATAAGAAGTGCCGTAGAATACAGGGGTAATGAACAGAGGATAGCGCGTCTTAACCGGATAGATGCTATTCACCGCCGCGTAAATGAGGCACTAGTACATATCCCCGACCCTCGGCAACTCGCACAGGAAGTGTGCAAGATCATGATCCAGGAGGGTGGATTTGTAATGGCATGGATAGGATTTGAAAATCCCACAACAGCCACGGTTGACACGGTCTTTGCGAGTGGGGCAGTAGATGAATTTTTTGGAAAAGTCAGACTATTATCCGAAGACGTTCCCAATGGACATGGACCAACCGTCACTACCTTAAAAAAAGGGAAGTACACTATCTGTAATGATATCCAGGCTTTTCCGGGGCTCAATATGTGGGAAGATGATGCTATCCACAAGGGTTACCGTTCAGCAGCAGCATTTCCGATAAGTACCGGTAAAACCTCCCGGGGGGCGCTCACCCTCTATTCTTTTGACAAAAACTTTTTTTGCGAAACTGAGATCAACCTGATCAATGGTATTTCCGAAGAGATCTCCTTTGTGTTCAAAACAATGGAAATGCTGGATAACAGCCGGCAGGTTCAGGAGGACATGGAGATCTCGGAACACAGACTGACTGAAATAATCAATTTCCTCCCACTGGCGACATTTGCTACGGATACTTCAGGTTCTGTCATTATCTGGAACAAAGCAATGGAGAAACTGACCGCCGTTAGTGCTGATCAGGTAACTGGACATGGGGATTATGAATATTCATTCAGGATTCAGGGTGAACGAATTCCCGGGCTCCTGAGATCTGGTGTTTGCTTCAGACACAGAAATTGAAAATTATTACTATTCACAGATACAACGGACCCGGGACTGCGTGAGGGCACAACTAAACGTCCCTGATCCGAAAGGGAAGCCGGTTACCATGGAAGTTGTTGCTTCCCTTTTATATGATCAGAACGGGCAGCTGTCCGGTGCCATTGAAACGATAACTGAAACCGGGGATATTCGTCGGAAAGATGAAAAATTCCACCATGTATTCCAGACAGCAGAGCATGGTCTTCTGATTCTTGAACCTGATACAGGAAAAATTATCGATGCAAATTCATATATGACTGAACTTCTGGGTCACCCCCGCCAATACCTTATCGGCAATAAAATTGAGGAAACGGGCATTTTCAAAGATTCCCTGACGGCTGACCAGTTCTATACCGAATTGAAGAAAACAGGACATGTCCACTACGACGACATCCCGCTGGTTACCAAGGACGGGGCATCGATTGATGTTGAATTTTTCAGTAAAGTAACATCGTTCGATGACCGACAGATCATCCAGTGTTCTGTGCATAATATCTCCAGACGGAAACGAACCGAGACAGCACAGAAGATTGCACGAAAAAGCCTTGATTTGTTTTCAAGCCGGATACGCCATGATATCCTGAATCAGCTGATGGTAATCAGTGGTTCTCTCGAGCTTGCATCGTACAGCACACAGGACCCTGATCTACAAAAGCATATGAATCGTGCCCAGACCGCCACAAAAACGATACAAAGACAAATTATCTTTACCCGGGAATTCGAAGACCTTGGCGCGGATATCCCCTCGTGGCAAAATGTGTCAACCGTCATTCATCACGCTTTCCTTGATATTGAAACTGATTCCATTACCTTACATATCCAGCAGGACGACTATGAAGTCTTTGCAGACCCGCTTTTTGAAAAAGTTTTTTACCTTCTTTTTGACTTTTCACATAGATTTGGGGAGAAAGTGACGCGAATAGATATATCCTATTCATACACTCCTGCAGAACTCATTATTGCAGTTTCTGATAATGGAATCGGGATTGTACCGGAAACAAAGGACCAGATCTTTGAATGGAAACCGGGCAATGATAAGAATGCGGGGCTTCACCTGGCACAAAAGATTCTTTCAAGCACCGGTTTATCTATCCGGGAGACCGGTGAATTCAGAAAAGGTGCCCGGTTCGAAATTATTGTCCCAAAGGATGCGTTCCGTAACGGGTCGTCCTTGTGATTCTCAAAACCAGCGTGGTGATGAAAACAGCGTATTTGAACTTTTTTTTCATCCGGTAAAAAAACATTCTTCCGGGATATTGATGTATCAGGGACCTTTTGGTCCCGATGACCATACCTCCTTACGTGTTTTTATCCACGCCGGCATTTTTTTGTTTTAACAAACACTTTTAACAAAAAACTTAATCCTTGACTGGTCAATATAAAAATCAATGATTTCCCTCCTTTACGTTGATGACGAGCCGGAATTGCTCGATCTCTGCAAGATTTTTCTTGAAAAGGAAGGGGAATTCTCTGTCGTCACGGTGACTTCTGCAAAGGAGGGGCTGCTCATCCTGTCAGAAGGAAGGATTGATGCTGTTGTTTCGGATTATCAGATGCCGGTAATCGATGGTATTGAATTTCTCAAGCAGGTAAGAAAGAAATTTGACGATATCCCGTTTATCCTGTTCACCGGTAAGGGACGCGAGGAGGTCGCAATTCAGGCTATAAATAACGGGGCGGACTTTTATCTCCAGAAGGGGGGAGATCCCCGTGCCCAGTTCAGTGAACTCAGTCATAAGGTACGGCAGGCGGTCAGGAGAAAAAAGGCAGAAGAAGAGCTTCGCATGATGAAATCCACCGTGAGTAATGCTGCCGAAGGTATTCTATGGATTAATAAAAACGGGGGGATTACCTTTTTCAATGACACCATCTGCTCGATGCTTGAATATTCACGGGAGGAATTCACCAGTCTTTCAATATGGAATATCAACACTGAATTCATGGAAAATCAATGGGCAAGCCTCTGGTTCAGCATGAAAGAAAAAAAATATATCACTGTCCAGGAATCCATGAAGAAAAAAGACGGATCAATTATTCCGGTGGAGATACTTTTTAATTATATCGAGTTTGGACCCCAGGCATATATTTTTGCATTTGTCCGGGACATTACCGACCGTAAACGGGCTGAAGATGAACTCAAGTCTGCATTTGAAAAGAACAAGGGTCTCATGGACCATGCAAACGATGCGATTTTTATATCGGATACAGAAACCGGTGTTCTTCTCGATGCCAATAATAAAGCACAAAGAATGATCGGCAAAACTCTTTCAGAAATCCATACCTTGCATGAAAGTGACCTGTTCCCAACAGAGAATAAAGAAAAATATCAGGAATATTTCAAAAAGCATGCTCAGGAAGGGACAGGATTACAAGCCGAAGTAGTTGATAAAAACGGCAACCGTATTCCGGTAATTGTCAGCACAACAATACTGGATTTTGGCGGACGCCAGTCGATGATGGGGATCTTCCACGATATTTCGGATATCAGAAAAACACAGGATGCATTGCAGCTTGCCAATAAAAAACTCAACCTTCTTGCAGAGATTACCCGGCATGATATCCGGAATAAACTCACGGTCCTTGGGGGATATCTTGAACTGTTTAACGATCACCCCCCCGAACCGCAGCATTCCATGTATCTTGAAAAACTCAAAGCCGCAGTGAGGATGATTGCGGAAAATATTGAATTCACCAAACTCTATCAGGATCTTGGGGTCGTTGCTCCGAACTGGAAGAATGTAAGTGATACATTCTACAGGGCCTGTGTTCACATCGATATAAAAAAAATACGGTTCGAATCAACGGTTGATGGACTGGAAATATTTGCCGATCCGCTTCTTGATCGGGTATTCTATAACATTTTACAGAATGCTGTTGAACATGGTGATCACGTATCCGTTGTCACACTTTCATCAGTTGAAGGACCGGACGGCCTGCTGATCCGGATTGAAGATGACGGGATTGGTATTCCTTCCCACGACAAGGAAACCATATTCGTCAGAGGATTTGGAAAAAATACCGGGCTGGGGTTATTCCTTTGCCGCGAAATCCTTTCCATTACAGATATTACGATAAAAGAAACCGGAGAATTCCAGCACGGTGCTCTTTTTGAGATGCATATACCAAAAGGGGTATACCGTTATAAATAAATCGTCACGGAACAGAGAGATTTTTTTATCAGCGTCAGGATCCCCCTCTCCTGACCATAAAAAGTTGCATCTGGTCGTATCAGTCCAGGGGGATAGTCTCCAGCTGCGATACCAGCTCCCAGATCCTTGTCCGGGCATGAATCGGCATATTGGGATCATTGGAGATTTCATCAATCTTTGAAATTGCTTCTGCAGCGCGCAGTCCCATTGCTTTGGAATTGTTTGTCAGCAATGTCCGGGTCTCATCAGCGACGCGCCGGATGTTTCGGGGTATTGAGGCTGTCTTCCTGAATGCGCTGCAGCATCAGAATACAGTTTTCCATAGTTTTTTCAGGGTTGGGCATGGTATCACCTTCATGTGTACCTGTAGTTAATACGTAGAACCGACATATATAACTTAAATATTGAATCGACGGTGATTGAATGCCGGTACGTAAAGAAGATGAAATTATGGCAGAACACCTCCTTAAAGGGGGCAAAATGCTCGAAAAGTCCTGTAAAACCTGCGGATGCCCGCTTTTTGAAGTTAAGGGCAAGACACTGTGTGTTGTATGCGCAGAGAATACCGTGGCAGAAAAACCCGGCCCTGCACCGGCTGGACCGGCACATCATGAGCATGGCCAGCAATGCAGTTGCGGGGAGCACAACGAAGAGACGTGCGAAGGGGGTTTGCTGACAGATGAACTTGTGATGACCATCGTCTCACTCTGTGAGCGCATACAAAATGAAAAAGACCCGGAAAACGTGCTTATCCTGATGAATGCAGTGAAATCAGGTACCGAATCTCTTCAGATCCTGTGTCAGTTATAGGATTTGTGGCAGAGATCAAAGATCTTTTGCGCGGTCTTATCCCCAATTCCTTTTATTGCGATTAATTCCCGCAGTTCAGCATTTGCTATTGCCCGGACCGACCCGAAATGTGAAAGGAGAAGACGTGCGTTTTTCATACCAACTTCGGGAAACGCAGAAACGATATATTCCTGGTCCTCACGGACAGAACGGTGTGATTTGTGAGGGTGGACCTTTCGTTCCCCCCTCTCACTGACTTCACGTTTTGCGAGGATAAAGAGCATTTGTGCTGTGTCCTGTTCATCCCGGGTAAACAGGAGCGAGACCCCCATATCAATGGTAAGTGCTGCCAGCACACCTTTGATAGCATTCGGGTGAATATCGCGCTGGGTGTACAAATCTCCTCCCTCAATGATCATCACCGGGCGCGGCACAACTTCCGCCATGGCCTTGACCTGTCCGAGTAAATCCCGGTTAATCAGGGTATCAACAAAATCCCGGGCGGTTTTCCGCTCTATCAGGATCCGGTTCTCCGATCGCATAATCCCCCTGAGGCAGGCGTTTCAGGCGGATGTCAGCACCAAGTCCCGAGAGGTACTTCTACAACTTTTGAAGAGGTTTCGCGATCGTCGATGATAATCCCCGGTCCCTGAACCGTGAACTCATCGATACTTGCCTGTTCAGGTTGTAGGGTTTGTTGCTGCAGAGCATTTGTCCGGACAATTTCTTGCATGCTCTTGTGCATCATCGTCTCTTTTGCCTGGCTGACATGGCGGTACACTTCATCAGAAGTTCCTTTTGTGACAAGAACTACTACCCTGCCGGGACGTGACCGTCCTGTTCTCCCCTTTCTCTGAATAGATCGGATTTCGGAGGGGACGGCTTCATAAAAGATCACCAGGTCGGTGGAAGGAACATCCAGTCCTTCCTCACCGACGGATGTCGCGATTAATACCCTGAACTCTCCTTCACGAAACCTGGTCAGGATGGCGATCTGTTTTTTTTGTGAAAGCCCTTTTTCGGCATCTTTTGTTGCCTGCCCGACGAAGCGCTCACAGGCAATGCCATTTTTGGTAAGATAATCAACCAGGAGTTGCACAGTATCCCGGTACGTTGCAAAAATTATAATCCGGCTGTCCGGATGTGATTCTAACTGGTCCTGCACCAGATTGCGGGTAATATCCGGCTTTCGGATGGAGTTCATGTGTCCACTCAAGGGATCGTTCAAAGAGTTCATGGAAGGCATGATCTTTTACCAGGCCCTGGCTTGCTTTGCTGCCCCCGGAACCA
The DNA here is from genome assembly GCA_963768845.1 of uncultured Methanoregulaceae archaeon. GTDB lineage: Archaea > Halobacteriota > Methanomicrobia > Methanomicrobiales > Methanospirillaceae > Methanoregula. The sequence continues at coordinate 172,206 of CAVYJJ010000020.1, read as the reverse complement.
GTACCCTCAGCAACCAGTTTTGCCAGATACCCTTTCAATACCTCACTTCCCTGTGATTCAGCAAGAGTAATCGCGTGCCGAAGTTTCATACAGGCGGCATAAAGAGACGCTGCCGAGTATGCAACAGGATCGCGGTTTGCGATGCGCTGCTGGATCTGGGCATTGAGCTCATTTAACGCTTTCATCGTCAGTTTCTCGCGTTTTGGCACCGTAAAGTGAAGAGATGCCAGCAATGCAAGACGTTCTTCAATACAGGTATTGATGAGCGTGATCGCCCCTTTTAGTCCAGAAGGGAGATCGACATTGATATAATCAATATCCCGTTCGAATACATATGGCCGGACATCGGGATCGTGTTCTGTCCTGTTCTCTACATGCGTGATACCCAGATTGGAAGAAACCTCCCCTACTTTTTCCAAAACCCCACCGGGGGATGCAGTCATTGCCAAAAGGAGGGGTTTATCGGCAGTTGCCAGGTATCGTTGCGCAAGAAAAACATACGCATAATTGCCTACAGCCCTGTGGCATTCATCGACAATAAGAAGAGTAACATCCTTTAGCGTATAACGACCGGCAATCAGGTCGTTTTTTACTACCTGGGGTGTTGCAAGTATTACCGTTGCACGATTCCATTCCTCAGTCCGTTGATCGGGCGGGGCTTCACCGGTAAACATAACAAAGGGCGAAACGTCCGAACCTTCATGACCCTTTATGAGAAGATACCGTTCAAAAAAACGGAGGTGTTGTTCCACGAGGGGTTTTGTCGGTGCCAGCATGAGCACCCTCCCTCCTTCGTTATACAGCCTTGATGCAGCAACGATAAGCGCAACTGCTGTCTTACCGAGACCGGTCGGGAGAATTACCATCGTATTTGCATCCAGCGCCCGCATTGCTATTGAAAGCTGGTATTCCCGCGACTCAATGCTTTCCGGTTTGATGAGAGGATGGGTTATGAAACTCATAGGATTTGGTTATGGTATCAGCGATGCAAATGTTATGTTCCCCTTGACAAGAGCCTCGACAATCCCTGGCAAATCAGGAATTGGGATGCGCACCTGCTTCATGGTATCCCTGCTCCTGAGTGTGACGGTATTGTTCTCTTTGGATTCATAATCGACCGTAACAGCAAACGGTGTGCCAATTTCATCCTGTCTCCGGTAACGGCGCCCGATGGCACCGCTGTCATCATATTCGGCAAGGATACCTCTTGCATGAAATGTGCTGATAATCTCTTGTGCCAGGGTATCAAGACCATCGCGGTTCATGAGGGGAAACACCGCGACCTGGACAGGTGCGATAGTCGGTGAGAGCCGCATTACCGTTCGGGATTCGCCATCAGCGATGTCTTCATCATACGCCTGTTCGAGCACCGCATAGCACATCCTGTCGATCCCGTATGACGGTTCTATAACGTGGGGCACTATTTCTTCACCGCGAACCTCAACCACTTCATCTCTGACTTCAAACAGATCTGCGGGAATATGAATTTTCTCGCCATCCACTTCCACATCCGCACCATCGGGTGTCGGTGTCGCATGTTCAAGTGCAGCAAAGACTGCTTTGGCTTTCGTACGGTATTGCTTGCCCAGCACGCTCATATTCGGGATAATCCGGCGACGCTCTGTTTTCTTTGGTTCTTCATACTGGATGAAGACAGTCATGGGCGTACCGCTCTGTCCGCTATGGGCCTTCAGGTCATAATCAGTCCTGTCCGCGATACCTACCGTTTCAACCCAGCCAAAACGCGGGGAAAAAACCTCTGCATCCCAGCAGTCGGTTGCATAATGAGCCCGCTCATCAGGAAGGTGCTGACGGAAACGAAGTCGTTCCGGTTTTATCCCTATCGTAACAAGAAGATCGTGAGTCAGGGCGACATAATACGCGACATACTCATTTGCAATAATTCCACGGTCAACGGCTTCTCTCATCGTGATTTCAACAGGATCCTCGCAGTTCTGCTGCTGGATATACGTGAGCAGCGGCATGCAATAATCCGCATAGCGTTTGAACGAGGGATGATGGTTTTTCTCATTCGGATGGACAAAGATTTCTGCTTCCGCCTGGGTGAACTCGCGGAGCCGGATCATGCCCTGCCGGGGTGAGATCTCGTTCCGGTAGGATTTGCCAATCTGAACTGCACCAAACGGCAGCTTGTCCCGGTAAAACCTGAGCAAACGTGAAAAATCGACAAACATTCCCTGGGCCGTCTCAGGCCGCAGGTACCCGATCCTCTGAGAGCCCGGACCAATTGTTGTCGAAAACATAAGATTGAAATTGAAGACCGCAACGTTTCCAAGCACCTCATTACATGCAGGGCATATGCAGGAGGTTATGGCAGCTGCAAGATCTTCATTTTTCATGGTGGAGGCATTGTGGATATTTCCTGCCTCGGCAACATGATCAGCACGCAGGTATTCTTTGCAGTGAGGACACTGGCACATTTTATCAGAAAATCCCTTCACGTGCCCGGAAGCTATAAAAACTGCTTCCTGGGCAATCGTCGGGCATTCAATCTCATAATAGCCTTCCCGGATGACATAAAATTCGCGCCAGATATTCTCGACACGCCTCTTCATCATCGCCCCAAGAGGACCATAATCGATAAAGCCTGCGACCGCACCATAGCATTCAGAGGTAGGCCAGATAAAACCTCGACGTTTTGCGAGGTCCATTACTTTTTCAAAAACATCTAAAGATCCCTGAATCACTCGTTACCACTTCTTTTTTATTCCGGATTGTCTAAATCAATTATCCCTCACTTATATTATAACCCTCATCATAAGACCGTGAAATTAAGGATTTTGCATCACAGATCAAAAATGGTATTTTAAAAAAAGAATAGAATTATCGTTACCCTGATCGATATAATTATCAGGAGATTATCGCATGAGTTATTTTGTACTTCGGATAAAAAATGATAGAAGTTGAAATCTCGTGTTTTAAGTGCCATTCTGGAAAAGAATCCGACCTATTCTATCAAAGAATACAAAGAGGAACGCGATCCTCTGGATGCCAATCATATAATAATCAGTTTGACAGTCTATGAAAAAGGCCCCTATTGCCATGTAAAGAAAATTTTGCGTGAATTGCAGGAGAATGATGATATTGAGTGTCTCAACGGATAATTGTCCGACAGGCTTTTATAAAAATATAAAAAATGGAAAGCCAGATTTTCTGCATAACCGATCTGTTTTTATCAATCCCGCAATAATTTAAAGGTTTTTTGGTCAAACGCTGCTTTAAGATAAGGATTAAATAGGAGGCGATTTATTGTATATCCTAATCCCATGACGGGGTATGCAATGACCGAAGACAAACGCAAGGTACAGCTTCTAAAACTCTTCAGCTCCATGTCCGGCAAGACAAAGATAGTCGAGCCGATGAAGAATATCCATGGTACTTTAAGAGACAGCGACGCGATCGAACGTGAGGTTGCTCTCGTAATGAGAGAGATCACGGAACAGGGAATTTTCAAAACCTCCTTAAAGCCGATCCAGCTAGCAAAACTTGTCACCTTGTTTTACGCGGGTAAGAATGACACAGAAATTGCCCGCCAACTCGGCGATGAGAAACTTAGCAAGACAGTAGCACGTGCACGGGTAAGACTCAAGCTCTTCCGGGAACTCGATTTCAAAATGCCTTTTGATAAGTTGAAGATGGAACAACTGATCGAGTCCGGTAAGACCATGAAAGAAGTGTCTGAGGAACTGGGTATCAGCCCATCGACACTTCGCGAATACCGGCACGTGATTGAGGAGCAGGAAGATCCCACAATTGATCCCTACATTGACAGGGTCCGGGACGTTATGGAAGACCGGGATATATCCGAGCAGATGACCCGAAGCGCAACTGCTGATAGTCTTGGCGATTCCATTGACATCACCGAAGCTGAACTGATAGATGTGATGTAAGGTCCATCCCATCAGACATCCAATTCTTTTTTAGTGAACCTGCGCTCGTTACTCAGCCTTACGGTGAATCCATATGGTAAATTTCATCCCGGTATATTCAGATCAGCATATATGCAACTCACCTGGCTCGGGCATGCATGTGTACTGCTTGCCGGATCAAAAAAGATCCTTATCGATCCCTTTGTCGAAGGCAGCAGTGTTCTTTATACCAACCCGGATATCGTTGCCATAACCCATGGTCATTCAGACCATATGGGGGAAGCCGTTGCACTCGGTAAAAAGACCATCGCAATTACCGAGATTGCAAAGTACCTGCAGATCAAAGGGATTGACAGTCGAGGGTATGAATATTGGGGGTACAACAATCGTTGATGGTGTGTCATTTACGATGACTCCTGCAGTTCATTCCTCTTGGATAGAAGAGGCAGGAATGGGGTATTATGGCGGCTCTGCCGCAGGATTTGTTATCGGCATGGATGGCATAAAGGTCTATCATGCCGGTGACACCGCCCTTTTTTCTGACATGAACCTTATCAGAGAACTCTATCATCCGGATGTCGCACTTCTTCCGATTGGCGGACGGTATACGATGGGCATTTCTGAAGCAATGATTGCGGCAAATTTCATCGGGGCAAAAATGGTGATACCCATTCACTATAATACCTGGGACAAGATCACTGCAGATCCAGTAAGTTCAAGAAAGCTGTTGAACGAACAACTGATATCAGGGTAACAGTGCTGAAACCCGGAGAAAGTATGGAGATCAGCATAAAAAAATAACGTTTCATTGAGGTATACCGGTGATATATTCAAAATGATTCCGTCTGATATTCTTATTCCGGACATCAAACACGGATATTTGCCGTGTTTGTAATCAATGAATGAGCAACAGAAAAGGGAGAATCTGCCTGACGATGCGGTAACAGGTCTGATATCCTGATGGTGATCGCACTGGTAACATAGAACCGGGACGGGGATTTTTGCTATCTTATTATCGGGTCTTTGGTTCATCGCAGGGGCATGCACAGGAATCATGACAGGATACTTACCAATGAATCAGAAACAGAATGACCTTATCTCAGGTGAACAAACCATCAATATTGCTCTGGTCTCCTCTTTTGTGCGAATCTATTGCGGAGGATTGGGATATTATTTCCTGATAGTAACCAGAATTTGTAACAGGTTGTACAACTCATTTTCTGACATTCCGTTATTATTACCGAAAATTGAAAAAATCTCAAAAAGAAATATTGCAGATATCAAAGTCAAAAGATTACCGTTAAATTATTATGGAGTGATAAATAACGTAACGTAGAACGGTTAAACCGTGAGAAATAAGACCCAAAAAATTGATTATCAGGGAAATTACGAAAAGAGATTTCAGGTAAAACGGGTAGTTTTTATAAAAACATGGTCAGACAAGGAGAAGTGAGACAAGCGATGTTAAAAGCAACGATTGATGCAGACATGTTCAGGGAATTTATTGATGCAATTTCGGCTCTTGTCCCTGAATGCCGGCTGCACACAGATGAGAATGGGATCTCAACAAGGGCTGTTGACACGGCCAACGTGGCGATGATCGGTATCGAACTCGAAAAAGGAGGCATTCGATTCGTATAAGGCAACAAAAAGTCAGATGGGCATTGACATTTCCAAAATGAAAAATATTTTTGGCATGGCTGGAAAAGGCGACCTTATCAGCCTTGAACTTGCCGATAATGCCCAGAAAATGTCAGTTTCTGCTCACGGATACCATTATTCCATCACCCTTCTTGACACAAACACGATCCGCAAGGATCCCAACCCGCCGACAATCAATCTCCCGGGCAAAATTGTAATTTCCGGTGATGATTTTAATAATGCAATGAAGGCAGCAGCAGTGATCTCCGATAAGATTGCACTTGGAATCAACCCAAAGGACCAGACTTTTTATCCTTATTGCCGAAGGGGATACCGATACCATATCAGGCGCGAATTCAGTAAAGATGAGCTCAAATCACTCACTCCGGTAGAAGCACGGTCGCTTTTCTCCCTTGATTACTTAAAAGATATGGGCAAAGTCATGGGCAAGGCAGCAGAAGTGGAAATTTTCCTTGGAATCGATCACCCGGTCAGGTTCTCATTTATCATAGCAGGTGGCAACGGGCATGTGGAGTACCTGCTGGCACCCCGGATAGAGGCTGACTGATGGATTTTCGTGCCATCAGCAAAGGAACTTTCCCATTTTCCCTTTTTAAAAAAAGCCCAGGATCATATCAAGGATATTTTTCCTCCTCTTGAAGTACTGCTCAAAGCAAGAGCGGGGCAAAATTATCATTGACCTGGCAATAAAACGTATCAACCAGGCATTATCTTCAAAAAAAACGATAATTGCTCATTTTCAGCAGCGTGATGATGATGAAATTGCCAGCTATGTCTTGTCCCGGATTATTGCATCCTGCATCCAGGACAAACAGCTTTTTGATCGCCTGACACGGTATGAAGCGGAACGTGCATATTACTTCCTGGTAACAGAAATCGGGGCTGAAGACGGTGAACGCGGATGGAATGAAAATATCCTGCTTGACGATGAAGGCTACAGTCCAATAGCGAAATATCTTGCCGCCGAATTTCGGATAAATATCGCGGAAGAACAGATGCCCCTGATCGATTATGTTGAAATCGCCGCACCCCTCCATGATGAACGGTTTAAACTGGTAAACCGGAGATGTGCATAACGGATTTGTTGAAATTAAAAAAGAAGAACGATATGAACTGCTCCGCGAACGGATCCGCGTAATTCTTCGTCGAGATCTACCGTATAAAATTCCAAAATCGCTCTGTGAACAGCTCTCACCCTTGTCTGATCCAATAAAAAAAGAATACCAGGAAAAGATGCTCCAGCAGTTCGGCACTATTGAGGAAAGTGCATTTCCCCCGTGTATGCAGGCACTGATTTTAGCGCTTACTGCCGGGACAAACCTTACCCATGCAGGACGCTTTGCCCTCACTACATTTATTCACACAATCGGTATGAACGTCCTGGAAATTGCCAATCTCTACGCGAGGTCTCCGGATTATGATCCGGAAAAAACCATGTACCAGGTCGAACATATTACCGGACGCGGGGGTACCGGGACGGAATATACAACTCCCGCATGTGCGGCGATGAAAACAACGGGACTCTGTGTCCATAAGGATGGGGTGTGTGAAAAAATCAACCATCCCCTTAGTTATTACAAAATTAAAAAGAAAGAACAATCAAAGAAAAACCAGAGAGAGACCCCTAAAGATTCTCCCCCGTCTTCACCTAGATAATCTTCTCATTTACCAGATATCCTGCTCCTGACAGGAACAGAATAAAAAATATTATTGCAGCGATATAGGCTATCCCCGACATCATCACCATCGGGAGCAGGGCGAGCATTACAATCAGGACGAGAAAGCCCGATACACCAATGATCACATCAAGGAGTCGTGGATCCATTACAGGAATCTTCATCGTAAAAGGATATATGTATATCGACGAGAGGGAGGGATTTGAGGCGGGCATAAGGCACACTTAATACTGGTCATGCCCATCATTGGTATAATTATGATACATCCGAACCGGGAACGCAGTGACGCGCTTGAAAAACTGGAAATGGCTGCGACGCTCCTAACACAATCGATGGATGTCCGACTCATTCCTGCAGCTGGGACAAAACTTGGGTATGCGATACGGGGCGCACGGGATATGGGGGGGATAGCAGCGATCCAGGGCGGAATTATCAATGTAAACGGAAAGCCTCATACCCACGGCCCCTGCGCCTTTGGTGTTGATGAGGACATCTCTCGAATGATACTCACGACGATGAAATTTGATCCGAGTATAAGGTGTGCAGCAACCCTGCGGTTTTCCAGAAAAGTAATTGGCATAATCGAGAGCCTGCTCCTTGAATGTTCTTCGTTTGATCCTGCATCCGGGCAGCCTGGGATAAGTACGATGGATTGGGGAGTTGCATCCTGCTGCAAACAGGGGGTACCAGACGTCTGCTTCGATACCGGAGGAGATAAAAAAGAGGCGATTATCCGACTTTTTGGTGAAGAACCAAACGACGTGTTGAACAATATTATTATGATATCGAACCGCATTATAAGTATAGAACTTTGAGGAAATACACATGGGAATCAAACCGTCATACATTAAATCACTCGGTACTGAACTTCTGGCAAAGCAGCGGGACTATTTCTCCAATAGCTTCGATGAAAACAAACAGCAGCTGGGAAAATCTGCAGTAATTGAAAGCAAGCGTGTCCGGAACCGTGTCACCGGTTACATCACGAGAAAAATAAATACCAAGAGACGCTCATAACCTTATTCATGTTCAAAGGTGTCCTTCCAGCAATCATTACCCCTTTTAAAAGGAATTCTGCGATGGGCCTTGATATCCAGGGCCTGGAGCGCAACATCGGGTATCTCCTTTCCTGCGGAATCCACGGGATTGTGCCATGCGGATCAACCGGTGAGTCAGCAACACTCACATTTGAAGAGCATGAAAAGGTTATTGAGATTGCCGTTGACAAGGTGAACGGCAGGATCCCTGTTGTAGCAGGAACCGGTTCTAACAACACTGCAGAAGCAGTAAAGCTGACAAAGGCTGCCAAGGACATCGGCGCTGACGGGGTTCTCGTTATCAGCCCGTACTATAACAAGCCAAACCGTTCAGGGCTCATCAAGCATTTCACGAAACTTGCCGACCTTGATATTCCGGTTGTCATGTATAATGTCCCGGGTCAGGACCGGGCAGAATCTTGAACCGGATCTTGTAGCGGAGCTCGCCAGCCACCCGAATATTGTTGCAATCAAAGAAGCAAGCGGCAATATCGGTCAGATCTCGCGTATCATTGAAGAAACACAGGATGATGATTTTTTAGTGATTTCCGGTGATGACAACATTACACTCCCCATCCTGGCGCTCGGCGGCGCGGGTGTCATCTCAGTTGCAGCTGAATGTGGACCCCAAACGCATGGTCGCGATGTACGAAGCAATGAAACAGGGCGACTACCAGAAGGCACTTGTCCTCCATTTTGCGCTTTCACCGCTCATGCGGGCGATGTTCATTGATACAAACCCGATTCCGGTCAAAAAAGCAGTTGAACTTCTTGGCATGGCGGGCGGACCGGTCAGACTCCCTCTCGATGAACTCGATGAAAAGAAAACCGAACAACTCAAAAAAATCCTTGCCACAATACCAAAAAAAGGAATAAAAACAACTGCCGTTGCGCCAAAAAAACCTGAAAAAAAGGCAGTTACCGAGACAAAGACAACTGCGAAAAAAAGGGTCCGGTGAATTAAATAATGATTAAAGTGGTTGTATGCGGCGCCTCCGGCCGCATGGGTCAGACGATTGGCCGTATGGTCAACGAATCAGCAGATCTTGAGCTGGTTGGCGGCATTAACCTAAAACCGGGTTCATTCTTTGGGGTAGATATCGTCGAATCAGATAATGCAGAAAACCTCCTGCGGAAAACGAAGGCTGATGTACTTATTGATTTCACCATCGCACATGCCGCAGTGGGAAATGTAAAAATGGCTGCCCGCAATAATGTAGCGCTGGTGGTAGGTACTACAGGATTCAGCAAGGAGCAACGGGAAGAGATGGAAAAAGCCATCCGGGGAAATGTCCCGGCGGTCATCTCAAGTAACTTTTCACTGGGTGTCAACATTTTCTGGCAGCTCATAAGGGATGCCGGAAAACTCTTGAAAGATTATGACATTGAGGTGATCGAAGCACATCACCGGAACAAAAAAGATGCCCCCAGCGGAACTGCAAAAACGATTCTCCAGATTCTTGATGAAGAAGTTGGTTCCCGGAAAAAGATATATGGCCGAGAGGGGATGCTGACACGGTCAGATGAGATCGGGGTACATGTGATCCGTGGCGGGGACATTGTCGGAGATCACAAGGTGATGTTTTCGAAGAATTTTGAGACGATAGAACTCTCCCACAGGGCATACGACCGGTCGGTTTTTGCGACAGGTGCTCTCCATGCAGCACGCTGGGTTGTCGGTAAAAAACCCGGAATTTATGGAATGAATGACGTCCTGAACCTGGGAAAATAACCACACTTTTTCTCACTATTTCAATGCATTCCGGGTACCATTCGTTCATCATTTCCGGTGTTTATCACGCGCTGAACATTAATCCTGAAGATTAAAACATCATTCCATCAGAAATGATAATCATTTGAAAGGTAACTTCATTATTTTGACTTTTTTTATGGAAGAATCGAAACCTATTTTTTATCTTTTGTTCAACATATACGATGGAGTGAACAATTTGGTTGCAATCGTTGACACGAGTAAATGTACCGGATGCGAAACCTGCGTAAATGAATGTCCTGCTTCGGCAATTTCAATGGACAACGAAAAGGCAAAAGTTGACAAGGATATGTGCGTCGACTGTGAGACTTGTGTAGACGTCTGTCCGTCAGAAGCTATTCATATGGAATAAGATCCTGATGTTTTTTGGGAAAATTTTCGTTTGTTGTTTTTCGGATTAAATAACATCAAAAAAACTGGGATCTTTTTTTCCATCAAAAAAAGGTCTTACCCGGATTATCAGGAGAACCTGATGGTTGTTTCCAGGCATTGATACACCCGGCAATTTGCCCGCAGGTGAAAATGAAAAAACAACGTTTTTATTATCACAGGTGAAATGGGATTTTACAGCCCGCCATATTTCAACGGGAAAACTAAAACACACACAGGACCTGACACACATGATCAATGTTGGAGTGCTCGGAGCTACGGGTGCGGTTGGTCAGCGATTTGTTGAACTGTTAGCGGATCATCCGTGGTTCAATCTTTCGACGCTTGCCGCCTCTGAACGCAGTGCGGGACAGCCTTATGGTAAGATAGTGAACTGGCGTCTGGATACGCCATTTCCTGAAAAGATCGCAAAACTTAAAGTGACAGCCACATCACCAAAAGCGATGAAGGGATGTAGACCTGGTCTTTTCTGCGTTGCCAGCAGATATTGCCACTCGACGTCGAAAATGAATTTGCCGATGCGGGGATAGCTGTCTGCAGTAACGCGAGTTCCCATCGTATGGAACCTGACATACCGCTCGTTGTACCAGAGGTAAACCCTGAACATCTTGGTCTTATTGATGTCCAGCGTGATTCCGGCAGAGACGGATTTATCGTGACCAACCCCAATTGTTCCACGATTATGATGGTGACTGCCCTTGCACCCTTGCGGAAATTTGCATTTTCTGATGTAAGGGTTGCTACCATGCAGGCCATCTCCGGTGCAGGGTTTGCCGGTGTTGCGGCGATGGCAATCTACGACAATGTCATTCCCGTATATCGGCCAGGAAGAGGAGAAGATGGAGACCGAAACCCTAAAGATTATGGGCTCGCTGAAGGGAAACAAAGTGAAGAATGCCTCATTTAAGGTAAGTGCGAGCTGTCACCGGGTTCCGGTAATCGATGGTCATACGATGGCAGTCTGGGTTGACATTAAAGAACCCGTGGAAAAACTAAAAACTGCCTTCAAGGAATATAAACCCCCGATTAAAGGCCTTCCGACGCAACCTGAAGAATCCATCCACTTCTTTGACGATGAGAAGGATCGTCCACAACCCCGGCTTGACCGGATGCGGGGAAAGGGAATGACCGTTTCAGTAGGCAGGTTACGGGAAGGTGTCCGCTTCATCGCAATGGGACATAATACTATTCGTGGAGCCGCAGGGGCAAGTGTACTGAATGCAGAACTGATTACCAAGAAAAAATACCTCTGACCAGGAGTTACCATAATGCAGCAGCCAAGAGAGAACACAGTATTCGTAGGAAATAAACCGGTCATGAATTACGTACTTGCTGTCATTACCCAGTTTAACAATGGAGCAGAAGAAGTAGCGATAAAGGCAAGAGGCAAAGCAATTTCCCGTGCAGTGGATACAGCCGAGATTGCTCTCAACCGATTTTTAGAAGGAGTAACGAAAAAAGAAATCATCACCTCGACCGAGATCATTGACACCGATTCGGGAAAAACGAACGTATCGTCGATTGAAATTGTCCTGGCGAATGCAAAATAACTTTTTTAATGATTTTGAGGTACAGATACAGGAAATACCAAAAAATAACCGAAATTCTAACCCAAAACAATATAAACGGTATTCACAAACGTACTAACCAATGCGATATTATACTGTCGTGCTTCTGCTCCTGCTGATGATCAGCATGGCGGTTCCCGTTATGGCTGCAAATGCGGATCGATATAGTTATATTACCGTCAGGGATATACAAATCAAGCTCGACAACGGGAGTGCAATCATCCATGTAAATTATAAAGTGGATGAAGGTACCCGGTTCATCTTTTTTTTGCTGGGTAAACAGGATCTTAAAAACAAATTAATGAAAATACTCAATTATGATGATGCACGGATAAAACGAATTGATCTTTCCAGTGCAGATTTTACCGTAGAAGGTGCAGCTTTTTCCTATGGTAACGGAATTTACTGGTACCCCTCGCATGCATTCAACATCGTGGTTCCTGAACTTTCCGTTCAATCCCCCCAGGCAATAAGGAACTTTACGATGACAAAAGAGTTCCCGAGCGGGATGGGGTATTTTGCTACAGACTCATATACCACTCCTGCAACCGTAAGAAAGAATGAGATTTCAGAAAGAAGTTTGGGTTGAATATTCTTTTTCTTTGTCCACTTCCGGTGATTGATCCATGGTAGGGTTTAACCAGTACCTGCCGTTAAACCTGTCCACATGCTCGTGAAATAATTTGCCCTCAATTACCTGGCATCAAGGCACACAGACAGGAGAGGATATGCTGTTTTTCCCGAGGATTACCCCTTCATTACAATATCCACGCAACAATACTACCGGTCATGAATGACGGGAAAGGGAATTTTACATGACTTCGATAATTTCCTGCTTGCGAACTCAGCGATTCTCTTATTGACAAAGAACTGGATGATCATTCCAATAATTGCAGAAATTATGCCAAAGATCGCAAAATAGAGTACCTGAACTGTGACCCCGTCCGGTGTAATGGGAAAATTCAGGATTTCTTTTACCGGAAGGAGAGAAAGGCTTGCGCAGTACAGAATGAACCCGATTGCCGTAATAAAGAAGGGAAAGACGATCACTTTACCCAGGTTTTCCCGCTCATTCATGTACACATCTATGATAATACCAATTGACATTACCAGACCGGCGGCGATCAGCCAGCCTATTCCTCCAAAAATAAATAACATCAGGTAGTGGATTAATCCAAAATCCGGAGAATAGTATTTCAGGACGGTCAGAAAACCATTGGTAAATCCGATTATGATAAGAAGGATTGTTGTCGTATAGGTTACAAATGAGAAACGCCCGCGGGAAAGAGAGATGCGGAGAGCGTCAATAATCCCATGGACTATTTCATCAAATCCAAATCCTTTATAGAGCAGGTAAAATCCGATTACCCCGACAACAATAATGGTAGCTATACCCGGGTAATCGAGCAGGTATGCTGTGGCATAAAGCATCATCGCAAGACCGATGGGGATAAAAACCATTCGGGAGACTTTCGGGTCATCGAGGAATTTTTTCAGGATGTAATAGGTACCTTCAAGATTTGGCATCTGGTTAACAATAACCCGGCGAATACTGGAGACCGGGATCTTAGACTGGATGATGGGAATTACATACTCGTCCTCAGCACCGTCAGTCACAAGGATACAGTTAGTTGCCTGGGTTTCATGGATAACCTGCTCAAGGGAAGCTGCAATCCTGCGGTCCCCTTCAATCATATGGAGGTGATTTCCGGCTACCAATGCAATCGCAGTCTCTTCACCTTTTGCGGTCAGTTCATCGTAAATTTTTACTGCCGAAAATATCGCATTGACATCAGAATCTTCAGGATCCGCAAGTGCTAAGGTATTTGCTGCGTTGAGACATGCCGCACGACCGATGGCCGGACTTTCGATCTTTGCCTTCCACCCGATGTCGTCGTCCCGATCAACACTTAACACTAATGTACGACCCAGAGACATTATTAGTATAAAATTGCGGTGAACCTATTAAATTATTACTGACGGTAAAAAAGGATTAGATGAGTTTTGAACGCTGGAGGAGCAATATATCATCAGTTGTGAGCTTTTCTCCTGCCCTGAAGTTCTTAAAGAGACTCTCAGCTTCTTTTCGAACCGCTTTTTGTTCTTTTGTGACCTTGACCTTCTTTGTCTTCTTGCGCAGGCCGGAAATTACCTTGTCATAATCGCGAAGTTCTTTCTGACAGGCGATAAAGAACTTATGTTCGGAGTCTGCTGATTCCTGAGACTCGACAAAACTCTTATGCGAAGCATCTGCAGATTCGCGAGATTTGTCTGCCTTTCTATAGGACTCTACCATGAGGTCGTGGTGTTTCTGAGCCAGTTCAGCAAACTCGGTCACTTTCGCATGAAAGTCAGATGCAAGTTTCCGAAAATCGCGGGCTTCGGTAATTTTTTGTACGCATCTCCTTATTCTGCTCGAGCTCCGCTTCCTGCTCCCGCACCTGAGCCATCATCTGTTTGATTTTTTCAATGAGTTCGCGTTCTTTATCCGTGGTAAATACTTCGGTTTGCTGCCGGTACTCCATGTGTTCAATCTGCTTCTGGAGTTCCTTGATTCCCCGGTTCTTCAGCGTTCCGTGCTCTTTTTTGAACTCTTCGATCTCTTCAAACAGAACATTTGCCTTGTCATTAAAACCATTGCGCTGCGCTTTCAGATCAAGGACTTCCTGATTATATTTATCCCGGAGATCCTTGTTCTTCTGCGCATCTTCCACGAACTCCCGCGTCTGGTTGTTAAGGGTATTGCGTTCACGGGCGAACTTACTTGCAGAAGCATTGAGTTCGTTGCGTCGGTTTTTGTGTTCTTCAGACTCGGCGAGTATCTTCTTTCGTTTTTCCATCAGGTCATTCAACATGCGTTACCACTCCTCATCGATTCCCCGGCACAGGAAGCAGATGTTGTATCGTGGAAGCCAAACGTCCCAAAAGAGATAAATACAGACTCTTTTGATTCTCTCACATTACAACTCTGCATGCAGGATGCAGGGCGAAAAACATCAGAAAAGGATACCAGCGCAGAATTCAGATAAGACCCCGAAGCGAAGTCTTTGTTCAACACTCTGTTCATGATGTTCAACTCCCGATACCAGAACGCACCAGATCACATGGTGTCGTCCCCATTCTCCCAGCGAGGGATTGGCCGAATGTTCTATATTTTAAAGGCGGGGAGGATTATTAAGCGTTTCGCCGTCACTGCCGAGGATAGTATCCGTTGTGGGAGATCCAAGGGATGGATTTCTGGTTGAAATTTACACAAAAAAACAATGCAAAAAGGGGTTTGTCATAAGGAGTACCCTTGACTCCTTTATTGCTGGTCAGATTTGCCAGTCCAGCATGGCTCATAACCGGATAACCCGGCAATTCCTGGAATTTTATCCAGAGGCTTTTTTGGAACGTTCAAAGATTTTTTACTTGTTGGGGATTTTATGAGTTATTAACCGACCCAGTCAATCGGGCCGCCGCCACTTGGCTGGTCCCTGCTGCTTCTCCGGTTCTGTGGCATCTCGACTGCTTTGGGGTTCGAGCGCTTGTTCTCAATATCGGCAATCATAGTCTTGTACGACTGGCGGGTCCCGAGTATCTGCGCGCTCTTTACACCGGTCATGATTGCGAGCACACGGATCTTTCCTTCCATATCGTTCCTGACACGGGCGCCCCAGATCACATCTGCATGGGGATCGAGCTCATACGTCAGGGAAGTTGCTACTTCTTCTGCATCCTGCAGGGTAAGGTCAGTACCACCCGTAATATGGATCAGGCTTCCGGTAGCGCCGCGGTAATCGATATCGAGCATAGGGTTGCTCAGGCATTCGCGGACAACACTTTCAGCTTTGTTCTGCTGTTTGCTTTCACCGACGAGCATTACAGCAACCCCGCCTTTCGACATGATTGCACGGACATCGGCATAGTCAATATTGATAAGCGACGGTTCTGTGATGGTTTCAGAAATACCCTTGACAGTTTCACCAATGAGCTGATCCATTACTGAAAATGCCTGGCCCAGCGGCAGGTTTGGGACGAAATTCTTCAGCCTGTTATTATCCAGGACAATTACGGAATCTGAAGCTGATGCAAGTGCCTCAAGACCTTCCTCTGCACGGATCAGACGGGCTTTTTCAACCTGGAACGGGTAACTTACCATACCGACAACAATTGCACCCTGCTCCTTTGCTATAGATGCAACTACCGGTGCGGAACCGGTACCGGTACCTCCACCCATACCTGCTGTGATGAAAACCAGATCAGCCGATTCAAGGACAGCTTCAAGTGTCGGACGTGCCATTTCGGCTGCGCGCTTTCCGACATCCGGATATCCACCGGCACCGAGTCCTTTAGTCAGGGACTTGCCAATAAGTATGCGTTTGTCCGCCTGGATCATATCCAGGTGCTGCTTGTCAGTGTTGATTGCAATTGTTTCTGCACCGGAAACACCCATGTGGTGGATACGATTGACGGTATTGTTGCCAGCACCACCGCAGCCAACAATAACGATTCTTGGCTGTCCGACAAAGTCTTCTTCCATTGCATTCGCTGAACCTGGTTTGTTTAACTCCTTTTCAAGTTCGGCGTTTTTTAACGCATCATTAATTATACTCTGCATATCTACCCTCTTATACCTTGAATGAAACCTGGTCGATATCTTTCAGGACACGATTTGAACGCTTTTCAACAAGTTCACGGACTGCGGCCCGGACAGCTTCTGATACATTGGGAAATTCCCCTGCTTCTACCATCTGCTCAAGCAGAGTGATTTGCTGTTCGGGCAACCGGAGCGTGATTCTTTGCATCATGATTGTATCTCACATTTCTGACATATGTCTGTCATCTGTCATTCATATGTCAGACAAAGAGAACCTTTGTGTCTGACTTAACCAGATGATCCAAAATTAACCATAAATGTATAAAAACCTTCTTCTTTGATGGTGTGCCCATCTCAAAACATATTTTAGACAGCCAATCCAAGTATTTCAGGAAAATAAGGTTTTTTTATGGTATTTGTATTCCCTAAACGCGAGATCCATGGCGGCACCGGAAAGCGGGAACGGGAAAAGTCCAGAAAAAACCTTGTGGATTTCAGCGCGAGCACCAATCCATTTCCACCCCAGTTCAAATGGAGCTGTGATCCCCCCAACCTGGCACATTATCCTGACGACACATATTTCAAACTCAAGGAGCGAATCTCACAAACTTTCCACCGAAGTTCTGATGAAATTTGTGTCGGGAATGGATCGATTGAGATTATCAGGGTCTTCTGCCAGGTTGCACTTAAAGGGAGTAAAAAAACATTTTTTACCGAAACGCCAACCTTTGGGGAGTACGAACTTTCTGCCCGCCTTTCAGGTGCAAAACGGATAAAAAATTCAAAGAAAGCGGATGTTTCATTTGTCTGCAATCCGAATAACCCAACCGGTATTCTCCAAAAAAAACAGGATCTTCTCAAAATACTCAAAAAGGTAAAATCACCTGAAGGCCTGCTGTTCTGCGATGAGGCATTTATTGAATTGTCAGATCCCTCACAGAGTATGGCAGACGTCCGCGACCCGAATCTTTTTGTGTTGCATTCACTCACCAAGAGTTTTTCAATACCGGGCATTCGTTTCGGTTACGGTTTTGGAGACCCTTCACTTATTGATAAAATTGAGATTGCGAGACCCCCGTGGAGTGTGAACGCATTTGCTGAAGCGTTTGCACTGGAAGCGTTCAGACATATGGATCAACTTTCACAATCACGGGCAGCTATTGAAGAGGAACGGGAATGGCTGACAAACGGAATTAACGCCCTTGGACTGCACTGCCACCCATCATCGGTAAATTTCATACTCGTGGATTGCGGCAGGGACGTTACAACGCTTTGTACCGAACTCCTCTGCCACAACATTCTCGTCCGTAACTGCACCTCGTTCGGGCTGCCTTCATTTATACGTGTGGCTGTAAGGACTACCGGGGGAAAACCGGCTTCTTCTGGAGGCACTCTCGGCATGCACGCACTGATTATGGCAGGAGGTGCCGGAAGCAGGATAAATCTCGGAGAGAAACCCCTTGTTTCGGTCTGTGGACGACCCATGATCGCATATATTCTGGATGCTTTCATAATGGCCGGGATAAATCCGGTTGTTGCTGCATCCTCAAAGACACCTATGACGATGAACTGGTGCCGGGCACATGGCATAGATGTCGTCAGGACCGAAGGTAGGGGTTATATTCACGATATGATCGATGCTGTGAAAACCCTGGATGAGCAGCACCGGCTTTTTATCTGCGTATCTGATATTCCCTGCATCACTACTGAAATCATTCAGAAAATTGCCGAGGTATACCGCTTGTCCGGAAAAGATGCCTGTTCGACATGGATTCCGGCTCAGGTAGTTCAATCATTCCACTGCAGTATAATGTATCGGGAAAAGGTACATGGTGTTGATGCATGTCCGACCGGAGTAAATATCCTGCGGGGTGATCATATAGCCCAACCCCAGGATGAACTCCGGATCTTGCTTGACGAGCCCGGGCTCGCCCTGAATGTAAACACCCGAAAAGATCTTGCAATCGCCGAGGGGTTCCTGAAACACAAATTTCAGGCAAAGTCCACCGGGATTTAAAACCGTACCAGATATCAAACATCCCCGATTTTGTGCCCCGGTACTCAAAACAAGCGATTATTGGTCATATTTGGGAGGAATGCATATTAAGGGGCTTCACCCAAGATCTCTATATTATGGTGGAGTCGCAGGAGATCGAGCTTTCAGGGCATATTATCGATTCCGGTATCATGACACAGCTCTTCGACAGAGTCATGGATATGGGGGGAAATTTTGAGATTCTTGTTTTTGACATCGGGAAAAAGAAAACAGATCCGAGTTATGCCCGCCTGCGGATAAAGGCATCCACCAAGGAAAAACTCCACTCCATCCTCTCAGAACTCCACCGTCTTGGAGCCCGTCCGCTGGAAGTAAAGGATGTATATCTTGTTCCTGCAGAATCCGACCGTGTTGTGCCAAAAGGATTCTATACAACCAGCAATCATCCGACACAGGTTAAATATAATGGTGAATGGATCCCGGTTGAAGCCATTGAGATGGACTTCCTCATCGTGGTTGATCCGGTAAGCAAAGCGTGCACTTTCTGTCGCACTTGGTAAAATACGGAAAGGCGACCTGGTAGTTGTCGGCGATCAGGGTGTCAGCGTCAGTTATCCTGAACGTCCCAGGGAGAGCAGTACCTTTGAGTTCATGCATGGCACTGTTTCACCGGAGCGACCGAGCGAGACACTGATAGCTCAAATCGCACGGGAGATACTTGATATCCGTAAGCAGGGTGGAAAGATAGCCATCGTTGGCGGACCTGCAATCATCCATACCGGTGCGGATAAGGCACTTGCCGAAATGATCCGCAAAGGCTACATTGATGTCCTCTTTGCCGGAAATGCCCTGGCCACGCACGATATTGAATATAACCTCTTTGGTACCTCTCTCGGGATGGATATCTCGACAGGAAAACCCGTTATGGGAGGTCATAAACACCACCTTTATGCGATTAGTGAAATCATGCGGGCCGGTTCTATCAAAAATGCTGTGGAAACCGGTGTGGTTACCGGTGGAATCATGTATGAATGCATAAAGAATAATGTCCCGTTTGTCCTGGCCGGTTCAATCCGTGATGACGGCCCGCTCCCGGATGTAATTACCGATGTCATGGTTGCGCAGGATGCGATGAGAGTCCATATCAAAGGGTGCAGTATGGTGCTCATGGTAGCAACACTCCTTCACTCTATCGCTGTTGGCAACTGTCTGCCATCAAATGTAAAAACGGTTTGTGTGGATATCAATCCGACATCACTCACGAAGCTCATGGACCGGGGCACAATGCAGGCAATCGGCGTTGTTTCGGATGCAGGAACTTTTCTCCCCCTTCTGAGTAAAACAGCTCGAGATCCAGAGCAGTCATGGAAAAAAGTAACAATATCGGACAGTTAACGGGTCAGGGGCATACAATACGGTTTTTCTGAAGACAGGACATATTCCCATTCTTTTTTGCAGTCGCATTTTGTATCAAGCAGGGCAATGATAAGTTCCCGGTCGGCGTTAAGCGAATAATCCCGTATTCCGTTAACTATGTCGTAATCGCACTTTTTGCAATTGTGTGGTCCCCGGCTCTTCCCGCCCCCAAGAGGATCACAGGTTATATGAAGAGGAGTACCTGCAAGCAGGGATAGGATACTCCACAGGTATGGAGGGCGGTAAGCACCACGTTTCCAGTAATACTCCAGTTCAGTGTTGCGCTGGACCGTGCAGGGATTCATGGAGATCATTTCTGCATGAGCAGATGCATCTTCTAAGGAAGTTTTCATATCCGCCAGAGCCTCTGCTTCAGTGAGGAAAAGTGGTTTGAAGAGGAGATAGGCTTTTACTCCAGCACCGGCGGAATGGGCATTTTTTGCAGCTGTTGTGAAATCTGAGAAAGTAAAACCTTTGTTGATGCATTTTTCCCTGATCCTGTCATTGCTTGTCTCAAGTCCGATTGCACAGTAGAGCGGAATATTCCAGCTCCCGTCATCCAGCATTTCCAGAAATGGTGAGATAACTTCCGCATTCACAAATTCCGGACGAGTTTCTGCAATCACCAGTTTCCCCCTGAACCTTGTAGCAACATCTGACAGGAAAACAGGTGGAATTTCGTCAGGATCAAAAAAACTCCCGGAAGTGAAGATTTTCACCATACGGTAATCATCGGTGTTATACTCCCGGGTTATCCAGGCCAGCTGTGCCCGCAGGTGCATAAGGAGCATCTCCGGGGGTTGCTGAGTATTATACCGCTCATGACGGTAACTGCACATCCTGCACTTTGACCATGTGCAGCCTGCACTTTTCAAAATAATCGTAAGGCATGTCAGCAATTCATTGTCATACCGTTCCTGTCCCAGCCAGCCTCGCCAGTGGTTTTTCCAATAGTTCAGAAATCATTAACATCCTAATAGTTGAACCTATATAGATGAAAAAGATCGTCCTGCTGATGTTGGGACTTTTCTTTCTGTCGGGATTTGGATCGGCGTATAGAGTAAATATAGATGCACCCGACACACTCCCCATAGGAAAACCCCTCATTGTTAACGGGACAACTACATTTGGTATTGGTACACCTATAGACATAGTGCTCTATTATCAGCTTACGACTACAACGGAAATAAAACGTAAAATCGTATATGTCCAGTCTGACTCCACTTTTCGTGCTGTTTTTGATACTACCGGTCTAAAAACGGGGATGTACAAAGTCGAAGTCCCGACAAGTGGTAATGGCGATTCAACCACCATGCGTGTTGTGTATCTCGTAGACCGATCCGATGATATCCATCTCGCCTCTTCAAGTACCCAGAACTTCAATGGCAGGATCATCATTTCCGGTTCGATTAAAGGTGATGAAAATTCCGGCGTCCAGATAGAAGTGATAGGGCCTGATAATTTTGTCGTGTTCGGACCCCGCTATATCAATACCAACTACCAGGGAACATTTACGACTGAAGTACCTATTACGGAACCCGGGGAATTTGAAGTTAGTTTCACGGATGCCCGCGGATATGTTGGAAAACGCATTATAACCGTTAACGGGCAACAGTCCCTGACATCTGCTCCAACTCCTGCAACAACAACGGTATCCGTTGTATCCGCCCACACGAAATCATCACGGAATAATCCTGCCTATTTTGCAATAAAAACAGGTTTTGGACAAGTCACCATACATACTTCTTCATCCATTGACTGGGTCATCGAATATATCGATGAAAACGGAGTTATCCAGTTAGTGAACGGACAAGGCGAGCAATACCCAGAACAGATCCAGCTTCAGGGAAAAGGGAAAACATTGTATATTAAAGTGTTCCCGGTAAAATACTCTGTGAACAGCGAGGTTTTCATTTACGCAGAAAATGCTCTTTCTGTTGTGGCCCTCACTTCTGTCCCGGAACCTTTCGCTGCAAGCGTACAAACAACAGACACAACAACTACTCCCAGTTCTCCCATCTACCCGGTCCTGGTTGTCATTGCCCTGGGAATCGCAGGCCTTGAAATCAGAAAAAAATTCTAAAAATATGTTTTTTTGTAAATTATGGAGGGGCGGATACTATTTTTTATGCCAGTCCAGCAGACAAAAAGTATACCAGGAAGAGATGCAGCCCTTTTTTTTGATTTTCTGAATAAATATTCAAAATCTCTGATACGTTATTAAAATCACTGCCTGACAAGCATGAAGTTCGTTTCTTTTTTGACCATCACTTTATCAGATATTAAATTTTTCATCTCAGGCACGATAAAGAAGCCTTTTTTATATCTGACACCTAACATATGGAGCACTGCCGGGGTAGTCTAGTCCGGGAAGGCGGTAGCCTTGAAAGCTACTGGTGCCCTGCACCTCAAGAGTTCAAATCTCTTCCCCGGCGTAGTTTTTTTTCGTTAGTTTTTGTTCCAGTCGGGATATTCCTATTCACCAGTATACGGTTAAAAACCATAAGGATGAGGCTGCCTGCCAGGCATCCGGAAGCTGCAAAATTTTTTGCATTCATACAGTTTTTTCAGAACTGCATTTTTTATTACTGGTGGGCTTGCAGGCATGAAAATGAAAAACACCCTGATACCACAAAACATCATAACCGGTTTTAAGCGTAATAACACTGTTTTTATGTTGTTGAACCTCCAATATATGAGATGGATATTCCAGAGGACCTTCGATGTGCGTTGCGATTCCTGCAGAAGTGCTGGAGATAAAAGACGGGAATGTAGGAGTTGTCGATTATGGCGATCTCAAACAGGAAGTCAGGCTTGATCTCGTCGACGTCAAGATCGGCGAATTTGTATTAGTCCATGTTGGATTTGCTATCCAGAGACTCTCCCGAGAGGAGGGGTTGGAGACCCGGGAACTGTTCAAACAGGTCTACGCTGCAATGGAGGATTGATGCACGAGTACGCCATTGCATATGACTTGTACGCAACCAGCCGAAAAGCCGCACTGGAGAACAAAGCCAGCCATGTAAAAAAGGTTTGTGTTGAAGTCGGCAAAATGGCGATGGTGAACCCGGAACAGGTAATTTTTCTCTTTGATACGATCAAGGAAGACGACCCCCTTTTTGCCACATCGACACTCGAGTGTAATGAGATGCCCCCCCGTACCCGGTGTCCCTGCGGGTATTCGGGGGATGAGATTTTTGTCTGCCCGCTCTGCGGTGCTCTTCCGGAACTGGTCAGTGGCAGAGAAATTGTAGTCACAAGCGTTGAAATTGAGGTGGATGACTAACATGAAGGTCAACATGATGCATGGTGCCGGGGGAGAAGTGATGGGAGAACTCCTGCAGACACTTACAAAATTCAAGCATAACAATGCCGGAGGAATCGGACTTGAGGCACTGGATGACGGGGCTGTAATCCCATTGAATGGCGAAAATATTGTTTTTACAACAGATTCGCACGTGGTCCGTCCAGTTTTTTTCCCGGGAGGGGATATCGGCAGGATCGCAGTCTGTGGGACAATAAATGATCTTGCCATGATGGGCGGGAAACCGATCGCACTTTCATGTGGAATGATCATTGAAGAAGGATTTGAAATCGACGATCTGGCCAGGATCGTCTCATCGATGGATGAAGCACTCGGCGAAGTGGGTGCAAACCTTGTTACCGGCGATACAAAAGTGATGGAGAAAGGAGCACTCGATGGTATCGCTATAAACACCGCCGGTATTGGTATCGCAAAGAAGGTTGTCCGTGACAATGGTCTTGTGCCGGGGGATGTGATTATCGTTTCCGGTACGCTGGGTGATCATGGTATAGCGATCATGGCACACCGGGAGGGATTCGATCTCGGCGAGCAAATCAGGTCCGATGTTGCTCCACTCTGGGGAATGATGGAAAAAGTACTGGATGCCGGGACCATCCATGCAATGAAAGATCCTACACGGGGTGGATTTGCGAGTGCTATCAATGAGATGGCAAGAAAAAGTGGTGTAGGTATACGGATAAGTGAAGAAAAACTTCCCATCCGGACGAGCGTCAGGAGTGCCGCAGCGATGCTGGGCATCGATCCACTCGAAGTTGCAAATGAAGGCAAGGTCGTTATGGGTGTTCCACCTTCTTCTGCAGATGCGATCCTCGCAGCCCTTCACTCACATAAATACGGGAAAGATGCAGCTGTTATCGGGTACTGTTACGAAAGGGGCTCATGTTATTATGGAAACACTGATTGGTGGAGAGCGATTCATAGAACCGCCCATAGGCGATCCGGTACCCCGCGTTTGTTGATGTGATTTACTTTCGGGAATTTTTTTATAAAACGTGTGATCATGATGATTTTTGCACCTGTGCAAAAAAATTAAATGTGCTTCAGTAGTAAATCCAGGGCTTCATCTTCCCTTTTTCCCCCGCACTTGCGAACAAGACCCGCATGATAATCGATCAGTCTTTTTAATTCCGGATCCCGGTTCTCCTTATACCGGGTAGCATGTACCGTAGCCTCGATAATATTGTTGAAACCACGGTTCACCGGATGGAGAAAAACACCTTCAATAATCTCCTTTTCGAGTGTGAGATGAACCATTATGGTCTCGGTGGTTTTGCGGACGATTGTTGCAGTGAATGCGGCCCATGCATCAGCACCTGCAAGCCTCATCATTGTCTTTTGTGCGACCTGTTCTTCAACAAATGAATTTTGTGGCAGATCTTCAAATGCTGTCCTTACATAAACAAGCGGATCCTGAACAAAATTTGCAACAATCCAGCCGTCACGCTCAATGTTTTCTGCGGTGTTGCTACCTAAAAAAACCACCATGCTGGCTTTTCCTTTTCGGTAATGGATACCCATAGGTGCCGCATTGAAACGTGTGGTTGCTATCACTTCATTTATCCCGCTCTTCAATAGTCCCATTTCCATGCCTCCCCAAGCGCAATAAAAAGTGAGGCGATAAGGATATCGGCCGTTGAACCGGGGTTGATATCCCGTTCAATGCAATCGGTATCAAAATCCTCTAACTGGTACCTGCCATCAAGAACGTCACGGGCCTTTAACATGGTTTCCTGTGCCACCGCAGCGCCGTGTTTTTTGATGACGAAGGTATCCGGTTCAGAGGCCAGGAGGGTGAGGAATGTATCAACAATCGACCGCCTGCCCGGGCCAAAATGTTTCAGGAGATCCGCACCCCGCCGGGTAAGGGGAAATCCTGTCACCCATTCCCGCGCCACCATATCATTGATCGCTGAATGCCGCATAATATCAAGGAGCGTCATCTCCTGGTCCCGGATCACCGTAAGCGTGTGGGGATCATGAACATCCAGTTCATCAGCGGAATTCATTTTCACGGAGGTCATGGCGAAGGCCTTGTAAAACGCGACAGCATCAGATACATCAGTTTTTTCTATTGCTGTCAATGCACCGGGAATTCCTTTGCCGTAAATGAGGGGGATGAGAAGGATAAATGCGCCAAAATGTGTATTCCCTCCTTCGTGACAATTGGTATCACGGACTGCATGCTTGATTATTTCCCCGATCCTTCCTGTCCCGGTTTCGGCCTCTTCAAACGCCTGGCGTGCAAACAGAGTTGAGGCAAGGAAATGTTCCAGACGGGTTTCAGGATAGTCATGACAGCGGTCAACGTTCCCGGGTTTAGGATAGGCACACACTTCAAGCATCATCGCAAGCTGTGCGCGTTCAGCTGCTCTCATCAGAAGGCACGTCATGGAAAACACGGCTCATTATCGTATCTGAGAGCTCGCGTTTCAGGCGCATATATTCTTTCTTTGAAAGTCCGCTCCGTTTAAGCGTCATATCGCGGAACATACAGGGTGATGAGGTTTTACAACACCAGGCAAGGCTCCCAAAACAGGTCTGATTTCCCTCTTCAAGGGGAGTGCCTTTCACCGTATCCAGTTTGATCCGTATGTACTCTTCTTTTGGTATATCCAGATGGGAAAGTACGGGGATGAGCGGACATTCCTTAACCGGCATGCAGCAAAAAGTGAGTGCCCGTATGTCCCCACCACGGCACAACTGTTTTGGAGAATTATACCAGCCTTCTTCGGTCGCGTAACGGGTAATTGCCGCATCCAGTCCTGACAATGTACGGATATCTGATTTGCGTGCAAGTGACACAAGATCGGCCCCATGCGAGAGCATCTCTCTCATCCTCTCAAAGGTATTTATTGAATTATTGGCAATAATCATAAGCGGGCAGTCTGTTTCGGATCTGGCGGATTTTTGCCGATCCGAAGTCCATAAGATCAATATGAAGAATATCAGCTCCGGATTCCCATAGTTTCCGGGCAAGCAACCGGTCATCTTCAGCGATACCAGCACGGATTTTTACTGAAACGGTAACACCTTCGGATTTGAGTGCCCGGACAACTGCCATTAAGTCGCCAGGCTTTTTTAAGTAATGCTCTCCGCAACCAGCAGCTACCATTGCAGGCTGCCGGCAATGGGCATCAATTTCGTATACCACATGTTCACCCAGTGATCCTGCAATCGCGCTGAACGATGATGGTGAACTTCCACGGAGGTTTAATCCCAGTACAACATTGCTTTTTGCTAACAGTGCCATCTGTTTTTTTAGTTCTGCGACCGGATCATCGTATAAAAATTCTTTACGATTACCTTCATCACAAATGATCTTTGCGGCATCCAGGGTAGGCTTGTCAATCGAGTAACCCCCGATAAAAGCAGCACCGATATGATCGGCGCGTTCAAGAACATATGCCGCGTCAACCCATCCCGCCATGGATGCAATTGCCACAGGTGTCCTGACAATCCGGTCATTAATGAGCAGCCCGAACCGCTCAAAGGCATCCATCATAGATTCATATTTGTTGAGGCTGATCAACCAAATTACTTTGCATTGGTAATTCTGTTGATCCCCAGCCTGCTTCAAGGTAAGAAAACTATTTGGTAAGAATTTTTAATGTTTATGGTAATACTATGTGTTATATGGGTAAGAAGGGAATGTTACTTGTTGGGCACGGAAGTACGATGCCTTATAATCAGGAGCTCGTTGAGAAAACCGCTGCGATGATCAAGGAACAAAACACGGATTTTATTGTCAAATGCGGATTTATGAATATGAATAAACCAACAATCAGGGATTCACTGGACGAATTCCGGCACGAACCAATCGATGCAATTGTTGTTGTTCCCCTGTTTCTCGCAAAAGGTGTCCACATCGAAAAAGATATCCCCGGAGAGATTGGACTTGCTGAAGGAACAAAAAAAGGAGTATTTTCAATCAATGGAAGATCGGTCCCTCTCGTTTATGCAGATCCGATCGGGAGCGACCCCCTGCTTGCCAATCTGATGATAAAGAACGCGGCAAAAGCACTCACTCTCCTGTAACATCTTTTTTTATGCACATCCTTATCCTGGACACCATTCACGGTGGAAAAACGATAGGTGAAGCTTTTGCGGCACGGGGCGAGAAAGTAGATTGTGTTGATGTCTATCGGGGAGAAAGCACACCGGATGTAACAACTGCACGGTTACGTAATTATGACCTCGTGGTTGCCCCGGTACACCTTGATCCTGATCATCCTCTTATAAAATTTGCCCGCGCCCCGGTGATTTCCCATCATGAAGCGATACGCCTGCTTCTGGGAAAGAATGTACCGGAACCCATGGTTGAAATCACCGGAGCCCGGGGTAAAACAACCACAGCGCATGCCCTCGCTTCCGTAATGAAAGGGCCCGGTATTCTGCATACCTCAACAGGAACATACCGGTTCCCGGAAAAGATGATGATATCCCGAAGCAGTATTGCACCAGGATCGGTACTTGCTGCGGTCCGTCTGGCACTTGATATCAAAGGCTGGCTCATCGTGGAGGAATCGTTAGGAATCACCTGCTCCGGAACTCTGGGGATAATCACTTCTTCTGAAGATTATTCTTTTGCCGCTAAAAAAAAGTCTGCTCTTTTAGCAAAAATCGAAACGACTAAAAACTGCAGACATCTTCTTTTTGCAGAAAATATCCCTTCATCATCCGCCCACAGGGTTGTGCATATTGAAGATGTTGCATCCTGTACTGACACGGAATGCTCCCTGTCGCTGTCAGGAAAAACCTGCAGGTTTTCAAATCCACTCCTTGCTCTCCCCGGCTACCGGACCCCCCTGATACTTGCAGTTGCTGCCGCCATGATGCTGGGGGTTGACCCTGAACCATTATCCTCATTCAGCGCACTTTCGGGCAGGATGTCGGTATCATATGAGCAGGGAGTGACTGGTTGTAGACAATGCTAACAGCGGTACGAATTCAGCGACGACAGTTGAAGCTGCACAGTTTGCACGAGCCAAATCCGGAAATGATGCCGTTACTCTTGTAATCGGCCAGATGAAAGGCGATGGAGCGGTCTGCGAAGGGTTTTCTTTTAAACAGATCCATGAATCAATCAATCACGTCCGTCCCGACCATATCGTCTGGGTCGGAACATTCCCCCGACCCGGAACGGTGGAGTTCACAAAACTCGAACCACTCATTTCGGCGTATGAAGTCACATTAGAAGAAGCCCGTTCATCAGCACTGCGTATGACAACACAAGGTTCAATTGTACTTGCCGTAAAAACCTGGAGATAACTGATTTATAATGAAATACATGCACCCGCGCCCCAGTTCAATTGTTGCAGCACTCTATACTGCTCGAGATCTCAAAGTCGATGTTGCTATCCTCCATGGCCCATCCGGCTGTTCGTTTAAGCATGCACGGCTGCTCGAAGAGGATGGCATGCGGGTTCTTACTACGTCACTTGCAGACAACGAGTTTATTTTCGGGGGCCAGAAGCCATTAGAAGATGTTCTTCGATATGCCGAAGATCATTTTTCCCCCTCAAGGATGGCAGTGATCGGGACCTGCGTTGCAATGATAATTGGAGAAGATCTCCAGTCAGCGATTGATGGAGCCGGGGTAAAGACTCCCACCATCGCTGTTGATATTCATGCCGGCTATCTTGAGAATATCGCTGGCGTGCTTTCGACACTGGAAGCTGCATGCGAAGCCGGCTGGATCACCGGACGAACTCACAAGGCAGCGGTTCCTGATGGAAAAGGCAAATGAAGTGGAACGGGTCAGGGGTGCAGCGAGTCTTCCCTATATTGAACCCTCCAGGGGTGACCTGAAACACGTTGCAGCCCAAAGACTCCTCGATCTCGCCCGTAGCGGGAAAAAGGGTGTTGCTATCCTGAATGCCAAGAAAGAGACGGCATATATGTTCGCTGATGAGCTCGTTGCTCTACATGATACCTGTCCGGATGCGGATATTACTTATATTGCCAATCTTGACCAGCGTGGTCTTCCCAAAACCCGGCTGGATGCGGACCGGATCCTGAAAGAGATGACAAAACGGGGAATAAGGATTGACCTTGTTGGCGCACTGGATGAATATGGGGCAAATGGGGATCTGCTCGGCAGGAAACTTGAAGAGATCGCTCCCCGGTTCGCTCTCATCTGTGGTGTCCCGCATGCAATACCTCCGAATTATACGCAGGGAATTGAATGCTTCTCAGTGACAAATGGTCCCCGACAGGTTGGTCCCCTCCGGGCAATCGGGCACCAGCACGTGATTGTGGAAATCGATCTCCACCCAAAGACACTGGGGGTCACAACCATTATCGAGAGCGAATTCGGTGCCATCTTAAGGAGCCTGATATGAAACAAATCCTGATAACCGGCGATCGTTCCGGAAGTGGCAAAACAAGCATCACCCTTGCCCTTTCCGCACTCCTTTCCAAAAAAAGGAAGGTTCAGACATTTAAGGTGGGAATGGATTATATTGATCCCTCATACCTGTCTGCGGTCTCCGGGCAGACCGTGCCGGAATCTTGACAGTTTTGCCCTTTCAGATACCCAGATACGTGATATCTTTCAGTTTGGCTGCCGTGATGCAGACATCGCAATCGTCGAAGGGGTTCGTGGGTTATATGAAGGAGCAGAGGCACTTAACGATACCGGAAGCACAGCGTCTGTTGCAAAAATACTCAATATCCCGGTCGTGCTTGTAGTGTCTGCCCAAAGTATCACCCGAAGCGCCGCTGCGCTGGTGAAAGGATTTCAGGAATTTGATCAGGACGTTCATATTGCAGGAGTAATCCTGAACAATATTAAAGGAGGTTCACATAGAGAAAAGGCGGTCACTGCTATCGAACATTATTGTGGTATTCCGGTCATCGGAGCAATACCCCGTATGGAAGAGATGCAGCTGGCAATGCGTCATCTTGGACTCGTTCCCTATCGCGAAGGTACCGGGCGTGGAGACTTCGATGCACGAATTTCAACTATCACGAATTTGATCAGTCAGTATGTAGATCTTCAGAGATTTGAGGAGCTGATGGGCGCAACTCAGGAACCTTTTCAGGAGAAGACACTCTTTGATAACACCGTAAACCGGGATGTAACCATTGGTGTTGCACTCGATGAAGCATTCAATTTTTACTATGCTGATCTTTTTGATTTGCTTCATGCAGAAGGAGCGGAGTACATTCCTTTCAGTCCTGTGCATGACCGCCTTCCTGACGCTGACGGGTATATTATCGGGGGCGGTTATCCTGAAATCTTTGTTAAGGAACTCGAAGCAAACGATCCTATGCGTGAAGCGATACGCGAGGTCTCGGGAAACGGATCACCTATATACGCTGAGTGCGGCGGGCTCATGTACCTCACCGACCGGATGAATCTGAAAATGGGGTGGCAGGGATCACATGCTGATGAATCCTATGAAATGTGCAGGGTTTTTAGCGGAGAAACGCGGATGCCGGCAAAAAGGGTCGTCAGTTATGTTGAAGGGAGGAGTGCGAGTGATTCTCCCTTCGGTGCTGCTACGTTCCGCGGCCATGAATTTCATTATTCGGATGTCGTCCTGTCTGCGGATACGCGCTATGCCTACCGGCTCTCACGGGGAGTCGGAATTGTTGAAAATCTTGACGGTGCAGTTATCAAAAATACCCTTGGCAGTTACACACATCTTCACCCGGTTGCAAGTGCCGGGATGTTTCAGCATTTCATAAAACTGTGCCAAAATAAAACCTGACCAGGTGAGAGAAAAACCAGGACCTTTCAATAAATTTTCGTTTTTAATAGTCCCATTTTCACCTCTGACAGTTATAAATCTAAAATATGAAATGATCGAAATTCTTAAGCCGAAAAAGGTAAAAAATTTTGAGGTAAGATTGAGTGGAATATCTATAAAATCAAATGCTCTTTTTCTCAAGGAGTCAAAAGAAAAAACTACAAAACCCCACACATCCCATGAAATTTATGATCATTTACATTGATGGTAAATATCTTCCGGACGATCAGGCAAAAATCTCGGTCTTTGATCATGGTTTTTTGTACGGTGACGGTGTGTTTGAGGGAATCCGAGCTTATAACGGCAGAATTTTCCGTTTGAAGGAACATCTCGACCGGCTTTATGATTCAGCAAAAACCATCGATTTGCAACCACCATTCTCCAAAGAGGAGATGGCAGAAGTGATCTGCGAAGTACTGAGAAGGAATTCTTTAACCAACGCGTATATTCGTCCAATTATCAGCCGCGGCGTAGGAGACCTGGGCCTGGATCCAAGAAAATGTCCAAAACCTTCAGTAGTTGTGATTGCAACAAGCTGGGGAGCGATGTACGGTGACCTGTACGATAAGGGTCTCCGGGCAGTAACTGTTTCAGTGAGAAGAAATCCCGCTGATGCACTTCCCCCCAATGTAAAAAGCTTAAATTACCTCAACAATATCCTTGCTAAAATCGAAGCGAACTATAAGGGCGGCGATGAGGCGATCTTCTTTGACACAAACGGTTACATCTCGGAAGGTTCGGGGGATAACCTCTATATCGTGAAGAACGGTGAGATTATCACGCCACCGACCCTCAACAACCTCAGGGGTATCACACGCATGGTTCTTCTCGAGCTCGCAAAATCCCTGGGTATCACGGTAAAGGAGCAGAATATCGGATACTTTGATCTCTATTCGGCAGACGAGATGATCTGTACCGGTACTGCCGCTGAAGTCGCTCCCATAACCTGGGTGGACGGACGGACAATCGGGACCGGAAACCCGGGCCGGTCACACGGCAGCTGATGGCCGCATTCAAGACCGTCACCGAGATCGAGGGCCATCCCATCAATAAAAAATAACCATTCGGGGAATATACAAAAAAAAGGTTATGCATCCGGTATTTTCCTATTCCATAATCTATTTATGAGGTGACGAGAAATTAGATAGAGCAACAACGCGCTGCTATAGTGTAGTCCGGCCAATCATGCGGGCCTTTCACGCCCGCGACTGGGGTTCGAATCCCCATAGCAGCATAGGGTGGAAGAATTCCCCCCTTTTCCCCTTTCTTTCTGATTCTGAACGATTTCCTTTGAGATCTGACATCTTCCATTATTACTATTTTCCCATGACTTTTACCTGAGTTTTTGATGGATACCTTTTTAAGTTGTCTAACTTGTTGTCTAACCCATTCACAACCACAAGGAATGCCTGCTGGCCCAAATACTCCGTAGAAAATATTTCAGCTTCCGATCCTACAACTGAACGGTATTCTTTTGGCAACCGGATGATAGGATATGCAAACTTTGGTTTTGATGATTGAAGGGAGATTTTGTGTGATGCAACCTTTTCATGAATCATACTTAGCAACATGAGACAAAGACTTACTGTTCGTTAAAAATTTTACAAGGATCGGTTTTTCCGAAATCCCAATCAGATTTGCAAATTGGGCTCATGATTATTTCGGACCGCCTATCTGCCCAAAGAACGCTGCTAATGCTATCAATCGTTGAACGGAATGGGGGATTTACCATTAGGGCAATTCCCTACGTCTTGGTAAATTGCGATCTCTGATTTTGGTATAATCTAGGCCCTTGTTTTGTCGTTGTGGAAGTTGGGCTGTCAGTCACCCCCGGGGCGTATCAACGCCGCCTTGGGGTAACCCCTCAGGGTTGCCCCCAGCGACCAATGTGAGCAATCAACACACCCAACGGTACACAGCGACGAACACGGTGCGAAGCAAGGTGTGAGGAGTGGGCAGAACAGCAAGCCCGCAGCGAACCTGTGAGCGAAGGGGTGCGTCATCCTTACAACAGGTCAACCGTGAAAACAAGGAAGAGTCTGAGAGCAGAGCGGAATGGAGGCGAGTGTCAGTGAGCCGTAATGCAGTGGAGACGAACAGTCTCGACCGATCTTCATGTCGACAATACAACTTCCTTCGGGGAAGCCCACGCGGCGAGGGGCGGAAGCCCTGATGAGCGTAAGACCCCCTAGATATCCCAGCCCTGCCATTGCCCTTCCTTTGGCAAAAGTCCTGGTAATGGGTAAATTGTATCGGCAAACTCATTGATCCTGCTTACAGAAGGATTGTGAACGATCTGGCTTTCCTGCTTTCCGGATTTAGATGCATTCCCATCTCAGACTTCTGTCTCTTTTATCCTGATGAGTGGTATAAAGGATGGTTTTTCCAGATTTTGGAAATTACCGAAATTTATAACATAATCTTTTCACCCATGCAATTGAAAGACCCTAACCAATGGGAAAACGGATAGGAGATGGCTTGGAAAATGACTGAAACAATCCCATATGAAATCACTGGTAATGCAGGAGAGATCGAATTCAGGAAATACCCAGTGACAGTGCTTGCTACGGTCGATAGTTCCGGAGATGATTCCGGCTTCAACCAACTCTTTGCCTATATCACCGGTAACAACCACATGCAACAGAAAATATCTATGACCTCTCCGGTTATCACTTCTCGTCAGATCCCAATGACTGCGCCAGTGGTTTCCGATTCAAAATCGATGTCTTTTGTGATGCCTCCAGGAAAATTACGAGAAGATATTCCTGAACCACTTGACAAAGGAGTGCGGATCACGACATTGCCCTCGAGGGAAGTAGCCGTTATCCGCTTCCGGGGATATGCCAGAAAAGACGAAGTGGAAAGAGAAGAGTTGCGGCTACTCGAAGGGCTGAAAAAAGCCGGGATCGAGCCGGGGGGCACGCCGTTTCTTATGAGATACGATCCTCCTTGGACACCCGGATTTTTAAGGCGAAATGAGGTTGGGATAGAAATAAATCGCTAATGCAACCTTTTAAGATTTAAATTAATAAAATCAAAAATCGTTTTTCAAAATCTGTAATTCAACTGATAATATAAATATAATTCATGATATAACCCCCATGCCCTTAAAGGGTAAGAGGTCTATTACATGAAAACGATTGTTGACGTCGCCGTCGCAGACGGGAGATTCAAAACCCTTGTTGCCGCTGTCAAGGCAGCGAAACTCGATGGTGCCCTGAGTGGACCGGCCCATTTACAGTATTTGCACCTACTGATGATGCTTTCAAAAAACTACCAGCTGGAACTGTTGAATCCCTTTTAAAAGATCCTGAAGGGAAGTTAAAGCAGATTCTCCTCTACCATGTCGTTTCGGGAAAGAATATGGCAGCGGATGTAGCAAAAATGAAAAGCCTGAAAACACTTCAGGGAGGAAACCTGACGATAACCGCGGGCAATGACGGGGTGTTTGTTAACAAAGCAAAGGTCATCATTCCTGATATCAAGCCGGATAATGGCGTCTGTCATGCTATTGACTCGGTATTGATGCCGCCATAATAAAAGGGTGGAATATCCAGATTGCCCCGGTTCAGGAGTTACTAAAAAAATGGGAAAAAATGGGACCCTGGTTTCACCCATCCCAGGTAATTTTTTCCCTCAAAATCATATTTTCACCTCACTTATTTCCCTACCCTTCTCAATTGTCTTCGATTTTTCTCCACAGATCGCATTCACCTTTGAGGTAAAAGGTTCCCCGTCCCTCAACCTCGATTCTGATGTCGTTGGTCTTTTCCCGTACGATACGTCCTGCCTTTGGAAAGCGGACAGTTCCTGATGTTGTTGTGTTGGTGTTCATTCATTCACCTGCCCAAACCCTTGTTTATATCAAGGATTTGTTCGAGGTGTGCCTTTGGGGAATATCGTTCGGACGAAGTCCGAGGAGTTATGGTAGATTTGTATCTTCACTCTTTTTCCTGACGTTGAATTTCCTTCTCGATTGCATCATATAAGTCAGGATCCCGGCTCTGATACATTTTTTTGACATTTTCTCTCATATCATCGGACATTGAAAAATCTGGAATTTCTCTCTTGTAATACCTTGTTATGCCCCTGCATTGTTTATCCCATATGGCAGAACGGGGTTGTAAAATTGCATCTCTGACTGCCGCTTCAAGAGTTGCATTATTGATTGGACAGTTGGTAATTTTTGAGATTTTTTCTTTGTTCTTTTTGTACTTTTTTTCTTTAACGATACTTTTTGAATCCTTTTTCTTCTTATGATCCTTCATATAACATCAGACCTCTATCGTCAACTACAATACTAGTCATTTGTCTGTGTTGGGGAGGTTTTGCTGGATTATAATCTTGGTACCGAGAGGGTTTAATTATATCTATATGTTTTAATAAAAAAGTAAAAATGTTTACCTTTTTCTGAAAAAGGTTTACCTATTATTAGTTCTTCATTGCATTGTCGATAATTCCAACGATATCAGATATATTCTTCGATACTGCCCATTCCCGATACGCTTTTCGCATCTGATGATTTTATAGTGCAACTGGGATTATAATCATCCTTTTAATGACGTTGTAATCCCACTGAATTGGACCAGTGCATCTTCAAGGTTCTCTGCTATCTCCTGTGCAATCACATCGGGGTCTGGAGGGAAAATTATTCGTACGGTTATGACGACAGGTACCGGTTTAATTCTGACGGTTCATTTGTGGAAAGTTTCTCTGTGGGCGATAAAAAAAGGACGCTGGTAATTCACTGGACGTGGAGTGCACAGGGCAGCAATTCATATGCATTGAAGGATGCAATGAACAAATCGTACATTACTTTTATTTATGACCCTGAACGAAATGCAATCTATCCTCTGAAAAACTCGATCTCGTTGCTCACATCCTATAACGGAGATGTGATTATGGACAATTAATTATTTCAACGATTGATTCAATTTTTATCGGTAACATAAGAACGGTCTTCGTCTCTTTCCTCATGAAAGCCACGGAATGACCGGTATTTTTTACTATCTTTAATTTCCGGTTGCGGGCAGGGTTTTCAAATCGAGTTGAATTTCAACGATACCTTTTGGTGTGGACGTTACCTCTCGTTTGACCATTACCCCGTTTTTATAAATCTCGAGAATAATTTTATCTCCGGAACCGTCCTTTTTCTGGAGGACTGCCGCAACGATTCCATCGCTTGTGGATATCGGGTAAAATTTGTCCCCGGTACCGGTCACTTCAATCTGGTTGCCCGGTGTACCTATCAACCCGATATACGTCCCGGAATACGATGCCCTCACCCAAACTCCCGTGGGTGGGATCATCAATTGTGTTTGTCCGGGGGCTAAAGTCACGGTTTCTACCGGGGTAATTGTGAGTTGTGGTTTTGGCGTTGAAATTGTTGTCACCACAGCAGTTATTGTTGGCGTCACTCCGAGACCTCCTTGAGGAGCTGCCATCATGTTTGCGACTATTACTATCCCGGCAATGATAGGCAGGATAGCGATAATGATGATTCCAATTGCAAGATAATTGGGTTTTTTCCCAGCCGGCGCTGGAGCCGGGGGTGGCGGTGGCGAAGGGGTGGTGATGGTTTCTATAGGAGTTGTTACCGTGGCCGGCTCACCGGAAGATGCAGAATTTGGCAGTACCGGCCAGACAACCTGGGGGGGACTTTCTGCCTCAACTTCGGTTATAACGGGTTTTTGTGTCTGTTCAGGAACAGGTTTTTTGAACAGGGGTGCCTGCTGTGTCCGTGGAACAGAGTCCTCAATCAATGGCTCAATGGAATGGATAATCTGGTTAATGGGGCTGCTGCTCTTTGGTTCTTCTGCAACACCAGTCGCAGGAGGAACAACCGGTACCTGTTCTTTCGGAACTACTGGTGAAGGTGCAACAGGCGCGGGCTCTGGGGGAACCACAGGAATCACCGGTTGAGATATCAATGGTGGTACCGGTACCTGTTCCCGGGAAATGGCAGGTTGCTGAACCGCTGGCGCTGGTACATTAATTATGGGAGTGCCACAGAAGTTGCAGAATGGGGATTTATGAGGGACACGATTCCCGCAACGTGAACAGAATGTACCGGAAGGGAGAGAAGAGATCTCAACCGGAACTGGAGCAACAGGACTTTTTTCAATAATCGTTCCCAGGGGACGGACGATTTCGATCTTCTTTTTTGCCGGACGAGTGCCCGCAGGACCAGATTGCGCGCTTTCCGGAACATCGCGTTTTGTGAAAACGGGACTTTCAGGTATGGGGCCAGGAGAAACGCTTGTTTCCGGGGATGGTGACAGGATAAGACTTTTTAATTTCCGGGCCCATTCGTTGCATTCCCGTTTTCTTTCCCCGCCCGCACTCCGTAAAAATGTGAGAACAGTCTGTTGTTTTTCACCAGAATCATTCATTATTGCAAGAATTAAAAAATGATCGCGGATTGCATTTTCACCCGCTTCGATATTTCTGATAGTTGAAAGAGAGATGTTCTGCGAGGGAATTCCACTCTTTTTACTATCGGTAAGAATAATACGCTTATTAGTAAGAATCGCATCAAACGAGATGGATTTATATTTTACGTTTCTGGTTTCCAGGATTATGGACTCATCGCGGTCCAGTTCAGGATAGCCTATAGTACCACACCCTTACCTATAGTTGCGTTATCAACAGCAAATAAGTATTTGTTCGTATTCCTGTTGATTCCGGACTTACATAATCAGAGATATTCCTTGTCATATATATAGGGCCGGAGTACGCCGGGAATTTTCACTGAACCATCCTTACCCTGATAGTTCTCAAGGATTGCACGCATTACCCGTGATGTGGCAATCGCAGTTGAATTGAGAGTATGAACATTCTGTTTTGACTCAAATTCACTTTTATCCCGTACCTTGATATTCAGCCGGACTGCCTGATAGGAGGTGCAATTCGAACATGATACCACTTCCCGGTACGCGTTCTCCCGGGGCATCCAGGCTTCGATATCATATTTTTTTGCCGCAACAGTCCCAATATCGCCAGTACAAATATTTACTACGCGGTACGGTATCTCAAGATTCTGGAATACCTCTTCGGCATTTGCCAGTAATTCCTCGTGAATCCGCCATGAATCTTCAGGTTTGCAGAATACAAACTGTTCCACTTTAGTGAACTGGTGAACGCGAAACAGCCCTTTAGTATCCAGACCATGCGCTCCGATCTCCCGCCTGAAGCAGGGAGATATTCCGGCAAGGCGAAGCGGGAGATCTTTGTCTTCAAAAATCTCATCCTTATGCATTGCACCAAGGGGGTGTTCACTGGTTGCGATAAGGTAGGATTCATCCCCCTCAATTTTATACATGACTTTTTCAAAATCTTCCAGATCTGTTACACCTTCATACGATGGCCGGTTGATCATATACGGAGGGATTACCGGAGTAAACCCTTTACGTACGAGCAGATCAATTGCATAGCGCTGGAGTGCCATATCAAGAAGGACAAGGCTGCCCTTCAGGAAATAAAAACCCGCTCCGGAAATTTTTGTTGCACGTTCGAAATCAGCCCATCCCTGGTCAGTCGCGAGCTGACCATGGTTCTTTAATTCAAAATCAAATGTCCTGGCTGTACCTACACGCCT
Organism: uncultured Methanoregulaceae archaeon; assembly: GCA_963768845.1. GTDB lineage: Archaea > Halobacteriota > Methanomicrobia > Methanomicrobiales > Methanospirillaceae > Methanoregula. The sequence continues at coordinate 133,545 of CAVYJJ010000020.1, read as the reverse complement.
GATTTCAACATTTTCAGTATCGTCCTTTCCCACAGGAACACTTTCATGCAGAATATTGGGCAGGCGCATAAGATAATAGCGAATCTTGTGTGCAATTGCTTCCTGCTCCTCATCATGTTCCCTGATTTTTTTAGGAAGGTCGGTTGCTTCAGCCATCAGGAGGTTTGCGTCTTTTCCGGATTTCCGCATCGCATTTATCTCGCGAGCAATCGTGTTACGGCGCTGACGCAGTATATCCGTTTCGATTTTGAGTTCGCGGGAACGGACATCGTTTTTTAGCAGGTCATCTATCCACGCGAGCTTTTCACTATCATTGCGTTTTTCAAGATCTGCCCTGACTATGTCCGGGCTTGATCGTACGAACCTGATGTCAAGCATTGAATATACCTTCTCGTGTACGCGTTTCTATGTATTATAGCATGGATGTATATTCATAATTTATCGCCTTTGCAGGTAACCCGATACCAAAAAATTATTATCGACCCGTATTCCTAAAAACCAGCTAACGTATCTTTGAACCGACTGAACTGCTTATTAATAAACCCAACCCTTAAGTCATCAAAGAGAAATGGGAATGTACGATGCAGTCCGGAATGGTCCTGCTGTTTGTGTATAATATTGAGAGAGGCAACCTGTCAGGTATGCCCGATTACCGGCAGAGTGTGTCATCAGTAAAAACCCCACGGTGCAATCTGTTTGCATTAATTTACAGCCCTGTGGGGATGAAAAAAACATGGAAACGTTTCATCAACGATCTGAGTTTTTCCTGCCGTTTTCTGTACCAGGATGAATTTCAACAGATATCCGGGGAACTAAATCCCCTGTTACCTGCCGTCTACATACAATCGGGAAAGTCATTTCATGAGTTTATCAGCGCAGACGAAATTAATCGAATTCGTTCAATAGATGCCCTTATCGGTCTTGTGACGCAGAAACTCAGACAATCCGTAAGATAAACCGTTTCAGGAGTGGAGTACGTGAAGCATGCTATTTTCTGGGAGAATTAAAAAGAACTGCAGGAATGCGGGAGTATAAAGAAAATTCAAATACGCAGATCTTATGCCATTTAAACCTGAATTTTTTCGCCGTATCCATTTTAGTGGCCAATGAGTTAAAATCAATGATTAATTAAAAATTATCGCTTTTTGTATTCAAAGACCTGATCGAGAACGGTATACTGATCTCCATTATAATAGCGGGCTGTAACCTGAATACGGTCGGTCATCTTAGTTCCCTGAAGTGATGCGCTTGATCCTACCTGCTGGAGAGTGAAAGTCTGTGAGATTACCTGCCCATCAGAACGGGTAAGCCTGCATACCACATCCCTGACACCATTCAGACCTGAACCACCGGTAAAAGTGACCGTTACAATGCTGGTTATCGGATCACGTTCGGCCTGGAAGTTCACTTGAAGGTTCGGCGGAGGTACCTGGGTTGGTCCGGGGGTGAGCGTTCCGGTTACTGGTGGGGGTCCCTCAGAGGGGGCTGTACCCATGGCGGAACCGGAAACAGGTGTTATGGATCCTGGTGTACTTCCTCCACTTTTTTCCGATGTGCCAGCGCCAAAAAGTAGGGGTAAAACAACAGCATAGGCTCCCAGTGCCACCACGATCAGTAGTATGATACCGATAATTGCAAATGTCCTTGTCGGAAGGGGTTTTTTGGTACCGGGGAGTTTTGAGACCGGTGAATGTTGTGGCAGTTTGACCGGTTCTTCAATGTTTCCCGAGGACGGGACCTGTTCAGGAAGAACGAGGGGGACCACAGGAGATTTTACTTCAGTTATCTGAACAAGAGCTGCTCCGCAGGATTCACAGAATTTTCTCCCTTTACTCCCCGGAGCGCCACACTGGGAGCACAGAAGCGGGATTTCAATTTTCGCACCGCACGACTCACAGAACTTCCTGTCAGGAGCAACCGGAGTATTGCACTGTGGACATATCTGCCATGAATTATCCGCAGGGGAAATATCAGTCATTTTCATTCTCCACGATAAATTTGGTCAAAAGATTAACAAATGTTCAAGAAGGATTATGTGAAGATACAATATTGATTTTGATGTACATAAAAGGACTTTTTAAAATTTTAAAAATAAGAAATACTTTTCCAATCCACGCGCGTTTATCCGACTAGTTTTTTACCGCAACTATTACAGAATTTAACTCCCAGATTAATCTGAGCCCCACAGTCAGGACAGAAGTGGAGTGCCTGGGGGGTTATGGGAGTTGGAGCAGCCGGGACTGCTGCTCCGCACTGGTTGCAGAACTTGAGGTTCGGGGTAAGAATATTCCCGCATTTTGGACATTTAACCATTGAAGAACCTGCAGGTGCTGTCTCATACTCTGAGAATTCGAGATTATCTCCATTGAGGTAAAAAAAACCTGACCCTGAAGGGTGCTTAAGATCTTTAAAGTCATTATGGACACGGTCAAAGTAATACCAGGTTTTCGTAAGCGGATTTAAGAACAGACGGTACTCTCCAAGCTGAAATATCCATGATTCCATTGATCCGAACTGTGCTACAGCAGTTTTTTCCGGATCAACTGCCATGTTTTTTATTTCTTCAAACCGTTCTTCAATGACTTTTTGTTCAGGACTTATCTGAGCTGTTTGCATTTTATCACCTCTTCGAACCTCTAAAACATGAGGACATTTACCGTTGGCGAACCCCCGAGGGTTCCATTCCATTCTTTGACCCAGTCAGCCTGCTTATAAATTGCTGGCTTACCATCAATCATGCTTTTCCAGACATCAACAATATATTTTTCACCATTCGGGAACTGGATTACATTGGCGGTATGGTTCATCAACGTGTTTCTTTCAATGAAAATCTGCCCGAGTTTTACATCCTTGCCAAATTGTGCCTGGAGGGGTTTTAAAATAGCTGCTCCGTAGTTCAGCTGCCTCCTCGCAGTGGAGACGCTCTGATCCGGTAAAATAATCAGATAATTGCGCTTTGATGGGCAGATTATACCAAGACTTTCTGGGGGAGTGTTGCATTCGAGACATACTTGCCTTGTTTTGTCAGATCATTGATGAGGTTCTGCAGATCTCCGGTCAGAACGGTTTGATTTATGACCGACTGTCCTGCCGGGCTGGCACTGTTGGCGATATTCTGCAGGAATGTCTGGAGGATAATAGGGCCATTGATAAGACCTGCAAGAATTGCCGCGACAAGCCCCGCCATAATTTCTGCAAATCCCGGGGTTCTCAGACAATCCTGGGCATTCAGCGGGTCGCGGGTACAGTCATCTGCCATCACGGGCACAACCAGAAGTGAAATTATCATCACACAGAGAATTATGCTCACACCGGTTGCGGTAAATGGTCTGGAACGTTGACTATTACCACCAGAAACCACAGGATCCCGGACAATAACATAGGAGACAAGGGTTCCAATGATAATATTTGACTGCATCAACGGATACTGGCTGATATAAAAGATATTATAAAGGATCCATGCGGTAAGGAAAGGTGCAGCGAGTCCCAGACCGATCAAAAGCACCCGGGGAAACTTTTTCCGTTGCGGTTGGACCGGAACGAGGATGCCATCAATATTCGACCGGAAAATAACCAGTGCAACCGGCATCACAATCATCAGGAGCGCCGATATACTATCGAACCCTTCGCGGAGTCCGCCATACAGGAACCAGATGACAGCAGCTGCAACACCCCCGAGGATTGAGAGCAGATCCCACCATTTCTGGGGTCGTTGTGCGAGTGGAACTTCCCGGGAGATTTTTTTAAACTCATCAACACTCATCAGCTGAGTTTTCTGGTTGAAATCCCGGGACTGTTGTGCTGGCGTAGCCTGAAGTCCCGTGCTTCCCGGGGATCCCGTCTGCCATGCTTTTCCATCCCAGACGAGCCATCCCTCTCCCTGAGGATTTGGTTGCCACCACCTTCCGGGGCTATCTGTCACGCGGAGGGCATTGATAGCTGTCGTATACTGGGCAGCGGTAATTTGGCCATTTCTTAGCTGCGTTGCAAGCTCAGAACGCTTTTGTTGTGCTTCAGTGAAATCCATAGTAACTACGTCCGGTGATAGTTTGTCAAGAATGGATTGATTTTTTTTAATACTCATTTCTTTACCGTAAACATATTTGAGCGTATTGAGTTTATCCTTCGGTAGACCCCCGGGATGATCTCTTGTTAGAACCAGAAAAAGTCAAAAAACCTTCCATGATTATATCCCAGGAGATACAAGGGATTGTCAGATATTTTATAAACAATTGCTCTGTAGAATTCCTCTTTATCCCTGATGCCCCCAGGGGAGAATGCCAGAATATCCCCGGTCGCTGCCCGCCGTGTCCCAAAACACATTCCCTCCTGCTTTCGGTCTTCGTAACATTGCTATATTCGACCTCATCCGTTCCCGTCGGAAATCGTTGAATAATTCCGGCCCGGTTCCGCATTTTTCCGAATTATGACCTCTAAAATTCGGGGGGCAAGGGAAATTAGGTACAACCGGGCTCGTAGCAGGCTCCGGTGTACCAGAATTCTCACAGAGGTTTTTTGACAGTAAAAATAGTCCCAGATGACAATTATATCCGGCCTTGTCTTCAGTGAGATTGTTCCATTAAAACTGGATTTCCCATGAAAATCGAAAAATTCAGGTATGATGAGGCGATTATCATCTCTATTCTTCAGTTACGATGAACGCCCCCGCGGCGGATCAGCAACCAAAAATACCATTAACCTCCCTGTCCCGCCGTGCCTCTGAGAGGCCCTGAGGCGGGGACCTTCTTATATTATACGGTTTTCATGGTTTGGGTGCGAACACACTGTTCATGCCCGTTTCTATTGAGCATAAACAATCAAAAAATGGTATTTTAAACAACCGTACCGGCAATTCGGCTCAGCCCGCCATTTGTACCCAGCCAGTAGGTGCCATCCTGATCCTGTACCATTGTCTTGACTTCATAGCCGGCCAATCCGTCTTTATTCGTCAGGATTTTCCATTTGCCGGGAGAGCCGACAGCAATACCATCATATTCTGAACCGATCCACATCCTCCCTTCATTATCTTCGTACACAGACCGCGTCGATTCCCCGGCAAGTCCGTCCGTGATGGTCAGGTTCGTAAAGCTCCCTGCGAAGTAACGGGCTGCTCCCCCATGACGTGAGAAACCGGTTGCAACCCATACAGAACCATCGTGTGCCTGAATTATTCCCCGTACTGACAGGTGGGGAAGACCGTCCTTTAACGAGAACGATGACCAGATGAGTGCCGTTCGAACGGTACAGCCCTCCGTGTGTCGGCGACCCGCACCCGACCCAGAGGCCCCCGTCTTTATCAGCAAGCAGGACATCAGCGGATGCAATTAATGGTGCATTTTTTCCTAAAATACTCGTCCAGATGCCGTCCGAATAAGCCAGAATATCGGTATCCGTCCCAATTACGATCGTGCCATCCGTGAATTCCGCAATACTGAGAACCCTGCTGAATGGTATTCCGGGAGATGGTGCGACCACCTACCATGAACCATTCCGGAAGCGGGCAAGCCCACCGTCATGACCGACCCAGATCCCGCCACTGCGGTCCCGCATGATCTGCCTCACATATCCAAACGATGGCACGGGTTCTGGGATCCTGATTCTGGTTCCGTTTATACGATTGATTATAATCAACCCGTCCTTTCCCCCGGTCCAGACCGTATCATTCACGATAAGGAGTGTCGAAACCTCCTGCGGCGGTCGTATGATCTGCCATCCCGGGGGAGCAGTGTGGATCTCCACAAACCCGAGCAGGTTCTGGAAAATGATGATGATAGCAGCGATAATCAGGATGCCGGCAATGAGATATCCAGCATTTATCGTGAGATGTTTAAGATTTTTTTCCTGCATGGGAATTTTCACCGGACTATCGTCCCGTTCCTGAAACACAGGATAGTATCGGCCACCTTTGCCGCCTCGTACTCATCATGGGTTACATAGATCATAGTGGATCCTGCGATTTTTGATGATTCCGCGATCAGCCCAAGCAGGTCGTCCCGCAACGGGCGATCGAGGTTTGTCAGCGGTTCGTCGCACAGAAGTGTTTCTGGCCGGGACGCGAGAGCACGGGCAAGGGCCGCCCTCCGCGCTTCTCCACCGGAAATCTGGTCAGGGTACCGGTCCCGCAGGTGTGCAATCCCCATACGGCCAAGGAGCGTCAACAGCCTCTCCTCCTGCTCTTTCCCTGGCAGGGAACCCATGGCAAAAAGGATATTTCCCGCTACGGTTTTGTGAGGCCAGAGGGCCGCGGACTGGAACACAAAACCAATGTGACGCTCTGAGGGAGGTACAAAAATCTCCGGGCTGCTGACAACCCTGCCATTCATCGAGATGATGCCCTCGTCCGGCATCTCCAGCCCGGCTATCAGGCGTAGAAGAGTGGTTTTTCCGCTCCCGGAGGGGCCAAGGACAGCGATCTGAGCTTTGTCGGGTATTATGAGGGAGACCCGATTTACCGCCGTATGGTTCGCAAACGATTTACTCACTTCTTCAAGGATAATCACTATCTAAACATCCCCGTTTTTTATTCTGCCCTGCGGTTTTCTGTACAACCAGTAGAGCGCATAAATCGTGCATGCACCCGCAATCAGGGTAAGTATCGTAATCATCAGACATAAGCCTGCCACTTCCCCGGTGGCACCGTAGTGAAGGTAATTGTAGATACGCATCGTCAGGGTTGCATGGCCTGGCGGTGCTACCACGAGTGTTGCTCCGAGTTCGGCAAGGGTAAGGGCTGCCAGGATCCCCGCAGCAACAACAAGGCCGGGTGCAAACAAGGGTAATCGTATTTCTGCCCAGTTCATGAGGATACCGTCAGAGAAGACATCTGCTGCATCGAACAGGATCGGGTCAATAAAACGGATCTGGACAAAAAGAATAATGGCGGCAATCGGAGCAAACCGTGCAATACCAACCATAACTGGGAGAAAAAAACCGGGGTACAGGATGGATGGGGGAAAAGCATTCCAGAAAGTAATCATCCCGATCCCGGTCAGGGATGCGGGAATAGCCAGCGGGAGAAGGACAAGGGTCCATGCTAATATCCCGCGGAGACCAGGTTTTTTCAGCTCATACGCAGCAGCCAGCGCCATTGGCAGAGAGACAATAATAACAATGACTACAATCATCAGGCTATAGACCAGCTCTGCCTGTGCCATAATTACGGAACTGGTAAAGGTGGCAAAAGAACCCGTGGCAAATACAAGACCGGATACCAGAACAAGGATCTGAATAACGATTATACTGCGGGCAAAATCCTGCAACAGGACAAAAGGGCGGGGAAAACTTGGGGCAGTTCCAAATCGGGATGATGACCAGTCGGGGGTCTGGGCGAGTGTGCGGATCCCCGAGCGGCATGTGATAATAACAAACATGGTTATGAGCATGAGAGGGAGCGCATACAGGAATGTCAAAGCCGGGCTCGCAGACATACTGAACTGCGCAAAAATGTCCAGGGCATAGACATCAGCACCAAAAAGGGAGGGGATGGAATAGTCAGAGCAGCAGAGTAAGAAGAGGAGCCCGAAGGCAGCACCCAATGCCGGAGCCGAAAGAGGCAGGAGGATCCGGGCAAAGATCTCTATATCCGGGCGAACCACCCGTCCGGCTTCAATAAGTGCCGGATCGACCGATGCAAACGCAATCCATACAAGGAGCGTGGCAACCGGGAGCAGTGCCATACACTCCACCCAGTAGCTGATTCCCCAGCCACTGACCGGCACAACAGGCAGGAAATCAGACAGGTACCCCAACAGGGAAGACCAGGTCAGGGCATGAATATACGGAGGAATTGCAGCAAGAGCCAGCAGGGCAAGCAGCGTGAAAACCAGGATCATCCGGGACATCCTCCAGAGGGATGAGACCAGAAGGGTTCCTACAATTATACCGGTAAAACCTACTGCTGCTGCAAACCCGATGCTTACCGCAAGAAGACCGAACCGCCTGGGTGAAAGAAGGAGAGAAGAAAGAAAATCGAAGTTTCCCCGGCCAAGGGCTTGCAGGATATCCAGACCCAGCCCAAGCAGCGGAGACAGGATCAAGATGAGAAATATACCCAACAGCAGGAAAGAAAGGATGTGCTGTCTCCAGAGATGTGAACGGATCTTCTGAAAACGAGGGGAGTGTTGCGACCATACCGGTTACCGGATAAAGATCTCGGTGAGGTCTTGCTGGACAGCAGGAATTACGGAATAAACATCCTGGTATGAAACGTTCATAGTCCTGATACCAGTCAGGTTCAGGCAGGTTATCCGGGTTGAGACCTTTCGACTCGGGATCTGGATCCATCCGGAAGATACCAAAGAATTCTCGGTTTTTATGTCAAGCAGGTAATCGATGAAGGTTTGTGCTTCTCGAGAGTGCGGTGCACCGGCGATTAACGCAACAGTATTAGGAATGACAAGAGTTCCTGTCTCGGAGGGTTTCTGGTCAGGAACGATAATAGCGACATGAGCGCCTTTTTCCAAAGCGCTGCATGCGTCATCGGTATCGGTAAGGCCAAAAGCGAGTTGTCCGTCTGCCACAAGATTGCGGACAACTGAGTTACCATCAGTAACCCGGATCTGGCGCTGGCTGATATTGGAGAAGAAAGCACTTGCTTTTTCCCTTCCAAGCAGGCTGTAAAGTGCGGCTGCATGTGTAGCAGATGTGCCGAACATGGGGTATGCGATCCCGATTGAGCTGGCAGGGTAGCGTGAATCGAGCATGTCATTAATCGTTTGGGGATACTGGTCAGGTGAAAGCTTGTCCGTATTGACAATGAAAACTCTCGCCCTGCCTCCAAAACCGGTCCAGTAATTCTCTTCATCTCTGAAATTTGGGGGGATGTCAGATGCAGATGGCGAGGCGTACCGGGCAAGGACGCTTTGGTTCTTTAAAAGGAGCGTCTGACCGAATTCGCCGCTCCAGAACACGTCAGCCATGGGGTACCGCTTTTCAGCGATGAGACGGTTAACCAGTCCTGTTGTTTTGGTAGCTTCGACATCGTACACCGCGAGGACTTTTATACCAGTCGTATTTTCAAAGTCACGGAATATCGGTTCTGAATAGACCTGATCAACCGAAGTATAGACAACAACGGTTCTTTTCTGGTCTTGGGGAATGACCATAAGTACTGCAATTAAGATCACTGCAAGTATCAGGAAAATCCCAATAATCTGCGTGGTGCGCGGCCCGGACATGGCAAAACCTGAAAACTGATGAGAGATATTTCATCCTGATTTAAAAAAAACCTCTCTTTTCTTTTTTAAATAATATTTTTAGAATATCCGGAAGAGCCGGTTTTTTTCAACGTACCATTCCATGACTATAAGTTTCCACAGATGGTTGAAAATGGTAGTATATTGTCAGATCATAATTATGGTATTTTGTGGTGTATACCTTTAGCAGACCAACAAATATCAAAAAGATTGCCAAAAAAATAACCAGACTACAATCAAGTATAAACAAACACGTTTTATTATGGAACATTTCACCGGGGGATGGGAAGACAATTATTCCCGCAGAGGATTACTCTGGGGAGGGGCAACACAGGATCTCCCACACCTTGAAAAAGGATCCTGCGTGCTCGAGATCGGGTGCGGGAACGGCAAAACACTCTCAGCAATGACGCAGCGGGGGTGGGATGTGACAGCCATCGATTTCTCTCAGCGGGCGGTATCATTGAGCAGGAAACGCTGCGCGGGAACAGCATCCTGTGAATTCATCGTAGCAGATATCCTTCATTCACCCTTCAAAAACAGTTCATTTGACGCAGTCTTCGCTATTCATATTTTCGGACATCTGCACGAGCCTGAAAGGAAACTCGTCCCACGTGATATGGAAAAAATTCTTAAACCCGGGGGTATCCTGTTCTTTTCTGATTTCTCAACTGATGATTTCCGGTACGGATCAGGTTATGAAACGGAAAAAGCGACATTCCGGAGAGGGACTGGGATTGTCACTCATTATTTTTCACAGCAGGAAGTGCTTGATCTTTTTTCCAACCTGACGTTGTTCTCGGTCCGGATTCACCAATGGCCACTGCAGATTTTAGGAAAGAAACTGATTCACTCTGAAATTAAAGCAGTTTTTACCAGATGAGGAACTCTTCATTTCCGGATTCTTTCATGTCTCAAAAAAAGATATTCCCACCTCAGAACACATCAGATAAAAAAAGTTTCAGAAATCCCGCAGGTTAATATAGCGTATGAACGAATGATTTTTTGTGAATTATGATTGATTCTTTAATTACCATATTCCTTCATCTTGACCAGAACTTATCTGCTGTCGTCAACGATTACGGGGTCTGGACATATTTTATCCTTTTTTTTATCATATTCTTTGAAACCGGTTTTGTCATTCTCCCATTCCTCCCGGGAGATTCACTCCTTTTCGTGTGCGGAGCCGCAGCAGCAAGTGGTATCATGGACCTTCAATTTATTCTTCCAGCGATCATCCTGGGGGCAGTTTTTGGCGACACTGCCAATTACTGGATTGGTAATTACCTCGGAATTCGTGTTTTTCTTGAACGGTTTCCATCCCTTGTCAAAAAAGAATATATCGATCGCACGTACGGGTTTTATGAAAAATACGGGGGATCGACAATCTTTGTTGCGCGGTTCGTTCCGGTTGTACGGACGTTTGCACCGTTTCTTGCCGGTATCGGATCGATGCATTACCGCCGGTTCCTTTTCTATAATATTCTGGGGGGGGTGACCTGGGCATGTGTTATCGTGCTCGGCGGATATTATTTCGGGACTATCCCTGTTGTCAGGGAGAATATGAGCCTTCTGATAGTTTTGGTTATTCTTGTTACCGCAGTAACCGTTTTGGCAGTAATTGCCGGAATCGTTTCCGCACATCTGGATAAAAGGATAAAAACTGATAAAAACGGCAGGAAATAAGCCCCCCGAATACAATCAAAAAAAATTTAATTCTTTTTGGAGGAGTAATTTTTTTGTTTCTCTGGTGACTTCGGCAATAAAATAAGGTGGTATGCAGAGAGCGCAGAAAAGGTGCACACAGTAACTCATATTCAGAATCGTTTTAATCCGGCTGGAAGCCGTAGAGAGAAAATAGAGGAGATTGTTAAGAGATTTTCAAACCTTCATTATCAACTTTTGTCGAAATTGCGATTTCCAGACCAAGGGGTTTGAGGATTCTTTCAAGTGATTTCTTATCCAGTCCGGTTACTACCGCGATGGAAGGTCCCACCGAACTCATACCGACAAATTCAAGGTTAGCGGCCCGGAGTTGACTCATATAATGATAAATCTCATAACTATGGTGTTCCACTTCTGCCCTCTTTGAACCCCTGAATTCGATTTCCCAGATTACATCTCCTGCCTTTTTAAGGTCGTCGTGTTCAAGTGCAGGCACAAGGTCCATCAAGAAGAGATATGCTTTAAGTTCCCGGTCCCGGTAATCAAGGTTACGAGCCTTGTTCATCAGGAGATCGAATTCCTGAGTTCCGGCTGATGAAATATTCGTGGGGGGGATAATGATGAAAACATTTTTTCCAGGAGCAAAGGGATGGTGATAAACGAGAGACAACTCATCTCCAAGTATTGCCATACCTCCATACGTGCTTACTGCAGGTCCGACACCGGTTTCAAAACCAAACGCTACATTTCCGTCAACAGTCTCCTCAACATAATTATGCCCAATCAGGTACCGTAACTGGTTGTTTGTCAGTGGCCTGCCGAGCACTTCGTTCATCCCGGTTGCCACGGCAATCATGATGGTGCTGGTGGAGCCGAGACCGACATGCTTATGCTGGTGATCGGTTGCCTTAATTTTGAACCCTCCCGAATATCCTACGGTTTTTTTGAAGACCGCAACAAAATTTTCGAGGATTGCAGAACGGCTGTAATCGATCTCCACACCGTTTTTTGTGCATTCTACTTCCGCTGAACAATATACCTGAATTGCAAACCCAATCCCTCCACCCCCGGGATGATCAGGTGCAAACCGGTTCATATCGAGTACTGTCAGATGTATTCGTGCAGGGGCCGTGACGGTAATTTTTCCTTTTTTTGGTTTCAGTGCATATGTTTTCTTTTCATACCCAAGGGTCTTAAGATTCAGTCCCGGGAGAAAAGAAGTGAAGTCATACTCGACCAGATCGAGGTCTCCACCCCGTATTTTCATGGTAGGCATAATGAACAATTCCTGTTAGTATATACCAAGGAATATGTTTTTCCCCAGTTCCCCATATCAGAAAAATAAATGGATCAGGAAAAATGAAAAGACGGGAATTACGGCTCAATAAAAAAATACCATGACAGTACTATTTTTGACTAATGAAAATATATCCCGCCAGGTAGGAAACGCAACTGCAAAACGTTCAGTTAATTCCTCTATTAGTGGAATTGACCGGACCGCCGGGGATTGATCAGCGTGTCGACACAAACAGCTATCCGATTGATCTCCCTGTGCCAATGGAGGAATTGCTGACAGTTGCCATAGATGATACCGCCAACACAGTCGTTCACACAGGTATCACAGGGATTTTCTGTCATAATGCCTCATTTCTCCTCTCCCTATATTATAATCAGGAGATTGTTAAGGTTACACTACAGAACCTGAACGGTTATCATATTGATCCCTGCAAGGAGTTATTTCGTTGGTGAAACGGACCGGGAACATCGATAGCCAGACCATCGAATTCTGCTATCATTCGTTCATCCTGATATACAAGTACACGAAACAGGGAGTGCATCCCATTATCCGCAACACGATAAGCAATTGCGACAAGAGATCCTGTTGCCGGAGCAATATACTGGATATGGACAGATACCGCAACACGGTCTGTTCCTCCGCAATTTGCGGCTATCCCAAATGCCTGGTCTGCAAGAGCAAATATTGCCCCTCCATGGGCAACGTTATTTTTGTTTTTTTTCCCGGTACATTCCATTACAACACGGGCATATCCATCATGAGCCTCAGTTATCCGCATTCCCAGAAGCCTGGCAAATTCACTTTGATTGAATGCAGAAATCATATCAGAAATTTTTTGTTTATCGTATGCTTCCTGTGGATTCTTTGCCATGCATACACCTGTGATTAAAAAAATGACAGACCTGAGAACGATAATTATTTGTATTTTTTCTGAGAATAGGAGTATTTCTGGGTCTCACCGCCATGGGACACAATATATACCCATTCATAGAGAGATTTCAGGGTACCGTATTGTTCATAGCGGCGCATCGAAAAACCTACTTTAAGCCTCCCGTCAAATACGACCTTTCCCTGATCTTTCATGCGTAACGCTATTTCCAGATCATCTCCTGCATCGATACACCGGTACATCCCGGCTTTTACAAAAGCAGATTTCCGGGAATGCGGTATTACATCCAAGAGTGTAATAAAACGTCTGACTATAATATCCGATACGGGAGAAGGTATTGGCAAGAAGCAGGGATAATTTATTGCCAATCCCTACCTCAATCGGATACACCGGGCCATACAGCTGGGCTACGTGTTCATCCAGGAAGTCTTTTTTTATCAGTTCAATCCAGTTCGGGGGAAGTATACAGTCAGCATCGGTGGTAGCAACAATTTCTCCTTTTGCTGCCATAATCCCATCATTTCTGGCTCCGCCAACTTTTTTGCTTGTCTGGACAAATACCTTGTCAGCATATTTCTTGGCGATGCTGCAGGTCTCATCCTTGGATCCACCATCCACTACGATAATCTCGTACTCATTCCGTGGAATCGTCTGGTGGGTCAGAGATACAAGGCATTGAGCTATGTTCTCTTCTTCATTAAAGGTCGGAATAATGACCGATATCATGGGGATTAAATCTCCTGTACATTGTTGATGGTTACGGATTATAAGCGTGATGTAGCTGAAGAATGAAACCACTACAGCCGCCGGACTGACACAAAATCCATGGCGCTTCTGATACACCCATCCATGTTCAGATATTCAAATTGTGCGAATCTCCCTATGAGCGGCAGACCGATGCTGGCAAAATATTCTCGTACCAATGCAATATTTTTCTGGTAATCCAGATCATATACCACATAGCCAAATGGCTGTCTTTCAACAGAAGAGTAAACAATCTGATCTTTTTTCAGAATATGCATTTTGGTCGAGCATATCCGTTACCTCACCTGTGAGATCTTCATCAGACATGCGGGATACTTCGTCATCAGGCTGGTGGGTGATTTCAGCAAGTATTGCACTGCAGCCTTCAGGAGCGACATGCCGGCTGTACCCTGAAGGAAACGATATCCGGTTTGTTCTTCCGGCCGCAGGATCCGGTACATAGAGCCATGAAACGGCAGGGACCGGTCCTTTAATCCCGATATTCACACAGACCAATGAATTGAACTTCAACGAGGTTATCGCATGTTTTACTTTACCGGGAACCCCTTGAAGGCACGGTAACAGGTGCTGTAACGGCATGGTACAGATGCACTGATCTGCTTCGATAATTTCCGTGCCATTGCTTATCTGCCATTTTCCCTCATATTTCACCAGCGAGGTAATCCTAAAACTGGTCTGAATGGATTTTTCAATGGGCTTTGCTATTCCCTGGACAAGCGCCTCAATACCCCCATCGAGAGGATAGGAAAAGACAGACTGGTGTGTGTAACCTTCAGTTTTTATTCCAATCGCGGATTTTATTACATCCTCAACCGGTGGGCGGGGGATGCGCCCATCAACCCAGTGCAGGGACATCTTGTCGGTCGGGTACTTCCAGATTTTCTCATTATAGGGGACCATGTAGCAGTCAGCAATCCCGTTCCCGAAAGTATAATAGATCCACTCACGGAAATTTAAAGGCGGGGCCACCTCACCCTTTTCAACAGCAATCAGGGTTTTTATGAACCCGTAGATACAGGCAAACCGGTCTTCCTCGGGTAAATCAGAAAGTCCGTTCTCGAAAGGGTATTTTACGAATTGATGTTTATAGAGAATTTTTGTATTGCGATCATTAACCTGTTCATTGTCAGCAATCATACGGCGCATAAAAGAGAGCACTTCGGCATCCCGTGAAAAGATGATATGTGAGCCGCCAACGTCAAAAGTAAATCCTTTTTTTGTTTTAGACCGGCAGAGTCCTCCAAATTCCGGCTCCGCTTCGAGAACAATTACTTCTTTGCCTTTTTCGTGCAGCAGGCGTGCCAGAGTGAGCCCGGAAAGCCCGCCACCAAGAATTGCGGTTTTCACTGTCCAATACATTGGCAGTGATTATTAATAGTTGTTCACCGTCAGAATAAAAAATATTATTTTGAAATGTACCAGCCGGTCTGTGTATCATCAAGAACCTTTTCATTCGTCTTTTTTGTCAGCAGGCTGACAATAACCATTGCCAGTATTGCAATGATAAATGAGTATGCAGAAAAATGCAGGGGAATTTTACCAAAGTCAATTCCCAGTACAGTGACCTTTCCATAATTGAGCATCCCGAAAGTCAGCGAGGATACAAGACCGAGTGACATAGCGGTGAGTGCACCTTTCCGTGTTGCACCCCTCCAGTAGAGTCCTGCAAGAAGCGGTATTGCAAACGTAGAAAGCATTACACCGATTCCCATCCAGATAAGGATCGCGAGCATTTCCGGGGGATTTATGGCAAGGATCATTGTTCCAAGAGTCTGAAAGCACAACAACAATCTTTGAGAGGAGGAGAACGGTCTTGTCATCCGCATCAGGTTTGAGGACTTTTTTATAGATATCCCAGGAGAACATGGCACCGATCGTAAGCATCAGCCGGTCAGTTGTTGACATGACTGCAGCAAGCACAATGACAGCAAAAACCGAGTAAAGCATCACGACAGGCATAGCGTACTGGATACCGTACAGGATAACAAAATCTCCTGCATTCGGGACATTCGGGAGGGTAAAAACACCTTCCTTAACCATTACCGCACCTGCAAATCCGGTGAACTTGAGCAGGAACATCACGGTGGTATAAATCACGAACGCGATAAGGGGCGCCCATTTGAAGTACTTCACGTCTTTTATGGCAAGTACATTGTTGATGACATGGGGTGCGCAGGAAAGCCCGACCATAAGGAGAATTGCAAAGGATACCAGATATGGCGGAGCAAATGCGCCGCTTGGCATCCAGGGCATGACAAGATTCGGGTTTACGGTTACCAGATACTCATTAACATGGGTAAATCCCCCGGCGTAGAAGATGATAATCGGGGCCATAATGACAACGCCAATTATAAGAATGACCGATTGGATCAGAGCCGCCCAGGCAACAGCATACAGACCACCAATTGCGGTATATATTGTCGTGACAAGTGTCGCGATAACCAATGCAAGCCAGAGCGGTATCTGGAAGAGCCACATAAGTACCAATGGCAATAGCAGTATACTGTCCGACGAGGTAAATCAATGAGACAATGATCCCTGCAACCGCAGAAAGTGATCGTAGTGCGGTGGGACTTTCATATCTCTGTGCAAGGTAGTCCTGAACAGTAACGTACCCGGCAGTCTTTGCCACATTATGGAGTTTGACACCAAAGAAGATGATGCAAAACCCGATGGACAGTGGAACAAAAATCTGTTCCCAGATCGTCGGCCAGCCGGCCTTGAAGCCGAGTCCTGAAACCCCAAGCAGAGACATACCCGAGGCTACGGTTCCTATCATGAGAAGAATAAAAACCCAGAACCCGAGTTGACGCCCGGCTACAAGATAGTCTTCTGAATTTTTGATTTTCTTTGATGCCCAGACGCCTATCGCAAGCATTCCGAGGAAATAAAGCGAGACAATGCCAATGGTGAAAATGTCTGCAGCCATTTAGTCATACCCCTTGAAAGTTAGTCCCCAGAAGAGAAGCGCAGCGATTACAACAACGATCGTTATACCAACCGATACTATAGTGATATCCGGTAATCCAAACATTCTATCAAAATACTTTGTGGTATGCTAACATATAACATGATCGAAATATTCCAAAACCCGGAAAAATATAATATCGGTTATATTTTTTGTCGTTTGTCAATTTACGGGTTTAATGAACCAGGTTTTTTAGTCCGGCACTCCCGATTCTGTTCAGAACAGAGCACGATTGACAAAGGACGGAATGCACGAAATTATTGTTTTGGAATGTATTTTTGCAGGAATAACACTTTAAAAGAATTAAATCCCGAATTACCGGTTATATGCGCTTAGAGAAAAAGTTACATCCAAAAAACTGTGTGAATGAATCAATCAATTCAAATAATCCCTTGACAAAATCAGTAACGTTGAGTTATGAACCGGGCAAAAATATTGGTTGTTGAAGATGAACCCGAAGTGACAGTAACTCTGGATTTAACTCTTAAAAAATTAGGTTATACTGTTGTCGGGTGTGAGAACACGGCTAGAGAAGGCCATCCATGCAGCGGATCGGCTGCGTCCGGATATTGTCCTGATGGACATAGAACTTGCCGGAAAGATGGATGGTGTAGAGGCAGCCGATACTATCAGGAAAAAATATCACATACCAGTTATTTACCTTACTGCAATCTGTGATACCAAAACACTGGAACGCGTGGGTGCAAGCATTCCGTACGGATTTATCCTGAAACCCTTCAAAGAAGATGAACTTCACACGGTAATTGAGATTGCACTTGACACAATCGCAAAAAAAGGGCAATTCTCATAACTACCCATTTCTACCTCCCGCTCCGGAAAGTTTTTCCGGAATAAAAATTTCGCCTTTCATTATACACTTTTAGTCGGGCATAATTCTTCAAAAGAATCCTCATGAAAACAGGGTGTGGAAATTCATGAAACCGCTTATATGCGTTATCAGAGATTTTTTTTAAAAAAGAGTTGTTCTTTACTGTTGAATGAAAGATTCAAAAATAGAATTTATTTTACACTGTTCACCGTCTTTGATCCACGAAGAATCCCAATGGTGCCTGTCCGGACAAACTCCTTGATCCCGTACTGGCGCAGCAGTTTTTCAACTGCATCGATCTTATCCGTATCTCCTATGACCTGAAGTATCAGGGTTTTTGCTCCGACATCGACAATCTGTGCCCGGAATATGGAAGCGATCTGCATGATCTCCGCACGGGAAGTCCCCAGTTCGGCAGTAACCTTAATCAGGGCGAGCTCCCGCTCCACCCGCTCGCTATCTGTCAGATCCGAGACTTTGATTATATCGATGAGCTTATTGAGCTCGTTTCATCACCTGCTCGATCTTTTCATCGTCACCGATGACAACGATAGTGATCCTGCTCATATCCGGCTCCTCGCAGGGGCCAACCGCAAGGCTCTCGATGTTGAATCCCCGGCGAGAAAAGAGTCCCGTGACCCGCGAGAGTACACCAGCCTTGTTCTCGACAAGGATGGATAACGTGTGCGGCTTCATGACCGGGGATGCCCTCCAATCATCTCATTGATCGCAGCACCGGCCGGGACCATAGGAAACACGTTCTCTTCGCGTTCGATCCGGAAATCCATCACGAACGGCCCGTCACAGTCAAGGGATGCCTGTAATGCCGGGAGCACCTCATCCGGTGATTCAACCCGAATCCCTTCGATACCGTAGGCATTTGCGATCTTGACAAAGTCGACTGGTGGGAGCTCGGTAAACGAATACCGGTGGTCATAGAAAGACTCCTGCCATTGTCGGACCATGCCGAGATACATGTTATTCAAGATGGCAACCTTTACCGGGATCTTGTTGGATGCAATGGTACCGAACTCCTGGATATTCATCTGGATACTTCCATCACCAGCAATATCGAAGACCGGAACATCCGGGCGGGCAAAATGCGCCCCCATTGCAGCCGGGAGCCCGTATCCCATAGTACCAAGACCCCCGGAGGTAATCCAGGTGCGGGGGTTGTGGAAACAGAAGTGCTGCGCTGTCCACATCTGGTTCTGGCCGACTTCAGAGACGATTACAGCCTTATCTTTCACGAGATCGCTCAGTGTCCTGATAATAAACTGCGGGTGGAGTGCACCGTTCTTCGGGCATTTGAGCGGGTGGTGCTGTTTCCAGTGCTTGATCTTTTTTAACCAGGTCTCGTGAGCATCACGCTTCTTCATGAGCGCCAGCACGTCCTGTAACACCGCTTTTACATCGCCGACAATTGGTATATCGACACGTTTGTTCTTGCCGATCTCGGCCGGGTCGATATCGATATGGATGATCTTTGCATGAGGAGCAAAGGTATCGATCTTTCCGGTTACCCGGTCATCGAACCGTGCCCCGATTGCGATCATGAGATCGCATTCCGTCACCGCGAAATTTGCATATTCTGTCCCATGCATCCCCAGCATACCAAGGTTAAGGGGGTGATGGCAGGGAATGCACCCGATCCCCATCAGCGTTGTCGTGACCGGGATGGCTGCAAGTGTGGCAAATTCCAGAAGTTCGGGAGATGCATTCGATGAGATAATGCCCCCTCCGGCATAGATGAGCGGGCGCTCGGCATGACAGAGTAGTTCGAGGGCTTTCTCTATCTGGCGTTTATGCCCCTTGTAAGTAGGATTGTAGCCACGGAGCGTGACCTTTATCGGTAACTTCACATCTTCGGAAAGACCGGTACTCACGTCCTTGGGGATGTCAATGAGAACCGGCCCCTGTCTGCCGGTACCTGCGATATAGAATGCTTCCTGGATAATTCTGCTGAGTTCACCTGCACTTTTTACCAGGTAGTTGTGCTTGGTGATCGGTAACGTGATACCGGTTGATGTCAGATTCCTGAAATGCATCATTTCCGAGAAGATTCGTCGGGACCTGCCCAGTAAGTGCAACAATTGGCACGGAATCCATATATGCAGTGGCTATTCCGGTAACGAGGTTACATGCTCCGGGGCCTGAGGTTGCAAGGCATACACCTACACGACCGCTCGCCCGTGCATAGCCGTCTGCGGCATGCGCTGCTGCCTGTTCGTGCCGTACAAGGATGTGCCGTAATGATGAATCGTAGAGTTCATCATAGATCGGCAGCACCACACCACCCGGGTAGCCGAAAATGGTTTCGACCCCTTCGCGCTGCAGTGATTCAACGAGGATTTTTGCCCCGGTTTTCATGCTCTTCCCTCAATAGTCTGTTCATGCCGGCGATCATCGCTTCGACACTGGCCATAATGATATCGGTGCGAGCGCCGCGTGAAGTAATTATCTTCCCGTCTTTACTTAATCTTACTGTTACGTCGACCAGAGCGTCTGTTCCACCCTGAATCGCATCTACATGGTACTCTTCCAGCCGGATATCAGCTACATCGGCAACGCATTTGCGAAGCACTTCCATCGCCGCATCCACAGGACCATCCCCGGTAGCAGCGCCGGTCATTTCCTGCCCGTTCACGATAAGTGTTACAGAAGCTGTCGGGATCATATTGCTTCCGGATACAGCGGTAAACTGGCGCATTTTGATTATCGGTTTACACTCAATTGCAAGTACTGCATCTGCGATTGCCATAAGGTCGGAGTCAGTCACCCGTTTACCGGAATCACCCAGTTGTTTGATCCGTTTTACGATCTCTTTTATCTGGAGATCATCTGCTCGGTAATTCATCTCGTTGAGTGCGGATTCGACTGATGCAGAACCGGAATGTTTTCCGAGCACAATACGGCGTTTGCGCCCAATCATCTCCGGTTTGATCGACTCATAGGTCGAAGGTTCCCGCATGACCCCATGGGCATGAATACCACTTTCATGGGTGAACGCCATCTCACCGACGACTGCTTTGTTAACGGGCAGTGGCACACCGGTAAGCCGTGAAACGAGGCTGGAAAGATGGTAAATCTCCTCTGTATGGATCCGTGTACGGTACTCATAGAGGATTTCCAATGCCATAACCACTTCCTCAAGAGGAGTATTTCCCGCCCTTTCACCCAGGCCATTTACCGTTACATGGGCACAGGATGCCCCGGATTTAAGTGCCGACATTGTATTGGTAAGGGCAAAACCAAGATCATCATGGCAGTGGATGGAGAGAGGCGCAATCCGGGCGAGCCGGGGTATCCACGCTGTGACCTTCTCCGGGGTCAGGAGTCCTACCGTATCACAGAAACAGAGACGGTCTGCCCCCCGGCTGACTCCCTCAGAGAAGATTTCTTCCAAAAACTCCTGATCTGCGCGGGATGCATCTTCACCGGAAAGCTCGACAATAAGCCCGCGGCTCTTGGCATACTCTACAGCGTCATAGGCCATCGCTGCGACCTGCTCACGGGATTTTCGCATCTTTTTGGCGATATGCAGATCGCTCACCGGAACTACCAGGTGGACCGAATCAGCCCCATAATCGGCGGCAAGATCGATATCCTGATGAAGAGCACGGACATACGTGCAAATCTCAGAGCGAAGCCCGGCACCCGATATCAGCTTA
The DNA here is from genome assembly GCA_963768845.1 of uncultured Methanoregulaceae archaeon. Lineage (GTDB taxonomy): Archaea > Halobacteriota > Methanomicrobia > Methanomicrobiales > Methanospirillaceae > Methanoregula. Next base: position 112,267 of record CAVYJJ010000020.1, on the reverse strand, counting down.
ATCGCGTCCCGCTCGCCTTCAGATGCGGCAGCAGAACCAACTTCAATAACATCAACGCCAATATCGGCAAGTTTGTTCGCAATCTCAAATTTCTGGTCAGGGTTTAACGAAACACCCGGTGTCTGTTCCCCGTCCCGTAAAGTAGTATCTAAAAAACGCAGGTTTTCAACAAATAAAACATTCACTCATGGCAAATCACCATGATACGAAGTAGGGAAGAAGAATATAAAAACGTTCGGATGTAGGAAATACCGTGTTCATCATCATTATAGATATCCCGGTTCGCATAGTAGACAATAAAAATATTACCATGAGTATGACTGCTGAATCAGATGATAATACCAATGCGGTCCGGCAGGAAGTGACGATCGCGCAGATGTGCCGGGACCTGCAACAGGCAAATAACCGTGGCGGCCTTGGGGAACGTATCGCACACCTCGTTCTCCTGCACTCACCCGCTGATATCCAGAGGATGAAACGGAATTTCAGCAATAAAATTGAGAACCTCAGTCCAGAGTATCGTGACCGGCTCGCAAAAAAGATCAACGAACACCTGCTGGGAACCTATCAGCGGATCCGCCTTTTACAACAACAGGGTGTGTTTAAAACAATGCACGAACCCCTCACTGAACAGCAGAAAAAATACTGGGACATGGCAGGGGAGCAATGCCAGGAAGACAGCGGGAGCGATTCACCCAGGGTCAGGTTTCTGAAATATCTGCTTTCCGGTTTCATGTATGCTGGTGCTTAACGAACCTGGACATCCGGAGGGCACTCCATTCCCCGGAGGAGATTCTGTCCAGCATACCGAGGGCGTATACTATTGCCCGGTCCGGGAAAAAGCCAATGATGTGGACGCAGCACTCTGCCCGTTTTGTCCGGCGCTCCAGACACCTGATATCGGGTACCTCAAACCAGCTGTCAATCCGAGTGAACGCCAGAAGCAGGAGTTCATAGAAAACTGTCATAAATTCCATAACTTCAACGGGTGAAAGGCAGAATTGGGAAGTGTAATAACCAGTATATTCTGCCTTATTCTTCGCCCGGAGTTGTATAGATCCCATAGACGGCAGGGCCGTAACACCGGCCTGCCGTATCCCGTAAGTATTAGAGTTTTTTGAGGGCCTGCACAAGCTTTCCAACAGTTTCCTGGGCGTCACCGTAGAGCATCCGGGTGTTATCCCGGTAGAACAGGTCATTCTCAATCCCGGCAAAACCCTTCCCCTGGCCGCGTTTGAGGACAATAACGTTCTTTGCCTGTTCGACATCGAGGATTGGCATACCGAAGAGTGGGCTGCCCTGCCGGTGCGCTGCCGGGTTGACGACATCGTTTGCCCCGATAACCAGGACAACGTCGGTACTCGGGAATTCCGGGTTCACTTCGTCCCGGTCGAAGAGGTGATCGTAGGTGACCCCCGCTTCGGCAAGCAGGACATTCATGTGCCCGGGCATTCGCCCGGCAACCGGGTGAATTGCGAATTTAACCTGGACATTCTTGCTCTCGAGCAGATCGGTCAGTTCCTTGACCTTCTGCTGGGCCTGAGCAACCGCCATGCCGTAGCCGGGAGCAACGATCACCTTATCCGCGTAGGCAAGCAGGATCGCAACGTCATCGACCTCGATCGACTTCATACTGCCCTGGATCTCCAGGCCTTTCTCTTCCGTTGCGCCGAACGCACCGAAGAAGACATTTGAGAGCGACCGATTCATTGCCTTTGCCATATTGAGTGTGAGCAGCGACCCAGCGGCGCCGACAATGATACCCGCGATGACCATCGCATAGTTGGGAGTGACAAACGAGAAACCGTCAAGCGCAACTGCGAGGCCGGTGAAGGCGTTGTACATCGAGATTACGACGGGCATATCGGCCCCGCCTATCGGAAGCGTCATCAGGAGCCCGAACCCGAGCGAGAGGATGAAGAACAGCGGGAGATACATGGCAATGGAGAGCGGGATCCAGACCGGCTGGCACAATAACGAGCACACCGGAGACAATGGCAAGGGCCAGGACCACCATGTTGACGATCTGCTGGCCGGGGAAGGTGATCGGCCGAGGCCGCATCCAGCCCTGAAGCTTCAGGAACGCAATGATGCTCCCCGTGAACGAGACAGCCCCGATGAGGCCGCCCACAATTGCGAGGGTACCGGTGGTCGCACTGGTTGTGCTGAGAAGCGCAACTGCTGAGATTCCGGCCGCCGCACCGCCACCCATACCGTTGTAGAGCGCTATCATCTGGGGCATGTCGGTCATTGCGACACGCTTTGCCGCAATGTAACCGAAACCCCCACCAATAACGATCGCGATTGCAATCAGGGCAAAGTTGGTGAGGTCTGGAGTGAAGAACGTGACAAGCGTGGCGATCAACATCGCAGCACCGGCCCAGACAATTCCGCTTCGGGCAGTGAGCGGGTGGCTCATCCGCTGCATACCGATAATGAAGAAGAAGATCGTCGCGATATAGACCGGGTCGATTGCCCAGGAAAGGTCAATCATCTTTTAGTCCTCCTTTCCGGGCTTCTTCCCGCTGCGGTCGAACATCTGGAGGATCCGCTCCGTGACAACATAGCCACCGGTTACGTTCGCTGCGCCAAGGACAACTGCAATAAAGCCGATGATCTGTTCGAGAGGTGTCGTCGCGAGGCCGAGCGCAACCATTGCACCGACAAGCACGATCCCGTGGATAAAGTTCGAACCGCTCATCAGTGGCGTGTGGAGGATGGCAGGGACCCGACTGATAACGACATAACCGGTGAATGCGGCCAGCATCACGATGTAAACCGCGGTCCAGAGCGTAGTTACGTCTGTCATGGTTTCCCTCCGCTCATGAGATCGCTCGTCGGTTTATGACGAACCTCACCTGCATGTACCAGAAGGCTCGCAACCAGGATCTCGTCCGTGAACTCGCTGATAAGCGCTCCATTCTTATCCACAAGAAGGGCGAGGAACGACTGAAGGTTCTTTGCATACATCTGGCTCGAATGGAACGGCACCCGGGCCGGGAGGTTCTGCGGGCCTATAATCGTAACACCGTTTTCCCGGATGGTCTTACCCACCTGGGTCAGTTCGCAGTTTCCACCCGATTCTGCGGCAAGATCAACAATGACGGCACCCGGCCGCATCGTGGCAACAGTTTCTTTGGTGACAAGAAGGGGGGCCCTCCGGCCGGGGATCGCAGCCGTTGTGATGACGATATCGGCCCGGGCGACCGCAGCAGAGACCATCTGCTGCTCTTTTTCCTTCTCTTCGGGCGTCAGCTCGCGCGCATAACCTCCCTGACCTTCGGCATTTATCTCGAGCTCGAGGAACTTTGCGCCAAGGCTCCGGACCTGCTCACCGGCTGCTCGCCGGACATCGTAGGCCTCAACTATCGCGCCGAGCCGCTTTGCCGTGGCGATGGCCATGAGACCGGCGACACCGGCACCCAGGATGAGCACCGTCGCCGGTCGTATAGTCCCCGCGGCAGTTGTCAGCATCGGGAGGAACTTCGGGCAGTTGTCGGCACCGAGGATTGCCGCAGTGTAGCCGGCGGCTGTTGCCTGTGAACTGAGTGCATCCATACTCTGGGCACGGGTAATCCGCGGAACGAGTTCAAGGGCGAATGCGGTGATCCTGCGATCCCGCATCCGGGCGACGACCTCGAGGTTGTTCGTTGCGTTCATGAATCCAATGATAATTGTACCTTCAGCGAGTTGATCAACCTCTGCGAGAGTTGGAGGCTGGACACGCAGCACGATCCGGGCACCATTGAACAATTCACTCCGGCTGGACACGATTTTCGCTCCGGCAGCCGTATAGAGAGCGTCAGGATAATAGGCGCTCGTCCCTGCATCGTGCTCGATCCGGATTTCGTGACCCGACTTCGTGAGATTCCGGACAATCTCCGGTACGATCGCAACGCGCTGTTCCCCGGTAGTATGCTCCTTTGGAACGGCGACAACGATTGGCGTGTATGCCGGATCCTTCGGGACAGGCGACAATACATTTTCCTTCTTATCTACAACAAACAACCTTGTCACTCCTCTTTTCTGATGCCTTAGTAATGTATCGTATACATTAACCTTACAATCTTTTTATCTTACGCACCCGTACTGCCACACCACGCCGCGAACGGAGGATATCCTCTGCCGGTAAGGCTGCTCGCCCGGTTGCGAGTGCACGCGTTCCAACAACCAGCACTTCATCGCCGTCCCGTATCGCGGGATCTGCCGTTTACCACCCCGGGTACGAGAACATCCCCTTCCGGCACAAAATCATCGATATATACCCGGTATCCTTCAGGGATCAGGTGCCAGCCATCAAACGTAGGACGGAGCATCCCCGTGCCGGTATCTATCGAGAAGATCTGGACATTATTTTTACTGTAAAAAAGTTCCGGGTAGTGGCCGCGCACCGTCGTACCTTTCGTGTCAAGATCGATATTAAACTGGTATGATGCCATGCCATGAAGCCGGTCATCTTTAATCCGCCGTTCTCCTGCAAGAGATGAATCCAATGCGTTCAGGGCGGAATCAGCGGTGGGATGTTCCCGGCAGGTATATTCGAGAGTAATACCGCATTCTTCGGCAGCCATTTTGGCTACTTTCAGTGCACCTCCTTCAAGATGCGCGATGATCCGACGGTACGCATGGCGTTTCAAATAGCGTGCGAGGACACTGCTGATAACGGCGCACTCTTCCGCATCCCAGTAGCCGGTAACCGGTACATCATAATGACCCGCAGGGTAGATGCACTCCAGTTCACGGGGAACAAGTCCCAGCGGAGAAGTGACGATAAGTTCATGGGCGCGACCTGCAATTGCACGCTGGAATTTTTTATGGCTCTGGGAGAGCGAGTAGGGTTTTTTAGCTGAACAGGGAAGCAGGACGGCAACATCGGTTTTTGGCGGGCAATACCGGTTGATAACCCGGTCGGCAAACCGCCGAACTTCAGCCCGCTGAAGGGATTCCCCTGAATTTGCACGCATCACACCACTTCGGGCTATGGGCAGGTGCCGTTCCGTGAACAGGTACTGGTTGTCAAGATGTCGCATTATGGCGACATGAACAGCATTCATCCGGCAACGTGATTCCACCAGATCGCGGAGTTGGGAGGCTTCGATAAACCGTGAAATAAGGGCAATCTCACGGAGAAGTGCCTGCCGGTTATGCAGGAGAAGATTTTTCGTCTGGCATCCATTGCACGTGCAGATCCCGCTCCCCAGCGCATCTGCAGGGAACTCGCCTTCAGGAGTACAGAAAAGCCCCTGAGCGGTTTTAAGATCGACTGCCACAAAATCAAACAGGTCAAACCCTGAATAGCACAGGATATGCACATTTGAGGGTAATGCAGAACCCGGTGCATACCATGCAGTATCAACCGGTGTTTTTTCTTTGAGACCGATAAGCAGGTCAACATAATTTCCGTGGATTGAAAAATGCGGTATGCCAGTTGGCAACCATCACGCAATCGCCACTCTCTGCAGGATTATCCAAGAAAGGGTGGATTGTAACCGGTTGGCCTTTATTCTCAGGAGGATAGTGCTTTGCCAGCGATGCCGGAGCACAAAGAGGCAGATTTGTTCCCTCAAGGGTTTCAAGGCAGGGAAAAAGCGTTTCAGTCTGCTAAAGCATTCGGCAATTTAACCGAAGTACTTTCTGTTTCAAAGATGCCGGTCCGTGCAAGACCGTCCCGTTTCCTGATATTAAACCGGGTCATTTCGCACCTCAATATCGCCAAGTTCCTGACGGATAATTCTTTCCCAGCGGGAATTGCAGGAAACAACGAACTGACAGTCCGGATGGCTCTCCATCAGCAATTGTATCCCCCTGCAACCTGTCCTTACCATGGTATCATCCCAATCAGGTAATTCACTCGGCCCGATAGGAAATGTCTCTTTGAGTTCTTGTGGATATGGGCCAAACGGGGGTTTGAAGAACAGGGTGTCGCTGAATTCGTCCCTTGAACCCCCCTCAAATGCAATAAGCACCTTTTCTCCCAGCACCAGCCGGGAGAGCATCTTCTGGTACCGGAACACTTCTGTGCGAAGGCAGCTCTCATCCCCCCGGTAAAAGAAACGCCGTTTGGATACCCGGTCATGCTTTTCCAAGGATTCCGTATTATTCAGGAGTGTCCGGTATCCCGCAAGGAGTTGCGGGTGCCCCCGGCACCGTTCGTCGACCAGCTCCCAGAGGGTCCCATCAGTGATTGCCTGGCGGATCCGGGAAATCTCGGCAAGTGTTACGTACAGGTTATGGAAGGCAAGCAGCCTGTCACGATCTGGCGCCGTACGCAATTCTTCATGGGTATGTGTCCGGCATACGTGACAGGCACAGGGGAGATCCGCCATCTCATCAATCCTGAAACTGCCATGAGTGGTGAGGTACCGTCCCTCTTTTGCATACAATGCGTAAGCGGCAGAATCAAAAAGGTCGCAGCCCATTGCAGTGGCGAGAGCGAACATTGACGGGTGACCGGCCCCGAACAGGTGGACACAGGCCGAAGGAGACAGTGTCCGTTTTGCAGCCATCACGACACTGACAAGGTCCCGGTAACGGTAGGATTCCATCAGCGGGACGACCGCACCAATCGGACAGAAGGAAAATCCAAGGTCAGTCACTTCCCGTCCGGCCCGTTCGCGGAGGTCGGTAAAACAGCCTCCCTGCACGGGTCCCGCTATTGGTGCATCCCGGCCAAAGACCTGGTGTGCCTCGGCGAGGCGTTGCAGGGTTATGCCAAGTTCGCGCTCAGTAGTTTCACGGTCGGATACCGGAGATGTCGGGATATCCAAAGGAACCCAGATATCACTCCCGATATCACGCTGGAACGAAAGCGTCTCGGTATTGGTGATGGAGACCTGACCATAGACCGAGAGCTGGAACGAACCAGAATCAGTCATAATAATACCATCAAAATCCAGCACCCTGTGCAGTCCCTCAGTCAGGGCACGTTCCCGGTACTGGTGACTCTGGGAAAAAATGTAGGCATTTGTGATAAGTCGCCTCAACACCCATTGACTGGATCTCTTTTGGCGTCACGAGCTGGAGGTGGGGGTTTATGACGGGTAAAAGAGCAGGGGTCTTGATCGTCTTTTTCCCTACCGTCAGTTTGCCGCAGCGTCCTGCGATGTCGCTGTACAAACTCTCAAAAGCAATGGCCATTGTGCACCGTGTTGTGCCCTTATATGTGCGGTATTGAGGTTAAACGGTTGCCCTTACCTGCGCTCACTAAAGATCTGCCCTTCAAACGTAAGCACCTCGACATTTGCGCTGAGTCCAGCATCGTTCCGGGAAGCCCTGCTTTTGTACAGGTGTGATCGAGAAATGTCATGCTGTCCCAGCCATATTCGGTTGCTACCTGGGGAAGTAAAAGCCCGCTAGTCCCTCTGCCACGCACGATCAGGCCATGCCTGCCCACTTCTATTTTTTCCGATCGTTTGTGCCGGGTCTCCTTCAACGGGGAACGGGACGGTCAGTATCGTAACTTCGAGACGGACAGATGCAAGTTCGTCCTTGCGGACAGTGGGAAACCGCGGGTCTCCGGTTGCAGACGCGACAGCGGCATCCTCAATGGCATCTCCAAGGGGCATCACCGGGTACGGAAAACCGATACACCCGCGAAGTTCTCCTGCTTTTGTGAGCGTGACAAAAACTCCCCGCTTATCCGAAAAAATGGGTGTCAGTAACAGTGCGGGTTTTGGTTTTTTTGCAATAGTGTATTCAATGGCACCGCGTGCCAGTCGAACTGCCATTTCTCCTTCTTTTGCATCGAGCAGGTACATTCGCATTTCCCCCTTACCTTTGTGAACGTCTTTAGTGCACCTTATTTAACAATCTATCGAACAGTTTTCCGGAATTCTTTTTAAGATAAAAAATCCATTCATGATAGAGAGGTCGCAGATTTCATTCCGTACTCCAGCCTACAGGCCGACTACAGCATAATTTTAGAATTTTTCAGAAAACTGCAAACAAAAACAACGAAAACATCCGGTCGATTGCAGAAATAGTTTATCGTTTTCAATAAATCCGAATCGTGAGATTAACAACGGCATTATTGCTGCAAGCGTTGTGCTTATCTCTTTGAAAACTCATACGTAGTACAGGAGAGGGAGAGAGCGGCCGACGGTGGCCATTACTGGCTGCTGAGGAAAGTCCCCCCACCCACCGGGCACGCAGCCGTACAGATAGTACGGGTGGCGAGAGTCACGGTAATGGCACAGAAACGACACGGCCTGTTTTCAGTTATGAAGCGATCGAGACGGGTATACCGTCAAGTGCACACACACACGTGTGATAACTCGCTGAGCGTCTAACAAACAGGAAACGATGAAACGGCGAATCCCTGCGGGTGCAAGTCAGAACAGGACAATGGATAGCTCGGTATCTGTCCGGGTATGACGCATAGCTGAATGCCGCTAAAACAGAAGGAGGCTTACTCCTCCCACTCACTTCTTATTCTTTACTGATCTCCTGCAGTATTATGTGAAATCCCTGCACAGTCACTGGTGATTGTAGTTATGACCCTCACAACCATTCCAGGGCTTTTACCATAGAACAGAATCTGGTATCGATGTCAGCCAGACACATTCATCAGCGTTCAGACACTATTATCAGCTGATTATTATGACGAACCCCTTTGTTCGCAATCTGGTTTTCCTTCTGGTTTTGTGTGCTATCCTTATTATTCCACCGGCATCATCGGTAACCTTATCTCCGGGTAACTCATTTGCCGGAGCCCCGACAATCGCAAACGGGGATCCGGTATTTATTCATGGCATTGCAACCGGTCACCCCGCTAACGGTTTACAGATCTGGCTGCTCGGGTATAATTATGTGAAGATTTCATCGGTTTACACAAATGCGGATAACACGTACGAGTTCGAACTTAAATCCGCTGATACCCAAAACCTTGCACCCGGCCAGTATTATGTCCTTGTCCAGCACCCGATGATGAATGGAGAGTTCGATATTTTCTATGACAGCTCGTCAGGAAGTGTGATCAACCGGGCAGTCGGGAACCGGTACATCCATCTTCCAGCTCACCGGAACTGGCAGCCTCCAGACCCCTGACGGCGCCAATGCGCTGATGCGGGCTATCAACAGCCAGAACATTGACGATACATTTGCCACCACGTCATTTATCATCGGAAATCCCACTGCATTCATCGATCCGATCGGGGATCATGTTGTCGGTGATAAGTTTACCATCACCGGATCGACCAACCTTGCAGCCGGCAATAAACTTCTCGTTGAAATCACTTCGTCATCGTTCAGACCATCACAGAAATCACAGAGCGGTGAATTTTCCGGTTCATCCGGAACGGTCACGATAGAACCGGGCAGCGGGGGGATGAACCGCTGGTCATTTGACGTTGATACATCAACATTCAGACCGGATGAATATCTTGTCAAGGTATCGGGGACAATTATTGAGGTAACAGCATCCACAACGTTCAATATTTTTGAGAAAACTACCCACAACGGAAAAAATACCAGTACCAGGAACCACAACTACGGCAGTATCTCTGCCCCGACGACCACTCCTGCACCTGTCTCCCACAACACCAAAGTCCCCGCTTTCACCCTTTGGAATAATCACGGCTATAGTCGTAGTCGCGGGTGTACTGATAAAACAAAGAAAATAATTTTTTACCAGCCAAGAAACAGGGTCTTGGTCTGCATATAGCCGTCAAGGGCATGCTGGCCGTTCTCCCGTCCGCTACCGCTGGCGTTTATTCCCCCAAAGGGGACTTCGGGCGGTACGGTAAGGTGACGGTTTACCCAGATGATACCGGCTTTTACTTCATCAAATACCCGTTTTGTCGTCGCAAGGTCCTGCGTCCAGACAGAAGCTCCCAGCCCGTACCGCGTATTATTTGCCTCGCGGATAGCGGTATCAAGATCGGGTACGGTCATTATCGGGAGGTACAGGGCCAAAGATTTCGTTTGTAACCAGTCGTGCACCTGGGACGATATTGCTGACAAGTGTCGGACGATAGAAATATCCCTGCTCATAGGCCGATCCTTTTAATGTAGAACCTCCGGTGAGAATTGTACCCTCCTCTTTCTCCCGTGTTTCTTCAACTGCCTGCAGAATTTTCTCACGCTGCTCTCCGCTGTTCATCGGACCCATATCGATTCTGGACCCCAGTCCGTTTCCAACAGAGAGCGCATCCACACGTTCTTTCAATTTCTTGGTAAAAGCCGAAGCAATTTTTTCATGGACATAAAGCCGTTTTACCGCAGTACAGGTCTGGCCGGCATTGTAAAACCTGCCCCGGAGTGCACCCTCGACTGCTTTATCGATTGAGGCATCAGGCATCACAATCATCGGATCAGAACCGCCAAGTTCAAGCGTGACATCTTTTTTGTGCATTCCGGCCATTTCGCGAATTTTCTCACCGGTCGTGCTATCACCGGTAAATGATATTTTCCGGATTGCCGGGTGCTTCACCAGGGCCTCGCCAGCCGACTCGCCCCTGCCGGTTACTATATTGAGGACGCCCGCAGGAAGCCCTGCCTCTTCAAGTATCTGTGCAAGCCGCAGGTTTGTCAGGGGTGTAGATGATGCCGGTTTCAGCACCATTGGGTTTCCTGCCAGGAGCGCAGGACAAATTTTCCAGCCCATTATTATTACCGGCATGTTCCAGGGGATGATTGCAGCGCAGACCCCGATTGGCCGGTGTATCACGATACAATCGCCCTGGTTCCCAAGCCTGATTGTTTCGCCATGCTGTCTGGCTGAAATACCAGCATAGAATTCAAGGATATTTGCATAACCCCGCACTTCATCAACTGATTCCCGTATTGGCTTACCCTGTTCCAGAGTAAGAAGCCGGGCAAGATCCTTATGCTGGTCTCTGACTTTTTGTGCCGCATGATACAGGATCATACCTCGATCACGCATGGCCTTTTTTGCCCAGGCATCAAACGCCGATTCTGCAGCATCAACTGCGCAAGAGATATCCTCTTTTGTCCCGGACGGCACTCTATCAATCAGCTCACCTGTTGCCGGGTTCTTCACTTCAATCCAGCGTGCATCGACCCCTTCTGTGTCCTTACCGCCTATTCGCATCAGCATTCCTGTTTCACACCCTGATTATCGATCCTGATATGCTTTCCCTTTGCAATAAATTGACAGGATAGTTCGATAAAATGTTCATGAGTTCGGGTATATATTTAACAATAATTCCCGGGCTCCGCAGAAATACAAACCAGAAACCTGAATCTGGAAAACTATATGAGCAGCATTCTCTAATGTCTGGCTGAGAGGGAACCAGATGGCAGATGAACCAGTGATTGAAGCGGATGACCGCAACTGGGAAAAAACCGTAGAGCAAGGATCCAGACCAGTTGCAGTGATGTTTTATAGTCCCACCTGTGCATTCTGTCACCAGATGGAACCCTATTTCAGGAATTATGCAGGGGAGTACAAGGATTCCGTGGTCTTTGTGCGGATGAATATCATGGCAAACCAATGGACGGCAGAACGTTACGGTATCCGGAGTACCCCGACCTTTAAGTTTTTCTGTGGGGGAAAGCCCGTGCAGGAAATGGTAGGGGCAATCTATCCGGCACTGCTCAAAAAGACGATCGATGAAGTACTTGTCCACGGTAAAGAGTGTGCAAAAAATTCTACGACCATAAATTATGACATCACCGGATACGGGTGAAAGGATTGCAGAAGTAAGGAATCTGTATGGATGCATTTGAACAATGGCTGAACATGTCATGGGAGAGAAATGCAAAAGAGCGCAAGCAGATTACTCAGGAAAAGCGGCAGTCGTGTATCTGCCCGTCATGCTCTTCCTACAACCGCTGCGCCCGGGAACATAATGAGTTGCTGTACTGTATAGCCGGAAAAAGTATGCTCTGCATTTCAGAAGATACGGGGTGCTCCTGCAGGACATGTCCGGTTACAGGGGAACTCGGGCTAACCTATAGAATTTCTGTATAAACGGAGGGGAAGCCGCACAACGCTATGAGCACGAAGTCCATTAAAACTGGATTTTTTCGGCTCTGCTGAAATACGGTAAAAAAATTAAATCATAACGCTCCTGGGGGCTTTTTCAATGCGCCCACACATCGATCACCTGATATAAGGTTAACCAGATTGCTAAAAGAGGGTCAAGGGGATACACTCCTTGGGTTACCTCCCCCTTTTGGGGGAAATAGAGGGTCACTTTCGTATTTTTAAGTCAACAAAACGATGAAGATAATCAGATTTTCAACAGCGCCTTTTTTCATATTTTTCTGCTGCAGCCGCAATTCTCTGCAGCCATTGCCACGGCTTTTGCTACTGCCCGGGTCACATCCTTATCGAGGATATTTGGCAGGATACGCTCTTTGTGGGGTTTTTTAATGTAATCTGCAATTGCATGCGCTGCAGCAATCTTCATTTCATCAGTTATCCGTGTCGCATGCGCATCGAGCGCCCCCCGGAATATGCCCGGGAATGCGAGCACATTATTGATCTGGTTGGGAAAATCACTTCGCCCGGTTCCAACGACAGCAGCACCGGCATTTTTTGCTGCATCAGGCCATATTTCCGGCACCGGGTTTGCCATTGCAAAAACAATCGCGTTCTTATCCATCGACCGCACCATCTCTTCGGTAACGATTTGCGGTGCTGAAACTCCGATAAAGACATCGGCACCGGCCATCGCGTCTGCAAGTGTCCCCGAAAGCGCCGGCTGGTTTGTTTCTTCTGCCAGGATGAACTTATACTTGTTTTTATACAGTCCTTCCCGTCCACGAAAAATAGTCCCCTGCGTATCACAGACGATGATCTCGTTCACTTTTGTACAGACCGCAGGATTATACCCTATACATTTAAGTAAACGGGCAATGGCGTAACCGGCTGCACCGGCCCCGCATATGACAATATTCAGGTCCTCATATTTTCTTCCGGTCACTTTGCAGGCATTGAGAATCGCAGCAAGAACCACAACAGCAGTCCCGTGCTGGTCGTCATGCATCACCGGAATTCCTATATCCTGCAGGGCATCCTCAACCTCAAAACATTTGGGAGCGGCGATATCCTCGAGATTGATCCCTCCAAAAACCGGTGCGATGTTTTTAACCTGATCGGTAAAGTCCGTTTCATAATTTTCATAGCATATCGGGAACGCATCGATACCGGCAAATTCCTTGAAAAGGATCGCTTTTCCCTCCATAACGGGTATCGCCGCATAGCCCCCGATGTTGCCAAGCCCAAGCACGGCAGAACCATCCGTAACAATCGCGATCGTATTTGCCTTCATCGTATACTTGTAGGCAAGGTCCTTATCTCTGGCAATTTCCCGGCACACTTCTGCTACACCCGGGGTATACGCAAGGGAGAGATCATGTTTGTTCTTAAGCGGAACCTTTGAACGGATCTCCAGTTTTCCGCGGTGCTTTTCGTGAAGGTCGAGCGCTTCTTTATAGATTTCATCGCTTGCCGGTGTAAACAGCATCCCCAATCATCCCTTATACGTGAAAGTGTCTGTATAGGCAAAGAATGTTACTGGCACAGACGGACGCTTTCGGGCACCAGACATTTCCTGCCCGTTTAAGGATTTCCTGATAAATGAGTTGTGCGAAATGCAAACGCAATCTCTTCCCATGCCTTTTCCAGCAGGGTATGGTAATAGGAGAGATCAAAAGTTGCAGCATCCCATTCGGTACCCACAGAATACCTCCGTGCGTCACGGACAATGTACCCGATCTTCATTCCCGGTGAAATTTCAATGCCCCGGTCACGGTATGCCTGTACTGCTGCTCCTTCAAGACAGCGGTGTGCATAGGTAAGCCGGCTGATCCGGCGGTTGATCACCAGTGCTCCGGGGTCTGAATCAGGAAGGCACCGTACCGTATCCCGGAAAATATTCCTGATCTCTTTTTCCTTGTCTTTGAGCGCTGCGACACTTTCGGCATCCGCCATGACCCTGAGCATTCTGTCCTGCATCGAGCGGACAAACTCTGGTGTATCGTGCCGCCGTGCAGCGATACCCCGCACTTTCACACTTCCGTCAGACAGCCTGCCGAAATACCGGTTGTATGCACCACATCCGTCATTCATTGGTTGAAAGACAATCCAGTTGAAGTGTTCAATTTCAGTAAAAATTCCAATCTCATCCTCAACTTTTTGTTTCAGCCTTGCAACAGCAGATCCCTGGACCCAGAGGCAGTCCACGATCCCGTGCAGCACGGTAAAACCCAGGTCTTCTGCAATATCTTTCGTGCGGACAAGAATATCTCTTGACCGTCCTGTGATTCCTTCGTGTACTTCGATCCTCCCGAACTTCGCATTCTTGTAGCCGGTATACCCAAAGCAGGTGACGAGCATCCATTTCAGGATTGAATCGATTCCGGCAAACCGGGGATTTGTTTTTTTCAAACGTTTGGTGGTAATACGCAGGTCAAGAAGTGGTTTAAGCGCCGCGGGAAGGAATCCAGCTCGTTCCGGATGCTCAATCGTCTCAGGGGAGAGGTTAGCCTGTACGATAATCGCGGGATACATGGAGGTGAAATCAATCTCCTCTACATTTTCGTAGATTCCCGGCGCCGGCTGGAACATCATCCCACCCCGGTCCGCTGCCTGAAGCATGGAGATATGCCGGATCACCTCCGGGTCGCTCTTCCGGAACGGTACAGTGATTCCCCGCTTCACGGCTTCATAGACTTCATGACTGCTGATGAGAGTACCTGGTGTGAAACGGGATGCAAGGTTCGGCGGGAGCCCGGAGAGCCGGGCTGCCATGAGTACACCCTCAAGCCCGCCTTCCTGGTACACAAACGACTGTTCTGTGTCAATCAGGATACGCCCATCCGGAATGAGGGCGGATTCTTTATGCTCAACTCTTCCGTAACTCCAGTAGGATCGGGCATCCATCTGACGGTACTTCCCGTTTCGCGCAAAAGGCATGGCAAGCCCGTGTTTTTGTGCCTCTTTCTGAATCCGGGGCATCCAGGTATCAGCATCAGGCATGAGGATTACATCGGGGTCGAGTGCCCTGACAAGGGAGAAGAGATCTGCAAGCACGTCATCCGTCTGCCCGGTCAGCCGCTCGGTGCGGCCGCACGTGACCTCAACATCCGAACAAACGGATGATAGTACAGCATTGTTGCGGACTTTAATTTCAATAACGTTCAGATCGTGCGAAAATTCCGGAGAGTATCTCGAATCATTCTCTGTACCACAGGGAAAGATACCATTCTCCGCCATAAAGCGCTGGTCCCGGCGCACATCGACATTGAAAAGCTGCACGTCAAATCGTGCCTGCTGTTCGATGGCTTGTGCGACATCACGGCCCGCGTATACTGAGTACCCCGGAAGATCCCCAAAGATGGTCCGGATGGTACACTCCTCGGCGCCGTACCGCTCTTCAAGAGTATCGATCATATCATGGTGGGAAGGGGGGTCGTGGAAATGGATGAAAAAAGGAGGATTGTACTCGTGATGGACTTTTGTAACCGTGCCATCTTTTGTCCAGAGATCCACCCCGCCGTTCCGGTACGCCGAGTCAACGATCCACATCTTCCCTCATATGGGATTCGATCTGGTCCTGGCGTTTGATCGTCTCGACAAGTGCCGAGAAGACCGCAGCTTCGAGCGGATCATCACAGGCCATAAACGCTTCGCTCGAATGTTTTTTTGCCAGTTCCACCAGCTTTTCCCCGTACTGCTGATCTTCTTTTTTAAGAGCCCGGGATGAGCGGGCCCAGCGGTCAGCTACACTTTTCACACCCTGCCGGACACTCTCAAAACTTCTTCCCATCATGACACCTCCAGGGTCCGCTGCGAGCGGGGAGGATCTCCGGTGTGACGCGATGCCCGGGAACTGCGGTACAGCGTAGTCCCGGAAATGTCATCAGCAGTCGCGATCTCGATGATGTGATCAGCTTGTCGCATCAACACTGAAAATGGGCGGTCGATGGTGGGGGAGTACAGGATAACGAGTGATTCGCGGCCTGATTCTTTGAGCATCCCTGCAATCTGTGGTATCATCATTTCTGCTCCTTCAAAGAGTGTCGGATCATGCTCCACAAGCACAACCGTGTGGCTTGCCTCTTTCAGTATCGTAAAGAGCTGGTGAGCCGTGAATGCCCTGCGGACCTCAAAATTCCTGGATGACCTGCTGATCGAAGAGAGGAGGCGCGAATAGTTACCACTCACGTACAGGAAAAGAAAGCGCTGGAGATCCGTGTTGCTGTTGAGTGCGGAGACCATCACCTTCCCGGGAGCGATCACCGCGTTAAAGGTGCCGGGATGGAGTGTCATTCCCTTGCGAAGTTCGATCAACATAGCACCGGATCACTCCCACCCGGGGTTGGATAAGGATCAGGCCTGAGTGGTGCGAAAGTGCTTAAAAGAGAGGTTTACTGGATGGTGAGTATAAAAAAAATATTCAATCCCCGGGGTCTGATCTCTTGTGTACGCAGAGGAATTTGCCGGGAAAAGTTTTGCTGTGAGCACTGTTACATACCCTCCCGACACCATGCCCCGGCCAGTCTCGCTTCTCCGGATTACCGCTGCCCTTCGTTTTTTTCAATCGTCGAAGTAATCTATAATAAGTTACGTTTTAATACATTGATGAACAAAATTATACATTAAGGTATACGTTAATCGACCCAAACAGGAGTGCACGTTCTTACCACCCTGAAACGTCTGATTATCCCTTGAAAAAAGAATGTGATGTACCATGAAGTCAAAAGATATTGCAATTGTTGGAATTCTGCTTGCTATCGGTGCGATCCTGCGATATTTCCTGGCGATGCTCCACACACCGCTGACACCGAATATGATTATTGCATTTTACTGTCTCGCGATTATCCTCATCCAGCCAAAGGTTTACGAAGCGCTGGGTATTGGTCTTGTAGCCGGGGTCATTTCGATGCTGATATCCAGTTCCATGTTTCCCCCGGCAAACCTGATTAGTGAACCGTTAGGTGCACTGGTCTGTTTCGGACTCTATGCCGCGATGAAGAGCAGGACAAAATTAGCTCCGACAGTCACTACATTTCTTGCAACACTCGCAAGCGGGTTTACCTTTGCAGCGATTGCAATCATCTTTGTAGGGGCTACGATTCTTACCAAGTATAACGGAAATCTCATGGAATTTGTTGTTGTTTTTGTTCCGATCGTTGTTATCACCGCGGTGTTTAATGCAATAATTGTCCAGATCCTCTACATCCCCGCAAGCCGGGTGCTGGTGAGAGGAGAGGAATGATTGAACTCAAAAACGTCAGTTACACCTATCCCCGCACGGTGCAGCCGGCGCTGCACCAGATTTCCCTTTCTATAAAAAAGGGAAGATGTATCATGGTGACCGGGCCCTCCGGGGCCGGAAAAACTACCCTGTGCCTCGCAGCAGCGGGTATCCTGTACCATGAATACGGGGGCAAAAAAGAAGGTCAGGTAACCATTGATGGACGGGATGTTGCAGCCTATGCCACGCTGTCAGAACTGGCAACGATGATTGGAATCGTCTTTGATGATGCTGAAGCCCAGATGATCTTCACAACAGTCGAAGAAGAAATCCTTTCTGCGCTTGAGCACCGGGGTCTGGATGCACAAGACATTGAAGGACGACTTGCATCAATAATGGCAACAACGTTCCTGACCGAACTGAAGAACCGGTCCCCGCATAATCTTTCCGGTGGCCAGAAACAGCGTGTTGCCCTTGCTGCCACGCTTGCCCTGGGAAACGATGTCCTGATCCTGGATGAGCCCACCTCAGAACTGGATGAACATGCTACCCGGCGGATTGTCGAGATCCTGGATGCGTTGAAAAACCAGGGAAAAACACTCCTGCTTGTCGAGCACAAATATGAACACTTCAAAGATCTGATAGACACGCTTGTCGTGCTTGAATCGGGTATAGTCGTTGCAGAAGGCTCGCCGGAAGATGTGCTGCGGGATGAAAAGATAAAAAAGATCGTGATCCCGGATTTCAGTGGTGTCCGGGACACACTCCGGAAAACAGGAATTCCGGATAAGAAGGATAAGGAACCCGTTGTTCAGGTGCAGCACCTCTCTTACGCGTATGGGGATGTGCCAGCGCTGAATGATATCAGCCTCGATATCCATGCCGGCGAATTTGTTGCTCTTGTCGGGGAGAACGGATCGGGAAAAACAACACTTGTCAAGCACTTCAACCGCCTCCTCTCGCCCACGAGCGGTGATGTCGTAATCCAGGGAAAAAATACAAAGACCTCAACGATCACCAATCTTGCCCGGCATGTCGGGCTGGTCTTCCAGAACCCGGATCACATGTTTTTTGCCGATACGGTAAAGGATGAAATTGCGTTCGGGCTGAAAAATCTTGGGATAACAGATGGCGATGCGATAATCGATGCAGCATTGAATGAAGTCGGGCTTATGCATACGAAACACCTGTACCCCCGCTGGCTCTCACGGGGGGAACGGCAGCGGCTTGCCATCGCGTGTGTCATTGCGATGTCACCCTCGATTATTGTGCTGGATGAACCAACTACGGGTCTTGATGGTAATGAAGCCCGGCTTGTCATGGAAATTTTAAAAAATCTTCAGACCAAGGGGCACACTATCATCGTTATCACCCACAACAAAGAGATAGCACAGCACTGCGCTGACCGCATAATTACGATGGAAAATGGAAAAATAATTTCAGACTCAACAGTCGGAGGGACGTAAATGGCAGAGATCCTGCAATACGTTCACAAGGACGGGTTCTTTCACCGGCTCACCCCGTTTTCCAAGATCGCATTCATCATTGTCATCAGCCTCATGTGCATCATTTCGATAAACATATTTTTTCTTGCGGGACTTGTTATCGCACTTCTCATTATTGCCTGGGTAAGCCGGCTTCATCGTGAAGTGCTGCAGCAGTCGAAGCTTATCCTTGTCATGAGCGTACTGTTCATTATTATCACGCTCATCACGATGCCAAACGGAGCTGTCATCGGTTACCTGGTTCCTGAGGGTATACCTCTTCTGGGAGGGAGCATTCCCATAACCCAGGGAGCGATTGAGATCGGGCTCATCCTTACGTTCCGTTTCATGATCCTGATTTTTGCGTTCCAGATGTTCCTGCTCTCGACCCAGCCCCGGGATCTTGTGCACACGCTGGAAAAGATGAGAATGCCGATAGATTATATTCTCATGTTCATTATCGCACTCCGTTTCATACCGACGCTGCAGATTGAGGGGAACCGTATCCATGAGGCGCAGCTTGGCACGGGGCTATAACCCGGGAACCGGCTTTATCGGGAAGATCCGGAGTGTTGCTCCCATCGTAATCCCCCTGGTATCAAACGCACTGCTCCGTTCCACGGTCCTGGGACTGACGATAGATATGCGGGGATACCGTACCGGGAAAAGGACACATGTGACGGGAATCCACCCTCAAGTCCCGGGATTACGGAGTATTATTCGCGATGGGTTGTTGCCAGTTGCGGATATGCTGTCCTTTTCATGAAGCAGGTAATCTGAAGTGCAGATAAACCGTTATAGAAATAATTACCTTTTTTCACCAAATATTATTCTGATACATTTTGTGACTCCACGAGGCAGGTGTCCGTATCGTCCTCCTGCTCCTGCCTACCACTCGACTTCTTTAATGGTGCGGAGGATTGAATCTGCAAACTCCTGTGCGGCCAACGGACCGTTTGCCGTAATGATCCATCCATCTACAACAACCGGTTTGTTTACGAGCACCGCTCCGCCAGATTTCATTTCACGGAACGAGACAGGACTTTCGTAACAGGTTGCCTTTTTCCCTTTCAGGATCCCTGCACGGGCGAGAACCACGGGTGCAAGACATATGGCAGCAACAATTTTTCGTGATTCGTGGAAATATTTAGCCAGCTGTGCAAGCAGGTCATCATTCCAGAGATAGGTCTGGGAGCCGCTGCCGCCGATAATTACCAGGCATCCATAGTCTTTGGGATCGATCTCTTCAAACGAGAGTGACGCAGTTGTCTTTGCCCCCAGCATTCCTGTACATGTTCCGCGACGCGTGGAAGCGATGTCAAATTCAATGCCAGATTTCTGGAATGCAGCAACCGGCACTGCCAGCTCCTCGTCCCTGAATTTTTCAGGGGCAATCGCGATAAGGATTTTCATACTGTTCGAAGGAACTTTTATTCATATAAGGGTATTGGCATCCTTTTTTATTAGGAGTCAGAACGTCTCAAGTGAAAGATGTATGGAGGGGGTTTACCTGGGGGATAGGAAAACGAGTTTGTCTGAAAAGGATGCCCGACACGTACCTGGCGAATTAAGATTAAAAACAAAAACGCCTCGGCCGGGATTTGAACCGGTCAAAAGCTCCGGAGGCTTCTAGGATGTCCACTACCCTACCGAGGCAGACTTTTACCTTACTTATTCTCTTTCCCTCCCATATAAATGCAAGGATAGAAAAGAGAGGACATGGTCTTTTCAAATTCCATCTTAAACAATAACTTCAATTTTCATACACTCCCCGTCCCTAATCCGGGTCCATATCAGCCCCCATTTCCCGGAATCGGTATCGAAAAACGCCCGTAAAACGCCCCGATTTTACTGTTCACAGAAAAACCTCTATAATTATCCAGATTGCCAGAATAATCAATTATATCGCTCTAAATTGACCCCCCAAACATGAGTCTGTTTTCATCTGGCACATATCTCAGCTAGTATTGGTCTGGATCGTGCCCTGGAACACCATTGGGCGACCTCCGGTAAAGATGGGGGTAAATGGGCGTATTTAGGCAAAATAGGGAAGAATTGGGGGAGTTGAGAAATAAGAAAGAGGGGGTGGGGTTTTGGATAAATCATTCCTTTGACCAGGACTCATTTCAGGGAGGAGAAGATGCCCCCAGTTTTCATAAGATTTTTAATAAAACATCTCAAGGCTGAATGACAATATCTGAATGTGACATCATAACGGGTAGGTACGTAATCGTGATCCGTAAAAAACCTTACTCGGACGTTACAGAAGACCTGCTTAACGAGAAAAAAGATTCAAGGCAAATGTCAACACGATTAATTTCCCTGCGCCATGCGAGGAACTGTTGACAATTGCCATAGACGATACCGCCAACACATTCTTTCTGACAAGTGTCGCACGGTTTTGCTGCCATAATTAAACTTATGCTTTTTGAGTAATTGATGCGGTATCAGGGTTTTTTGGTCTGGTACATATGCCATATCTTACAGGCACCTTCATGGCTGACCATACAGGGTCCAACGGGTGTACGGGGGTGGCATACTTTTGAGAAGAGTTTACAGTCTGAGGGCTGGGCAATTCCCCTCAGGATTTTGTCGCAGATGCAGGCAGAATGCTTGCTGATGTGCCTGAACACGATGCCAAATTTTTTCTGTGCATCGTACTGCTCAAATTCTTTTTTCAATCGTAACCCTGAACCTGGAATCACCGGGAATCCACGCCATTCAACATCAGATGGTTCAAAGACCTCGTACATGATCTTTTTTGCTTTCAGGTTGCCTTCCCGACTGACGGCACGCGGGTATGCATTGTCGACCCGGTGAGTCCCTTCACGGACCTGTCTGACCAGCATAAGCAGGCCAAGCAGGATATCCTCGGGTTCAAAGCCGGCAACAACCTGTGGGACAGGGAACTGTTCATATTCTTCATATCCCATAATCGTGCAGACATGACCTGGAAGCATGAAACCATTCAGTTTCGCTTCGCCCTGTTCAAGCAACCATTTCATTGCCGGGGGAACGATCCGATGACAGGAAAGGATGGAAAAATTTTTCGGGGGTTGCGTGAGTATTGTTGCAGCAACCGTTGGTGCAGTAGTCTCAAAACCAACTGAAATAAAAACAACTTCCTTGTTAGTCTTCTGGGCAATTTCAACTGCCTTGATGGACTCCCTGCACAACCCGTACATCTCCTCCGCACGATTCAAGCGACCCTTTTGATCCCGGGACACGGAGCAGATCGCCGTATGTTGCGATAATACAGTCCTTCTCAACAAGATCTAATGCTGCATCGATTTCACCCTGGGGGGTGATACAGACCGGACACCCCGGGACCCATAACAATTTTAAGTCGTTCTGGAAGCAGGCTGCGTAATCCGGATCCGGGCAATCGCAGCCTCGTGGGTTCCACAGATATGCATGAACGTAATGTCCCGATCGACCAGTTCATGGAGCGTGTCTGCTATTTCTTGTCCCGTTGTCATGAAATCTCAAAAGTATTTACTGGGAAATGACATAAGAGTACGTATATGGATATCGGCACGCTTGGAATAAATTACGTCTACGCAGCTGTTATCATAATTTTTGGTATTCTGATCGCCCTGATTGCCAGGGCTATTGTTCACTGGCTGAAGACAAAAGCAAGTGAGACAGAAACCAACTGGGATGACATTATTATTGCTGCAATCGGGACACCGGTCCAGGTTGCGATTATAGCGATTTCTCTCTATATTGCATTAAAATATTCTGGAATTGTCCCTGAAAATTTACAATGGATCCTTGACCCCAGGTATGTCACAGCATTTTATATCATCATGGGGGCCTGGATTATCTCGTCATTCCTGCATGATATCATTAGTATCTATGGTCGTAGTTTTGCGGAAAAATCAGAAGGGGACTGGGATGACCGGCTGATGGAACTGCTCGAACTCGTTATCAAATATGTTGTCTGGTTTGCTGCAATATTGCTTGTTTTGGCAACGTTTGAGATTGATATTACCCCGTTCCTTGCCGGTGCCGGGATCGCTGGTCTCGCGGTTGCGCTGGCTGCACAGGATATCATCTCCAATTTCTTTGGTGGTGCAATGATCACGGTTGATAAACCGTTCAAAGTAGGTGACCGGATTAAAGTCGATAACTACTATGGTGATGTAATCAGTATCGGTCCCCGCAGTACCCGTCTGAAAACCCTTGATTACCAGATTGTCACTATCCCGAATAATAAAATCACTACCAATGTTATCATAAATTATTCAGATGCCCGATCAGAAAATCAAAATGACCATCCCGGTATCTGTTGCCTATGGTTCAGATATCGATAAGGTAACAAGGATACTCTATGATATGGCGAATGATGCTATTCAAAATACTGAATACCTTCTTTGTGACCCGAAGCCCCAAGATTTTTTTCGTAGAATTCGGTGCATCCGATCTCAAATTTATCATCCGGATGTCTGGGCAAAGGAATATAATCTCCGGATGAAGTAAAGGATGTTTTAAACCCGGATTGCTGAACGGTTTGCTGCTGAAGGTATTGAAATCCCGTTCCCGCAGATGGAATCCATATGCGGTCAAAACAATTTTTTATTTCTCTTTTCTTTTTTCCTTCATAGGGAAGTGTTTATTGATACATTCCCCTTCAGTATCACTGATTAATGTTTGGTGTATCCACTTTCTGTCTTCATCAGGAATCCCTTACGACTGCACTGGAAAAAATCTCCGCAATTTCGGACTATATCGAAGTGATGGATGAAGGTCTGCATTATCTGGATTCTGCAGAACCGCTCCTGAGTTATGCCGATAAAATTTTCCATCCATGCCCCCTGCAGGGGAACAAACATCGCGAGTCTGCTTGAACCGATCACGACGGGCAAGTATTGAAGTGATAAAGCACTGTTTTCGTATTGCTGCTGAAGTAAATGCCGGTCTGGTTGTCCATCCCGGGATATTTTGCGTGGGCAGAAGAACGGAAAAAAGCTGAGCAGCAGTTGAGAATCTCGTTATCAGATCTTTCACACATCGGGAAAGAATATTCTGTACCCTTCTTTATTGAAAATATGGGCAACTGGGACTATTTCTTTTTAAAAACTCCTGAAGAACTATCCCTGATCGGTGATACGCCATTTGCACTTGACGTTGGTCATGCACACCAGAACCACTGCCTTAGGGAATTTCTTGGTGTCCTGCCGGACATTACCATCTTCATGATAACCTTGGTTCAGAGAAGATTCTCATCTTGCAGTTGGTGAAGGCACGATTGATTTTAAACCTGTAATGAAGGCGGTACAGAAAAACAGGATAATCCCAGTGATTGAAGTAGCAACATTTGAAGGGGTACTGAAAAGCATCGATATCTATCAGCCAACTCATGAACACATTTAATCGCGCCAATGGTCACTGTTTCTTTAAAAAAAATACGGAATCATTCCTTAGTTCCGCAATGTTTTATAGGGATTACTCACAACGTAGTTAGGCAGTCTGCCTTTGTAATTTATTCGTCATATCGGAAATCCATGGGTAGATGTCTCGATGTATTTGGGCCTATGTGACACAGCCTGGCAGTGTGCCTCCTTGGTAAGGAGGAAGTCCCGAGTTCAAATCTCGGCATAGGCTTGCCAGAGATAAAAATCACTCAAAAACCTGTTATTTTTATCCGTTTCGCCGTTTCCATTCCCTATAGAGGGTTTGTGCATCCTTTGGGGGAAAACCCTTTTTTAACCGATCAGGCCATTTTCCGCTATGAAATGCGCGAATTGCCGGACGCATTTGTTGTAAAACCCATTCACCGGATATCATCAACAAGACCTTTAAGATTCACTTTTGAGCAAGATAACTCGTATATTAAATTTAGTATATAAAGTTATCGCAGAAAAGAAAAAAAAGAAAAGAAAAGAACGGCTGGTTATTTTATTTATTTTTCCAAATGACAAAAAATACTTCCCTTGAGATATTTAAGGAGATCCCCGATTGAAAATAAGGGCATATTTTTCAAAGAAGGTACAGATATTTATTTCAATCCTAGTATTATTCCCGGTAGTACCTGATCCAGCAAAAACGCCACACACAGTACACTTATCACCAATCCTGTGACCAGCATCAGGATATCGGTCCAGGATGCAGCAGTCTCGCTCAGGGTGCCACCTCTTTATGGCAGGCGATTCTTCCAAGAAGGATAGGTATCATTACCATAACAAAAAAAATCAGGATCAGCAATACCGGTATCAATGCCATATCAATATTACGCATCGTGCTACCGCCAATATTCCTTACACAGAAGTGCTGAATCAACCATATGAAATTTCACATCCTCCGACACAATTTCATATAATACACTTATATTTTATATATTTTTCTCTTTAAATCAGAATCTATTTTAATCTTTTTTAAAAAAATATCATCATAATATGACCTGAACCAAGTCAATCCTTATTCTCGGGTTATATACATAATAAAATTAAAAATTTTTGATGGAACCGATATTTTCCTTACGTTGCTGCACGGGGTCAAAGGATCTTTTCTGAAAACTATATATGTAGTCTTTT
This sequence comes from uncultured Methanoregulaceae archaeon, assembly GCA_963768845.1. Classification (GTDB taxonomy): domain Archaea; phylum Halobacteriota; class Methanomicrobia; order Methanomicrobiales; family Methanospirillaceae; genus Methanoregula. The sequence continues at coordinate 87,079 of CAVYJJ010000020.1, read as the reverse complement.
ACTCACCCACGTAAAATTCAAAGGATTATCATCGAATCCTGTTAAAAAAACTCCAGCCGGGTGCTGCGCCAAACCAGTTTCAAGTAAAAAATGAGAATTTTTGAATTATTTTACGGTTACATATGATATTACCGGATAATCAAAACTAGAGCTGGAGCCACTACCGGTAAAAGATACATCAACTCTCTTTGTTTCCCTCTGTCCGGCTTTCACGAACATTGATGTCGTTGCCTTAGCTGAATCGCTGTATTTGATCTTGGACCTATCATCAATATACGAATATCCGACACTGAGTTCCAAAAAAATCGTGTGGTCTGCAGTTTCGGGGTTTATAAACTCAACATTAACGGAAACACCATCACCGGTTTTGAAATATTCAAGAATTCGAACAGTTGCATTTGGAAATTCCATATCCCGCCGTAAACGTTCGCCAAAATCTACAGTCGTCTGCCTTCCGAATCTTGTCGTGACATTTTCATGTTCGCATACAGAATTCATGCAGACGATGACAGTATGACTGCCTTCGGTAACCATCAGGTTCAGGGGTGTGGTGGGTTTCACGGTCCCGACAGGTTTGTTATCGAGAAAAACCACCAGGTTCGCAGGGTATCCACTGATAGAAACTGCCAGTGGGCCTTTTAGCCCGTCTGTACTGTTTTCGGGTCCGTTTAAACCGGGATCGGTAGTATTGAATGGAGCGAATGTAGGTGATGGTACCGGGTTATTTACGGAATTCTTGTTCGTTATGTCTATGCAACCGGCAACCAATATCCATCCGATAAGGATAACCAGAGCAATTGCTATTTTCGTTTTCATTTTGGATTCACTTTTTTTATTAATCGGAGGTAATTGGGGGTTTGATCAAAGAGGTTGTGTGTCCCAGCACTATGTACTTTTGCGAGGCGCTGGTGCATTGCGGGGAAAGGATTCCTTCAATACTTATTTTTTATGTATTTTATGTATTCACCGGGAAACCAGAATTTTATTGGTTTATACTCATTCTTTTGTGCAATAATTGTTATCGAATCTCCTAATTGCGGGAACAACAGACCACAGGTTACGTAAAAAAATTTCTTAAACAACGGAGATGTGGATTTTTTTGCCATAAACGAATAGGTATGGTCTGTTTTTGTGAACCCGGTAATCTCCAATAACTCAACAAGCTCGTTTAAAGTATATTCTCTCCAGTGAATACCACATATTGTCTGCCGGGTTTGATCCAGTTGAATAACAGAATCGCTGATGGAATTTCTTATGGAACGACCTGTAATAATTTTGAACCTGTTTATTAAATTAACCTGATTCGGGGTTGTTATGTAGATAATTCCGTCCTTTTTTAAAATACGATTAATTTCCTGAAGAAGGGGTAGTGGATTAAAAGGTAAATGTTCGATTACTTCAGATACAATGACCGCATCAAAATGATTATCAGGAAAAGGTAATCCGTTTTTCCACACATCATGCAAATATCCTGATGAAGAACGAACATTATATTCTGAATATAATTTTTTCAATGCACTGTTATTTTGAAATTCGGGAAGATCGTATGTATCAACATCGCACCCCAATTTTGCTAAAGCAATATCAACAACACCCAGAAATGAACTGATTTCCAGAACACATTTATCAGTGAATTTACTGTCAAAAATCCTATTAAAATCAACAAGTATGTTTTCATATTGGGAACGTAAAAAATTGATATAGTTTTTCTCTCCTTCTCCATCCCAGGTATTTTTCAATAGAATCGGATTTTTTCCATAAACATTATGTATAATATCCTCAAGGAGTCTCTTTGAGTGTATTATTATCATAAATCATAGGGAGGAGTATAGGATTCTCTAATATTTCTCATCTTTGAAGTGTACAAAATCTCATAGGCTTTTTGTTAATTATATTCAATATCCTTTTTTATATTTTAAGACCAATTGATTTTTATATAGGTATCCCCCCACGCTGAATGATAATTTCTTCTTAAAAGGTGAGCATGGTGGACAGTGGTAAAATTCTCGAGCAATCATTCATATATGCAAAAGAAGGACTGCAAGGAAAATGGGGTACGTGGCTGTTGTTGATAATCAGTTGTATTATTTTTCCTTTGTTTCTGGGTTATATGATTCGCATATATCGCAGAGCAAATCCATCCCCGCAATTAGATAGTTGGGGAAGAATGTTTTCAGACGGGATAAAACTCTTCCTTGTGGCTCTGTGTTATGCACTGCCTATTCTTATCCTGGAGATTGTTCTGTTCGCCAGTCCGGGTCTTGTGAAAACATCCTCGGCGAATCCGGGTGCAATATTAGGTTTGATAATAGCTGTTCTTATTGGGTCGATTATTCTGGTTACCGGGGCTCTTCTGATCTGGTTGATCACCACAGCAGCAGGTGTGCGTTTCGCCCGGACTGATAATTTTACTGAAGCATTCAATTTGAGGGAAATCTTTTCACATATTGGAAGGATCGGCTGGATGGATTACATCGTAGCCCTTCTCATGATGTTGATTGTCCTCTGCATAATTACCATCATCTGCCTGGTAATTCCCTACTTCGGCCTGATTCTGTTGCTCATTGTACTTCCTTTCATGGGATTGTTCTCCGCACGATACATCACCCTGCTTTATGACAGCGCTGGCCCTCAATAAATTTTTTAAATTCAAATCCACAGGAATTCCGCACCATCGGGAAATAGTATAAAAGTTGGGAGGTCTCATTTTTCCCTGATGGATCATAGTATAAAAATAGTATTGATAAATACGATATATACATATATAGTTACCAGAAAGGGTATAAACCGCGTTTATAAACCTGAACATATGAGTGATCAGAGTTGAAATTACCTGAATACCGGATGCTATTCACAGTGAGGTAAAAAAATCCATGAATAAGAGTGATGCTGAGGCATTGTTACGACAGGGCATCGAACTCTATGACCTTGGCAGGTATCAGGAAGCCATCGTCATGTTTGACCGGGGACTTGCCCTCTTTCCCAGACCTTTCAAAAGCGTATTATTTCAAAGGAATTGCTCTGTATGACCTTGGCAAATTCGAGGATGCGATCGATTCCTATGATCATGCAGTCGCAATTGAACCTGATGACCCAAATGCATGGTATAATAAAGCTGCGACTCTGGCGCAGATCGGGAGAAATGAAGAATCTCTTCAGGCATGTGATCGTCTGCTCTCCATCAAATGGGACAATGCCGAAGCATGGATCCTTAAAGGGATTGCCTTATATGAACTGGGACGTTATCAAGGACGCCATCAGTGCATATGACCATGCTTTGACTGTGGATCCGCGACATGCAAAAGTCTATTATAATAAAGGAATTGCACTTGCTGATCTCAATCGGCATAATGATGCAATTTTGGCGTACGATAAAGCAATCGAAATTGTACCGAATTATGCAAAAGCATACTATAACAAAGGAATATCTCTCTATGATATTGGAAAATATGACGATGCACTGGATGCATTCAATAAAGCCATACGAAATCGATCCTACAGATATCTGGGTATGGTATTACCGCAGTTTCATTTTCAGCAAACAGGAGCGGTTTGAAGAGGCGAACAAAGCCTCTGATAAATTCCTTGAATATGAACCCGGATCATTCAGATATCTGGGCAATCAAAGGTATTTCACTGTTCAAAACCGGAAAATATGAAGAGGCAGTCTTAGCACTTGACAGGTCTTTAGATATTGATCCCGTATTTGTTGATGCCTGGCTTTACAAAGGACAGGCATTCAACATGGTTCAGAAGTTCAGCGATGCAGTTTCTGCGTTCAATAAAGTTTTAGAACTCGATCCGGAAAATGTAACTGCCCACTATTACCGTGGAATTGCGTATGCTTATGTAAAAAAATACCGTGAGGCTGCACTGGATTTCGATAATGTTCTTTCATCGGAACCGGAAAATTCCGATGCATTGTATCTGAAAGGGGTCGCATGCATAAAACTCAGTCGGTATGAAGACGCACTTGCAACATTTAGTCAAATTCTTCAAAAACGACGGGACCATCCTGCATCACTGTATTACCGTGGAATTGCACTTGCCAAACTCGGCAGGCATAAAGAGGCAATTGAATCGTTTGAAATGGCGCTCGATCTGGATCCGGAATGCGCTTCTGCTGCCTATCAGGAAGGTATCGCCTATTCCAGCCTCGGACGTTTTTCTGAGGCAGTTAATGTTTTTGATCGTGCTTTAAAAATCGATCCACTGCATACCGATGCATTATACCACAAGGGATTCGCTCTTGCCAAACTGGGAAATATTAATGAAGCAATTCTGCAATTTGACAGAACGATTCAACAGGATCGAAAGAACGCTCAGGCATATCACCAGAAAGGACTTCTGCTTGCCAGGAATGGAAGATATGAAGATGCCATCGATTCTTTCAATAAAAGCATTGAGATTAAACCATCCTATGCTCAGGCATTATTTGATAAGGGTCTTTCTCTGGCAAAGCTCGAAAAATTCGAGCAGGCAATCGATGCGTACGAGCAGGCCGTGGCGATCAACCCGAACTACGTTAACGCCCACTATAACCTTGGGCTCGCACTGCTTCAACTCGAACGATTTGAGGATGCACTGCATGCTTTTGATCAGGCACTTCAAATTGATCCAACAAACACACTTGTTCTCTATCAGCGGGGAACAGCTCTTATTCACCTTCACCATTATGCTGAAGCAGTAGAGGATTTGGAGGGTGTTTTAGCCCAATTACCCCAGAATACAGGAGCCTTGTTTAACAAGGGAATCGCTCTTTTTCATCTTTCGCGGTACCAGGAATCTCTGGTTTCCCTTGATGATGCCCTCGAACTGAATCCGGCACTTATTGAGGGGTGGATATTCAAAGGTATGACCCTTAATAACCTTGGTCTGCCGGATGAAGCGATCTCAGCGTTTGACAATGCACTCGTATTGAATCCGAGACATGTTCAAGCCGCAGTTCGTAAAGGTATCATTCTTGTTTCACTTCACAGGTATGATGATGCAATTGTTATCCTCAACCGTGCACTTGAAGAACAACCTGATAACGACAGGGCATGGTGCAGTAAGGGCATTGCCTTGTCTGCTCTCGAACGATTTGAAGAAGCAATCCGGTCTTTTGACAGAGCTCTGGAAATTAACAGCCGGTGCACACGCGCCATCTACGAGAAAGCGAATGCAATCTCGAACCTGGGAAACCAGTCAGATGCCGTGGCGTTATACGATTATGCATTGAAAATCGAACCTGACAATCCAAAAATTCTTTATTTTAAGGGTGTTGCCCTCTCGCGTCAGGAACATTATGATGAAGCCATTGAAACGTTTGAATCGAGCTCTATCCCATGAACCTGAAAATGCCATCGGGCACTATTATCTTGGTGTGGCATATGCGGGCAAAGAACGGTATAATGATGCTATTAAGGCATTTGACCGGTCTCTGGAAATCGAACCCACAAATGCCATTGTCCATCATTTTAAAGGTATTGCGCTTATTGAAACCGGGCAGTATTCAGATGCCCTTAACGAATTCAAGAATTCACTTACCTTCGATGCGTCTCATGCTCCATCCTATTATTATTTAGGGATTGTACACCTCCAGCTGAAGGAATATGAAGACGCTATAGCTGCATTCGATGAGACGATCAGATTAGATCCGGAAGGAATAGAAGCCCAGGTACGAAAAGGCATCGCACTGGTTAAACTTCATAAGTATGAAGAAGCAGGCATAGTTTTCAGACAATCGCTTAAGGAACGACCGCGTGATGCCCTTGCCTGGTGTTACCAGGGAGTCTCTCTTGCTGCACTGGGGCAGTTCGAAAATGCGGTCCAGGCATTTGACAAGACGATAGAAATCAACAAGCAATGCGCACCAGCATTTTACGGCAAAGGAAAAGCACTTGTGTATCTGGGATTGTATCAGGATGCGATATCCTGCTATAACAGGGCTCTCGAGATTGAACCCGGTGATTTTAACATCCATTTCCATAAAGGAACAACACTGATTAAACTCAGGCAGTTTGATGATGCAATTACTGCTTTTGATCGCACTCTGGAAATTAAACCTGATTGTGTAGATGCGTATTATTATAAGGGATTTTCTCTTGTTCAACTGAAAAAGGATAACGATGCGATAGATGTACTCGACCATGCCAACAACATCGATCCTGCATATACTCCTGCTCTCTATCTCCACGGTACAACCCTTCTTCACCTCGAGAGGTATTCAGACGCAATAGAAATATTTGATCGTCTTCTCGAAATTTCACCGCAGAATTCAGATGCATTATACGGGAAAGGGTTTGCATTATTGCACCTTTTCAGGTTCCAGGCTGCCCTTAATTCTTTCGATGCAGCGCTTGAGCTAAACCCTGTTCACAGTGATGCATGGCTGCAAAAAGGAATTACACTCACGCATCTCGATATGCATGAAGAGGCGATTAACGCTTTCGATCGTGCCATTATTCTGAATCCAAAACTAACCGAAGCGATTCTGCGAAAAAGTGTTGAACTTATGAGACAGGGTCAGCACGATGAAGCAGTTACAATCCTGAATCAGTTAGTTGAAGAGCAACCGCGAAATGCCTGGGCCTGGTGTTATCTGGGATTAAGTTTATCCGTCCGTGAACGTTTTGACGAGGCAGTACATGCATTCGACAAAACACTGGAAATCCATCGGCGTTGCGCACGAGCATTTTTCGAGCGGGGGAATGCCCTCCTCCATCTGGGAAAACCGCTTGAAGCAGTAGTATCTTTCGATCAGGCACTGGAAATTACCCCGAAGGATCCGAAAATTCTCTATCAGAAAGGTATTGCACTTGCTCAGCGTGAACGATATGATGATGCCATCAAGGCATTTGAAAAGTCTCTGAGTATTGAACCGGAAAATGCACTTGGTTATTACTTTTTAGGTGTAGCTTTTGCCGGACTGGAACGATATGATGAGGCAATAACAGCATTCGAAAATACGATAACTCTGGATGCTTCAAATGCTTCAGCACACCATTTCAAAGGAGTTGCACTCGTACAGCGTGAACGATACGATGATGCTATACCTGCCTTTGAAACCGCAGTGGAGCTGGATCCCTCAGACGCATTAAATTATTACTACCTCGGTGTTTCTTACCTGCATTTAAAACGCTACGAAGAATCGATAACCGCAATGGAAAAAGCAACGGGAATCGATCCATCGCTCACCGAGGGCTTTATGTACCAGGGTATAGCCAATGCGGAGTTGTCACGGTACGAAGAAGCTTTACGTTTACTGGACCGAAGTTTACAGGAGAACCCATCGCAGATTGAAGCTTTGATATCTCGTGCAAAATGCCTCCTCAACCTGAACAGGTATTCTGAAGCTATCGAAACGCACGACCGGATTCTATCACTCAATCCCACTATTATCGAGATCTGGATGCAGAAAGGTAATGCCCTTTTTTCACTGGACAGAAAGCCGGATGCAATCCTGGCGTATTCTAAAGCGCTTGAGATCAATTCAAATTTTGCCGATGGTTGGGTGAAAAAAGGCAATGCACTCTGTGATGTTGGTAAGATCCAGGATTCAGTAGTTGCATATACAAGGGCGCTCGATATCGATCCTTCCCTCAGTGACATCTGGATGCGGAAAGGAGATGCGCTTAACGGACTCGGGCGTACCGAGGACGCAATCGCTGCATATACCAAATCATTAAAAATTGACGCCGACCAGGCAATGGGATGGGTAAAAAACGGTAAGGCACTCTATGATCTTGGAAGATACCAGGATGCAATCGATGCCTTCGATAATGCAATAGCAAGGAACCAGAGATGTATCGAGGCATTTCATTATAAAGGACTTGCGCTTGATAAGGTGAACAGATTTGACGAATCTCTTCATTCATTCGAAGTGCTGATTGAAATCGATCCCGGAAATGGAAAAGCTCATTACCACAAAGGGCTTGCATTGGCAAAACTTGGTGATCACCATAGTGCCATCGATGCCTTCGAAAAGGCGATCGAGTTGCTTCCTTCATCTGCCCCGGCATGGTATAACAAAGGGAGGTCCTTAATCCACATTGGAAAATACCGGGATGCTATTGATGCATTCAACAAGGCACTGGAAATTGAATCAGCATTTACAGAAGTCTATTATTATAAGGGTTTCGCGCAGTTAAAAATCGAACAATTCAACGAAGCTATTGAATCATTCGATAAAAATCTGGAAAAGGATACCAGTAATGCACAGAGTCATTTCAACAAAGGCATCGCACTTACCAAACTCGGCAGGTATGAAGAAGCACTGAAAGCTTTTGACAGGGCACTCATTTATGAACCTGATAATGCACTGGCATTTTATCACAAGGGCAGATCCTATGCAGGTCTGAACCAGTATAATGAAGCTATCTTTGCTTTTGAAAAAACACTTCAGTTACAGCCGAAATACCAGGAAGCGCGGATGCGTAAAGGCATCGCTTTGTATAGTCTTGGCAAATTCAAAGAATCTATCAAGGATTTTAACAAGATTATTACCGATAATCCCAGGAATTCCCATGCCTATTTCCAGAAAGGACGGGCTCTTTATGATTTGGGGAACCCGGCAGATGCAATTGATGCCTATAATCGTGCACTGGAACAGGAGGCAAATTTTGTAGATGCACATTTCCACAAGGGTATTGCCCTTCTTTCAATATCTCAGTATAACGACGCAATTCTGGAGTTTGACAGATCTCTGGAAATTGATCCCGGCCTTGCATCCGCACATTATCATCGTGGAGTTGCACTTTCAAAACTTGGGCAGTATAACGATGCAATCGCTGCATTCGATAAAAATCTTACCCTGACACCGGGATATGCCCCGGCGTTTTTCCAGAAAGGTCTTGCTCTTCATGCCATTGGCTTGTATCAGGATTCGATCGAGGCTTTTGATCGTTCCCTGGAACTGGATTCGAATTTCCATGAAGCAGCGCTCAATAAAGCTATCGCACTTCATGATCTGGGACGTAACGAAGAGTCACTTGCCGCGTGCGAGAAAGCACTCGAACTCAAACCGGATTTTGTTGAAGCTACCTATCAGAAAGGAAAAGCACTGGTTGAGCTTGAACGCTTTGATCTGGCAGTTGACGCTTTTGACCGTACAATTGAACTGGATCCCGCAACAGCACAGCCGCATTATGATAAAGGTCTGGCTTTAATCCACCTTGGCAGATATCTCGAGGCGGTTGCATCATTCGATCGCCTGTTAGAACTGATACCCGGTTATGCACCGGCGTTCTTTCACAAAGGCAGGGCTCTTGCACAGGTAGGTATGTATAACGAAGCAGTGTTCGCGTACAATATCAACCTTGAGATTACTCCTGACGATCCGGAAGTGCTCTATTATAAAGGAATTGCACTGGCACAGATGGAAAATCATGAAGACGCAATTTCTGCATTTGAAGCTGCTTATACTATCAATCCTCTGAATGCTGATACCTGTTACCAGAGGGGATTGTCACTCGCAGCACTGGGGCACCACAATGAAGCGGTGAATTCATTCACCCGTGCACTTGAGATTGATCCTGGGTTTAATGACGCAATTTACCATAAAGGACTTTCACTTGCCGAACTGGGTGAATTCAACGAAGCTATTTCAGCCCTTTCACGTGCACTTGAGATTACTCCAACCATTGCCAATGCATGGCTGATTAAGGGTTTCTGTCTTTTCGCGATCGGAAACTACCAGGAAGCAGTTGTTTCCTATAATGCATCACTTGAACAGGATGCAAAGAACCCGCATACCTGGTTTTACAAAGGGAGAGCACACCTCAATCTCGAGAATTTTGAAGATGCAGTACATGCATTCGATCAGGCCCTGACCTTTGAACCAGATTTCGGGGAAGCGTATTATTATAGAGGAATTGCTCTTGCCAAAGACAGGAAATTATCTGAAGCTGCAGTATCTTTTGAACAGGCAAACCGGCTGATGCCTGATTTTACCGATGCGTATCGCGAGAAAGGGAGAGCACTTTCTGAACTTGGGATCTATCCTGAAGCTGATGATGCATTCAGTCATGTTCTTATAACTAACCCCGATGATCTGACTGCACTCTACGGGCATGCCCGGGCACTGGACCATCAGGGATTGTATGAAGACGCAATAACCGCATATAGTCATATTACGCAGCTTGACCCTGGCTGTGAACGGGTTTTCTATTATAGGGGTAACGCCCTTATAAACCTGCATCGCTATCCTGATGCAATCGAGTCATATGGCAAGTCACTTGCTCTTAACCCATCCAGAACCGAGGCATGGAGCGAGACGGGGAAAGCATATGTTACCCTTAAAAAATACCCTGAAGCTGTGGATGCATTCGATCATCTCCTTGAACTAAAACCAGATACGATCGATATCCTTTTTGAAAAGGGACTTGCGCTTTTTTATTTAAAAAGTCCGGACTCTGCTCTTGAAGCGTTCAACCGGTGCATTGAGCTCGGGCTTAACAATTCGCGTGTGCATGCTGAAAAAGGACTTGTTCTTTTGGAACTTGAAAGATATGAAGATGCCATTGCATCCTTTGATCTTGCACTTGAACAGGATCCAAATGATGCAGATTCACACCGGGTAAAAGGAGAGATTCTGCAGAAAATCAATCGTTATGAAGACGCAATTGCAGAATTCGATGCTACCCTCACCCTCGATCCGGAAAACAGTATGGCACAACGTGGGAAAGGCATCTCCCTTGCCAGATTAGCCCGCTACGAGGACGCTGTTGTTGCACTGGATCGTGCTCTCGAAAATGATTCAGCGAATCCGGACCTCCATGCGTGCAAGGGGTATTCACTCTATAAATTAGACAGATACAAAGAAGCGGTCGAATTTTTTGCAAAATCCCTGAAACGTAAGCCTCAAAATGTTTTTGCTCTGATGTATCGGGGAAAAGCCCTCCTCCATCTCCAACGATGGGAAGAAGCAATTACCACATTTGAAAAGGTAACAAACTTTGAGCAACAGGATGCCGCAGCGTGGTATTATAAGGGAACTGCCTGCGAAAGAATGTCGTTCTACGATACGGCGATCGATGCATTCGAAGAATGCTTAACTCTCGATGATTCTTGTGCAGTGGCCTGGTACCATAAAGCAAGCGTTCTTTACAACCTGAATCGCTTTGATGAGGCGATACCCTGTTTTGAACGTGCTCTTGAACTTAGTCCCGGTATGCAGGATGCAGCGTATAGAAAAGGACTCGCACTGTCAAGTGTCGGGCGACATGAAGAAGCAATCAATGCGTTTGATCTGGCACTTACGCTCGGTCCCGAGAATGGAGCTCTCCACTATGACCGCGGTTATTCGCTGATGGCAACCGGGCGTGACCAGGAGGCATTAGCGTCGTTGAACCATTCACTTGAACTGGTACCCGATAATGCTGGAACATGGTTGGCAAAAGGCAAGACACTTTTCAGGCTTGTTATGTTCAACGATGCAATTGCTGCTTTTGAAAAGACACTCTCTTTGGATCCCAATAATGTTCAGGCTTCGTTTGGGAGGGGTCAGGCCTTATCAGCAATTGGGAATGATGAAGGTGCAATAGCAGATTTCGACAGAGTCTTTAACGCTGGATTCCACGTATTCTGACGCTGCGTATCATAAAGGTCTTGCATTATTCCGCATGGGTAAAACCCAGGATGCCTTAAAAGCGTTTGACTATGTGCTGGAATATAAACCGGAAAACGCTCTGGCTCACTATCATAAAGGTCTCGTGCTGAATGCGACCGGAAAGTATGAGAAGGCAATGAGGTCATTCAATCAGGCTCTGACCTGCGATTCTTCTCTCACCGATGCGATATACCAGACAGGTCTGGCATATACAGGTCTCGGAAGAGATGAGAAGGCACTGCAGTCGTATGACACGATGTTGCAGCTGACCCCCAAAAATGCCACGATCATCTATATGCGGGCTCTGTCTCTCGTCAAGCTTCATCGGCTTGAAGAAGCACTCCAGGCTCTCGACTCTTCGTTAAATCTCGATAATACGCGGGCTGAAGCCTGGTTACTCAAAGGAAGCGTGCTTTTTGAAACTGATAATATTTCCGAATCCCTTGAGGCATTTGAAAAGGCAATTGATCTTGCGCCTGACAACAATACTGCCTGGTACAGGAAGGGCAAAGCATATATCGAACTTGGAAACCCTGCTGAGGCAATTGCAAGCTTTGACCGTGTGCTCAGTAACGACCAGTCATGTGCTTCAGCATGGTTACGGAAAGGCAGCACACTTCTCTCTCTCAGTCAGTATGAACCTGCAGTCGAAGCACTTACCCGTGCACTGGAGATTAAACCCGGTTCTGCTTACGCATGGTACGATCGGGCAATTGCTCTCCTTGAACTCGGCAGGTATGAAGAAGCAGTCTCATCATATGACAAAGTTCTTGCCATCAACCCGAAATATGCAAACGCCTATTATGACAAAGGTCTCGCTCTTGCAAAGTTGGGAAGGGATACAGAAGCCATCCAGGCGTTTGAAAAGGCAACCAGTATTGACCCGAAGTTCATCCTTGCATTCTATGACCAGGGACTGGCACTGACCCGTCTTTTAAAAAACCGGGAGGCTATTGCCGCATTTGATCGTGCACTCGCCGTTGATTCATCGTATTCACCAGCATATTTCCAGAAAGGGCTGGTACTGAAAAATACAAAACGGTATGAGGAGGCACTGGCAGCATTCAGTGCTGCCCTCACGCTCAATCCGGGAAGTTTTGAGGGCTGGTTCAATAAAGGCATTGTGTTAAATTACCTGAAACGATTTGATGAAGCGCTACAGGCTCTCGACTCTTCCTTAAATCTTGATACTACACATGCTGAAATCTGGTTACTCAAGGGAAGCGTGCTTTTTGAGACTGAGCATATTTCCGAAGCGCTTGAGGCATTTGAAAAGGCAATTGATCTTACACCTGACAACAATACTGCCTGGTACAGGAGGGGAAAAGCATATATTGAACTTGGAAACCCCGCCGAGGCGCTTGCAAGCTTTGACCATGTACTCAGTAATGACCAGTCATGTGCTTCAGCATGGTTACGGAAAGGCAGCACACTTCTCTCTCTCAGTCAATATGAACCTGCTGTCGAAGCACTTACCCGTGCGCTGGAGATTAAACCCGGCTCTGCTTACGGGTGGTATGATCGGGCGATTGCTCTCCTTGAACTCGGCAGGTATGAAGAAGCGGTCTCATCATATGACAAAGTTCTTGCTATCAACCCGAAATATGCAAACGCCCATTATGACAAAGGTCTTGCTCTTGCAAAGTTGGGAAGGGATGCAGAAGCCATCGAATCTTTTGACCAAGCAACCAACATTGACCCGAAGTTCATCCTTGCATTCTATGACCAGGGGCTGGCACTGACCCGTCTTTCTAAAAACCAGGAGGCTATTGCCGCATTTGATCGTGCACTCGCCGTTGATTCATCGTATTCACCAGCATATTTCCAGAAAGGGCTGGTACTGAAAAATACAAAACGGTATGAGGAGGCACTGGCAGCATTCAGTGCTGCCCTTACGCTCAATCCAGGAAGTTATGAAGGCTGGTTCAATAAAGGCCTTGTATTAAATAACCTGAAACGATACGAAGAAGCACGAACCGCATTTGAACGGGCTATAGAACGTGATGGGAAAGCGTTTGCTGCACAGTATGAGAAAGGATTCGCCCTCTTAAACCTGAAATTATATGAAGAGGCCATCTCAGCCTTCTCCCGAGCCATAGAAATTGATGATTCAAACAGGGATGTCCATTTCGAACAGGGACTGGCATTTGCAATGCTGGGGAGATATGAGGAAGCCGAATCATCCTTTTCAAAAACTCTTGCCATTGATCATGAGTTCCCCGAAGGCTACTATAACCGGGGACTCGCACTTGAGAATCTTGGAAGGTATGAACAGGCAATTAGTGCATTCGATGAGATGCTTTCACGTATCCCCGATAATTCAGCGGCATGGTTCCACAAAGGTCTGGCGCTGGAACATCTCGGCAACGACGTCGATGCTATTGCGTCATTTGAGAGAGCACAAGAGAATGATCCGGATAACATTTTACTACTCTTTACTTTAGGCAATGCCCAGTTCCGCCTCGGCAAGTTTGATGAAGCCGTTCAATTATTTGACCGTGCACTTGGTATAGAACCCGAAAATGGAGAGATCCTGTTTGAGAAGGGTCGTGCCCTTGCAAATTTAGGCAGGCATGAAGAGGCACAATCAACTTTTGGACAGGCATTCATCCATCTCCCCAACCGGTATGAAGTGCCCTATCTTCAGGGGTTGTCTCTGGTGTCACTCGGCAGGTACGAAGATGCGGGACAGGCATTTGATGCTGCACTCGTATTGAATAAAACCAACGCGGACATCTGGTATGAGAAAGGATTAGTGCTTGTACATCTGGGAAATCCAAAATCTGCAATATCGGCTTTTGACGATAGTATTATCTACCGCCGGAAAATCCCGGAGCGTTTCTGGAGCGGGGGAAAGCTTTTATTTCTTTGGGGAAATATGAGGAGGCGATCAGTTCATTTGACAAAGTGCTTGAACAACTGCCAGATGATACTAACACATTATATGCAAAAAGTATCGCCTTGTTCAATACCCGTAAATTTGAAGATGCAATTCATGTGTTGGAACATCTGCTCACGCTCGAACCAGACAACAGAGATGCACTCTACCATTATGCAGCCACCTTTGCGGAGCTGGGAAGATATGGTGAATCTTCTGAAGCATTCAGACGTTTACTTGTCATCGATTCTGATAATGCACAGGTATGGTTTGAGCAGGGAAACAACTTTGCAAACCTCATGCGCCATAACGATGCGATTGCTGCATTTAATCAAGCAATAGAAATAAAACCGGATTTTTTTGCGGCACTCTTTAACAAAGCGCGTTCCCTGGATATTCTTGGACAGACAACTGATGCTATTGCTGTATATAACCAGGCACTGGAGATCGATCCATCACACACTCCATCACTTCACGCCAAAGGGGTTGCACTGGCACGCATGAGTATGTTCGAAGAAGCCATCAAAGCGTTTGACCGGGCGCTGGAGATCGATATATCCTTTGCAGAAGCATGGTTTGATAAAGGAAAGGCTCTGGCTTCGCTCGGCATGTACCGTGAAGGTATTCGGTCTTTTGATAAAGCCCTCAGCATCGAGAAAAATTATGCAGAAGTATTTTTCCACAAAGGAATTGTGCTGGCAAATCTGGGTCGGTATGAAGATGCCATTCTCGCATTCAATAAAAACATTGACCTTGATTCCGGAAATTCCGAAGCATTCTATCATAAAGGTCTGTGTCTGGTTGCAACCGGGCGTCAAAAAGACGCAATCGATGCGTTTGACCGGGTTCTTCAGATTAATCCATCATCTGTCGAAACCTGGCTGCACCGTGGGATGGCCCTGGCAGATCTCAATAATTATAATGATGCGATCGAGGCATACGTAAAAACACTGGAGATTGATCCGGATAATGCTGATGCCTGGTTCCGGAAAGGTACTGCACTCTTCTCGCTTTCGAGTTTTGAAGATGCAATTGAAGCGTTTTGCAAGGCAGTGGAAATTCGTCCCGATTTCGCATCAGCTTTCTATTTCAAAGGACGTTCACTGTATGCATTGGGAATGGATACCGAAGCGTTGTTATCCTATGACAACGCCCTCGCAATTGAACCCAAACATATCGAGGCGTTTTACTATAAGGGTCTGGCTCTGTCGCGCCTGAGCCGGTTCGATGATGCTATAGTATCCTTTGATCAGGCATTGCGTCTCCGCCCCACTGCTGCATTTATCTGGACCGGTAAAGGAATTGCACAGTCGGCTCTTGGAAAGGATCAGGATGCGATTCGATCGTATCTCAAGGCGTTAAGTATCGATATAAAAGATGCCAGGGCTTATTATTATCTTGGTGTTTCTTTCTCCAGTATCGGAAGATTTAATGATGCAATTAAAAACTTCGATGCTGCCCTTACTCAACGCCCGAAGTGCGTCAAAGCATTATATCAGAAGGGACGGGCACTGGCAAGTCTTTCAATGTATCATGAAGCACTGAGTGCGTTCAACCGTGCCCTGAATGAGAGCGGTACATTTTCAGAAATCTGGCTCTATAAGGGTATTGCCGAGGCAAATCTTGGGGAATACAGCGCTGCGCTCGATAGCTATGATCGGGCAATTTCAATGGATTCAACCTTTGCCCTGCCACACCTCTACCGGGGTATTGCATTAATTCATCTGAACCGGCACAGTGACGCACATATCGCATTTGGTCAGGCACTTACTCTCCAGCCAGAGTATCCTGAAGCCTTGTATTACCAGGGTATAACTTACCTTCAGTGCGAACAATATGATGAGGCAATAACAGCTTTTGATCAGGCTTTGGGGTTAAATGATCAATATTCTGAAGTTTTTCATCATAAAGGAGTAGCCCTGGCACACCTTCAGGAGTACGAACAGGCAATAATTTCGTTCGATGCAGCGCTGATGATCAACCCGGAATACGAAGATGCACTCTATGAGAGAGGGAGAGCGTTTATTCACACCGGTAAAAATAAAGAGGCGATAGCCTCGTTCGATCGGGCACTCTCCCATAATCCCGGATTCGCAAATGCTATCTATGAGAAAGGCCGGGCCCTGCTCGCACTGGGGAATCATGATGAGGCAATAACCGCATTTGAACGTGCATTGGAAATAAACCCCACCTGCTATCAGGCATTCTTCTGGAAAGGGAGGGCATACTTTGAAATGGGTAATTCTACGGCGGCAATTACCGCTTTTGAGCATGCTCTCGAGAACAACCACGGAACATCTGATGTATATTATTTCGAAGGAAGAGCATATGCTGCACTCGACCAGCACAGGCAGGCAGTTCAATCCTATGATCGATCGCTTGAGATCCAGCCAAACGCGGTAACATTATCCTATAAGGGTGTTTCACTGGCTGAGCTGGGAATGTCGAGGGATGCTATTGAAACGTTCGATAAGGCCATTGAACAGAATGATAATCTTGCTGACGCATGGATGGGAAAAGGCAACGTACTCTACGATCTCGGCAAGCATCCGGAAGCACAGGCTGCGTATGAAAAAAGCCTCGATGTTTATCCGGAGAATGCAGTCGGCTGGACACGCCACGGTATGGCACTTGCTGCTCAACATCAAAACGAGGCGGCCATCGAATCATACGAACAAGCTGTGTCGGTAGATCCTTCATTCTCAATAGCTTATTTCACCAAAGGGAGTGCACTTATCGCACTTGGACGATACCTGGAGGCCAGTGAAGCTTTTAGTGCAATGATTTCTATCCAACCAGACTTTGTTGATGCATGGATCTACAAAGGCAGGGCATTGCTTGAGCTGGGGAAGTATCAGGAAGCATTGACTTCATTCAAACATGCGCTGGAAATTGATCCCGGACGTAAAGAGGTATGGAAAGAAATTGGTGATGTTCTTGATACGATTGGCAAACATGATGAAGCCAAGATTTGTTATAAAAAGGCTAAATAATTTGGCTCTGTAGAATTCCTTTTTTTTGGCACAAAATAAAAAGGACACATGCTATGAAGGAGGGGATAGTGCCTGTCTCCTCAGACCGCCCCTCCGCAATGTGTGATAGTGCTCTGTTATTACCTTCACGGGGGTTATCGCAGAGGGGGAAGCCAAGTTGCGGGGGTGCCCCAGGAGCGTTAGAGTTTTTTGAACATTTCTACAGAGCCAATAATATATATAATTAGTTTTTTAGATTTTTATTAATTTTATACCCGTAAGTAACTCTCGATTCTGGATGAATACCGGGGTCTTTTTACAAAAATTCCCCACCCCTAAAAATTGTAATTTCATGCATCCACTATACAACTGTTCCCATGATCGGATCAAGAAATTAAAAAGGTTAAAAATTCCCTGAGTTACCAGAAAATAATTGATACCGGGGTTAAAAAAATCCATTACCTGTTCTGATCACCGATCAATGGGTAAGAACGAGAACACGACGGGTCAGACTTTTGTGCACCCGCTGCTCATGCCGCTGCAGGATTGTCATAGTGGAAGGAACGATCTCTGAAATATCCTTATGGGTAACCACTACTGCCCTGTTTCCAACCTTGAGCACACGATGTATTTCGTCAAGTGCATCTGCATATAAATTTTCCATAGAGTGTGTTTTTTTAATACATACCGATTGACCATAGGGAAAATCCGTCACTACAGCATCCATGGTATGATTCCTTAACGGCAGGCAGGTTGCATCAGCAACCATGAGATCCGCTCCTGTGATATTTTGAAGGCTGCCCCGGACCATCAGCGGGTCAAAATCAGTTCCCAGTGTTTGCATACCAAGTAATGCCGCTTCGATAAGAATTCCACCGGTTCCAGAGAACGGATCGAGTACCAGGTCATCCTGGTGAGAACAGGTTAAATTGATGAGTGTTCTTGCCATCCTTGGCATCATTACTCCTGGATGGAAAAAGGTGCGTTTTCCAGGATTACGGACATCATAAATACCACGATCGATTGTGAAGAGTACTTTGCCAAAATAACATTTATCCTCCGATAGGATTGCCCGGTATACTATTGCTGGTCTGTCCAGTGAAACGGGACCGGAAATCATTGTACCGATGAGTCTTTCAAATTCCCGTTGAGAGCAGGTGTTTCTTTCGACACAACCTCCATGAACTTTTTTTACACGCCCTGCAAATGACTCATGGGTTTCAATTCCAAGGTCTTTTAAGAGTTTTTGGAATGCCGTAATATTGGCGTCACATTCACCAAGATACTCAGATATAACCTGTGTCATGGCAAGCCGTTGAGTCTCTCCGGGTTCCGGTACCTCAACAACCGCGACCTGAAGACGGTGGTCGATAACTTTCCCGATGCATTCCAGTTCAGCAAAGGGGAGTGTCGGATTTTCACCGGACAACTCAAAAAGCAGTCTCATCGTGATCTCATTGATCACGAACACTCAAATAAGTGCGTAAAAAGGTCGAATTATGGTGAAAAAAATTCACGGGGTTCAAAGAAATTACTTTTTACCTTTCTTTTTTCCCATAAAACCAGAGAAAAAGCCACCTGAACCGATACTCTTACCTTCAAGCTCAGCCAGTTTTTGGTAAAGTTCTCTCTGCTCGCTGCTGATGGATTTGGGCGTGACAATTTTCACCCGGACAAGCAGGTCCCCGGGCTTTCCACGGCGTTTCATCCCTTCACCGGCAATTTTCAATGCAGTATTGTATTGTATGCCGGGGGGTACTTTTACGTCAATATGCCGTTTGTCAATCGTTTCAATTTCAATCGATGTCCCCAGGACTGCCTGAACAGGACTGATTTCAACGGTGATCTCAAGGTTATCACCTGTCCGTACAAAACGGTCATGAGACTGCACATAGACCTCAATAAACAAGTCACCATTGGGCGCCCCAAAATCACCGGCTTCACCATACCCCTCCATGCGAAGCCTCATACCGTTGTCAATACCTGCGGGTATATGAACAGACACTTTCCTCCTGACTCGTGAATGACCTGCCCCGCGGCACTCTTTACAGACTTTTTCTGGAATTTTCCCTTTTCCACCGCACTGGGTGCAGGTTGTCATACGGATGAATTGTCCAAAAGCGGAATTGGCAGCCTGACGCATCTGCCCGCTTCCACCACAACGGGGGCACGTATTCAGCCGCTTTGTCTCACTTCCCGATCCGTTACATGCGGGACAGGGTTCTGTATGCATCACCTCAATATCCCGGTCAACACCGGAAACTGCGTCTTCAAGGCGGATCTGAATCCGCATCAGCAGATCGGCACCTGACTGAGGACCCGAACGTCTTTGTCCCCCGCCAAAGAAATCAAATATATCCCCGAAACCCGAGAAATCGGCGGAGAATCCTCCACCCCCGAATCCTCCGCCGGTGTACGAGCCTTTGGAAGCGTTGGTAAACGTTTCATGGCCCATATTATCATATTGTGCTCTTTTCTGTTCATCGGAAAGAACACTATATGCCTCATTGATTCCCTTGAATTTCTCTTCTGCATCCTTATCTTTGCACACGTCAGGATGATATTTCCGGGCAAGATTGCGGTATGCCTTCTTGATCTCCTTATCGTCAGCACTACGTGGTATTCCGAGAGTATCGTAGTAGTCATCCGCACTCATTTTTTAGCTCACTCTTCTTTTACGTTATAATCTGCATTAACAACTGTGTCATCGGTATTTTTATCAGGTTGAGGTGCTGAGCCGGCTCCTGACTGCTGTTGTGAGGCCTGTTCTGCCTGGATCTTCTGGTAGATTTTGGTTGTTGCCGCATAGACACTTTCAGTCAGCGATTCCATTGCCTTCTTTATCTCTTCGAGGTTATCATCGGCTAATGCTTTCTTTATTGCGGCAACACCTTCCTCAACTTTTACCTTGTCAGCTGTTTCAAGCTTATCCCCGCTCTCCTTGAGCATTTTTTCAGCAGTGAATACAGCAGTATCCGCCTGGTTGTGCAGCTCAATTTCCTCCCGCTTTTTCTGATCGTCCGCCTCGAACTGCTTGGCAGCATCCATCATCTTCTTGATGTCTTCATCAGAGAGTTTCTTATCTCCCTTAATCGAAATTGCCTGCTGGTTGCCTGAACCCAGATCTTTTGCAGATACGTGAATAATACCGTTTGAGTCAATATCAAAAGTGACTTCAATCTGGGGAATTCCACGGGGTGCCGGCGGGATACCGGTCAATTGGAATTTGCCAAGGGTGAAGTTATCTTTTGCAAGCGCCCGCTCACCCTGCACTACATGGATCTCGACGCTGGTC
Source organism: uncultured Methanoregulaceae archaeon (assembly GCA_963768845.1). Classification (GTDB taxonomy): domain Archaea; phylum Halobacteriota; class Methanomicrobia; order Methanomicrobiales; family Methanospirillaceae; genus Methanoregula. The sequence goes on along the minus strand of CAVYJJ010000020.1, from coordinate 66,344 downwards.
TGCCCATCGGCTGCTGTCGAAAATATCTGGCTCTTCCGTGTGGGGATTGTAGTATTGCGTTCGATCAGTTTGGTTGCAATTCCCCCCAAGGTCTCGATACCCAGCGTGAGAGGGGTGACATCGAGCAGGACAATATCTTTTGTCTCTCCGGTCAGCACAGCACCCTGGATGCCTGCACCAAGGGCAACACACTCATCGGGGTTGATGCCCTTGTCGGGCTCTTTCCCGAGTATCTTTTTTACGGTCTCCTGGACAAGGGGCACGCGGGTAGACCCACCTACGAGGAGAACATGATCGATGTCCTTTGGCTCAAGCTTTGCATCGCTCAGTGCCTGTTTAACCGGTCCGACGGTGGATTCAACGAGATCCCCGATTAGCTGTTCGAGTTTTGAACGGGTAAGATCGATGTTGAGGAATTTTGGGCCGCTTGTATCCGTAGTAATATAGGGCAGGTTGATATTGGTGGACTGCCGCTGGGAGAGTTCGATCTTCGCATTCTCTGATGCATCGCGAAGCCTCTGCATTGCATAGGGATCATTTCGCAGGTCAACTCCCTCTTTTTTCTTAAACTCCTCAATAAGGTAGTCTGTTACGCGCTTATCGAAGTCGTCTCCACCCAAGAGATTATTACCGGCAGTTGATTTTACTTCAAAGACTCCGTCACCAAGGGTAAGAATCGAAACATCAAATGTGCCGCCACCAAGGTCGTATACAAGCACAGTGGCATCCTGTTCTTTATCGATACCATATGCCAGTGCACTTGCTGTAGGCTCGTTAATGATGCGCATGACATCAAGACCGGCGATTTTTCCTGCATCCTTGGTTGCCTGCCGCTGTGCATCATTAAAGTATGCGGGGACTGTGATAACTGCTTTTGAAATCTTCTCACCTAAGTATGCCTCAGCATCGACTTTCATCTTCTGAAGGATCATTGCCGAGATTTCCTGGGGTGAATAATTCTTATCGTCGATTTTGATTTTTTCAGTCGATCCCATCTTACGTTTGATTGACTGGATTGTCCGCTGGGGATTGGTAACAGCCTGGCGTTTGGCGAGACTCCCGACAAGTCGTTCTCCCTCTTTTGTGAATGCAACGATCGATGCGGTTGTCCGCCCGCCTTCGGCGTTTGGGATCACGATTGGCTTTCCTGCCTCCATGATCGACATACAGGAAAAGGTTGTTCCCAGATCTATTCCTAAAACCTTCTCTTTTGCCATTTTTTATGCCTCCTGATCTTTCTGATTTCCTTTGGATACAGCAACTTTTGCGTATCTTATCACTTTATCATGCATACGATACCCGCGTGATACTTCATCGATCACGGTGCCAGCCGGTTCTTCTGACGTGACATGAGCGATGGCTTCATGCTCTGCCGGATTGAATTGTTTTTTTTGTGCATCCAGGGGGGTTATACCATTGCGCAGTAACTGGGCATCAAGCAGTTGTCGGATCTGAAGGATACCTTCACGCAAGTGTGAATCATCTGCTTTTAATGCCCGTTCAAAGTTGTCCATAACTTCAAGGATGTCAATGGCGAATCGTTCATTTGCCTGTGAAATGAGGGTCTCCCTTTCACGAACTGTACGTTTTTTAAAATTTTCATAGTCTGCTGCAAGCCTGAGGAGTTGATCATTTAATTCGGTAAACGCTTTCTTTTGCACTTCGATCTCTTCCTCAAACTGCTGAGATTCCGGCAGGGGGTTTTCTGCCGTATCACAATCATGTGCTCTGTTTTGTTCTGTACTGTGTTCTGCGTCGTGCATAGTACATCCCGTTCGATGTTTCATTATCTATTGTATTGTGGTTCTATATATAATTTCACATAATATCCCCAAGGGAACCGCTGAATATTACCTGTTTTTGATAATTGGGTGCATTTAATCGCACAATTAAATATTCGGGCATTTTAAGAAGATTTATTTGATGTGATTAGGAAATGACAACCAGTTCAAGAGAATGTACAGGTAATTTCTTCCGGAAAAATTACATCTACGATTCTGGAATGAATAACCTGCATACATTTTTCTTTCCCATCTTGCATACACTAGACCATGAAGTGGGCACTGCTCTCAGTCTGGGATAAGACGGGAATCATCGACCTCGCACAGGAGCTTTTGCATCAAAAGTACAGTCTCATGAGTTCCGGAGGAACCGGAAAAGTGCTTGCCGAAGCCGGGGTTAAGTTTACTGAGGTTTCCAGTTACACGGGATTTCCTGAGATGATGGATGGAAGGGTAAAGACCCTCCACCCAAAGGTTCACGGCGGCCTGCTTGGCAGACGGCAAATCGACGATGCCGTAATGGCCCGGCACGGAATTAACCGCATTGATCTTCTCGTGGTAAACCTCTACCCGTTCGAGAAGATGTCGGGGGAATCCATGAGCCTGGAATCATTGATTGAATTCATCGATGTTGGGGGACCGGCGATGATTCGGGCAGCTGCAAAAAATTTCAAAAATGTCGCTGTCGTCGTTGATCCTGAGGATTATTCCATAGTAATTTCTGCGATTCAGGCAGGGGATATTTCTTTAGATCAACGCTTCTCCTTTGCAAAAAAGGCATTTGCCCGGACTGCAGCCTACGATGCAGCAATTAGTAATTATCTCTACCGGATGGATACATCATTTCCTTCCACCTTTACCGTGCAGTATACCCATGGCAGGGCGCTAAGATATGGCGAAAACCCGCACCAGGAGGCTGCCGTATATGGTAATTCTGGTATTGCGGGCGCTGAACCGGTCCAGGGAAAGCAGATGTCATATAATAATTACCTTGATGTTAATGCAGGTGTTTCCCTGCTCCGGGAGTTTCATGAACCTGCGGCCGTCATTATCAAGCATAATAATCCCTGCGGTGTTGCCATAGGTAAGGATATATTTGATGCATATATCATGGCAAAGGATGTTGATCCTGTTTCCGCTTACGGATCAGTGGTCTGCCTGAACCGGGAAGTTGACAAAAAGGTCGCCGATGAAATAGCGGGAACGTTCGTCGAAGTCCTGGTCGCTCCGTCATTCTCGAATGACAGCCTGGTAATTACGGCTAAAAAGGAAAATATGCGTGTGCTTACGATTCCCCCGAAATCAGAATCTGATGAGATACGGTCCATCGACGGCGGCGTCCTTGTCCAGCGAACACCTCCTTACCAGGAACACTGGAAAGTGATCACAGACCGTGACCCGACCCCGGATGAGATGAGTGCAATTAACCTTGCCTGGAAAGTGTGCAAACATACCAAGAGCAATACGATCATCTTTGCCAATAAGCACCGGACACTGGGAATAGGAGCAGGTCAGATGAGCAGGGTCGATTCAGCAAAGATTGCCATTGAGAAAGCATGTGCCTCACTCAAAGGTTCTGCTGTGGCTTCAGATGCATTCCTGCCATTCCCGGATACGCTTGAAGTTGCCGCTCAGGCAGGAGCTTCTGCCCTTATACAACCGGGTGGATCAATAAGGGACAAAGAAGTGATAGAGGCTGCAAACCGCCTCCATATGGCAATGATATTTACCGGCATACGGTATTTCAGGCACTGATTTAAGCTCTTTTTTTTAAATTTTGAGTCATTTCTACGATAAATTTATATTCTGCGAAATTACCATAGCTTATTTAAATCGTTTGTGGCTGAAGGGTCATGGATGATTGACAGAAATTACCATTCAAGAGGTTTACAATTATGGATTACGGTACGTATGGTTGGTGAGTCCTTTGAATATGCAAAGGAAGCCGTCGTCGGCAAATGGAATAAATGGCTGATGCTGATCATTGCAACTATTCTTCTCGGGCTTCCCCTTATGGGGTATGCCATGAAGGTTCTCAGAGGCGAAAAACCCGCTCCAGAAGTAGATGACTGGGGCACACTCTTCATTGACGGTATAAAATATCTGATCGTTGCCCTCATCTATGCAATCCCACTGATTATTGTCTGGGTCATCGTAATCGGGGCATCGGCCGTCTCCATGATGTCAGGAGATTACACCGCGATGATGGCAGCATTCGGAGCCATAGCTCTGGGCCTGGTAATAATGTTAATCCTTGGGGTCATTATCGCTGTCTTTGAAGTCATCGGCATGGTCAGATTTGCCCGTACTGGGAGCATTGGCGAGGCATTTAATTTTAATGCAATTCTCGCTACCATCGGAAAACTCGGCTGGGTTCCTTATATCATCGCACTCGTCGTGCTTATTGTCGTCGCGATAGTCTTTGGAATTATCGTAGCCATAATTCAGGTTATTCCTATCCTCGGCATGATTATCTATCTCTGTCTCATCGCTCCATGGACCCTGTTTGTCGCCCGCTATGTTTGTCAGATATACGATTCTGCAGGAGCAGCATAATCCACTCTATTTTTTATTAGTTATTTTTATAAATCCTGAACAGATTTTCACTTATTCTTTTTTTCCCACAAGGAAATAATTGAGAAAATCCAGGTGGCGATTACTGATTATCAATCATTGGGAGTGGGTTTGAGATAGGTAAAACAGAAAAAAAGCAATTGGAGAATTTCAGAGGGTTAAAGAGTCAGGAAGTAATTTTTCTCTCTCACCGCACGGTCACTTTATCCAGCCGGACTGACCGATATCTGTTTTTGATCTTGTCGGTAAAGAAAGTCCCGGTCGATTGAGCACTTAACAAATTTGCATAGATATGCGAAGGAACATTTTGGTATTGATAGACCATCCCGGAATGGAACTCAATCTCCAGATTCTTTAAATTATTATCATAACCTACTGTTTTCAGGTTACAGGATTCAACGGGTTGTCGTTCCAACAGAAATCACCATAATTACTTGGTGCTGTCAACAGATAATGCTTGGTAATAATAAAAAGATTCAGATATTTTAAAAAAATTATCGAACTTTGATAAATTTTACCAAAAAATTTCATTTCAATATATGAATCTTCTGAGGAGGATTCCTCTTTTAACCATCATTTTTTGTGATATACATAAATATTCTGAATACTAACATTAAGTAAAGATGTACGATGCTGTTGAAGTAGCCCGCCTGCTTGACATCCTCGGGAACCGGAACCGAAGGCGGATCATCGAATTATTGCGGCAAAAACCCTGTTTTGTGACCGAAATATCAGATACCCTGGTACTTTCGCCAAAAGCGGTTATCGATCACCTTCAGATGATGGAAAGGGAAGCGATCCTTTCCTGCCAGATGGATGACCGTCGCCGGAAATATTATTATCTCGAAAACGACATCCTCATCGACATAAATCTCAAACAGATCCGGGTATTTGACAATACTATTGATGAGAAAAACAAAAGAGAACAGTTAAAAAATTCGGTCATCCTGCTGGGTCGGATGATCAAAGCGCATGATATGATTCTTGCAAACCTTGAACAAGTAAACCATGATATCGAAACCAAGATTAATGACCTTGCCCGAAACCATAAGGATTTATTCAGGAGCGATCGAGAGATTACTGTAATCATTGCACTCTCGCACGACTCACTTACGTTGCAGGAACTGCACCAGGTAACGGATATGTCACTCGCAGATCTCGGTGAAATTCTTAAGCGGTTTGAACATAAAGGACTCATCGGGAAGAAAAAAGACAGTTATACACTCCGAGGCGTATATGCAGAATAATCCAAACGGTCCTTACGACGATGTTTTTAATAACCTCGCAAAAATCGTTGAAGATATCGTGAAAAACATGCCGGATAATGAGCATGCACGCATTGTTGGCTACACAATCATTACCCGGCATGCTTCATCCGGAGATCCCGAAATATTCCAGGCGGGGGGACCTTCCGATGATGATGAAATCCCGTATGAAGTTGTCGAATCAGATGATATGATTTATATTACCGCAACAATTCCATCCCCGCAAAAAAATGCTCCCAGTGTTGATATCCAGCCCGACAGTGTTCACATTTGTGTTGATAACCGGGATGTCACCATCATGCTCAGTCACCCGATTGACAGAATCCACAGTTATTATCGGGTTCATCACGGCATTATGGATTTTACCCTCAAAAAAGTATTACCCTGATAAGGTTCTTTCTTTTTTTAAAAAAAGGAAAATTTTTGCTCTGTAGAATTCCTCTTTATCCCTGACCTCCCGGGGAGGATGCTGGAATATCCCCCGGCACCGGTGCCCGCCGTGTCCCAAACCACATCCCATCCTGCTTTCGGTCTCCGTAACATTGCTATATTCGACCTCATCCGTTCCCGTCGGAAATCGTTGAATAATTCCGGCCCGGTTCCGCATTTTTTCGAATTATGACCTCTAAATTTCGGGGGGTGGGGGAAATGAGGTATAACCGGGCTCGTAGCAGGCTCCGGTGTACCAGAATTCTCACAGGGGTTTTTTGACGGTAAAAATAGCCCCAGATGACAATAACATCCGGCCTGGTCTTCGGTGAGATTGCTCCTTTAAAACAGGATTTCCCATGAAAATCATGTTTATCAGATGTGATTTTTGGAATTGGTCCCCTCCTGTTATTCAGTTATGATGAATGCCGCCGCCCCCGAAGGGGCACCCCCGCGGCGGATTAATATCTAAAACTTTTTGCCCGCCGTGCCTCTGAGAGGCCCTGAGGCGGGGTCCTTCGTATAGAGAACGATTTTCATGATTTGGGTGTGAACATTATCGGTTCATGTACGTTTCTACAGAGCACTTTTCTTAAAAGTTAATAAAAAAGAGTATGACCTCTGTGTGTTGACCCCGCAGTTGAATTTGAATTTCCCAATCAATCCCTCAGTAACGATTTTTCTGAAAATATTACATTGAATCAAAGGAGTATTTTTACCCATTATCCAAGGGGGCCGGATATCTCCTGAAAGCGTTGGCCAGACATTAGCCGGGGAACAGACTAACAGGCATAGTATCAGAAAATATGGGAAAACCAAATGATCAGGCTTTTACCGGAAGATCGGAATGTTCCCAGGAAGCGATTACATCTTTTTCCCTGCGCATTTCGTGGAACTGTCGAAGTGAGACGGTAATATCCCGGGTAAAGGCAAAATATCCGATCTGGGTAGTCCGGCAGAGTTTCATCGCCATGTCCATAAGGCCACGGGGATCAGGACGGGCTTCACCCAGCCAGATATGGAATATATTCCCACCGTCAACAATCGGGAAAAATACATGCTCGATCTCCATCCGCTTGGTAAGGGGGACATTCGCAGCCGGGGCTACGTGGGTACCGTTTGTATAATAAACAGGGAGATCACGGCTCTTACCAAGCATCTGAAGACCTTCGCTGATATCCCCCTTGATTACTTTTTTTGCAAAATTGTGGTAACGCCGGTCAAGTAAATCGGCAACTGCAAATCTCTGTCCTGTGGTTTCCGCAGGAGTTCTGGCGAGTGCTATGGTCATGTTGTTCTTCTTTGATAATTCACGACCATAGAGCTCCATCTCGGTCATTGCCCGTATTGCGAGCCTGAATGCCTCTTTTGATTCGTGGAGCTGTTTGCCCGTGTGATGCTGAACCATCTCGTTGACCCCGACTATACCGACAGTATATACAAGCCCTTCAAGATCGACAGCAAGAGCTCCGCGTTCACCGGTATTCGGATCTTTCGGACGCTGCATCGCAAAAGGCATCCGGCTGTTAGCCCTGATCAGGTCCATCCAGCGACGCTTTATCTTGAAAATTTCAACCGCGACATCCATGAGTGCCTTGAGTTCTGCGAAAAGCCGGGCATCGTCTCCCTCTGCTTTGTAGGCTGCACGGGGACAATTTACGGATACAACCTGCCATGAACCCATAGAAAAATGCCTGCCATCCTCAAAGACAAGTTTCTTGTCAAAATCTGAATCCTTGTCTGCAACGGTAGAGAACTGGTAGGCACAGCACTGGTAACAGGAAATTCCCTTCCCCGCTCCGCGGTAGGCGGGTAACTGGTTATCGTAATAAGGAGTTCCGAACTTCGAGGCCAGCTCGAATGTCATGAGATATAACTCCTGAAATGTTGGCAGATCAGGGTTTTTGCGGTTAAACTCATCTCGTTCATTCATGAAGTCCGGCTCAATGGAAATCTCAGGCTTTGGAAAATTGAATGGTTTTCCCCAGTAATCCCCCTCCAGCATCACTTCCATAAGCGCTTTGAAAAGCAGCCGAACTTCACGCTCAAACTCTCCGTAAGTCCGAAGGGGTGCAGATTTGCCATCCCATATTTTTCCTTTGTAAATACAGGGTTTGTCCTGCCAGAGTGTCGGGACACCCGGAGAGAGCTGAATTGACGAAAAGACCAGCTGACCACCCCGGGCAACCATCATCTGGGTCATTTCATACACGAACATCTGCATGTTCTGCTTGATCTCATTATAGACCATTCCCTCCATATAGGGGGCAAGGAATGTAAGGAAGTTATAATAACCCTGCCCTCCGGCAAAATTTGTCTGTGCAGAACCGAGTGCTTTTACCGCGTGGAGTATGGCAACCTCCGCACGTTTTGCGGGGCCTGCCACGGATGCCTTGGTACCATTACCGTCAGGCATCAATCCATAATAGAAGAAATAGCGCAGGTCCCAGTCCTGGCAAAACGGGCGTGTACCAAAATATTCAAGATCATGGATGTGCATCTCACCAGAGAGGTGATGATCTGCAAGGTCGGGCGGAAGCTGGAGAAGGTACTGTTCTTTGGATATCTTGTCCGCCTTCTTCTTGTGGGAGGTCTCGGCATTTTCCTGGAGGTTAGCGTTATCATGCGCCTCAAATCCCCTGCCGACATCGATCTGGTGTGCGTCAAAAACCGGAGTACCGACACGGGTTGAGACATTGCGGTACTGTATCATGCCCTTTTCAAGCAACGTGATATTCACGATTTCACGTATGAGCGGCCCGGAAAGTGATTTTAATCCCATATTCTTTATACGGGTTTCCACATCATACGCGATTTCCTGTGCCGTCACTTCATCAGCACCCTTATACCCATAGAATGTCTCAACAAGTTTTGTCTCTTCAACTATCTGTCTGACAATCCGATTGCGGTCCCATTCTATGATGTGCCCATCGGATGTTCGGACAGAGGGGAGTACGGGAACAGTGATTCCCTCAAATGTAAGTTGCTTGGTCTCCCGGTGCGCCATTATTCACCTAAAATAAGCCTTGACAGGTGCTCTCCATCCAGTTTGCCTGCGGGAAAAAGGTCCGCAGAAGTGTAGAAATCGGAGTCTTTCTGTAAAACAGGTGCTTCATTTACAAAAATCCCATTCATCCGCAACTCCGTGAGGGATTCCGCGGTCGAAAGGTCACGCTCGGAATACGTATAGCCGCCCTTTGTCAGATATCCCTTCAACGTATCACAATTCGGGCAATATTCAAGCGTATAAACAATCAATAACGATTTTTTCGACATCAGAACACCCTTATACAATCATTTATGCAATAAGCTTTTTTGAGATAAAAAAATCATTGTTTGAACATTCCTGCTGAGGCTTCATTAAAGCGATTATGATTAGTAGGATTATGAAATAATAGTACCGTAATGGTAAGGGCATTTTTGGCACTCGAACTCTCAAAGGATATACGAGACCAGCTCACTATCGCGCAGGAAACGATCCGCGGCTGTAAAGCTCATCTTACTTTTGTAGATCCAAAAAATATTCATATTACCATAAAATTCCTCGGAGAAGTCGAACAGGATAAACTTCAAAAAGTTATGGATGCAGTCAGGTCGGTTACATTTTCCTCGTTTCCGATAAAAGCTGGTGTTGTAACAGTGGACAATCCAAAACGGCCGCATACGGTCTGGTGTGCAATCGATGATGCGGGATTGGGAGAGCGGTTATTCTATCTTATAGAGGATGCGCTTGCGCCTCTTGGTTTTAAGAAGGAGATCCGTCGCTTCACTCCCCATGCAACGATCGCAAGGGTGAAATCACCAGATCCCTCTCTTTTTACCGTATTAAACAGTCTGAAGGGCAAGTCCTATGGCAGTTGTGTAATCTCCGGTATAACACTTAAAAAGAGCATACTCCTGCCGCAGGGCCCGGTCTACGACGATTTGCTGGAGGTGAAATGGTGAACAGGTTGCCACTCGAAGAAAAGGTATTATTGGATCTTCGCCCGACAGGGGAGGAACGCAAACATGTCTGCGATCTGGCACAGCGCCTGATTGATGCAATCGTTCAAAGCGGGAAAGCTGAAGGAATGGTCGTGGGCTCCATTGCGCGGCAAACATGGGTTCGTGGCGATCGCGATCTTGATGTATTCATGCTCTTTGACCCGGGCTTGTCCCGCGATTCGCTCGAATCTGAAGGACTTGCCCTCGCGCGCAGCATTGCAGCCGCCTTTACCGATAAATTCCACGAGAAATATGCCGAACATCCCTACATCAACGCAAATATTGACGGTGTTGATGTGGATCTCGTTCCCTGCTATAAAGTGGATACTGCAACAAATATCCAGAGTGCAGTTGACCGCACACCGTTTCACACCCGCTATATTACGAAAAGAATTAATGGCTTGATCGATGACGTGCTCCTCCTCAAGCAATTCACAAAAGCTGGCGGTATCTATGGTTCAGACCAGATGACGGAAGGATTTTCAGGATATCTCTGCGAGCTCCTTGTGCTCCACTACGGCGGATTTACTTCGCTCATCCAGGCAGCGGCATCATGGCGACCCGGGATTATAATTGATATCGAGAACCATGCGGCAAAAAAATTTGATGAGCCGTTAATAGTAATCGATCCCGTTGATCCTAAACGCAATGTGGCTGCGGCGGTATCTCTTGATCGTATGGCCGGATTTGTTGAACTTGCACGCGGATATACTGAAAACCCCATCACCGAATTTTTTTTACATCCGATGGAACGCTGTATTCTGAAAAAAGAACTGGCTGCACGGATCGAACGGCGGGGGACATATGTTTATGCAGTCACCTTTGCAACACCCCAGCTGATTCCGGAGATTGTTGTGCCTCAGCTGAAACGCAGCGTTTCATCAATCCGCGAACTTCTGGAAAGAAACGGGTTCGCTGTTCATCATGCTTCATATGATATGCAACCAGAGGAATGCATGATCCTCCTTGAGCTGCTTACTGGTGACCTCCCGGCAATCCGCCGGCATTTGGGACCACCTGTCTGGAACCGCTCAAATGCAGATAAATTCCGGGAAAAACACCTTGAGGCACATCAGTCCGGTCCATTCATCGAAGATGGACGGTACGTTATGGAGTTGCCCCGGGAATACCAGACGGTTAAACACCTGCTGTCTTCTGATGCTCTCCTGAATGATGTAAGTCTGGGGAAACATATCCGTCAGTCACTGGAACTTGGGTGGACACTTCAGGAGGGCCCGGAATGCTGGAAAGAGGAGTTTGCACCGTTTATCGCTGAATTCTTTGACCAGCGCTCACCGCTGACCCGGATACAGAGGAAAAAATAATACCTAAAAACAGGGGATTATGAACTCCATACTCTTATATAAAACACAATCGCCCAAAAAAAAATTTATTTTTTTGAATTTTTCTTAATTTTTGCCAGCGCCAGCTTCTCAACAGCAGCGGTATCAATTCCATGACTGACCTCAAGTTTCCGGTTCTGTACAGCACTGGAAACGAATCCCTGACCCGTCTGTGTACGTACAATAAGTGTTGTCGATCCGAGGGGACTCCCAACCGCACCTGCTGATATATCGGATTCTAATGCAGTAAGATCCGTGCAGAAATGACAGCCTTCACGGATACAGGTTTCCAGTTCTGCAAGAGGGACAATCATCGTGCTGCCATCCTGTTTTGAAACCTCCAGTTTTCCCTTTACATTGAGTTTTTTTATCTCGTGAGGTTCGAGTTTGTACGTGGGTTTTGAGTTTTCCCGGAATAAGTGCCTGATAATCGAAGGTCTCTGTACAGAAAAGACCGATTACAAGACGGATTGCTTTCCCGTAGGGCTTTAAAAGATCATTATCACTTTTTCGCATCTGTGCAACTGCCTGGACAGCACAGGGAACACCAATAACTGCGATTCGTTTGTACTTTCTTTGCGACTACTGCAGTACTTGAGGGCAGACGAGAAGTGGGACCCACCAGGCTGTACCGGCTGCCTGCCTGTTGAATGAGCGCATCGGTTTTCGTTATTATTACCGAAGAGGGTTTTAACGTCCACCGGTCTTCAGTAACGGTAACAATTGCATCGATAAGACCTTCATCGAGCGCATTTGCAAGAATTGCCGTGACTGCTCCACCGCTTTGTTTGTGCGGAACCGCAAAGGTCGATTTTGCAGTTAAAAGTTCAAGATACTCCCCGATAGTATCGGTCGGCTGGTCACCAGTCCTGGGGCAAACTGCATAACACGCACCACAACTGACACTATCCGTTGCCTGCTTACAGTATCCAGTTACTCCGTGGGCTTACAACCATCTCACCCTCATCAAAAGAGAGGGAATCTGCCGGACAGACTGCAACACATGCGCCGCATCCTGAACACCTCCCGGTATCCCAGACCTCATGTTTCAAATCGAGATAATTTTTAAGAGCCATCATGCTTCACTCCCACGTATACTTGTTTGCAAATGGTCGTGCACTTGCTGGAGAAATTCGTGTATATTCAGAACGGATAAGCAGTTTTGCATCGATGCCAAACGCCTGTGCGAAATCCTCGATAAACGGTGAGATCATTGCCTTCTGCTCATCGGTAACCGGTGTCTGTTTTGCACCGACACCAAGAATGTGAGAGTCCACTGGACCACGAACAAAAATCTCTCCGCCGTGAATACCACTTCCGACACCCCGTTCTTCAAGAGGTGGGATCCCGGTTAATCCGAGCACAATCAGAAGACCCCCTGCCATATATTCACCAAGAAATGCCCGTGCTGCACCTCCGACGATAAGGATCGGACGTTTATCCATATACTGCTTCATGTGGATGCCCCCGCGGTACCCGATATTATCCCTGACATACACCCTGCCGCCACGCATACTGTGAGCAACTGCATCACCTGCACTGCCATGAATCACGATCGTGCCGTTGTCCATGGTATTTCCTGGTGCATGATCGGCATTCCCATGAACGATGATAGTCGGACCGCTCATGAACATTGCCAGATCTCCACCAGGTACGCCGTTTATGGTAAGCGTCACATCATCGCCCCTGATCCCATTCCCGATGAACCGTTGTCCGAGCACATTGTCAATAACAATCTCTTTTGCCCCGGCAGCAATCGCCGCACGGATTTGCTGGTTGAGTGGGGTGTAGTGAAGATCTTTGGCATCAATCATTACTCGTGTCGTCATTACGCGCCTACCGTTTTCACATCGAGGACGTTCAAAAGTCCTTCATCCAGCATATAACCTCTTAACCGGTCACGGTTCCCCCGCAGGCTTTCTATGCTGTTGATACCCGCAGCACCCATAAGTTCGGCAATCTCGAGGGTCCATCCATGAATCAGGTTCTCAACATGCACAGATTCGATTTCAGGATCCAGCCGTTGGGTGAGTTCAGGTTTCTGGGTCGCGATTCCCCATGCACACTGCCCGCGGTAACAGGTCCCGCACACACGGCATCCCATGGCAACCAGTGCTGAAGTACCAATATACACAGCATCAGCACCCAAACAGATGATCTTTGCCACATCTGCACTTTCCCTGATCCCACCGCTTGCGATGATCGAAACCTTGTTTCTTATTCCCTGTTGACGGAGTTTGGCATCTACACTTGCGACGGCTGCTTCAATGGGTATTCCTACGTGATCACGGAACACCCGCGGGGCTGCACCGGTTCCACCCCGGAATCCATCGATAACAACTGCATCGGCAGAAGAACGTGCAATACCAGCTGCAATTGCAGCAGAGTTGTGCACCGCTGCAATTTTCACAAAGACCGGTTTCTTCCACTCGGTCGCTTCCTTTAAACTTCGAACGAGCTGCTTGAGATCTTCAATACTATAGATATCGTGATGGGGTGCAGGACTGATGGCATCGCTTCCTTCCGGAATCATCCGTGTACAGGATACATCAGCGCACACTTTCTCACCTGGCAGGTGCCCGCCTATTCCGGGTTTTGCTCCCTGTCCGATCTTGATCTCAATGGCAGCACCGCGTTCGAGATAATTGATATCCACACCAAACCGCCCGCTTGCTACCTGGACAATCATGTTTTTCTGGTACGGGTAGAGCGATTCGTGAAGTCCTCCTTCGCCCGTCCCCATGAATGTTCCGATCCGGCTCACCGCTTTTGCAAGAGCGGTCTGGGCATTCAGGCTGATAGCACCATAGCTCATGTGACCGACCATGATCGGTGTCTCGATCTGGAGATTGGGAGAGAGTTTTGTCAGGAGCTCAACTTCTCCGGAAGGTGATTCTTTTAAGGACAACGAAGAAGGTTTTTTGCCAATGTAGGTGCGTAGCTCCATAGGTTCACGGAGCGGATCGATACTGGGATTTGTGACCTGGCATGCGTCAAGTAAAAGACGATCAAAAATTATCGGATAGGGGAGTGCATTACCCATACCGGCAAGAACGATCTTTCCGGTCTTTGCCTGGTTGAAGATATTCTCCCTCACCTCGCGCGTCCAGACAGGGTGACTCCGGTAGTCAGTGGGTTTTTCATAGATACTGATTGCATCCCGGGGGCAGAATGCCGAACAGCGGTGACAGGCAACGCAATTACGGGAGTTGACCCGTATTGTATCCCCGTCTTTCCGGAACACACCATACGAGCAGTTTTCCACGCAGCGACCGCATAGCATACACTGGTCCGGGTCAATTTCTACTTTATAGCGAAGGGGAATACTGCCTATGGTCATGCAATAACCCTTCCTATGACAGGTTCACCGGCTTTTGGCATGGTGATTGTTTCGACATCCGGTTCCATCCGGCGGATTGCTGCTTCCTCGCTGGAAATATAGAGTCGGTCTCCCAGTTCTCCGGTCACGAGCGGGCGGAGCTTGATCCGGTCAGTAAAGCCTACCAACGTATTTTCGTTTGCTACACAGATTGCAAACGGGCCATTCATGAGCGCTGAACCATAGGCAAGTCGAATTGCACGGTTGAGTTCCTGTTCTTTGGCTTCCATCCGGTCAATATCTTCCCAGAACGGGGGCGCAAGAGCCCTTACCGCCATCCTTTCAGAGAGCCCGTGTTTCCGTATCAGCAGATCAACGAGGTATGCTACCACTTCAGTGTCCGTGTACATCGTGCATTTATACCCGTAACTTTCAATGTAGCGGCGGTTGGTACCGTAAGAGGTTATTTCACCATTATGGACAACACTCCAGTTCAGGAGGTTGAACGGATGTGCGCCCCCCCACCAGCCGGGCGTATTGGTCGGGTAACGGTTATGCGCAAGCCAGAGGTACCCCTCATAATCCTGGATCCGGTAGAAGTCAGCAACATCCTCTGGCCACCCTGAAGCTTTAAAGACACCAAGATTTTTTCCCGAAGAAAAAATGAGAGCACCATTTTTCTCCGAGTTGACTTTCATGACAAGGTGGGTAACAATGTCTTCATCAGGTGTGGTACTCTTCGGCATAAGGCTACGGTCAGGACGGAAAAAATAGCGCCAGGGTGTATGCACTTTACGGATATTTGGCTGCTCATAGGTTTTGATCTGTTCATCATGAACTATCGTTCCCCATTTCTCCAGCAGCGTATCAAGTGCACCCTTGTTCTCACGTATATTGTCAAAAAATACATGGAGCGCGAAGTAATCCTTGTATTCCGGATAGATCCCATACGCTACGTACCCGGCTCCTTCACCGCTACCCCGCTCATTCATCATGGTGAGTGCCTCTTTGATTCTGGCACCATCCACACTCTGGCGGCGCTTGTCAATCACTCCAATAATACCACACATATTATCACAATACAGAATGATCTTGTATTCATGAACATATGTTCATTGCACTAGTGAACATTCGTTCAAACAGATTAGTTGAATAAGTATAAATACAAATGGGTGGAACATGTCTTCCAATATGTCAGCAGATGTAACAAAACTCCTGAAAAAAATCGAGGCGGATAAAGTAAAATTCATCCGCCTGCAGTTTACTGACATCCAGGGTCAGCCGAAAAACGTCTCGATCCCGGTTATTCAGGCAGAGAAAGCGCTCACCGAGGGCATCTGGTTTGATGGATCTTCCATCGAAGGATTTGCCCGAATCGAAGAGTCCGACATGATGCTCAAACCGGACCCGACAACGTATGCGGTCCTTCCCTGGAGACCCCAGGAGGGAAAGGTTGCCCGGTTTATCTGCGATGTCCAGACATATGGCAACAAGCCGTTTGATGGTGATCCCCGCTACATCCTGAGAAAAACCATTGGCGAAGCAGCAAAAATGGGATTCACTTTTAATACCGGTCCTGAACTTGAGTTTTTCCTTTTCAAAATGTATGAGGGCATTCCGACAACAGAATTCGAGGATCGCGGGGGTTATTTCGATCTCGCCCCGACAGATTCTGCTGAGGATGTACGACGTGATGTTGTCCTTGCATTGAGTGACATGGGATTTGAGATTGAAGCATCTCACCACGAAGTCGCGGACAGTCAGCACGAGATTGATTTCAAATATGGCGATGCCCTCGTCACGGCGGACCGGGTAATTACCTTCAAGTTTGCAACCAAGTCGATCGCACTCCAGTATGGTTTGCATGCCAGCTTTATGGCAAAACCTATTGGAGGCATCAATGGCAGTGGTATGCACACGCACGGGTCGCTTGCAAAGAATGGTAAGAATGCATTTTATGATCCCAATGGCGAGAATCGAGCTCTCTGATACCGCAATGTATTATATAGGAGGTATCCTGAAACACGCCAAAGCTATTACACGTGTTGCAAACCCGACCATCAACTCATACAAGCGTCTCGTACCCGGTTACGAAGCCCCCTGCTACATTTCCTGGAGCGCTGCCAATCGTTCAGCACTTGTTCGCGTTCCGGCAGCCCGGGGTAACAGCACTCGTGCTGAGTTCCGAAGTCCGGACCCGATGTGCAACCCCTATCTCACATTTGCCTGCATGCTTTCAGCAGGTCTGGATGGTATCAAGAACAAGATTATGCCACCAGAAAGCACGAATACAAATATTTATCACCTCGATGAGAAAGCGAGGAAGAGACTCCATATCGATATGCTGCCAGGCAGCCTCATGGAATCCAACGCAGCACTCCTGAAAGATGAGGTATATCTGCAAAACTCTTGGTGAACATGTCGTCACGAACCTATCGAGCATTGCACAGATGGAAACCGATTCGTTCCGGCTTGCAGTTCACCCATGGGAGCTTGACAGGTACCTGGCAACCTACTAAAAAAAATTAAAAAAATTTTAAAAAATATTTTATCGGCAATGTTCGGACTTTTAATCCGGTAACTTACTGTCGATGGTCTTTAAGCGGCATATTACATGTACAGAGTGAGATAAGATCAGGGTAAATTCAATTGAGTATCTGCCCGAAATAGTGTATCTTTCTCTAAAATATTGAAAAATTTCCGTTTACAGAGCGTCGCCAGCAGATAAGCGAACTGCAAAGGTGAAAAGCATGGCTTTGGATACCGGTGTTACAACCTGGCTCATGGTCTCGGCAATTCTTGTGATGCTGATGACCCCGGGTGTCGGGTTCTTTTATGGCGGATTGGTAAGGAAGAAGAATTTTATTTCGATGATTGCCCTCTCATTTGTGGTGCTTGCTCTCGTGAGTATCCACTGGGTTTTGATAGGGTATTCTCTTGCATTTGGTCCCGATATCGGAGGAATTATTGGCAACCTGGATTTTATCGGGCTCAATGGGGTCAGTGCCGATGCAGGATCCGGAACATATCCGCCGCTTCTTTTTATGGTGTTCCAGCTCTTTTTTGCTGCTGTAACCGTTACCATTGTTACGTCTGCAGTTGCTGAACGCATCAAATTCTCATCGTTTATCGTTTTTGTTCTTGTATGGCTAACAATCGTGTATTGTCCGCTTGCCCACTGGGCATGGGGCGGGGGTTGGGCGTCCCGTCTTGGGCTTATCGATTTTGCTGGCGGAACGGTTGTTGAGATCTGCTCCGGTTTTGGTGCTCTTGCACTCGCACTGGTGATAAAAAACAGGGCCGGATTTGGCGAATATGCATTGGAACCCCATAACATCCCGATGGCGCTCCTGGGGGCTGCTCTTTTATGGTTTGGCTGGTTTGGCTTTAATGCAGGCAGTGCACTGGCAGTCAACAGTGTTGCCGTCTCCGCATTCATTGCAACAAATACCGCAGCAGCAGCTGGGGCACTGGCATGGATGTTTGCAAGCTGGTACCATGGTAAACCCAGTTCACTCGGAATGGTAAGCGGTGCGATTGCCGGAATGGTAGCAATAACACCGGCAGCAGGCTTTGTAACTCCCATGATATCAATTCTCATCGGAACTATTGCCGGTGTCTTCTGTTACGGAATGATGTTGTTGCGAGTCAGGAAACAATGTGATGAAAGCCTCGATGCATGGGCTATCCATGGAATGGGGGGTCTCTGGGGCACCATTGCAACCGGAATTTTTGCTGCCGCAGCAATCGGGGGATTCTCAGGACTTGCTGAAGGCAATTCGCACCAGTTCGTGGTAAATACGGTGTGTGCTTTTGCTGCCCTGGTATTTTCTTTTGTAATGACATACTGTATCGCATTTGTCATAGACCGTACTATCGGCATGAGAGTCACCGAAGATGAAGAGTACGTTGGTCTGGATATCTGCCAGCATGGAGAGCGCGCCTGAGTTTTTCCCAATATTTTTCTTTCGATTATTAGTTTATTGTCCTTAGCATAATGTAGAACTATAGTAAAGTTTTTAAATATAGGAATGCAACTTCCTTCCAACAAAACAGAACAACAATAAAGAACCTCAGATGTCCTGATTTCCCGGACTTTTCATCCGGTATCGGGATCCTGAACGTTCTATGCTGACTGATTTTGGATGTAATAAAAAACATTATGATCCAAAAGGTCAAATGCAACGTGAATCCCAAGGCAGATCTGATTAAAAAGGTGAAAAAATGGCAATTGATTCTGGAGCAACAGCTGGATCCTGGCTTCGACGGCGCTTGTAATGATCATGACGCCGGGGGTCGGATTCTTCTATGGCGGACTGGTACGCAGGAAAAATTTCATATCTATGATTACCCTGTCGTTCGTCGCATTTGCACTGGTAAGTATCCAATGGGTCTTATTTGGGTACTCACTCGCATTCGGTTCTGATGTGGGCGGGTTTATTGGTAACCTGCAATATCTGGGCCTGAACAACGTAGGTATGGAACCCGGTCCTTTCAGCACGGCTATCCCCGGACTGCTGTATATGGTATTCCAGCTCGTTTTCGCTACGGTAACAATGGCGATTGTCACGTCCGGGTTTGCAGAACGAATAAAGTTCAGTGCATACCTCATTTTTGCACTTGTCTGGACAACAATAGTTTATGACCCGCTTGCCCACTGGGTATGGGGTGGCGGCTGGGCAGCCCAATTCGGGGCAATTGATTTTGCCGGGGGGACTGTTGTGCATATCAGTTCGGGGTTTGCAGCGCTTGCACTCGCGCTGGTCATCGGGAAACGTGTTGGTTTTGGCAAGTATGCCATGGAACCCAATAACATTCCGATGACCATTCTTGGTGCCGCGCTGCTCTGGTTCGGTTGGTTCGGATTTAATGCGGGCAGTGCTCTTGGAGCTAATGGTCTTGCTGCACAGGCATTTGTAACCACAAACACCGCGGCAGCAGCCGGTGCTATGGCATGGCTTTTAGTCAGTTGGATCCATGGAAAACCGAGCTCACTCGGATTTGTCAGCGGTGCTGTTGCAGGATTGGTGGCGATCACCCCGGCAGCCGGGTACGTAACACCAATGGCTGCCCTGCTCATCGGAGCGATTGGAGGAGGGCTCTGCTACGGCATGCTGCTCTTCCGTATCAGGAAAGGTCTTGATGAGAGTCTGGATGCATGGGCAATTCATGGCGTTGGAGGGCTGTGGGGAGCACTGGCAACAGGTATCTTTGCAGTAGCCGCAGTGAATGGTGCCTCGGGCCTGCTTGAAGGCAATGTTCACCAGTTTATTGCAAATGCAACCGGAGCATTTGCAGCGGTAATCTATGCATTTACAGTAACGTATGTCCTTGCACTGGTAATTGACAAAACCATAGGCTTGCGGGTCTCTGAAGAAGAAGAGTATGTGGGCCTTGACATCTCACAGCACGGAGAACGGTGCTGATCTGGAGGGAAAAACATGAAAATGGTAAAAGCGGTTATCAAACCCGAACGGTTCGAATTTGTAAAAAAAGCACTCGAGGACAAGGGGTTTATCGGGATGACAATAACTGAAGTAAAAGGCAGAGGTGAACAAAAAGGTATAGCACTCCAGTACCGGGGGGGTTGATGACCGTTGATCTCCTGCCAAAAATTCAGACTGGAAATTGTTATCAGAGATTCAGATGTTGATAACCTTATTGCCACGATTACCGAAGCCGCTCGGACAGGAAAAATTGGTGATGGCAAAATATTCGTAATGCCGGTTGAAAAATCCATAAGGATCCGTACGGGAGAGATGGAAACCTGAGAAGCGGGAAAAAATCAAATACCTCGTATCTTTTTTAATAATCAATTTTAGTTCTTAAGGATTTCCTGACGATAGGACATCTGGTGCGTATCAAAAAATGGATTAAATATCGTATAAAACCCGGAGTTTCTGTTCGATATGCGATGAAATAGGATAATACCCAGGCAGTGTAAACGATCCGGTATCCCGTTTCACCGACATTTCGATATCCTCATCACTTATCCCATGTTTATGGTGATCCACCAGTTCATGGAAAAATACCTTGCCCCCACCATGTACAATCCTGCACAGGCAGGAGCGATCATCACCCGCCCTTATGTAATAATACGAAGAGCCGATCAACGATTTGTGATAGTCCTGGAGTTGTTCGAGGATCGCCTCGTATTCGGGCACCGATTCGTCCGGCATAATATATTGTGGCAATGGTGCCATGCCGGTCAATTTTTTTGCCTTTGCCATTTCTTAAAACCCCCTCGATTTTCTCTCCCTTGCTATGTGTTTGTTCACATAACTAAGGTACGAAGGCAATATCTTTCTAAGCTATTTATATTTTTTGTATATTATTGGCACCAAAAATAAACCAGAGAGGAGATTGTTATTTACAATGGTGGCTGAAATTCTATACTGCAATCATGATCCCGTGGCTTACGACAAATTTTAAAAATTTTAAACCTAATGCAGCCATTGCCCTCAATGCCACGCGTCACATGAATAAAATTGAGCGGAAAAAACTTTTTTCCCCGGATATCGAACCGATGCGAACCGCAGAAGGCAGGTGGTTCGAGGCCATTATCTATGAGATGTTTCTTGATATTTCGAAGAAATCAAGCCAGATAAAATACCTGGCGCGGAAAGGTGCTGATGCTCCCCGGAAGCGCGAGGAGGTTAAACTCGGGCAGAACGGCCTTTTTTATTCGAAATACGGGGACATCACTATCCGGGGTAATGGACAGGACCTTGCAGAATTCGATATGCTGCTTGTCGATTCAGATAACCACGTGGCATTTGCCGAAGTAGTGACCTCTCCTTCAGATTTAAAAGAGTTTGAACAGGAAATCGCCTTCAAGAAACGACTTCTCGGATACATTTACGGGCAGAAAATCACGCCTTTTTTACTTGTTTCATCTTTTGACCTCTCAAACTATTCGGTCATAAAGAGGCTGGCTAAGGATAAGACCAATGCAATAATTCATACCACTTCCTGCGAAGAAATTAAATCCATCCTTAAGCATTATCGCCCCCGGATTCTGTATAACAACCCGGAAAATCATCCTAACCTGATCCCGGCAACGGATTTCCCAATGAAACACCCGTTTGATTACAAGCGGTACCATGATGAAGTGCGTACCCAGATCTTCAGCGAGATTGCAAAGGGGTATGAACAAAAACTCCCCCACATTACCAGCGAGACCGGACATCTGGTAAAAAAAGTTCTCTATGGTGCTTTGTTCCCTCAGTCTGTTAAATTGCTCTGTGATACCTACGGTCTTACGGTAAAAAGCAAAAAAATAGAATTTGAGGATTTTTCAAAATACTATTCAAAGGCAATAATCGCGACAGATTTACCGAACTATGAACTGATTATTTATCTCAGGTCGCGACAAAAAAAAGAGTACCACAAGATGATCCAGGCAAAGGACGGACATTTCAAATTTGAACGGCCAACCCCACCCAAAGTAGGTTTTTTCCTCTGGCTTGAAGCTATCCAGCCGTCACTGGGAACGCGGATTACTCACCAGCTGCTGGAATCATTCACCATTACAAAACAGCTGCGGAAATAAAACGATTTTCCATTTAAAAAAATTCAGGGATATTTCCCCGAAACAGTCGGATAGTTAATCGAGCAGGGCTCCCATTGCCTCATCGTATCGTGCACCCATAACATAATCGATGCCGGATACTTCTGCAGCTTCAGGGGTGAGTGCCATAAGGTCATCGCGACCCATGGTTGAGAGCCGGAAGTTCCTGCTGCCTGCCATAATCTGCTGGAGACCTGTCCTGAACTTCTGGGAGTAGGTGTAGATACCGACAGCGCCCATCGGGATATCTTTCATCCGTGCGCCGAACTTCTCCTTGAGCTCTTCATAGCAGACAAAAATCTCTTCGATATTGTTACCATACTTTGAAACAGTCTTGGGAAGATCGCCTTCTTTGACCCACTTCTCAATATTCTTTCCGACCATACCAGGGATCATGAGCCCTCTGCCCATGCAGACTGCCTTGAAATACGGGCTTCCCATAGCGAGTGCCTTGAACGTGCCAGGTTCATCTGAGAAACCACCAGCCATAGCCAGATCTGGTACACGGAATCCTTTCTTGTCCAGTTTGCATGCGAATTCATAGGCAAGTGACTGCAGGTAGAACGTAGGAATACCCCATTCGTTCATCATTGGCCACGGGCTCATTCCAGTACCACCAGGTGCGCCATCAATGGTGAGCAGATCTATCTTTGCCTCACGAACTGTAGCGCATAGCCATTGCCAGTTCGACCATGGAATATGCACCGGTCTTTAACGTCACGCGTTTGAAACCGATATCTCGGAGACGGTCGACCTCTTCCAAGAATCCCTCTTTTGTGACAAAACCGAGCCTTGAGTGGCGTTCAAATTCCTTGATTGCGCCTGCTTTGAAAGCCATCTGGTTCTCTTTGAGTGTCGGATCAGGAAGAACGATATATCCCCGCTTCTTGAGTTCAATTGCACGCTCAAGTGACTTGACCTTGATTTCTCCACCGATACACTTGGCACCCTGACCCCATTTTAGTTCGATAGTATCAAGGTTATGTTTGCTCGCGACATATTCCGCGGTTCCAAGCCGGGTGTCTTCAACATTCATCTGAACGAGCATTTCTCCATAGCCATCGTGGAATTTTTTATAGATATTGATGCGGCGGTCCATCTCGGGGGATTCTATGACTTTTCCCTTTGCATCGCGTTTCAGGCCAGGATCAATACCACAGACATTTTCACCACAGACTAACGTGATACCGGATATCGCTGCGCCAATAGCAAAATGTTCCCAGTTTACCCGTGCGATTTCAGTCGATCCGAGTGCACCGGTGAAAATTGGCAGGCGCATTCTGACTTTTTTGTCCCACCCGTATTCGGTCTCGGTATCCACGGTTGAGAAGACCGCTGTATCCGGACCCGCTTCGACTCCATCAGGAAGCCCCCACGCACCGACTGCATATCCCTGGATATTAAGATGGGAGTAATCAATCGGATAGTTCTTGTCGGCACCTGCAGTGATCTCACCGAATGGACCAGGATAGAGAACTTCCCTGCCCCGGAACGATGATAACCAGATCTCACAGCTGCCTTTGCATCCGTCCATACAACGGGTACAGATACCTGAACAAGGGGCAACATCCCGTGAACGGTTTACTGTCCCCGTTGCCTCGTTCGCATTTGGCTGTCTAAGATTCATGTATAAACTCCATTGGATTATCTGGATAACCTTCGATTTTTTGCGAAGATTCGGTTTGAGCGAAAGATCGATCTCAAACTAATTGATTTAAAACGCGTTCACTAATAAGCGCTTGCTTTCCACCTTCTTTTAAACCTTACGATTTTTTCTTGTGATGGCAATACATTTCCACCATTTTTTTCATAAAATTGGAGTTAAAAATATAAAATTCAAAGAAAACGAACAAAAAAGGGAAAATGGGATTTCAGATTTTTATCAGATCATAAGCGCAATTGCCCATTCCGATTTCTTCTGCATATTTCACCTGTTTCAACCCATCGGTCTGCGGATGAACCCCTTTAAATTTGTCTTCCCCGGTGTGATGATGGGCGGTGAGGAGCGAGTCTGTAAAACCGGTCTGCTGATTCACAAGATCGAAACTTGCTGCATCTATCGCAACCGGATCCAACGATGCGAGGATTCCGATGTCCGGGACAATAGGTGTGTCGCTGAAAGGGAAACAATCACAATCCGGGGTTATCCTGATAAGAAAATTCATAAACCCTGTTTTTTTCTCTTTGCCTTTGACTGCACCAAATGCGTATTCAACCATTCGTTCCATAAAGACAGGAATCTCGGTTTCCCAATCAATATCTATCGCATGCTCCGGGCAGACGTGCATACAATCAAAACACCCGATACAAAGATCCCGCTCAATTACGGATTTCTCTTTTATTATGGTAATCGCTGTTTTCGGGCAGATTTCAACACAGGTTCCACACCCGGAGCAACGATCCGGAATAGTAAACGGACGGGCATTGTGTTGGGCTCGTTTACCTTCAGGAGGGGCGCAACCCATTGCAAGATTTTTTATCGCGCCACCGAATCCTGACACGATATGACCCTTGAAATGACTCATCACAATCATACTGTCTGACCGGGCTATATCGCCGGCGATAGTAACGGTATCAAAATTTTTTTTCCCGATTTTTACCTGTACCACATTCTTTCCCGCGAGCCCGTCAGCAATAATTATCGGTGCGCCTGTTACCGCGTAGTCAAACCCGTGAAGAATTGCCGTGGTAATATGATCCACAGCATTCGACCGACTGCCAACATAGAGCGTGCTGGTATCGGTGAGGAAAGGGAGCGCCCCGCAGGTTTTTATTTTATCGACAACCTGCCTCACATAAACCGGACTGATATAACCATCATTTCCCTGCTCACCAAAATGCAGTTTCACAGCGGTTCTGTCATGAGGGGCAATAATCCCTGAAAAACCGGCACTATCAAAAAGCCTCTGCACTTTTTTAGCCGTGCTCTCCTGATCCGAATACGCCCGAAGACTTGCAAAATAGACAGGACTTTTCATAGCGACATCCTCTGATTAAAAAGGATATTTGCTGGGGGGATGTAAAATATATCGTTCTTATAATTCAGGTCAGCAAATCAAGGTTGCGGGATTTTTTCCTGTTTTTGCCCTGTTTAATTAATTCACGCGACTTTTCAAAATACTGGCGCGAGATTACATCTTTCCCCATTTCCTTGGAACAAATCCCAAGGCAATTCCATGCCTCTGAATGGTTCGGATTCTTCTCCAGCAGAAGATTCAGATTCTGAATTGCTAATTCAATAAAATCCTGCCGGTGCCGCAGAATTCCGATTGTTTTAAGCATTTCGGCACGGGAAAATATCAGCTCTTCATCATTTGGTGAGAGTTCGACCGCTTTGTTAAAATTACGGAGAGCTTCCATGTCTTTCCCGATCTCCCGGAAACATACACCCCTGTCATGCCAGACAAACGGAAGTGACGGATCGATCTCCAAAGCCTGATCAAAAAAGGGAATCGCCTCAAGATACTTGCCCTCTCTGAATGAAAGCCGCAATCCTTCCCGGTGCAGTGATTTTGCCTTTCCCAGAATTTTATCGAAGATACCGGCTCTACTGGTTCCCATCGGTTCTGAAGGTTTCAGTTCGTGTGCTGCCTGTACTGGTTTGTTGAGAAGCTCAACTCCCATCTCTTCAGTAATATCCCTCACTTTTCCCATAACTCCGATGAATACTCCCTTACTGTCATAAAGTGCAGTGGATTGCATCCACAAAACAGTCTGACGCCCTTCCTGGGGGGTCGCTTTTATCCAGGCAGTAACGGTACCTTTCTCTTTTTCAATAATACAATATTTATTTTCAAGAATTGCAGCATCGTCCTGAAAGATAAGGTCGCTAAGCATCGGTGTCTTATGCCCGAAAAAAGGAATCGAATACTCCCAGTCTCCCTTTCCGATTATATCACCCGGCTTAACTCCCGTTAATCCTGTTATTCCTTTGTTCCATACAATCACTTTTCCTTCACGATCGATGACATATGCCGGCTGATCAAAAAAGTTGAATGCTTCTGAAAGGACCTTCTGGATTGTACCTGGTGCTTTTCCCATGTTTCGTCTGTCAACAGCCTGATGGATCATTTGTACCATCTCGAGAAGCTGAGCCTGGACATCGTCACCTTTTTTTAAGAAGAAATCCGCACCAAAATTTAGCGCCTCAATTGCGGCATACTCCCTGCCGACTCCGGTAAAAATGATGATGGGGGTGGTATCTCCCTTTGCCCTGACAATCTTTAAAAATTCGATACCATTGATCTCTGGCAGGTCGTAATCTACAATCATCGCATCGAATGTGGTGCTCACCAGGAGATCAAGGGCTTCTTTTGCGCTCAGTGCCGTTTTGACCTTCATCTGGCCGATCCGTTCGAGCAATGGGTGCATAACCTCAAGAAGGGGATTCTGGTCATCAATAAGAAGCACAGTAAGCATAACGTAACCTTACGATGTTATCGCTCGAAAAAAATAAAAAGATTGGGATCTATTCTCTTTTTCCTAACTGATGGTCAAGATAAAAGAGATGTCCGGGTACATCCCCAACACACATTACCTGTGCGAGAATTGCACTTGCATGCTCCTCTTCTTCGACTTGTTCTTTGACAAACCACTGTAACATCTCAAAACTTGCATGATCTTTTTCCTTGATTGCAAGATCGACAAGTCCATGGATCATGGCGGTAACTTTTTGCTCATGGGCATATACTTCTTCAAACACCTTACCGGGAGAGGACCATTTCGCTTTTGGTGCTTCGATATCCCCCAGATTCGGCTTCCCACTTCTTGCAAGTATAAAATCATAGATCTTCAATGCATGACTCTGCTCTTCCTTTGCCTGTATCCGCATCCATTTCGCAAATCCTTTCATGTTTGCCGCTTCGAAATATGCAGACATTGCAAGGTACAGGTATGCCGAATAGAATTCCCGGTTAACCTGTTTATTTAATGCCTGTTCCATGGTCTTTGAAATCATGTAATAACCTCTTTTTACTCGATGATTGGTTTTTCGGTAATTAATGCTTTCGGAAGCAAAAAGAAGTGCTGGAATTTTTTAGATTATTTTTTTTTCCGTGGACGGATAAAAGAATGAAACAATCCGGTAAGCGTGTTAGGTTTTTTTGGCCGAAAAACACCCTCATTTACATACCGGACATCCTCTATGGAAAAAAAAGCGTGCGGATTTGATATCTGAATCTTCTCAGTAATATGTGCTACTTCAGAACGGTTGACAAGGGAGAGGATTATCTTGACATTACCACGTGAGCCTGTGGCATCAATCATGGTTGTGCCATAATTTTCTGATCGCATGAAGGAGATGATCTCGTCGTTTGATTCATCAGTTGTCACAATACGCAAAATTACTTTTCCAATAGAAAGCTTCTCCTCGATTACAAGGCCCACATACGTTCCCATGGCAAACCCAAACGCAAAAGCAAGGAAGTTGGCAATATTGGAAAGATCATTCATTACAATTTCCATGGCAAGGAGCCAGATTACAATTTCAAAAAAAGCGATAATCGGGGCGAGATACTTGATACCTTTGGATATGTAGATGACCCTGATTGTCTCCATACTCACATCGCATATCCGGGCAAGAAATATAAGGAGAGGGAGAATCACCCATGAATAGAGTTCAGGATTGATGATAAAAAATGACAATTTTTCGTCCTTCTGGCTCTAATGTGCATTCATTTGATCGGTTGATCAAGGTGATCCCTGCTCGTATATCAAGATTATCCAGAAATATCGTAAAATAAGAGAGATTTGGAATTAAATCCGTAATCGCGCGGATTAATATGCCTGTTTCAGTTACACATACTTTTGCGGTTCGGAATCAAATTTCTTTTTACAGCCAGGAGCACAGAAGTAATACTTCTTACCCTTGTACTCGCTGGTGAACTTAGCTGTTTTTTCATCAACGGTCATCTTACAGATCGGATCAATTGCCATGCATTTACCTCATTTATCTCCCTTTCTTTGCATCGGGTATATACTTTTTGAGCAGCAGTGAAAGGCTGACCACAGTTACTGAGCTCATCGCCATAGCGAGAGCAGCGAGTTCCGGTTTAAACGTGAAACCAAAGAACGGGTAGAGAACACCTGCTCCTACCGGAATGAGCGCGGTGTTGTAGGCAAAAGCCCAGAATATATTGCCTTTGATCCTCCCCATCACTTTTTTTGAAAGCTGGATCGCTGCCACCGCATCAAGCAGGTCATCTTTGATAAGAACAACATCCCCGCTTTCAATAGCGATATCTGTTCCGCTGCCGATGGCAATTCCGACATCAGCCTGAGCGAAGTGCGGGGGCATCATTGATCCCGTCACCCACAAATGCCACGATCTCGCCTTTTTCCTGGAGAGCCTTCACTTCGGCGGCCTTGTCCTGAGGAAGAACTTCGGCAACTACCCGGTCAATACCGATCTGTCTGGATATCGCATATGCTGTACGCTTGTTGTCTCCGGTGATCATGACAACCTGAATTCCCATAGATTTGAGTTGCCGGACAGATTCCTTGCTCGTCTCCTTGAGAGTGTCAGCAATGGCGATAACTCCCGCCAGCTGCGTGCCGGCTGCAACAAGAATCGCTGTTTTTCCATCCTGTTCGAGCGCAGCAATCTGTTTTTCGACATCATCGCTGATTATTACATCCTTTTCCTGCATCAGCAGACGATTGCCTACAAGGACGGTTTCTGAAAGCACCGTCGCAACAACACCTTTGCCACCGAAAGTGTCAAAATGGTCAGCCCGGTTGATACTGATTCCGGCGCTTTTTGCTTTCCGCACAACTGCCTGTGCAAGCGGGTGCTGGGAATTCATCTCAACACCTGCGGCAAAACCAAGCAGCGTTGATTCGGATATACCGATAGGAATGATATCCGTCACTTCCGGTTTTCCTTTTGTCAGTGTGCCGGTTTTATCAAAAACTACCGTCGAGACTTTTTCGGCAATTTCGAGGGCTTCACCATTTTTTATCAGGATTCCCAGCTCTGCACCCCTGCCCACTCCCACAGTCACGGCAGTAGGTGTCGCCAGTCCAAGAGCGCAGGGGCAGGCTACCACAAGCACTGATATCAGAGCCGTAAGCGCAAAAAGCAGTGTTGAATGCAGGACAAAAAACCAGACAACAAAGGCAATCGCAGCAATCGCTAGTACCGCAGGTATAAAATAGGTTACCGCAATATCAGCAATCCGTTGCACTGGGTGGTTTTGATCCCTGTGCATCCTCCACGAGCTGGATAATCTGAGCGAGAACCGTTTCCCGCCCTACTTTAGTGGCTTTCACCGAAAGAACACTGTTGGTATTAATGGTTCCTCCAACCACCCTGCTACCCGGAGATTTAAGAGGTGGAACAGGTTCACCGGTGATCATTGATTCATCAACATAACTTGCACCGGCAACAACTTCACCATCCACCGGGACACTGCTGCCGGGTTTTACCACAACAATGTCTCCGACAACTACATCATCTACAGGAATTTCCTCTTCCCTGCCTTCACGGACGATCGTGGCGGTCTTTGCCCGAAGACCTGCAAGTTTCCGGATAGCTTCTGAAGTCCTTCCTTTTGCCCGAGCCTCAAGGTAACGCCCGAGCATAAGGAATGCTGCAAGCATGATTGCCGTATCATAGAACATGAACTCATGAGTGAGAATGATACCGAAGGTCCCCATAACACTTGCAGCGAACGCTACTCCGGTACCCATCGCATACATCACATCCATATTGAGTGAATGGTTCCTCAGCGCCATGTATGCAGCACGGAAAATGGGATAGGCAACAAAGTAGAACACCGGTGCGGAGATAACCAGCATCACGTAGGCCAGAGTATTCATGGAGAGGGGGAGGGGCACCCACATTGCAAGCATGAGCGGTATACTTACCGCAAAACCGATGGAGAAACGGAGAAATTTGTCATGCAGATCTTTTTCCCGTGCGATCTTTTCAGCTTCTTCACTCACTTCTCCCGCAATACCAAGATACTGGTAACCGGCATCTTCGATAGCTTTTTTCATCTCCGGAATAGTTGAAATTGAAGAATTGAAGGTTACATACGCCTTTTCGGTGCCAAGATTTACATTTGCAGATATAACACCGGGTAGTGCCCGAAGAGCAGCCTCGATGGTCTGGACGCAGGTAGCACAGACCATTCCCCCGATCTTGAGGGTTACTTCACGATTCACCACATCGTAACCTGCACTCTTCACAGCCTTTACAAGTTCGGTCAGCGAGACTTTTTCCGGGTTAAACTCAACATGTGCAGTATCAGTGCCAAAATTTACCTGAACCTTTGAGACATCCTTAAGCTGCCCTAAGGATTCTTCTATATTAATCGCACATGTGGCACAATGCATTCCAGAAATTTTTAATTCAGCTTTCTTTTTTTCAGGTTCTGACATATCTTACTCCCGGGTTATAGGGTTGGATCAGGTTTTTCCATCCCTTTTAAGGTTTAGCCATTTTGGTGCCTTCATAAAATACACCTTACAATAACTGTTTCTTGAATTCCGCAACCAATGCCCATGCATACACATCAGCCTTTTTTGTCGGCACATAATTGAACTCTTTTACCCTTTTTAAAAGCTCTTCTGGCGATATCTGTGTCATTATCAAGACCGAGACTTTTTCACCTCATCGAAAATCCAGTCCAGATGGTCAATGCCTGTTTCCTTGCCATCGATGAGGATCCGTTTTGTTGTGATCTTATCCGGAGGAATTCCCCCACAAATCGAACAATAGTACCCGTCCTTGTCATCGCTGCCCATCTTCACCCTCCTTGATCATCGTAAGTGTCATCTTGAATTTTGTAATCGCGGAAAGAGCATGGGGGACATGAGCCGGGAAGATAATCGTGTCCCCTTCATTCATGGTGAGTGTCTTCCCGGCAACCCAGACCTCACATTCGCCCTCAAGAATTGTAACTACAGCATCATACGGGGCTGTATGTTCAGACAAACCCTCGTTTTCGTCAAAGGAGAAGATTGTGATATTGCCCGCTTTGCGGGAAATTATCATCCTGCTTGCGACCGTCCCTTCACTATAGTTCACAAGATTCTTTCACTGAATCACCCTGCCTTTGAGTTGATCACGTTTTTCATCGGGTTTATCTGAACTATCCGGTTTATATTCTGCCATATAATCACTCCGCTCTTGGATGTTGGTGTAATGTATTTATAACCCTGTCATTTCATGGCATTATCTTTGCGCACCTCATTCACATGTGGCGGTTTTAGAATCGGAAATCCATCCGGGCGAGACTCCAAAAACACCAAAGCAAGTGTCCCGACCGGGATTTTTTAAAATGGAAGGATAATCAACCACACCCAGTATATCCCGACCTGCAGGACTGTCAAAGGAATACCTACCCGTGCAAATTCAAAGAAGGTGAGGGTTTCTCCCTGTTTTTCTGCATTCTGGATAATAATCACGGTACTGGCAGCACCCAGAATAGTGAGGTTGCCTGCGATCGTGCTGCCCGCAGCAAGAGCCATCATCATGAGGAGTCGTTGCGCCAGCCTGGAGGATCATCGGCTGGAAGAGGGCAACAAAGGGAACATTGGAAATAAACTGGCTGATGATTACACTTGTAATGAGTATTGCAGGAACTGATGTGAGGCCGGGACCAGAAACAAATGACTGGAAAAATCCGGTCTGCCAAACGCTTTCCATCAACACGAACATTGAACCGAAGAATACAAGGGTATACCAGTCAATGCTACGAACCAGATAAACCCTTCGTGCAGAGAGGAGAAGGACAGGAATCGCCGCGCATAGAGCAATAAAGGGCAGCGGGATAAGGAGGGCACCTCCGGCAAGAGATGAGATAATGTTGATAACAGCAAGAAAGAAGAGAATCGCAAGCGAGCATCTGACCGGGAAAACTTTTTTCGTGTCACATACCAGTGATTCGTCGGATCTGATCATATGGGATGGAAAATCCCTGTGGTAGAAAATACGTAAAACCAGAAAGGCTGTCCCAAGGCTGACAATTGTCGGAAGGAAAAGATATACCGCGAATGTCACAAAGGGCGACTGCAAACCGCTGTTTACAGCAACAAGGAGGTTCTGGGGGTTGCCAATAGGACTCATAACGCTTCCCGTTGTAATCGCTATCGCAAGAGAAAGGAGTACCAGTTTAGGAGATAACCGGTACTTTTCTGCCAGTCCCAGTACCAGAGGTGTCCCGATAATCGCCAGCGTATCGTTCATCAGTAGAGCTGATAGCATCCCCATTCCGAAGATGATTAAAAAGATAACCTGATCCGGTGTCCTGGAGAAGGCAAAAAAGCGACAGGAAATCATGGAAAGGTACCCGCTCTCCACGAGAGCTTCCCCTACGATAAACATCCCGAATAAAAAGAGCATCACCGGGATATTAATCGCCCTGAGTGCATCAATAACAGAGATCTGCCCGGTCAGGATTACTGCTAAAGCTCCACCGAGCATGATCTGCCAGATTTTGAGAGTATTTGCTCCTACCTGCCGTACTGCAATAAGCAGGAATACTACAACAAGAATGATAACTGCGATATACGTAGGATACTGTTTTTTGTGGGGGGTGATGAGGCTTGGTATTTGTATCGTACCTAAAGAGGAACACACACAAAAATTTTAATAATTCCCAGTACAATCAGGAAAGAACAATATCGGTCTTAAGGAGGAAAAAGAAATTCCAGGGCAAATTAATTTTTTCCGATCAGGATTTTGAAACAACCCAGTGCAGAAGTATACCTTGTTCGATTCTGCATGCGTCCATAAGCGTGAGTCGGGTAAATGAGGATTCGTCAATGAATCCCTCCCCATCAGTGAATGTAGGGGCATCTTTACCTCCGATGATGATATTACCAATAAACGTGAAAATTTCATCGACAAGACCTGCTCTGATGAGCCCTGCAATCAGCGTCCCTCCCCCCTCTACCATAATGCGGCGGATACCCAT
This sequence comes from uncultured Methanoregulaceae archaeon, assembly GCA_963768845.1. Classification (GTDB taxonomy): domain Archaea; phylum Halobacteriota; class Methanomicrobia; order Methanomicrobiales; family Methanospirillaceae; genus Methanoregula. Next base: position 33,157 of record CAVYJJ010000020.1, on the reverse strand, counting down.
TGCTCCAAGATTATCCAGTAAAAGAGAGAGGTCCACTTCATTGTCACCTGCGATAATAACCGTGGCTTTTTTTCTCAGTAGGTATACAGAATCGTGATCGGCTTTTTTGGATACGGCGATGACCCGCTTTCCGTTACCTTTATTAAGGACTGATGAATCCTGAGGTGTACGACCTGAACTATCCACAACAATGCGAACAGGATTATCATCCCACCCCTGGTTTCTCCGATATTCGCGACACTCGTCTGATTTTACCGTTAGTGAAGGATCATCAGCAATGACAGTCCCAATACCGACCATGATCGCATCACAAACGGCTTTGAGCCTGTCAACCCGGGTAAAATCCTCTGAACCCGATATCCTGACCTGTCTGCGCTCTTTAGTGGAAATCTTTCCATCGGCGCTCATTGCAATGTTGACTATGACATACGGGCGCATAGCGTACCGTTTTTACCCGCCCTTTTATTTTAACCCACTGATCTCACTTTTAAATTTTAAATCATACAAGGAGTTGAGAAAAATTAATAAGAAATCCAAAGTGCACCAGCAGGATTTGAAAAACTCTGCCTGATTTTTTTGGAATTTTTTATGTTACCAGTGGCTCAAATTCACATCAAATTCGTGATATTCAAGGGTTTTAAGAGGTGTATATCTTAAAATAAAAAGAGTTTCAAATGGCGTAGATAATAAGGATGTGAAGACCATTCACATATTCCAGAATACTGTGCGACAAAACGGGATGATTGTTGCAGAGTTTACCTGTCCTGGAGCGTAATCCTGATGGAATACCGGCACCTCACGGAAACATCACCAACCAGCACCCTGGTCGTCAGGAATGAGAGAATCATCTATGCAAATCCTGCATTTTCTGTTTTTTCCGGGCATAATGATTCGGAAATTATTGGACAACACCTCTTATTTTTTATTGATTCCTCAGATCATCAGGAGTTCATCAGATTCGCAAAAAGTTGGGCAAACGGAACCCATACATCAGGCCGGGGGGAGTTTCATTTTATCACAAAATCAGGAGAGATACGCGTGGCAATAGTCCTCACTGCCCCGATTATTCATGATGGCGAACAGGCAACCCTGGTTAATTTAATAGACATATCCGAAAAACAGCGGTTCGAAGATAAGATCCGTCTTGATAACGAGCGTCGAAGGGGGATAATTATTACCATCGCTCACGAGCTGCGCACACCCCTCCAGCCAATTCTTGGTTACCTCAACTTGCTGATCGATGATCCCGAAGGTAATGGTATTACTGATGATACCAAAAAAATACTTGAACGCTGTCTGGTCAGCGTTGACCGTGAACGCCAGATAATTAACCAGATGCTCGAACTATCAGTACTTGAAAGTGGCAAACTCCGTTTGATCTACTCGAAATTCCCGCTTTCAATACTCTTAAAAAGTGTGGTGGATACAAGCGGGTATTGCTCGAAAGCCCTGATAACAATAGATATTCCCGATAACATGATTATCATCGCCGATATGGACAGGCTTTTTGGAGTGTTTGATTCCCTTCTCTCAAACGCGATCAATTTTTCCAGTCCGCCGCGGAAAGTGACGATTACGTACCGTTCTGAAGCAGAAGACAACTGCCACCATATTTCCGTCAGAGATAATGGCATGGGGATTTCCGAAAGTGCATTTTCATCCATTTTTGAGCCATTCCAACTCGCGGATGCCGCAAAGCTTTCCCGTCGGTATGATCGTATAGGACTCTCACTTTCAATCGCAAAAAAGATCCTGCAGATGCATGGGGGAGATATTACTGTTGAGAGTGTCCTGAATAGTGGCAGCACATTTACCCTTCACCTGCCAAAAGAAGGTCAGAGTTCGCCCTGACAGGTTTTGTCAGACAACCATTCTTTTTCTTCTCGTAATTCGATTTATTCCTTGTTTTGGAATAACACAGTCTTTATTTACAGTGTATTCCCGCAGGTGGGACAGAGTGCAAAAAATAACTAACCGGCATACTATCTTTATAATTAAAATACCAAATCAGATACTACTCAGTTCTAATAATTCTCACCATGAGTTTTTTAATGAAGTATTTTAATATCGTCCTCTTCTATGAAAACAATCTTGCAGATAGGATTAAAAAAGCGGTTTTTCCGTCATCGCGATTTTTGCTTGTTCTTCAATTTCCGAATGTCTGGCAGTATATTTAATACCGCACTATGCTAATCATTAGCATGATAAATATCAGCCTGTCCCCTTATGCTCGCACTCCGTGGTTTAACTAAACAGATCGGCGGCCTGATGGCGGTGAATAACGTAGATCTTTCTATTGGAGAAAACGAGATAGTCGGGCTTGTTGGACCAAACGGTGCGGGAAAAACCACACTCCTCAATATGATCTCCGGGATCAGTACCCCAACCGCGGGAACAATTACTTTCTTAACGGAGGAAATCACCGGGCTGAAAGCTGACCAGATCTGTAAAAAAGGGATCGCAAAAACATTTCAGATCGCCAAATCGTTTCCCGGACTTTCCGCACGCGAATGTACGATGATTGGAGCATTGTTTGGCAACCACCGTAAGATAAGCATGGGGGATGCAAAAAAAGAAGCGATCCAGATCCTTGATTTTGTAAATTTTCCGGAAGAAAAAAGGGAGACTGCCATTAAAAATCTGAACGTTGTCGAATTGAAACGTGTACAACTTGCAAGGGCTCTGGCTTCAAAACCACAATTGCTCCTTCTGGATGAACTCACTACCGGCCTCAACCCCAGGGAGAGCAATGAAGCGGTGGACCTTATCAAAAAAATCCGAAATGAAGGGGTTTCTATCCTGATCATTGAGCATGTGATGAGTGTTATAATGGGAGTTTCCGACCGGATCATCGTCCTTGATCATGGGGAGAAGATCGCAGATGGCCGGCCGTACGAGGTTGTGAATGACCAGCGGGTTATCGACACATATCTCGGAGATATCGACGCATTCTAAAAGAGGGGTACTGTTCATGCTGACCGTTTCAGGGCTCAATGTCTTCCATGGGAATCTGCAGGTTGTGTGGGACCTGTCGTTTTCTGTCAAAAAAGGCGAACTCATCACCATGATCGGCCCTAACGGTGCAGGTAAGACTACTACAGTTGAGACGATCATAGGACTCAACCATAAAGCAACCGGGTCGATTATGTTTGATGGTGAAAATATTCTCGGCAGCCACCCGTACGATCTCTTCCGAAAAGGTCTCGCCCTGGTACCTGAGAAACGGGAGATCTTCCCGAGCATGCCTGTGATCGAGAACCTCCTTCTTGGCGGGACCGGCAATACCGACCCGGACAAAATTCTTACCCATATATATCATCTTTTCCCGATCCTGCAGGAAAGACAAGGGCAGATGGCCGGCACTCTTTCTGGCGGCGAACAACAGATGCTTGCTATCGGCCGTGCACTCATGTCTGAACCGAGGCTTCTCATTCTCGATGAACCGTCAACGGGGCTGTCCCCTCTTCTCACCGGCCAGGTCTTCCGGTCTCTCGAACAACTTGGAAGGGAAGGGATGACAATACTCCTCCTCGAGCAGAATGTCCGTAATGCCCTGGCCATGTGTAACAGGGGATACGTTCTTGAAAACGGCAGGATTGTGCAGGAGGGCCGTTCAAAAGAGCTCCTGAACGACCCGCGAATCCAGAAATCATATCTTGGGTTCTGATTTGCCCGCAGGGTTCGCCCGAACTAAATTATTTCATTAACACCAAATATTTGCACAAGTGGTTTCAATCTCCCGGAGATTTTGGCAAGGATTCTTTTCTCCGTCGCCTCTTCAGCCATTCCTGCACCTTCTCTGGCAGGCTCACAAGTCCCTGCGGCAGGAAGATGATTGCAAGAATGAGTATGACCCCGACAATGACATACCTCCCAAAAGTGATACCGGTCGCCTTCAGCACTTCCCAGATTATGGTGAGAACAACGGTCCCGATAACCGGACCGGCAAGTGTACCAAGCCCGCCAAGGATTACGTACGTAACCGGCCAGAATGAGTTTTCGACTCCATAGAGTCTCTGGTGTGAGATACCCGATGTGGTGGATCTGGAGGGCCCCGGCAACACCCGAAAGGTAAGCGGAAAGGGCAAATGCGAGGAGGCGGTAACGGACGGGATCGATACCGGCAGCTCTGGCCTCAAGTTCATTTTCGCGGATTGCGAGAAAAGCCAGACCCATCCGTGACTTCATAATATACCATATTCCGGCGATGGATGCAATGGTGATAGCGAGGACCGCATAATATTCAATCAGCTGGTAGCCCGGAACAGATGGGCTCAGGAGCCGGGCTGAAGCGATACCGTCCCAACCCCCGGTAACCGGGGCGAGTACGCTTACCGTCAGGGTCTGGACAATGATCGCAAACCCGAAAGTGACCATTGCAAGGAACCATTCCTTGAGCCTGACGCATGTGAGACCGATAAGGATTCCGATGAATGCCGCAACGGTCGCACCGAGGAAGACGGTGACGAAAGGGGATATTCCGCTCTTTGCTGCAATGAGGGTGGATGCGTACGCTCCGATTCCAAAGAATGCAGCATGGCCAAGTGACCCCTGCCCGGAGTAAGCAAGCAGGTTCCATGCGGAGGCAAAAATGATGAAAATCAGCATCAGGACAAGAAGATTGAGGATGAACATACTATCGGTCAGGAATGGTAGTGCTATGCCTATGGCAAGCGTCACAATCATTCCATATTTTGCCATTTCATCCTGCCTGAAACCCATGATTCTTAATCCTCCTTCTCGCCGAATAACCCGGTTGGCCTGACCACGAGCACGATAATAAGGATAACAAATGAGATCGCGTCCTTCCATATACCGCCAAGGAGAAATGCAGCTCCGTTCTCAGCCAGACCCATTAATAACCCCCCGATGATTGCACCGGGTATGCTGCCAAGGCCTCCCAGGATGATTATCGCAAAAGCCTTAATCGCGGGAATCGAGCCCATGTATGGATTGAAAACTTGCCCACTCACAATCCAGAGAGTTCCTGCGGCTGCAGCAAGTGCGCATCCCAGACCAAAACTGATGATATCGATCCGTTCGACATTAATCCCGACAAGCATTGCTCCTTTACGGTTCTGGCTGGTTGCCCGCATCTGCATCCCAATCGTGGTCTTTGTTAAGAAGAGATACAACCCACAGAGTATTCCGGCAGTGAAAATGATGATGAGGATATAATCGAGCGGGACAGAAAGAGACCCGACCGGGACCGTAATACCATCATATGGGCTTTTGACGCTCTGCCAGGCATCGCCCCAGATCATAGCAGCCCCGTTCTGAATTATATAAATGAGACCAATCGAGAGGAAGATCTCGTTGAGCTTACCGGTGCCGAGGATGGGCCGGAAGCAGAGCCGTTCGACAGCGGCGCCTATACCGATAAGCGCGAGCATGGACAAAAGGATGATAAGATAAGGATTGATGCCGGTCAGGACGAAGATCGTTGCGGTTATGTAGGCGCCGATCATCAGGAATTCGCCATGTGCAAAGTTCACGACCTTCATCACCCCGAAGATCAGGTTCAGCCCGGTAGCGAGAAGGATATAGATGCAACCGGCATACAGTCCCCAGAAAACGATCTGCAGGAATACCCCAAGATTGTCCATAATCTGTTCAGCACCCGTCCTCTACTATGCAGTATATCAGTCTACATGAAATAAAAAAGGGAGGTAAATGATTACGCGCTGCCAGCCTCATACCATGACGGCAGGGTAAAGTCCGTTGTCTTCAGGTTGTCAGGCCAGACAATTGCGGGCCGGGTTTCCTTGAGAGTCGCGTCGTACGACAACTGTTCCATCCAGAGATCGAACGACGACTCCCGGAAGTCCGGTGAGAACGAGATAGTCTTGTCTTTCATGGCTTCGAGTACCTGGGGCATCCTTAAGTCAACAAGTGCCTGTCGGACCGCTGCTTTGTCCGTAGTCCCCGCGTTCCCGATCGCCCTTGCCGCGATGAAGACCCCTTCGTACGTGGAAGCACCCATCATGTCGGGGTAGGTACCAAACTTTGCAAAGTAGCTCTGCTTGAACGCATTCTGGGCGTCAGCAACTGCTCCGGCGGGAGCAGTGTAGGGTGAGAACCGGCTCTCGATGATGGCTCCTTCGCCGTACTGTCCGAGATCCTTGTAGAACTGGGCATTGTCATTGTTTTCTACGTTCAGGAAGAGTGTATTGAGGCTGATATCCCGCCGTGCCTGGGTAATGATGGGGGCTCCTTCGTTCGGGAATGCCGCGAGGTAGACTGCATCGGGGTTAGCCGCCTTGATTACGGTCAGCTGTGTTCGGAAATCACTATCACCCATCTTGTAGCTCTGCTGGGCAACCAGCTGGATATTCAGCTTATTATTGGTGATAGTGTTGTTCACCGCAGTCTGAACACCTTTGCCGAACGCAGTGTCCTGGTAAAGCAATGCCAGCCGGAACGGGCGGTCAGCAGATGCTCCGAGTTTTTTATTCACCGCTGAACGGACGACCTGGTCGATGAACAGAGTGGTATACTGCCCGTATGAATCGGTTGTCGGGCAGTGATGGAAGACGTAAGCTGGTATCGATACCATCCGTCCGGTGGGTAATGATCGGGCTCGACGCACCGGTAACAACGAACGGGATCTTGTTGTCCGCGATTGTCTGCTCGTATGCTGAAGTGACTGCGCTTGAGTACCCGCCGACAAGGATATCCACCTTGTCATCGGTGATCAGCTTGGTCGCGGCTTTCTGGCCTCCCGCTTGGGTTGATTCGTCATCACCCACGATAAGTTTGAGCTGGGCTTTTGATCCGTCCTTGAGAGTGACGCCGCCATCAGCGTTAATCTTATCTGCGGCTATCTGGGCAGACTGCCACATGTTAGTACCGACATTGCTCGCAGGGCCGGTTAATGATGCAATGACACCGATCTTGATAACAGCCGGAGCGGCCACGGTTGGCTGCTGTTGCGTGCATCCTGCAAAGAATGCTGCAATGAGAAGAAGGGCTAAAAGGATAACTGGATACTTCATGGTATTTTTCCTACTATGCTATGTTATAGCATATCACATACAATTACAGTCGTTACCATTATAAAAAAATATTGGTTTTGATGGACTGGACAATGAAGATACCAAAAAAAATTTTGCACCAGGATCTGTTGATATCACCCGGGACAATTTTCGCCAGCATCCCCGTGATCGAACGGGAAAAGGGAAGCACCCCTTTGGGTTGCGGGAATCACTCCCTTTTTCCGGATAAGATCCTTCCGATATAATTCTGGAGGTAACCGGTAATATACGGGGCCGCCAGCGGAATAATCATGGAAAGCATTTCGTGGGTGAGATCCGGACCGCTCGTGTCCCTCTGATAGCTTCTCCGGGATCTTCCGGGTTCTTCATTATAAGAAGATCGGGACGTGACCAGTCTGATAATACCGAACACGACTGCCCCGGCAATGACTGCTGTAGCCGCTGATGCAAAAGGGTGCTTTTTGATCGTACCGCATAAAGATCCCAAGGCTTGGGATGGTGCCTTGACAACCGATTGTCTGATCTGACCATACGATTCTGTGATTAATGACTCAGTTATCAGAAGATCTTCTTCAGTAATACGCCTACGGTTTGTCATTTTCATTCATCTCCGTGGCTACCGGGGTGTTCAGAATGATTTTGTCTGACAAAACCATGTAAGCGATGAGTCCGCCGAGAACAAAGACAATGGCACCGGAAATCAGCAGGGCCGCCCAAAGCGGAACAATCGTTGCAATAAAGAGGATTACGCCCAATACCAGTGCAAAGGTTCCCACCGCCAGCAGAGTAACTATTACTGACAAGTACATGATCTGCCTGAGCAGAAAGTCAACTGGTTCAAACACATAGTGCTGCAGAAACAAATCCGTTTTCTGCTGAACGTATACGTCTATATATTTGATTGTCCTGGCAAACTGCGATTCTATCGATGGTTCTCCTGAACTGGCAGACTCGTCCACAAAAATTCACCTTCAGTCGCGGCCTCTGCTGATCAGCGCACCAATAAGGACTCCGATACCTGCTGCGATAAGGACCGCGGGAATCGGGTGATCGGTGATGATGTTCTCAACGGGCTCAACCTTTTTATGATATTCAGCTTCAAGTTTTTCAAACTCGACACCGGCATCCTCCCTCAGCCGGTTCATCCGTGATTCTACGTCCTGCAGGATCTTCCGGACTTCGTCGGTTTTTTCCGAAAGGTCAACATTCCGCAGCTTTTTAGCGGCTTCTTCGAGAGCGTCAGCAGTCTGTGTCTTCAGTTGATCTGTTTTTGGATTGGTCAAGTCTTTCATTTTTTCCGGCACTATCATGCAACTCCTATCCATATGTGGATAGTTTTTTAGAGATTTTGAGCATCAATATGAGTCTTCAAAAACTCATATCAGAGCAAACCGATATATTGAGGATTGTGTATAAAAACCTTGCCTACTCGGTGCAAAATTTGTTATAATCCGGTATCGGGAAATTAATTTCTCGATATTTTTTTATGAATTCTCCGGTATGATATTGTCAATTTCGGTAAAGAAAACAAAAAAATTTAATATATTTTAAGATGATTCTTCCTTACTATCAAAACAATTTCATTCCAAAAGAAAATCTACCAATAATAATTCCAATATTTCTTATGATATTATGGTGATTTGTATGGAAGATATTTCTACACGTGATGAAGAAAAAGCGAGGGAACAAGCCCTGGAGAAAGGGAGGGTAGAAGAACGGAAACGGCAGGAGGAACTTGAACGAGCCAAAGAAGATGCACGGAAGCAAGCCATCCAGCAGGAGCGGATACGCCAAAAAGAAAAGGGCAGTTCAATCAGGTATATCATCTATATTATTATTTTTGCGATCGTCATAGCGGTCGTTGCATGGTTCTCATTAAACGTAACCGTTACCAATGTAACCCCGGGAAATGCTTTACCTTTCACAACAAATTACGGAGTTTCGTTCCCTGAAGGCCAGACGATTACTGTCGGCAATACCCACATTAACGTACTTTCTTACCAAAATGAGCTCATTTCTGATATCGATGGCGATCGGCAAAAGCTGGTTGCGGGGGAAGACAGGATTATTTCAGAAAGGCGGGCGGTCATCAGTATGCTTGGGGTCATAACGCTCCTCGATACAAATTTCAAAATTGACCTGAAATACAAAGGTGAGCGGGATAACCGGGCGTACTTTGATATGGCAGTTCATACGTCACGGCAGGTTCCGGATATTCTGCTCAAGCAGTTACTTCCGGCAGAGATAGATGCCCGTCCTATCTGAACAGGATGGTTGAGGATTACCTGTCAGTCGAAACACCTCAAACGGGATTGAAAAAGTTTCTTTTTTTTTATTGTCACAAAGAAGGCGCGAGAGGATCACAGTAATTTTTTCATTTTTCAATCTATTTTTTTGGATATCCCATATGTCTCAAGGTCTCAGTTATCTCATCAAGGATCACGGGGTCATCAATAGTTGCCGGAACGTTATAGGGAACACCATCTGCGATTTTTTTTATAGTTCCCCGCAGAATTTTTCCTGATCGGGTTTTAGGTAATCGTTTTACAACAGCGGCAGCCTTAAAAGATGCAATCGGACCGATTTTCTGCCGTACTAAGGCAATAAGTTCAGGACCGATTGCTTCAGGGGTTTTAATAACTCCTGCCTTCAGGACGACAAAACCCAGAGGGACTTCCCCCTTTACCGGATCGTGTACGCCAGCGACTGCACATTCTGCAACATCCGGATGAGATGCAAGTACCTCTTCCATCGCACCGGTAGAGAGCCGGTGGCCAGCGACATTAATGATGTCATCAGTCCTGCCCATGATCCAGAGATAGCCTTCGGTATCAATATACCCGGCATCTGAGGTCAGATAATACCCGGGATAAGCAGAAAAATACGTTTTGACAAAATCCTTGTCATTCTGCCAGAGCGTGGTGAAACATCCCGGGGGAAGAGGTAGTCTGATCACAATATTTCCTGTTTCTCCCGCAGGAACTTTTTCGCCCTTTGCATCAAGTACAGGAATATCGAATCCCGGGTACAGGCTTTGTGCATGAACCGGGCTTTACGGGAAGCAGTTCAAGACCGGCACAGTTTGCACCAATTGCCCAGCCGGTCTCAGTCTGCCACCAGTGATCGATGACCGGCACCTTCAGGTGCTGTTGTGCCCAGATCAGGGTGTCTGGATCACACCGTTCACCTGCCAGAAAAAGCATCCGGAACCGTGAGAGATCATAATTCCGGATCTACCTCGCCTTCCGGATCTTCCTTGCGGATAGCACGAAATGCTGTAGGTGCACAAAAAAGTACTGAAACGCCATGCTCCGCAATGACCCGCCAGAATGCACCGGCATCCGGTGTACCGACAGATTTTCCTTCATAGAGGATGGTTGTACATCCGTAAAACAGGGGTCCGTATACAATATACGAATGCCCGACCACCCAGCCGATATCGGATGCTGCCCAGTAGACTTCACCGGGACTGATTCCATAGATATTTTTCATACTCCAGGTCAGGGCAACGAGATGCCCGCCATTGTCCCGCAACACACCTTTGGGTTTTCCGGTGGTTCCGGAAGTATACAGGAGATAGAGCGGATCGGTTGCAAGCAGAGGAACACAGCAACCGGATCAGCATCCATGAAGTGTATCCCAGAAATATCCCTGCCGTTCCGGAGCAACGCGGGTGCTTCTGGTCGTTGCACAATTACGCAGACTGAGGGTTTGAAGTTGCACATATCGATTGCAGATTCAAGGAGCGGCTGGTAAGGATGATGCGGTTGACTTCAATCCCGCATGACGCAGATATGATTACGCTGGGGTTGTGCATCCTCGATACGGGTGGCAAGTTCCCGTGCAGCAAAACCCCCAAAGACAACGGAGTGGATAGCACCGATCCGTGCACAGGCAAGCATCGCAATTACCGCTTCGGGATCATGGGCATGTAGATGACGACACGGTCGCCTTTTTCTACTCCAGTCTGTCTGAGTCCCCCTGCACATCGTGCCACGAGATCACGAAGTTCTCCATAAGTATAACGTTTTACGGTTTTTGTAACCGGACTGTCGTAGATGAGTGCAAGTGTTGTCTTTTAACCCATGCTCGACATGATAATCCAGGGCATTGTAACAGGAATTGACAATCCCTCCTTCAAACCAGCGGTAAAACGGAGGATTTTCACTAGTTGAGCACCCGGTCATAGGTGCTGGAACCATTGGACGTTTTCTGCAGCCGCTCCCCAGAAACGTTCCGGATTGTGATACAGATTCATGAAATGCCCGTTCATACTCCCCGCTCATGCACCACTTTCTCCCTGACGTATATACTAGAAAATTGGGAGGGAAGGACTTATTCCTTTCCAAAAATGCACCAGAAGTTGCGGTATGTGGTGCAAAAATCCGCAAGAACGATCCAGGTATGGTGCAGAACAAAAACATTTTCGTCAGAGAAGGTTTAAAAAAATCGAAAAAACAAGAGTGCCCCAGGCCTGATTTGAACAGGCGACAACTAGATCTTCAGTCTAGCGCTCTCCCAAGCTGAGCTACTAGGGCAGGAGTACAATTGTTGTCGCTGGTGACTAATAAATGATATGCTCTGATCCCTCGCAGGGTCATACATGACCGTTCATTTTTATACGCTGCGATGACAGTATTAACAGATGCCGTTCCCGGATAAGAGTGCCAATGGCGAAGACTCCGGTCTTGCAAATGCGGTCAAAAGCCGTTCAGCGCATGTTGTTCACCTTACGCACAATGATCTTGATGCCGTCGGAGCAGATGCAATCCACCGGATGAAATATGGAAATGGAGAGTGTGTTCACCATCTGGAGTTCGGTGGGAAAATTTGCTTCACTGTTTTCCCTGGTTGCATCCTGTGAAGGGAAAGGTGATCTGCTCTCGATCTCGGATCTCGGGTATCAGAGGGACACTGAAAGGATTGCAGGAAAGGCGCGGGCAAACGGGTGGAAGGTTGAGTGGCGGGATCATCACCGCTGGCGTGATGATGAAGATAAAAAAAGTCACAAGAGTAGGTATCTTTGCTCCGCATTGATACATCAGTCTGCGCATGTGGCATTGTTGCCCGCGATCTTGCACCGGAAAACTCCGATTGCCGCTGAAGTTGCACGGGTTGTCTGCGATTATGATCTCTGGAAGCATGCCGATCCCCGTTCTGCAGTGCTCGGGCAGGTGCTCCAGCGCAAGAAAAACCGGGATCATGTCCGGGACTGCCTTGTTGCCGGAATTTTCAGTGATGCACTGATCGAGCAGGAATATGCAGAGATCAAAGCCGAGATGGACGACAATGATGCAGCGGAGCCTTAAGCATGCAACAATCCTTGGCAGCAGGTACAGAATTGCATTTGCCCCGCTCTACGGGTACCCGAGCGAGACTGCGCATTTCATCCGGCAACGAAAGAAAGACGGATATAGAAGTGATCATCGGAAAAGACGGTAAGTTCTCGCTTCGGTCAGTCCCCCCGATAAGCCACCTGATTGCACGAGAATTTGGCGGTGGTGGACACCCGAACGCTGCGGGAGGTTCGTTTAACTTTACCGTGATCGAACGCTTCACCTGGTGGCTCTTTAAGAAAAACCGGCACTTCAATGAGTTCGTAACAATTGCAGATAAACACTAAATGACAGCATATCTTATTTTTCTCATCCGGTAACCGTATTTTTCACTACATGTTTTCGTGATTGCCACATCGTTTCCATAGAAATTTTCTTATGATCAATCAAGGGTTGTAAAATGCCGTTTCAACCAGTTTTTTCCAGTAAGTTTCACACTGGTCAAGGCAATATCCACCAGCACTGACATGATCCGGATCAAGACAGGAAAGAGCCCGTGAAAATGAGTCCTCGTCAGGATCAATAATAATCAGTTTGCGGATATCGAACTCATTGGTAAGATCGAGAACTGTATCGAGGTGTTTCCGGCTCACCGCTATCTGGTGCTGGTACTCTAACAGAGATGCAAGGCTTGCCCGATCTGATTTGGGCTGGAAAAAAAACACTTTCTGATGGGAAAGTGAGGCCATCTCGGGTTCCGGCAGAGTATCACAGATCAGCACATGCCCGCTTATGCCCGCATCCCGCATAGAACGCATTATCGTCCGGTATATACCTGTGATCGCATCGTTCCACTCATATTCGTCATGATAGTACATATCAGATATATTGAGAAGATGTGGTGCCGGCATAGCAGCCCACGCCCCTTTTTTCTGGATAACTATTTTGGCTGCATCTTCACTGATTGCCCTGGAATCCAGACCGGTCTCATCTGTTGCCTTCCCATTCGCAACTCCGAGAAGGCTTCCCATAATCCGGTTTTTATAAAACCTGCCACCGGCACAGGGTTCTAAAACTCCAGCAGAAACCTGGGGAGCCAGAGACTGGTCAAGCAGGAAGGTAATGATATCAGCAGGGGTTTTCCGATTCTCTGCAACCCATGCAGCAAGGACGGCAATATCCGGCTTGCCGGGCTCTGCCCCGAATGCCCGTGTTGCCAGTTTCAGCCGTTTTTTCATATACAGATCTTATTAGTTATAAGCATCTAAAAAGTATTGATGAACCTACCACCGCTGCTGGTTACCTGCGGGTTACCGTATACAAACGGCCCCTGCCATCTGGGACATTTGCGAACGTACGTTCCTGCTGATGCATATGTCCGCTATATGCGGCGGGCTGGAGAAGAAGTTGTTTTCGTCTGTGGTTCAGACAATCATGGCACTCCCATTGTTGTCTCGGCTGAGGAAGCAGGAATTACACCACGGGTTCTCTCTGAACGGTATCATAAGCATTTCGATGATACGTTTAAACGTATGGATATCAGGTTCGACCGGTTCGGCATGACCGATGATCCTGCAACCCATCACCGCACAAAAAAAATCGTGGCCGAACTCGTCAGGAAGGGCTACGTTTACAAGCAGATTGTTCATCAGGCATACTGCACAAAGTGCAGGAGGTTCCTTCCCGACAGGTATGTGGAGGGCACCTGCCCGCACTGCGGAACACCTGCACGGGGAGATGAGTGCGACCAGGGTTGTGGAAGGCATCTGGAGCCTGGTGAAATAAAGGATCCTGTCTGCAAGGTATGCCGGACAAAAGCTGAGTTCCGTGACCAGGAACATTATTTCTTTAAACTTTCCGATTTCAAGGAATTCCTGCTCTCTTATCTTGAAACACTACGGGGAACAAGCAACGCAAAGAATTACGCAATCGGATGGGTTAAAGATGAACTTCACGACTGGTGCATCACCCGCACGCTTGAATGGGGGGTGAAGTTCCCGGAACGTGACGATCTTGTGGTATATGTATGGGTCGATGCCCCGATAGGCTACATTGCCTTCACGGAAGAATGGGCAAACACAAACGGTAAAGACTGGAAGCGTTACTGGTGCGGGGATAACCGGGTCACGCATTTTATTGGGGGGGATATCATCTATCATCACACCATTTTCTGGCCTGCAATACTGAAGGCAGCAGGTTACGGGGTTCCTCATGCGATAGTCGCAAGCGGAATGGTCAAGGTAGATGACCATAAGTTCTCAAAATCAAGGGGCTATGTTGTCTGGACCAACGATGACTACCTTGATAAGGGATTACCGTCTGACTACCTCCGCTACTATCTTTTAGCATACACCAGCCATACCAAAGAACTGAACTTTTCATGGAAGGTTTTTTCCGAACGCATCAATAACGAGGTTGTCAATATTTTCGGTAACTTCGTTTATCGTTCCCTTTTCTTTGCGCACAAAGAATGGCAGGGTATACCTGAGGGTGTTGCAGATCCCATCATCACTGCTGAAATTGAAAGATGCCTTGCATCTGTCGACAGGTATATGCGGGAATATGAATTCAAAGGAGCTGTCGATGCGATCATGGGGCTTGCAGCATTCGGGAATACCTACATCCAGACAAATGCCCCCTGGAAACTCATTAAGACAGACAGGGCTGCTGCTGCACAGGTTGTTAAAAACTGTATCCAGATAACAAAAGCCCTTACGCTCCTTATTGAACCGGTAATGCCGGTCAAAGCACAGGAATGCTGGCACCAGCTGGGCTATGAAGATAACGTAGCTGAACATCCGATCGCCCAAGCCACATATCCCGTGCTTCCTGCCCGTATCGAGGCACCTTCCCCACTCTTTTCCAAAATGGAAGAAAGCCAGGTGAAAGATCTTGATGCCCTGCTCCAGAAGCGGGTGGCAGAGGCCGATAAAAAGATGGAGAGGATCCCCATGGTTACTTATGAAGAATTCCAGAAACTTGACATCCGGACCGGTAAAGTAATTTCAGCAGAACCTGTACCAAAATCCAACAAACTCCTGAAACTTCAGGTGGATATTGGCAGTGAAATCAGGCAGATCGTAGCTGGCATCCAGCAGTTCTACAATCCTGAAGAACTGGCTGGAAGAGAGGTTGTTGTTATCACTAACCTTGCTCCGGCAAAAATATTCGGTGTTGAGAGCAATGGAATGATTCTTGCAGCCGGGGATTCTGCATCGCTGCTCGTACCTCTCCGGCCCGTGGAATCTGGATCGAAGGTCCGTTAATCCTCAAATTATTCTTTTTTCGTCTTCCTGACAATTTTTCCATTTTCTGAATATTTGGCTCTGTAGAAATGTTTTTAAAAACCCGAACGTTCATGGGGGTTTTACCCCTGCCACTTGACTCCCACCAATGCGATAACCCCAGAGAAGGTAATAGCAGCACTATCACATTGCGCAGGGGCGGTCCGGGGGGACCGGCACTGTCCCCTCCTTCAAAGCATGTGTCCTTTTTATTTTGTGCTACAATAAAAGGAATTCTACAGAGCCGAATATTTCACTAAAAACAAAAAACCAATGCCCAATATAGATTCATCGCACAGTATGAATTCCGGTAATGATGGAGAAAATATCCATGAGTGATTAAAATCCGGGAAAAAACGTAAAAACCCACAGGAGACCCCGGTTTCTTGCCGTGGATTAATTATGAGAAGTGCACAAAGGAAAAAGTTATTTTTTCACGTGCGTAACAAATCGCGCGTTTACTTCATCCCAGTTCACGATGTTCCAGAATGATTCGATAAATTTTGCCCGGTCGTTCTTGTAATCAAGATAATATGCATGCTCCCAGACATCGAGAGCCATAAGAATCCGGTATCCCGGTATCATGTTGAGATTATGTTTCTCAAGCTGAAGGATCATGGGGCGCCCGGTGTTCATACAATACGTAAGAACGGCCCATCCTGAACCTTCTACGCTGGAAGCTGCCTGGGT
Organism: uncultured Methanoregulaceae archaeon; assembly: GCA_963768845.1. Taxonomy (GTDB): domain Archaea; phylum Halobacteriota; class Methanomicrobia; order Methanomicrobiales; family Methanospirillaceae; genus Methanoregula. The sequence goes on along the minus strand of CAVYJJ010000020.1, from coordinate 16,912 downwards.
AAACTCTTTTTTGAACCGGTCAAATTTTCCGAACTCATCATCTATCGATTTTAAGAGTTCTCCCGTGGGTAAGCCTCCGCCACCACTTCCGGCTGGTGCCAGATTCTCCCAGAACAGCTTATGCAAACGATAACCTCCGATATGGAAGGAGAGCTCCTTTAAAGTTGCCTTCATGTCCAGATCGATGCTATCCTTTCGTGCCTTATCGAGTTTTTCCAGCAGGGCGTTTGCACCTGTCACATATGCCTGGTGGTGTTTCTGGTGATGCAGGGTAAGTTGTTCTTCAGAGATGTACGGTGCCAAGGCTTTATACCCGAAGGGTAGTTTTGGTAAGGTGTAACCTTTACCTTCTTCCATGTTGCCAAACCTCCATAGATTTTAATTGTGTATTAGTCTGGTTCAGGTATTTCTTTATTGCACAATTACCCCTAACGGTTCTGCCGGAATACTCGGTATTTTTTTTAAAAAAATATCGGAAAGACGAACGTTATAAAATAAAAAAGCGAAGGGTAGATTAAACGCCGGGTAAATACTGTTTAACGAGACCAGGGGTTTCCTGAATGAATTTCTTATTTCTTGGCCAGAAATACACAAATCCTAAAACGGTTATCAGCCTGATCGCAGCCAGTACCGCTGGCACACTTTTCCTGAACTGGTACGGACTAACCTTTGGTATTACCAATGTGTTACCACATCTCCTGTATATACCCATCATACTCACTGCGTACTATTATCCCCGGCTGGGAGTTGGTTTCACTGCGGGCCTTTCCCTGGTCTATGGAATTTTGGTCTGGGGAGCTTTCTCACCAGACTCAGATATCCTCTTTGCAGCAATTGCCCGCATACTGGTATTTATCACAATTGCCGCCGTGGTATCCTACCTGAGCGGGCGAATGCAGCATGACGCAAATTTGTCCCACCGACTGGCATCCATAATTGAGTCCTCAAATGACGCGGTTGTTGGACAAAACATGGACGGGATTATAACCGAATGGAACCACGGAGCCGAGCAACTTTACGGATATACCGCAAATGAAATGATTGGCGGACAGGTCAATATTCTTTTTACACCTGAGGGTCCTGATGAATTCCCCCGGTTCGTCGACAAAATTTATCGCGGTGAACGCATTGAACGTTTTGAAACAGAAAGGATAACAAGGAATGGAACCCGCATCCATGTTTCTCTCTCACTGTCTCCGATAAAAAATGTTCAGGGAGGGATAGTGGGCATTTCAACTACCGCCAATGATATCACAGAAAAAAAACGGATGCAGGACCAGATACTGCGTGCAAAGACCGAATGGGAACTCACGTTTGATTCTGTTCCTGATTTAATCGCAATTATTGACAGGAACAATCATATCGTACAGGTCAACAGGGCAATGACAGAACGGCTCGGCATGGAGCGTGATGATATAGTGGGACGTGCATGCTATGAGGTTTTACATCGAACCATGCTGCCACCGGGATTCTGTCCGCACCAGATGCTTCTTTTGGATGGAAAAGAACACTCACAGGAGATCCATGAGGAGATATTGAAGGCGGATTTTCTCGTAACTGCGTCCCCGCTTCACGATTCACAGGGATCGGTAATAGGCAGCGTCCATGTTATGCATGATATTACCGAACGAAAACGTGCGGAGACTGCCTTACAACTGGCCCTGAAAAAACTGAATATGCTTTCCTCCATTACCCGGCATGATATCCAGAACCAATTAATGGCAATGCGCGCATATCTCGGTTTTATCAAAGAGAAAATAACAGATCCGGGTCTTCTGGGATTTATCAGTAAAGAAGAAACGGCAATTGAAGCAATCAGCAGACAAATCGAATTTACCCGACATTACGAAAATATTGGCGTACATGCACCGCAATGGCAGGACATATCGGCGATCATCCGAACATCTGCCTCACAATTATCTACCGATACAATTTCGCTTGAGATCACCTGTTCCGGAGTTGAAGTTTTTGCTGATCCGCTCATCGGCAAAGTGTTTTATAACCTTATAGAAAATTCCTTCCGTCATGGGGGAAGTATCACCCGCATCAGCTTCTCTTTTAACCGGATGGACGGAGATGCGAAAATAACATTCCGTGACGATGGTACTGGTATCCCTGTGGAAGATAAGGAACAAATCTTTAAAAAAGGGTTTGGCAAACATACCGGTCTTGGCCTGTTCTTAACCCGTGAGATCCTCTCGATTACCGGTATTACCATCCGAGAGAATGGTGAGCCGGGAAAGGGGGCACGGTTCGAGATCCTGATCCCTCATGATATGTACAGGATACTACCTGATTCGAAGGGTCCTCATGATTGACAAAGACTACGATCCACAACTTACCTCAACACTCCTAGCCCTGCAACAGGCAGAAATCACCGAACACCATATCTATAAAAAAATTGCTGCTATTCAAAAGGTAGCCCATAACCGTGATGTACTGGACAAGATCGCACAACAGGAACTTGAACATTATGGCATATGGAAACGATACACGAACAGGGAGGTAGCACCGAATGATTTCCATATCTGGTTTTATTACCTTTTGGCACGGATCTTTGGAATGACGTTTGCCATCAAACTCATGGAAGGTGTGGAAAGACGTGCCCAGGGGTATGATCAGGCACTTATCTCCCAGATTCCCGAGACACGGGAAATATTGACAAATGAAGAAAATCACGAAAGAGAACTGATTGCACTGATCGATGAAGAACGGCTGAAATATATGGGATCTGTCGTCCTCGGTCTCAATGATGCTCTTGTCGAATTTTGCGGCACCCTTGCCGGACTGACTTTTGCAATCCAGAATACGCAGATCATTGCAATTGCCGGTCTGATCATGGGGGTTGCAGCCTCTCTTTCAATGGGGGCCTCAGAGTATCTTTCACAGCGTTCTGATGCCGGATCTACAGACCCGGTCAAAGCATCAGTGTATACCGGAATCACCTATATCGGGACTGTTGCCATTCTCATCCTGCCTTTCCTTGTACTTGCCAGCCCGTATATTGCCCTCCTGTACACCCTGTTGGGAGCCGTTTTTGTGATATTCCTGTTCACATTCTACATATCCGTTGCAAAAGATCTATCTTTCTGGAAACGGTTCGGGGAGATGCTCCTCATCAGTATGGGGATTGCAGCGATATCGTTTATCATCGGTATATTCATCCGGATAGGTCTGAACATAAATGCTTGAGGGTTTAGCTGCAGATTTCAGGATTCTTACGTTCGTTTCCTCACAGAACCCTTTGTTCAGGACCTTTATCCCGCGTGGGAAGGACAGGTAAGATTACGCCAGCCTGGATCATCATTCCTCCGATCGTATGCGAGCGGTAATCCTAATCGGACATTTTCTTAAATCCGTTGTTTCCATAAAAGACTAACTAGACAAATGACTTACCGGAAAAAAGGTACCATAAAACATATTTCTCCAATAAATGTAAAAATTTCAATTTTATTGCTGAAAATGAGCTTTTTTAAAAAAAGATAAATATAAATATATGCTGAAATAAAGAGCCGATATATGGTCCGGACGGAACGAGAGATGGTTGGAATTTACGGGCCGGTTCTTCTCACGACCTATCCAGTACCGGCAGGTTTTTTAACCAGATACATACTTTGTGGGGCTCCCCTTGTAGTTGTCGTTATTTCTCTTGCTGTTCTGGAATTCATGCGTATCTCTGTTAATTCACTCCTTCCTTCATTGGAAAAGAATTTGGGAATGATAATTCCGGAACTGCCCGTAATTACGGAAATAATCGTATTATGTATCTCACCTGTTGGAATACTCCTTTTTTTTATCTATCTTGGCGATGCGTTGCACCGACCTGAAATTTGGATCGGATCAGCCCTTACGTTAGTCCTGAGTATACTTGGGGCCCTGATTTTTTTACCTGATATGAATATCCCCATACTTTCAACAAGGTACCTGCAAACTCTTTTTGAATGGGTAACGTACCTGGTTCAACCCTCCAGTGTAATTGCTGCAGCGTTAATTCTCGCAGGCATTGAATTATACAGGCGTTCAATTGTATATACAATTACCCGGGATGTGGTAATAATTACCGGCGGTATCTGGAAACAGGTTGAAAATGTAATACCTCTTAATAGTGTTGAAAAAATCATCCTCGTACAGGGTCGGCTGGGACGGTTTTTTAACACAGGTACGGTTGTCCCGCAAGGGATAGTGTTGGGGAACCGCGGGGTTGATTTAAGGAGATCCCATGCAACTGGCGGCGGGGTTCATACCGGACAAAATCGTGGTCATGCGGTTTCCTGGCAGGGTGGTTCCCTGGATCCATATATCTCGTTATTTGGGGTGCATCACCCGGAGAGCGTGAAACAGAATCTGGAAAATGCGATAGAGCAGCTTGCAGACAAGGACCAGGGATAGTGTTTACCGTATAGGGCCTGTTGAACAACACCGTTTGAAAATCATGTATCATCATGGTATTGTGCGTGAAGGAGTATGGCATTGTAATGGTTCTGAAAAAATATATCTCTGCTAATAACGGCGATTAATGGGAATCCTTCAAAAAAATTGTCTTAATTACTGGATTTTAATTTCCAAAGAAATTTTTTCCTAAATCTCCGGTATTGGAATATCCCCGCTGTTCCCAGAATCCTCGGTAATTGGGGTCATCAGACAACTCGATTTTCTCGATCCATTTGATCCACTTATATCCCCATTTCTCTTCAGCCACCAGCTGGAATGGATACCCCCGTTCAGGCCGGAAGTGTGACATTGTTCATTTTATATGCCACTAAAATGTCCCGGTCCATCAGGTACTGTAGAGGGAATGATGTGGTATATCCATCATGTGCCGTAAAAATAACGGTATTTGCACGGGGATCGATACCGGCATCCCGTATCAGATCGCGGACCAGCACACCCTCCCAGAGTAATGTTACATCCCACCCTTCCACGCAGTGGAGTGTGATTACCTTGGTATAATGGGGGTACTTGTCCAGAATGTCATTATAGGTATATACAGATGTTTTATTGGTCAACCCCGTAAGAGTGAGCCGGTAATCGGTGATGTTGACATACTGGGGACCCTTGATTGAGTTTTCACGAAAATCACCTATTGAGGAAAGATCTTTTCCCTCATACGACCGCACTTCAACCCCGGCAAGCGCATTCGGACCACCTGCAGGGATAATGGATCTGCTGCCCTGTCCGGTAAGAAGGAAAAACGCACCTGCTGCAACGACAACAGCGAGGATTATAATAATTGCGATAGTTCTTGAATTCATCAGAAGATAACTATCCGGGATCTCATTAATAAACGTATAGGAACACAAAGAGTGGCCAAGAGATGATGGAATTTTTTTTAATCAGTCAGGCAGATCGTTCAATCGCGTGGTTAAAATTATCTTTTTACCACAGGGAGTGGAGTGCTTATCCTGATTTTTCTCCATAAATGTCCAGCTCCCTTTTATCGGTCACCTTTTCCTAAAATCCGGTCACGTAGTAGTACCCGCCTTCCGTCATCAAATTAACCGTAGTATCAAACAACCCGCCAATATTTTTTTCCGATAATACTTTCGCTTTTTGCCCGTCAAGACAGAACTTTCCGTTTTTCATCAGGATAACCCGCGATATTTCCGGGATAATATCGTGGAGGTTATGCGTCACAAGGATAATACCAGTACCGGACCGGGCGATCTTCCCGGAGGGTTTGCCCGGAATGTACTGAGAGCTTGCAGGTCAAGGCTGTTGGTTGGCTCATCAAGAATGAGGGTCTTTGGTGAATGGACCAGTGCCCTGCCAATAAGAAATCTCCGCGCTTCACCGGAAGACATATCGATCATATACCTGTCCTGGATATAATCGATCCCAAGGAAGGTTAAAATCTCATCTGCTTTTTGTTCCATTTCTGTTGTAACGATGTGATGAAAGAGTCCCACGCTGGAAAAAAATCCGGAAAGGATTACCTCTCTACCGGGGATTTTCCGCATAAACGTATAGTGCAGGTCGTTGGATACAACACCAAGGAGAGATCGCAGATCAAATACATCCCATGTTTCCCTGCCATTCATCCTGAAAATGATATCATCATCCTGAGAAACCGGATAATATTCACGGGTAATGGTTTTTATAAACGAGGATTTCCCGGCCCCGTTGGGTCCTAAAATAGCGATATTTTCGCCTTCACGGATTATAACAGAGAGTGAATCCAATACTTTTTTGTCACCTCTGAATACCGTGATATTTTCAAATTCCAGCAATGGGGGTGGAGGATGAGGATTATCCAGGGATTTTTTTTTCATGATCAGGTCTTCCGCGATGAGGTGCCCGGTGACACGGGCAGGTTCCACTGCATGAACAACGATATATGCCTTTAACCTTGTGATTTCCGCTAAAATACCTTGTCCCAAATAAGAATACTACCTGAACAAACGACACGTGACATCTGCGGGTTGGTACGTTCTATTCCCGATTCATTCGATACGATCCCGGCGAACTCCTGCCCAGGTACTCCTCGTAGATTACGTACAGATTACTATCATCCGGGGCATGATAGGGTTTCGGAATATATCCCAGGACTCTCCGCAAATCCCGTCGAATAAAAAATGAACGCTCCTTTACTATCACCCGCTGCCTGCTGATCGATACCGGGAGGCTGTGGATATGGGTGTGGCAGAGCTGGCAGACAATGAGTACGCGGGTCGAGGGATCGCGTCTCATCTCCTCGTAATTGCGGCGGGAGATGACATGAATTTCAAGAAACGCTGATGGATGATACTCATGGCAGAGCTCGCAGGTGCTCTCGACTGCAATTTTTAATTTTTGTTCCTGCACGGAATTTATCCCGAGGTAACAGGTTTCCGGCATAATCCTTCTCCTTTGGATAATTCGACCATTGTGCGGAGAGGAGAAAAGATTTTCCCCATTTTACCTGTTGAGTCCAAAAATTGTCAGTTTCCGATTTAACACTGAATTATTCCTGAGAGACCTGATGCCCCTCCGATACATTCATGTCATGATTCGGAACCTGGTTCGTGAAGTAATTTTCTTCCCGTATATTATGGATTATTAAGAGTGTTGATAAACGTAATCACTTCACCTATATCGGGGACGGAATGGACCGGGTAGACCTTTACAAACACAACATTCTGATTTTCATCGATGAGGATATTCGCTCTTTCCGAAAAACCATTTGATTCCCTGAAAATCCCATAGTGCTGGGCCACCGCACCCTGAGGCCAGAAATCACACAACAGAGGAGTATGGATAATTCCGAGCGTATCCGCCCATGCTTTTTTACAGGGTACGGAATCGACACTAATACCAACCGCGATAGTATTGAGCGTTGAAAAAACATCGCGGTTATCTTCAAGTGATTTCATCTGGCCTGCACAAAAAGCTGTCCAGGCAAGGGGGTGAAATGACAGGAGTATTCGTTTTCCCATATGTTCATACAGGTCGAATGTTGTGTCATTCTGGTCTTTTAATGAAAAATTTTTTGCCGGATCTCCGGGTTTGACTATCCGTAGCTGTTTCATGCGTTCACCATGAGTAATTTTCCTGTCCTTAAAAAGATATCAGGGTTTGTATCGGCATCTGACAGGAACTGCAGATACTTGGCAGTCATACCACCTAAACCCGTGGCTGCTGCTGCGTTGCACAGTGGAATGTACCAAATCCCTCAACCATTGCACGGGCATTAATCCCGATTACCTTCCGTCCCGGGAAAAGATCCTGAATAATGCGTAATGCTTCAGCATCATTCGGGTCATTGAAAACCGGTACAAGGACAACCGTATTTCCAATATAAAAATTTGTGTAACTCGCCGGGTAACGTTCATCACCGGTAGCGACTTTTGCCGGCATAGGGAGTTTCACAACGGTGAGAGGTATTCCGTCCTGATTACTGGATCGTTTCAGGATTTCATAATTTTCCTGCAGAGCCCGATAATTCGCATCTTCAGTATCGGTTTCAAACGCACACACAACCGTTGATGGTGTGACAAAACGGGCGATATCATCGATATGACCATCAGTATCATCACCGATAATACCTTCATTCAGCCAGATAATCTTCATAACCCCGAGATATTCTTTCAGGAACGTTTCGATCTGATCTTCAGACAGTGAAGGATTACGGTTCGGGTTTAACAGACAGGAGCGGGTGGTCAGCACGGTACCCCTGCCATTCACATCAAAAGATCCCCCTTCAAGCACAATTCCAGGAATGAACTGGGGTAGATCCAGCCAGCGGTTCATGATGGTCGGGATGTTACCGTCTTTTACCTGGTCTTCATATTTCACACCCCAGGCATTGAAATTCCAACGCACCATCGCAGCCCGGTTCATTGCACGGTTAATGACAAATGTAGGGCCATAATCGCGGATCCAGACATCAGAGAACTCAGTTGTATGGAGAGTAATCCGGGAAAGATCGACCTGGCTCTTCACGGAGACGGGTACGGATTTTTCGATGAAGAGCAGCAGTCGGGATGAACAACTCAACGCGTTCTGATGTGTGTATTGACGTGATAAACTGTGTAATATGCCTCTTCAACCTGGGGAGATTTGGGAAGGTATTCCTGTTATGCGGCCACGAGAGCCACACGGCATCGTGGGGTTCCCACTCAGCCGGCATATGGAATCCACGGTTTCTGGGAGTATCTCCTTTACGGATTTCCGGAAATGCTCCGTCATTGCCCGGGAACAGCGTACAGGTTGTCCCATAGGTATCAGGGCGGCGGTTCCTGAAAAATCCCCAGGATTCCCTGACAGTCTCGTTCATCGATAAGTCGAGCGTGGCAATCAGTGTATCTTCCGTATCGCCAGCCTGCACGATTATCTTACCAAAGGCGTCACAGATAAACGAACCCCCAAAAAATTTTATATCTGCCTCTTTACCGACCCGGTTTATAGCAGCAACATGGACACTGTTTGCGACGGCATGACCTCGCTGGATGAGTGCCCACGCTTCATGCCAGTTACCTTCAGCAGGTTCTTCGCTGGTGGGATGCCCGATTGCGGTAGGGTAAAAAATGATCTGGGCTCCATCAAGAGCAACACACCGCGCAGCTTCGGGAAACCACTGGTCATAACAAATCAGCACGGCAATCCGCCCGTACCGTGTGGTATGAACGTAATACCTGTCCCCGGGATAGAAATATCCTTTTTCGAAGAAACCGGGATCCTGCGGAATATGGACTTTATGATAGGGTGTATGGAGTGTCCCGTCTGCATCGATGATAACTGCGGTGTTATAGCACCTGCCATCAGATGATTTTTCAAAAATCGGGACGATAATGACAACATTGTTCCGGCGGGCAATCTCAGAAAACACCCGTGTGGAATCTCCCGGAATCGTTTCTGCGAGGGATGATGCATTCACGCCAATTCCCTGGGGGAAGTAACGTGTCCGGTAAAGTTCGGGCAGACAGATTATCTGTGATCCCTTTTTTGCAGCCTGCTCGACCTTCAATAATGCTTTTTTAAGATTCTCGTTAGGATCCGGACCATACCGCCATCTGGATGAGACCGACTTTTACGCTTTTGTGCTCCATATCGCCTCTTTCTATACGAGTTTTTTTTACTTGGTTATCATGCTATCCAAACGGGTTGGATGCCTGAGTATTCAGGGATCAGAATTGGCAAGTTGTGGAGAGATGTTGAGGGGGAGAGATATATCCCTGTAGGAAAATAATTTTGACAAAAAGTAAAATATATATGCTAAAATGTTAAATATAATTTACATTAAGTTATGGATGTTGGACATATATGGATCGAATTGAATACAGGAAAGCTCAACGCTTCTGAGTCGGGTACTACATGGCAGGATAGTCACATGCTGGTCATTCTCACCGCGGGCGCATGCCTCCTTGCTCTCATTATTGCTCTTAAAAGTATTCTCGATATTCCTGTTGAACAGACTTACTATGGAGTTGATTATTTGTAGCACCGTATTAGGCGGTCTTGTAACCGTCTTATCCGCTGGTAACAAGAAGACGATCGGATTTGGCAATCAGCCATCCGGGCATCTGGATTTTGTTAATCGTGATCATAACCATGTCAGTCATCATCATAAATGCCATCTGAATGCCTTGGTTTTTAGAATAGCCAGCCCTGTTTAAAGGGCCTTGAGGTTAACCGAAGAAAATCCGGATATCAAAGTATGAAAAACAGGATTAAAGTCTACCGGGCAATACGCAACCTTACCCAGGAAGCACTCGCTGATCAACTTGGTGTAACACGGCAGACGATTTTAGCTATTGAAAAAGGTAAATATGATCCCTCGCTTGAACTCGCGTTCCGGATCTCGAGGTTGTTTAGGGTCTCCATCGATAAAATGTTCTTTTTTGAATCCGATAGTGAAGATCAGCCCATCTTTGAGGATTAAATCACCCCGTGACAGCCACTCATACAATATTCGGGCTGTTTTGAAATATCCTCGCAAGGTACTTCTCCGGTAACATTTGAACGGTATCTGATTCTTCCGGTACATTTGGTGTATAAATTTTTTTTATTACGTAGATTCACTTTTTTTGGTGCAGTATTCTAAAATATTTATTCATATGTGGTGCAATATTTTTATTTAATTTAAACATTTGATGCAAATTGTTTAATAGTGCACACCACAACCTTAACGTGGATGGTGCGTTTGAACAGAGTTTCTCCCTGTCGGGCGGAATTATGTTCGCACCAGTCTATAGCGTAAATGAGGATATCATGGAACCCCGGAATGACAAGAACAGGAATGACTTGTTCCTCACTGACAATACTGCAAACCCGGCACCTCTGGGTCTGTGCGCATTTGGCATGACAACATTATTACTGAGCCTTCACAACGCAGGACTCACCGCTCTTGGAAGCCCGATCCTTGCAATGGCAATATTTTATGGGGGAATAGCCCAGGTTATCGCAGGCATCATGGAGTGGAAAAAGAACAATATGTTTGGCATGGTCACCTTTGGTAGTTTTGGATTTTTCTGGATCTCCTTTGCTACATTACTGTTACTCCCGGCTCTCGGTCTGACAAAAGCCCCCCTGCCCGTTGAACTTGCTGCTTTCCTGAGTGTATGGGGAATTTTTGCAGCAGGGCTGTTTATCTGTACATTAAAAATGCACCGGATGCTACAGGTTACCTTACTCGCAGTTGTACTTCTGGTAATTCTCCTGGTGACCGCACAACTCACGGGTAATTCCCTGATCCTGAACCTTGGCGGGGTTGTGGGACTCGTTGCAGGCGGTCTTGCGCTCTACATCGGTTTAGGACAGCTCATCAATGAAGTCTATGGCAGCCGGGTTATTCCCGTATAAATCTATTTTTTTATCTATTATTTATAGAAAGGCAGAACCATCCCTGATCGGGAATAAGGAATTTTATAAGAATCCAACTAAAAATATCTTATTCTCTTGTTTTATATCACAACATCCATCACTAAAACTGAAATATTATGTGCTTGATGGTTTCTACCGGAATTGTCAAACCTGCAAGGGACCGATATCACCATCATCCGGATTTATTTGACAAGAGTTATTAACCTGCACATTATATCGATATTAACGGGTTCTGCCGACAATCCAGGATAATTTATCAGAAAAATTATCCTGATTAAAATCCTGCAACACCCTCGACTGTCTAAAAAATGTGAGGGTGTGATGGGTATTTTTAGAGATTTTGTTTTCAGCTCTTCCAACAGACAAGAGTGCCGATATTCGGATTTCTCCGATTCAGACATCTGACCAGAGATTGGAGAATTACACCGGTCGTCTTTGTATCTTATAGTAAAAGCTGTGCTTATCCTCTCCCTGGTATCCCCGGTTACTGCCCTGGACTGGACAACTGAAACTGTTGACAGTTCCGGGGATACCGGGTGGTATACATCTATTAGCTCTTGATAATTCCGGCAAGACCCCGTATCAGTTATCTGGACTGGACAAACCGTCATCTGAAATACGCTATGAAGAATGACGGAATGTGGACAAATGAAACCGTTGATACGACCAATGCTGTGGGGGAGTTTTCCTCTTTGAAACTTGATGCATCCTCGCACCCCCTGATCAGTTACTATGACTCGAACCGTGGTAACCTGACCTTTGCAATGAAAAACCTGGACGTGTGGACCACGATTAGTTGTAGACAGCGGCGGTGTCGGGAGATACACTTCACTTGGGCTGGACAATTCCGGATAATCCGCAGATCAGTTACCAGGATCTATTCTCCATGAAACTGAAATATGCGGAAAAAACCGGTGATATCTGGACCAATGAAACCGTTGACAATTCGGCGAATGTTGGGGCATACTCTTCTCTGGCACTGGATGGTTCCGGTAATCCCTGTATCAGTTATTATGATGGAGCAAACGGGGATCTGAAATATGCAGAAAAGAGCGGGGGGCAATGGACCAACCAGACCGTAGACAGTATTGGAAATATCGGATATTATACTTCGATCGCTCTTGATGCTTCGGGAAATCCACACATCAGCTATTACGATGGCATAAACAGGGATCTGAAATATGCAACACTAACGGGAAGTTCCTGGACGAAAAAGATCATCGACGCCACCGGAAGTGTGGGAAAATATACCTCGACTTGCACTAGATCCTGCAGGAAATCCTCATATCAGTTATTATGATGAGACCAATGGTCACCTGAAATATGCAACAAAAACCGGTTCTGTGTGGTCCAATGAGACCGTGGATACTGCCGTCAATGTTGGAGGATATACCTCACTTGTCCTCGACAGATCAGGAAACCCTCAGATCAGTTACCGGGATTTTGCGAATACTGACCTCAAGTATGCACGTGTAATCCCTCCGCTGTTTCTGGATTTTACCGCATCATCACAGTAATGGTACAGCGCCTCTTACGGTCCAGTTTTCAGATAATTCCTCAGGAGGGTTACCGTCTTTGTGGAACTGGTCATTTGGGGATGGAACATGGTTTAATACCAGCCTGATTACTTTAAAAAACCCTGAACATGTGTATACGACACCTGGTTCTTACACGGTAAACCTGACAGTCCGGAACCTTTCTGTTTTCAGTACTGTGAGCCGTTCAGAATATGTTACCGTTGTTTTACCACCAGAAACAACAGTGCCGACCACTTCGCCCTCTCCTACCATAACGCTCACAACCTCCCCCACCCCAACCATAACCTCTTCTCCCACATCTACTCCGGCTCCTCCTTTACTCCTACACCTGATCCCACGCTCACAACCTCTCCCACCCCAACCATAACCTCCACTCCTTCTCCTTCTCCTACCTCCCTACTCTCCTTCCCCTTCAGTCACATTATCCCCTATTCCAACTGCAACATCGACTCCAGTACCTACACATTCGCCGGAGGAAGGTTCAGGAAGTGATAGTAACCCTCTTCCAGCACCACCAGTAGTAGTTGTTCCTTTGGCAACAGGAGATCTCAGATGCCTGACCGTGAATGCAGGGGGAGATTCTGCTATCAGTCGCGTGACTGTCAACGGGTGGAATGTATCTGATAGTATAGTCACGGCCAGGAAAACTGAATACCCGGCTATGAGCATTAACCTCCCGGAGGGACTCGTCTACCAGTATATTGAGGTCAACCTGTCACGCTGTGGGCTTATTTCACACGCACAGGTTGAATTTGCTCTGCCTCTTCACTCGATTGCTGAGTATAATGCATCTCCTGATGCCGTCAGCATAAGCGTGCTGAAAAACAACTCCTGGGTCTCCCTGCCAACATTCATGCTTGGAGATAAAAACGGCCAGGCTTACTATTCTGCAGATACTCCTGAATTCTCCTTTTTTGCTATTATCATTCGTAACGATACGCACATCGCACCCAAAGAACGTTTTTCCAAAGGAGAATTTCCCTTACATAATAGTTCCATTCATAAATTGCAAAACACATCAATTCCTGCCAATAATTCATCTCAGGTTCTGCTCGCGAGCGCAGCACAGGTTACTCAACCATCAAATATGACATTCTTTTTCGTTACTGCAGGACTAATCGGGATCGGAACAGGTGTTTTCCTCGCAAAATATGGGTGGACTCGTTACAGGAACCGGAGGAATGAATAACAACCATGAGTTCATCGTAAATAAATAACGGTAAAAATTTGATAGTTATTCAGTTTTTTTGGGATCTGGTGTGATAAAGTGAATATCTTTTTTGATTATGGGATTTTTTCCCTGAATATTTGTCGGGAAGCTGTGCCCCTGACACGCACATCATATACCCACCGGCTTACACTCGGTGCAACGTTGCCGCACCTCCGGTGGAATACAACTTCATGACCGTTTTGCTCAAGGTCAGTAACAAGAGTCGTTGCCTGTTTCAGGTTTTTAAATGTGTAAAAATGAATCATACCCCCGGGCCTGACTTTTGAAATAATACGGTCAAAGATCTCGTCCATACCATAGGGAGTCGGAATAATCGCCCGGTCATACGTATAATCCGGAAGAAGAAATACATCAAAAGCATCTCCCATGATTGTCATTACCTGATCCTTAACACCATTCAGTTCAACATTCTCTGACAGCCACCGACAAGCTTCATGGTTTTGTTCTACAGCTGTAATCTCGGCGCCATGAGCCGCTGCCGGAATCACATAGGGACCAACTCCACAAAACGGTACAAGGACCCGTTCACCGGAATGAACCTGATCACTGACACGTTTGCGTTCATTTGAAAGCCGGGGATCGAAAAAAACAGTCACCACATCCAGCCTGTACGCAAACCCATACTCATGGTGGGTAGTGACTGTATCTGTTCCCACGATTATCTCAAAGCAGGCAGTCCGGTTGCAGCCATTGACCGGAGAGGTTTTATTCAGTACCGTCCTGATATTATGTCGCCGGGAAATAAGAGTCTGGGCAATGGTCCTGGCGTACATGGATAATTCCGGGGGAAGGGAAAGAACCGCAATATTTCCAATCACATTGAAATGGTCAGAAAAACACTGTAATGCCTGGTTTGGGATAATGTCTCTTAACTCATCCTTTAAACCCATGGTTTTATGGTATATACGAACGCTGTCCAGATAAGCATAATCGCTATCTCCGGCCCTTGCTTTACTACGATCCATATCTTAATGAACAATCACTCCTTTGTTCTGTTTATTATGATCCAGGTCCGTCCAGTCGAACGCGTCCTCAGGGCATATCCGACCGTTGAAGGTGCGGGAGTACGGCTGCACCGGGCATTTGGCAGTTACGAAGTCCCGCAGTTCGATCCATTTCTCATGCTTGATGATTTCCGTGCACCCCGGCCAGAAGATTATCTTGCGGGATTTCCCACCCACCCCCACCGGGGTATTGAAACCGTCACCTACATGCTCAAAGGATGTGTAGAGCACGAAGACAGCATCGGGAATGCCGGGACGGTTAATGCCGGGGAAGTCCAATGGATGACTGCGGGATCCGGAATTGTCCATTCAGAAATGCCAAAACCTGTGAACGGGGAAATGGGGGGGTTCCAGCTCTGGGTCAACCTTCCCCGGTCAAACAAGATGAGGGATCCACGATACCAGGAGATTACCCGGAATCAGATTCCAACCGTCTCCCCAAGAAAAGGTGTTACGGTACATTTGATCTGCGGAACCCTCCAGAATTTCACAGGACCGGTTCGGGATATTGTCGCTGATCCTGAATATCTGGATGTGACCCTCGACCCGGGTGCTGTTTTCTATCATAAAGTTAAGGAAGGATATACTGCATTTGCCTATGTTATTGGTGGCGAAGGAACGTTTGATCCGGACGAAGGACACCAGATGAATAACAGGGATCTTGTACTGTTCGGAAATGGCCAGGGAATGTATGCACGGTCTTCGGGACGGGGGTTCAGATTTCTCTTCTTTTCGGGAAAACCCATTCACGAACCTGTTGCATGGCGGGGACCGATCGTCATGAATACCACAGAAGAGCTTCGCGTGGCATTCCAGGAATATGAGGAAGGCACGTTTATTAAAAAGAAACCGTACTGATCTGATTTTTTATTTCAGAAGGTGACGAAACGAAAGAATCCGCATTTTTTACCACTTCTGACCAGGTGATTTTTCTCCGTCAGGAAACTCCGTTCCGTCAGATCTTTGAGGTGCCTGAATACCGGTTCGATGATATACAACCGGATGATCTGGTAATCGACATCGGGGCTAATGTGGGAGCTTTCTGCATCCGTGCTTCCCGATATTCCCACCATATCATTGCCGTGGAACCGGTGACTACATCCCTGCTCCGGGAAAACATCCTGCTGAACGCTGTACCTGTCCGGGTTATCGAGGGTGCACTTGGCTACGGTGAACAAGAAATCGTCAGTTGGGATGACAGCAGGGTCATTTCACCTACATACCGACTCCGCAGGATCATAGAACTGGCAGGGGGATGTGATTTCCTGAAATGCGATTGTGAAGGAGCAGAATGGTGCATTCTGCCCGAGGATCTGTCCGGTATCCGCCGTATTGAGATGGAACTGCATATACCACCGATAGGTGGACCACCAAGACCGGAACTCCTCGATTATATCGGGAGGCATTATACTTTTGAGATTGAGAGGAAACCCGTTCATACAATGCTCGGGGTGATGGGTGTACTGCACGCAGAACGGAAGACATGAGATTATTTCATGTTTATCCGAGACAGAGTATGCGGCCCGGGCCGTATTCAGCCTATAAGAAGTAATATTCGCATTTGAGATTTACACCCCCTGATTTTTTTTGGAACTTTAATATGCCCAAATCATTTGATTTTATGTAAACATGCCTTTTTTGGATAGAATTAATAATCTCATAAAACCTTTTTTTATCTCAAGTGATTCAAATAACTGAACCTCTTACAATCAGAGATCTGATTTTTTTTGGTAACCAGGAGCCTGATCATCCTGCACTGGAATCCCCGGGTCAACAACCACTCACCTACCGCGATCTCCGGAAACAGGTTCTTCTTGTAATAAAAACGTTAAACTCACTTG
>CAVYJJ010000019.1:0-6359 GCA_963768845.1 uncultured Methanoregulaceae archaeon | reverse complement strand
TATTACGGTATATGTAACAAATGGCAACTCGGATCAGAGTGTAGTCTTAAATCATGTGTCTTTCGGTGACAAAGATATCAGGCTCACAAGCTCTCCTTATGATTCATCCTCCAACATTGGTCCACTGCAGAAGCAATCGTTCACTTTTTCTGTTGTAGCTGATGCTCCAGATGGGACATATTATCCAACGTTCTCTCTGAGTTTCCGCGATGCGGACAGCCTGTACCAACGGGCTGCGGTACAGGTGGATAACACCCCTCTAGAACTAACAATTGTCGATAAACCTGACGCGTTTTCCAAGGGAAAGAAAAAGACCATTTTTGTCCAGGTAGCTAATCCCCGAAAAAATGAGGTAAGGAGTGTTACACTTGAGGTCTCCGGTACCGGAAGTAGCCGTAACTCCCGATAAAATATTCATCGGGAACCTTGCACCAGGAAGCAAATCACAGATTAACTTCACGGTGACTCCCGAACTGGAGACACCCTTGGTAATCGCAGTAACGTACAATAATGGTAATAATCCTCATAAAGTGAGGATTTATCTCCCGATTACCTTTGGAATTGATAAAATGGAGGCAAACCCGGTCATCAGTAATGTACAGATAAGATCTGAAAGCGGTATATACCACGTTACCGGGGATGTAAACAATGCCGGACTGGAAACAGCTAATACCGTTATGGTGACTTCGCTTTCACCGGCGGTTCCGCAGGATCCATATAAGACCTATGTTGTTGGTGCCCTCAAACCCGATGATTTCGGAGCTTCGAGGTTACCTTCTCTGCTAACAGCACTTCTCCTATCCCGCTCCAACTTTCTTATAAGGATTCCGATGGGAACCTGTACACTTCTGTACAGGATGTAAAAATTTCTGCACTGGCAGCAAATTCAACCGCAAGTGGCGGGTCGAATCTCCTCTTTCCGCTCATCGCTGCAGTGATTGTCATTGTTGCCTGTATTGGCGGATGGTACTTCTACGTGAGAAGGAACAAGAAGTGACCGTCCCTATGAGCGAACAGCCCGTAATGGTGTTCAAAGACGTAGTCAAAGTGTACCCATTACCTTCGGGAGACGTTACTGCACTTGATGGAATATACTTCAAAGTTGAGCGGGGTGAGTTCATCTCAATCATGGGTCCTTCTGGTTCCGGGAAGTCAACGCTCCTGAACCTGATGGGGTGTCTTGATACGCCAACATCCGGAGACATTTTTATCAGCGGAACCCGTACCGGCGACATGTCCGATATAGAACTCACGGAATCTGAGGAGGGACCGGATAGGGTTTATCTTCCAGTATTTCAACCTCTTTCCCTCTGCTCAACATCATCGAAAATGTCACCTTTCCCGATGATGCTGAAATCCCAGAAAGAGGTGGATCCGGAAAAAGGGACGTGACAGTGCTCCGGTCAGTCCAGCTGGATGATTCACTCTTCACCCATACACCCACAGAGATTTCAGGCGGCCAGCAACAGCGGGTTGCCGTTGCCCGGGCACTCATCAATGATCCTGATATCCTTCTCTGCGATGAACCGACCGGAAACCTCGATTCAAAGACCGGTGCCGGTATCATGGAACTGATGACCGAACTTAACCGGAAGGGCACGACCATCATCATGGTCACGCATGACCCGCATATTGCCGAATATTCACGGAGGACAATCCGTATTGCCGACGGGAGAATCGTGGAATGATTTTCTGGGAAATTGCAAAACGCAATATCCGGATCCACCTGTTGCGTTCAACGCTGGCAATGCTCGGCATCGTCATTGGCGTTGTCGCCATCGCATCCATGGGGATCCTCGGCAACAGCCTTGTACTCTCGGTTTCAGACAGTCTTCACACGGTCGGCGACAGTGTTATTGTTTCCCCCTACACCGGTGGCGGTTCCGGGTTCGGGCAGGGTGGCGGGGGGTTGGTTCGACAAGCCTGAAGATCACTGATCAACAATTTCAGCAAATTAAACGTGTTGTTGCACCTAACATAGCAATTCCTGTCCTTCAAACATCGGATATCATGAAACTCGGCGTTGGCAGCGATACGATTGTAGCCCCTATTTATGGTCTTAATCCTGATGATGTGCCCCACCTCATGAACCTGAAGACGGGGAGTTACAGTCGTTCGGATTCCGGGTGCCTGGTCGGATCAAAATTTGCCGAGGATCACAACGTAAAGGTCGGATCAAGGATCTCCATCGGGACCGACGGGGACAAAGGAACCCTGCGGGTAACCGGTATCATCGAAGAGAGGGGAATCAGTTTTGATATCAGCACCGACTCTGCTATTGTTGTTACGCAAAACTGGTTTGACACTACCTATAACCGGAATGATTATGATACGGTTGTCGTGAAAGTTAACCTGGACGTGGATTCCGCGGTCGTAAAAACCACCATCGAGAAACAGATGAACAAGAGGGACAAGGTCGTCAGCGTCATGGACAGCAAGGCAACCCTCGCGACGATTTTTTCAGCATTTGGGGCGGTCACTACCTTTGTATCTGCGATCGGCGGAATTTCCATGATTGTCGCGGGCGTTTCAATTTTCAATATCATGATGATGTCGGTGACCGAACGGATCAAGGAGATAGGCATCATGCGGAGTATCGGTACCCAGAAACGAGAAGTGATGAGTATGTTCATGTATGAGGCAGCTATCCTTGGCGTTGTCGGGAGTGTTATCGGGGGGGTCTTGAGTATAATCGCAGGATATGCAATAAGTGCTCTGTTGCTGAACACCACGAAGTACCTGTTCGTCTGGTCCAGCGCAATACCTATTATCGAAGGGGTCTGTTTTGGAATCGTGATCAGTCTTGCCTGTGGTATTTATCCGGCATGGAAAGCAGCGAACCTCATCCCGATTGAGGCGATGAGGCATGAATAAAAATTCATTCTTTTTTCCTTTCTTTTTTGTTACATGAGACCTTTATTACCGGCCGGGGCATACAGTGTTTTATGAGTTCCCCGGTTACTCAGTGGATCCCGACTGGAATGAGATCTGGAAGGCACGGCAGAGCCTGCACGAGTCCTCGAAGCATTTCGATGATCCCTCGCATAACTGGAACCAGCGGGAGAATGCAGAGCGGTATGATTCCACGTCAAGGAGTGAGTATGATGATCGTGTGATGACAACGATTAACGGTTTGGATATCAATAAAAATTCCCGAGTGCTGGATATCGGTGCCGGCCCGGGTACTCTTGCCATCCCACTTGCATCGCGGGTAAAGGAGATTACTGCTGTTGAGCCAGGTGAAGGAATGGTTGCGATCCTTCATGATCGGGCAAGAAAAGAGGGCATCACTAATGTAACAACCATCCAAAAACGGTGGGAGGATATCGATCTCGCAACCGATCTTGACGGGCAATATGATGTCGTGATCGCTTCTCTCTCGCTCACCATGGAGGATATCAGGCTGGCACTTCAAAAAATGGATGCTGCTTCACGGGATTGCGTGTATCTGTTCTGGTTTGTTGATATGCCATTCTGGGAGAAAATGTATGCAGATCTCTGGAAACCTCTCCATGGATCGGAGTACCATTCAGGACCAAAAGCGGATTGTCTTTTCGGAGTCCTGTACCAGACTGGGCATCTATCCAAACGTCGAGATGCTCCCGCTGAGTAAAGAGTACCGGTTTACAACACAGGATGAAATGACCGCTTTTTTCCGGCGCAGGTTTAACGTAACGACCCCGGAACAGGAAAGGTTACTGGATGGCTATCTCAAACCGCTAATCAGGACAGACGGATCAGAGATTGTCATTTCAGGAGATTCCACATTTGCAAAGATATGGTGGAAAAAATTCTTAAAAAAATGAAAGTAACTGGTCGGGTTTTATTCCCCGCTGATGCCTCGTATCCGATCCATCGCTTCAATTAATTTTTCCATAGACGTAGCATAAGAGAGGCGGATCCAACCGGGGGCATCGAAGGCACTGCCTGGCATAACTGCAACGTGTCCCTTTTCAAGCCAACGGGTAGCTGTTACCATATCATCTCCACCAACATTCACAAATGCATAGAATGCACCATCTGCCGGTGCTGTCTGGTATCCCATACGGTCTAACTCAGACAATACGTATTTTCTTCGCCGATCAAACTCAGTGCGCATCTCTCCGACACATCGCTGGTCCCCCTTGAGCGCTGCAACTGCACCCCACATCGCAAATGTCGCTGCCTGGCTGACCGAATGCTGCTGAACCTTTGACATCTGCCGGATAATCTCGATCGGTGCTACCGCATACCCGAGACGCCAGCCGGTCATTGCGTATGACTTCGAAAAACCGTTTATCGTGATTGTGCGGTGCTCCATATCACTGATTGCCGCAAGAGAGTTGTGCTCTTTGGTGTATACCAGTTTTTCATAAATCTCATCCGACATCGCCAGGATATCGTGATCCTGACAGAGGTCAGCTACCATTTTCATCGAGTTTTTGTCGAAAACGGCACCTGAGGGATTTGAGGGGGAGTTTATGACAAGCAGTCTTGGTTTTTGGGTTAATTTGTTCAAGGAGTGTGTCATCAGGCTGAAATGTCTTATTGTTTAGCTCATGTTTCACTACGTTACCGCCAGCAATCTGGACGCAGGGTTCATAGGAAACCCAGGCCGGAGTAAGAATAATAGTTTCATCACCCGGATTCAGGACAGCTTCCATAGCCTCGTAGATCGCGTCCTTGGCACCGCACGCGACAATCACCTGCGAAGGATTGCAAGGAAAATGGTTCTCGTTTCTGATCTTCTCGCTGATTGCATTCAGGAGTTCTGGAATCCCATTGCTTGGCGCATAATGTGTCTCACCCCGGTTTAACGCATCGATACACGCATCCTTGATGTGTCTCGGGGTATCGAAATCCGGCTCTCCAATCGAGAGGCTGATGACATCAATGCCCTCCCGTTGCATCTTCTTTGCCTTATCGGATATCGCGAGCGTTGCGGAAGGGGCGACCGCAGCAATCTTTTCCGAGAGTTTTTTCATTTCAATCGCTGGACAAGCTTGATGGCAGATTCAACAGCCCTCTTTGCATAATCGATCCGCTCATTTGCTTCAAGGCGTGTCATACCGGGCCCGGATATACCAAGAGTTACCGGTTTACCAAATTCAAGCGAGAGATCGATAATTTTCCTTGCTGCATGCTGAACCACAATATCATCGTGCTGGGTGGCGCCCTCAATCACGCAGCCAATGGTAACGACTGCATCGACTTTTCCGGCCTGCAGCATCTTCTTGATTGCGAGCGGCATGTCATAGGCCCCTGGAACATACAGGCATTCGGTCACTTCAGCACCGAGAAACGCGGCGTGCTCTCTTCCTTCAATCTCCATCATATAGGTGATGTCACGGTTGAATTCCGCAACGACAAAACCCAGTTTTATCGGCTTTGTATCGCACATAGTTAATCATCTCTTGTAAATCGAACCTGATAAATTTGTACGCTCTGTTGTTTTCTATCTAACGGCGTGCTGGTCCTGCATCAGCAAATCCCTGGCGCAGACCAGTTCCAGCCTCTTTTTCCAGTTCCTTTGGGTAAAGGACAAGTTTTATCGCATTAACTGCATGTTCGCGCGTACGTTGTTCTGCAAGCCAGGCGAGCTCCGTTTCCATCTTTTGCTTCATCTTCATGCACAAATACCTCAATAATGTGGGTATTGGTCATGAGCTGGCATTGAATGAGACCTTGCGAAGCTTCGTGGGCACAGAGACGATCCTTCTCTTTTCCCCCGGGCATACCAAGAGCCATCACAATGTCACATTTACGCTGATCGATAAGCTTTTTACAAGCGACCGGAAGGTCCTTGATCCCCGGCACAGTAACCCGTTCAATCGCCACACTTGCATGTTTTTTCAGCTCATCGATAGCAAGCGCTCCCATGTTAACGCGTGAAAAGGTGGTATCAGCAACCCCCACCCTCATCCAAGCACCTCGCATGCCGCCCCGACCCCGTCACCCTGAACATGGTATCCCAGTTTCCTGAGGGCGTGTTGCGTTGCCGCAAGTGTCGCAATCCGGTGCACTGACCGCACCCATGCTACCGATCCTGAAAATTTTTCCCTTAAGGTGATCCTGCCCGCCGGCAATTATAATCCCCATCTTTTTTATGATTGCACGCATTTCGTCATCTTTAACCCCATCAGGATAGGAAATCGCGGTGACCGTGTTGGAATATTCGTGCTTTGCATCGATCCTTGGAAACAGTGAGAGCCCCCAGGTTTTTACTGCTGCCCGTACAGCCTGTGCCATTCTCTGGTGGCGTGCGATCCTGGCTGCGATACCCTCTTCATCGATGATAAGACAAGCTTCCCGCAGTGCCAAAAAGAGAGGGACCGCGGGGGTATAGGGAGTCTCCATGGGTTTGCCTGCTGCACTCTTCC
>CAVYJJ010000018.1:0-10989 GCA_963768845.1 uncultured Methanoregulaceae archaeon | reverse complement strand
ATCGTCAGAGCGACGAGGAAGAGGATAATCTCCGGTGTCAGTGCATGGAAATCTGCAATGATACCCAGCGACACAAAGAAGATCGATGCAAAGATAATCTGGAGATATTCCGCACCTTCCTTGAGGCTGCGGCTCTGGTGGAGCTTGACATCCTTGAACGAGACCCCGGCGATAAATGCCCCCACAATTGCCGAGAGCCCGACAAGCTCCGCACCGATTGCGTAGAGAAACGCCAGCATCATGGCAAAGATGAAAATGAATTCCGGATATTTTTTCACAAAATGCGTTTTGTCCAACCGTACGAGATATTTGCTTACCACAAGAATTCCAAATGCGGCTCCGATGAGGATAAACGCCAGTGCCTTGATAGTGGTGAATGCGATGCCAAGGAACGTAAACGATCCGGATACCATATCAGTGCTGATCGCGAGCACAAGCAGCGCCAGCACATCGTCAATGACTGCTGCACCAATGATTGCTTTTGCCGCGTCGGTCTGGAGTTTGCCCAGTTCTTTTAACACATTTGCCGTGATCGCAATACTGGTGGCAGTACAGGCGGTTCCGACAAAGATGGCGCTTGCTGAATCAAATCCGAAGGCAAGTGAGAGTCCCCACCCGCCAATCCAGGGAACAATGACCCCTATGAGAGCGATGGCAAAATTCCGCGGCTGGACGATATCACGGATATCAAATTCGAATCCGATGACAAAGAGAAGGATCACCGCACCAAGGTGAGCGAGACTCCGGACAAAATCCGTATACGTGATGAGTCCGAGCACGCTGGGACCAACCACAATACCAACGAGGATCAGCCCGATTACTGCAGACTGGTTGATGCGCGATGCGATAAGATAGCCGGCAAGCGCTACGAATAACAGCAGGCTCATCTGGAACTCAGGGGAGGTGAAGAGGGACTCCATCGGAATAACTGGGAAACAACAATTAATACCCTTTTCGGTATCCCGGCTTTGTCAGATACCAGATCGTGGTAATCTTTTACTTTTCTTCAAATCAATAACCTTAAAAAAAGATAACGGTGAATATCTGATGAATGGATGTCGCACTCACCGTTCTGTTTCTCGGGATCCTTATTTTCCTGGGAAACATGTTCAACAGGGTTTTTGCCCTAACCAAAATACCTGACGTCCTTTTCCTGATGGGCATCGGTCTGCTTATCGGACCGGTGCTTGGCCTGGTATCCCCCGACTCCTTCGGGATCGCAGGGCCGATCTTCACAACTGTGACACTTGCAATTATCCTGTTTGAAGGGGGTCTCCACCTCCGTATTGAAACCATTCGCTCATCATTCCAGGGGACTGTTGTCCTCACCCTCTCGTCGTTCATCGCCACCATGGTGCTGGCAACAGTTGTCCTTTATTATAGCGGTTTTCTTACATTCCTTCCCGCTTTGATGCTCGGGTCAATAATCGGTGGGACATCATCAGCGGTCGTAATACCGATGATCGAATTCCTCCATCTCAGGAAGGATTCCGGGGCGATCCTCGCACTCGAGTCAGCGGTCACCGATGTCCTCTGTATCATTGTCTTTCTTACGGTGCTCGATATTTATCAGCTGGGAACCGTTGACCTGCGGATTTCAGCGGGAAAGTTGATCGCTTCACTCTTCATGGCCGTAATTCTCGGTGTCATTGGGGGAGTATTCTGGTCAACGATCTACAACAAGCTCGGCATGATCAAGAGTGTTTTTCTTACTCCCGGTTTCCTTTTTATCATCTATGGTATTGTGGACATGCTGGGATATTCAGGAGCCATTGCCGCACTTGCGTTCGGTGTCACGCTGGGAAACCTCAATTCATTCAAGATTTCCCGTTTCTTTCCTTCCGTACAGGATATCCCGCAAGTTGAGCTTAATCCGACAGAAAAAGTATTTCTTGCCCAGCTTGTCCAGTTGTTAAAAACATTCTTCTTCATCTATATCGGGCTCTCTATCATATTTTCCAGTGTCGATTCATTCATTATTGGCGGTGCGATTGTCCTTGCCTCGTTTGTTATCCGAACGGTTTTTGTCTATCTTTCCGTACCCCGGTCGATCCCTGTCTGGGATGCAAGTATTATGTCTATCATGATACCAAAGGGACTTGCCGCCGCGGTACTTGCAGCTATTCCTCTTCAAAAAGGTGTTTTGGGTGGAGAATTTATCGAGTCAACGACCTATGCGATCATTTTGTTCAGCATTGTTGTCTGTTCGGTACTGGTGATCCTGCTGGAACGGACACCATTGCAAAAACTTTATGGAGAAATTTTCAAAAAATTCGGGAAAGAGAACGGGTCAGATGGACAGCAGGTCCCAGACCCTTCAGCCTGATTTTTTACTGGTAACTTTTCTGATTGCTGGCTATGCTATCAACAACTCTCCTCATCGATTTACGGCTTATCCCTCTTTTAGGATTTCTGCCTGCATCTTCCTGCGCCATGACATCCAGAGTACTGCTGATGCACCAATGAAGATTACTGAAAACACTATCCGCACAAGCAGAGCGATCGAAGATTGTATTCCCGGGGGAGAGAAGGCGAGACCCGCTGCAAGGAAGAGGATTGTTACAATACAAACCGACGGGATTGCAAAATACTTGTCTGACCAGAACGACAGGTATAAAGGGATGAAATAAAGAAGCCAGACCGGCATGCCCAGAGGAGTTAAAAGATCAAGAGCATAGGTGACCAGCATAATCAGAACCGAAAAAAGCACAAAAGTCCGCCCTGATACAAAGGATGCAATCATCTGAAACCTCTTTTTCGTCTGCAAAGGTCGTCGGATGTCATGCAATATCCTGTTTTTGTACGATTGTGTCGTTAAATACTAATATTATTCTGCTGCAGGTTGAATTGTTTTCGATTATTGCATAATTTAGTTTTATGTAACGATGCTCTTTACCCTGTATGTCCTGCAGAGCACGATCTGATAAATTCTGGGGATATATCCGGAATAGCCCGACCTTGATAGCGAAAGTTAATCTGAAGTGCAGGTTATGCTGGGGCTGCCATTTTCATTCAATCCACCTTTTAAAAAACACAACCCCTCCCGGCAAAAAGAATAATATTCCAGACTGGCAGTTATTTACCCCGCATTCAGCAGAGCGAATCTATATTATGTAAGATATAATCACCAGGAACAGGATAATAATCGCCAGGAACCATACAACCCGGGTAATAACCTGACGTGCCTGGGCCTGGGCAAAAAGATTCCGTGGACCGATGTGGAGAAACGATACTCCGATAATACTGCCTGCGATAAGGCCCACGACATTCTGGAGAGTGAGGATAAGAGCTTTTATGGCGCCCTCAGGAAACAGAGCAACAGTTATCCCTGTCACCACCGCCGGGGGGAGGAGTGCGGCTGCAATCGCAACCCCGGCAATTCCTTCAGGGATACCTTTTTCCAGGGCAATCATAGTAGCTAATCCAAGGAGAACGGCCATCAATATAAATACCGCATTGGGGTCCGTTCGTGAAAGTATCTCCGGAGTGAGGGGCAGGGCGATGATAAATGAGAGCGCAAATGAAGATATGGCAGCAATAGCAACCAGCATAAACACCATCAGTCCCAGGATCTCAATGCAGCGCAGAGTTGTTTTTACGTCTCCGATTGCAACATAAACCGCTAATGCATAAATTGGACCAAGCAGGGGAGATATTAGCATTGCACCGATAATGATCCCGATATTATTTACAAATAAACCCACCATCGCCACTAATCCGGCAATAGCAGCGAGGATAAATTTTTTCTGATCGAATTCCGTATACGATTCAGAAGATGCGATTATCTTCTCGATAGGGGTATTATGCTTCTTCTTCACAGTATATTCGAATTGTTCTCTGAGTTTTTCTACGAAGGGAGAGATTACAAAATCAGGTGTAGAGACTTCGATGAGAGTGATCCTGTCATCCTCTTTAACCAGACTCTCATAATCAGGAATAATACCAGTCCAGATCGGCCGGAAAGCAGGTACTTCGATTGAACTATCGGTCTGATGGATCAGTTCATCCAGCATCGCGTCGGGAACATAGAGGGTAAATCTGGTTGATTTTTCCCCCTCTTCAATGGAATAGAGGGTCTCTTTGAATTTCGCACGTATTTTTTCAGACTTATCTTTTGGAACTTCGATCACTACTTTTTTCATCGAAAAGAACCCGGCACTGTGATCTATGAAAAAGGGAACAATAAACCTGTTGCTATTGCATTCATCACGATTTGCCCCTTTTCAATCGCATTTTTATCCGGCCAAAAAAAGAATCAGGATCCAGAAGAAGTCATCGCAAACAAATGCTCTGTCTTCCGGGCAATTGTTGAGAAAATAACAGAATTTTAGCGTAAATTACGGATGAACCGATGCCCTTTCCAGCAATTTTCAGCCCCTGTTTGCATTTTCTGACGTGTAAACCTGAAATAACACAAAGGGTTTAAAGGATAAGGTGCCAGTAAATCTTTACTGAGTAGTGCAATTTATTCAATTATTTTCCTTTACTGGGATATCCGTAGTTTTTACGCATTACTCAAAACCCTGCCCTCTGACGGGCAGAGCAAACCCATAACGAGGTATACACATGAACCCACGGTATCTTAATTCCATTGACGAACTCGACAACCTTGTCGGGCTTTCCCCCAAAGAACATAAGGAGATGGAAGTCGTCACACAGACGTTTCCGTTTCGCTCAAATGAGTACTATCTTTCCCTGATAGACTGGAAAGACGGACACGACCCGCTGCGACGGATCGTGATTCCCGATCCCCGCGAACTCAAAGGAGGGGGTTGCCTGGATCCCTCCTGCGAAAACGTTTTTACAAAACTTCCTGGTGTCCAGCACAAATATTCCCAGACCGGCCTGCTTCTCCTGTCAGATGTCTGCGGGGGCAGTCTGTCGGTTCTGTTTCCGAAAACGGCTTTTCATCGGTTGCGAACGGGAGACGATAAAGGATGTTTCTGCGGGACTGGACTACATCCGGTCTCACGCAGAGATCACCAACGTTCTCTTAACCGGTGGCGATCCGTTCACGCTCGAGACACAACGGCTGGAGGCGATCTTAAAGGAGCTACGCGAGATCGAGCATGTGAACATCATACGGATTGGCAGTAAGATGCCGGCCTACAACCCGCACCGGTTCCTGAATGATCCCCATCTTACCGAAGTCCTGTCCCGGGTACAGCACACCGGAAAAACGGATCTATGTCATGGCCCATTACAATCACCCGAAGGAGATGACCGATGTCTCGATGCAGGCCATCGGGCAGCTGCAACAGGCAGGAGTTGTCGTTGTCAACCAGACTCCGGTCCTGAACGAGGTAAACAGCGATCCTGCTGTTTTTACCCAGCTCTTCCGGAAACTTTCGTCTGTTGGCGTGTCCCCCTACTATGTCTTCCAGTGCCGCCCATCGACCGGGAACCGGTTCTTCCAGACCCCGGTTGAACTATCGTTCGAGATCATCCAGCAGGCCTGGCAGACCTGTTCGGGGCTTGCCAAGCGTGCACGGTTCGTGATGTCACATGCGACCGGTAAGATAGAGATTGTCGGGAAGACAGCAAACCACGTTTTCATGCGGTACCATCAGGCCGCAGATCATACAGATATCGGGAAGATGCTGGTCTTCCGGAGCAATCCAATGGCAAGGTGGTTTGACGATTACCGGCAGCATGCCATCCATATGGACGAGATCGTGCCCGTCAGAATGCCAAAAATGCACTGGCTGTTCTAAGGTGGCAGGGCGTCATGACAGAAAAAAACCGGGCCCAAAAGACGACAGAAAAAGCTCCCAAATCACGTGACGAATCCCTTTCCTTGAAGGACCTTGGCGGGCAGGTAAAAAGTACGGTAAAAGATATCGTCTCCGTATTAATGGGTCATTACCAGAGGGCTGAGAAAACTGATGATCCTTTAATCATCAGAAAAACTCTTACATCCGAAAGGATTCCCGAGTTCTGGAAGGACTGGCGATGGCAGGTCAGACATGCGATACGTGACATCACTACTGTCGAACAATTGCTGGGGATCCGTTTTAATCGGGATGAGCGGGAACAGCTCCAGAAAACGATCGACAAATTTCCGTTAAATATAACCCCTTACTACCTCTCTCTCATCGATGTGAATGATTACCAGAATGATCCGATTTTCAAACAGGCATTCCCCTCTCCCGAAGAGCTGATCATCGAACATTACGAGCTTTCCGATCCGCTGGCAGAGGATAAAGACAGCCCGTGTTCCTGCATTACGCACCGGTATCCTGACCGGGTGCTGTTCCTTGTCAGCAACACCTGTGCGATGTATTGCCGGCACTGCACGCGGAAACGCAAGGTCGGCGATATGGATTCGATTCCCGGCAGGGAAGAGATCCTCGCGGGTATTCAATACATCCGGAACACACCCCAGATCCGCGACGTACTTCTCTCTGGTGGTGACCCGTTCATGTTACATGATGATTACCTTGACTGGATCCTCACTGAGCTCCGTGCCATCCCTCATGTGGAAGTAATACGGATCGGGACCCGTGTGCCGGTCACGCTCCCTTTCAGGGTGACTGACAGCCTTGTCTCCATGCTGAAAAAGCACCACCCGATATGGGTGAACACGCACTTTAACCACCCAAAGGAGATGACCGAATCCGCACAGATTGCAGTCGCAAAACTTGCCGATGCCGGCATCCCTCTCGGGAACCAGTCAGTCCTCCTTGCAGGTATCAATGACTGCCCCCGGATCATGAAAGCGCTTATCCAGCAGCTCGTGAAGAACCGGATCCGGCCGTATTACCTGTACCAGTGCGACCTGTCTGAAGGCATCAGCCATTTCCGAACCCCGGTTTCCAAAGGAATCGAGATTATGGAGAACCTTGTGGGACATACCAGCGGTTTTGCCGTGCCCCGCTATGTCATCGATGCACCCGGTGGTGGAGGCAAGATCCCGGTATTCCCCAACTACCTGCTGACGTGGTCGGTACATAAAGTCGTACTGCGCAATTACGAAGGGATGATCTGCACCTACCAGGAACCGGCGAACTATGACCGGATATTCTGCAATGGTGATTGTGCCGCGTGCAAGCTGCAACTGAATATTGAGCGTGCTGACGAATCGAAGGTTGTCGGTGTAGCAAAACTGCTCGCGGATTATGATGGAACGACAACGCTCATTCCTGCAAATACCGACCGGATTGAACGGAGGAATGATGAATCAGAGTGACACAGTCCTGCATCGTGGGAGCAGCATCATCCAGCACGGGCGGATCAATAACCGGGTTTATGTAATGAAACTGGCTCCCGCTGATATTCCCGATATTATCCGTTATGCAGATGATCTCACCCACAAAGAAGGCTATACCAAAATCTTTGTCAAAGTACCGGAATCCTCCGTGGAAATTTTTGCTAATGCCGGGTATATTACTGAAGCTACTATTCCCTTCTTCTTTCGTGGCAAGGATCCGGCGGTGGTTATGGCGAAATATACAGCGCCGGAACGCAAAGATGTCCCCCATGCAACCATCATTGCGGGAGTGTTGTCAGATGCCTTTGGATTCGCAGGAGAGAGATCTTATCAGGATCTTCCGAAGGGGTTCTCCCTGATGCAAGCGCATTCAGGAGATGCAGAGGAGATTTCAGCATTATATCGTTCGGTTTTCAAAACCTATCCATTTCCCATTTTTGATCCCGGGTATATCCGAAAATCCATGCAGGGACAGGTCCGCTATTTCATCATTAAAAAATCCCACCTGCTGGCTGCAGTGGCGTCCTGCGAGATGGATGTTGAGAACCTGAACGCTGAGATGACTGATATTGCGACCAATCCGCGTTTTCGCGGAATGGGTTTTGCCGGAATACTCCTTCACGCTATGGAGGCCGATATGAATAACGATGGAATGCAGCTTGCATACACGATCGCCCGGGCTATTTCGCGACCGGTCAATGCAGTATTTGCCGGTGCCGGATACCAGTTTGGGGGAATGCTGCCCAACAATACCAACATCTGCGGATCACTTGAGTGTATGAATGTCTGGTATAAGAAATTACAGACAGGTGATTGATGCGGTATTACAAACCCTCGCGGTTATCGGGAACAATGCGGGTGATCTGATGGATCCTGGTGTCGTTTATGCAGCCCTCACCTTGGTAATAGGTCTGGTTATCGCGGGGATTGCTTACGTCATTATCAGCTGGCTGAAGAAAAAAGCAGCCCGGACCGACTCACGTCTCGATGACATCCTGTTGGAGGCACTCGGACAACCTCTGGTAATTACGATCCTCGCCGGCTCAATATACATCGCTTTGACCCATTTTGGGATTCTTCCTGAAACCGTTGCCGGATTTGCCGTTGATCAGTACATTAATGCATTTTTTATCCTTATTGGAGCCTGGATTGTCTCGTCATTCTCCTACAACCTGTTACGCACCTACGGTTCGGAAATTGCAGAGAAAACAGAAACAGATTTCGATGACCGGCTTCTGCCACTGCTCGAGATTATTGCCAAGTACCTGATTTGGTTTGTTGCTTTTCTCCTCATCCTGGAAAATTTCGATATTGATATTACCCCGCTCCTTGCCGGGGCAGGACTTGCGGGGCTCGCTCTTGCCCTTGCCGCCCAGGATGTCCTTGGGAATTTTTTAGGCGGTGCGATCATCACGGTAGACAA
The DNA here is from genome assembly GCA_963768845.1 of uncultured Methanoregulaceae archaeon. Lineage (GTDB taxonomy): Archaea > Halobacteriota > Methanomicrobia > Methanomicrobiales > Methanospirillaceae > Methanoregula. The sequence goes on along the minus strand of CAVYJJ010000018.1, from coordinate 2,356 downwards.
ACCCTTCAGGATTGGAGACCGGATAAAATTTGGGGAGTATTCCGGTGACGTGATTTCCATTGGTCCACGGAGCACGCGTATTAAAACGCTTGACTACCAGATCCTGTCCATTCCAAATTCAAAAATTACCTCTGATGTGATAGTAAACTTTGCCCTGCCGGATGCACGAATGAAAGTGAGGATTCCCTTCTCCGTTGCGTATGGTACTGATATGAATCGGGTGAAACAGATCCTGCTCGGTATCGCACAGGAAGCGGCAGAAAAAACATCCTGGGTTGTGACAGATCCCGCGCCATCCGCATATTTCCTTGAGTTTGGTCAGTCCAGTCTTGATGGACAGTTGATCCTGTATTGCAATAATTACGACAATGTCTGGGATGTAAAGGACTATGTAAATACCCGAATCAATGAGCGCTTCAAAGAAGAAGGAATCGAGATCCCGTTCCGTCAGGTTGATATCTGGATGAGGAAAGCTAAGGGGGCCTGATGCCAAAAGGGGCTTTAAGGTCCTATTCTATCCTTATACCCCCGGCATGGATCAGTTCTGTTTTTTGGTACCGGTCTTTGTAGTCTTCTTGGAGGGCTTGATGGGTCCTGGCGGATTCGTATGGTAGCCCAGATCATCTCCATGGAGATGGGAATGGGCGTCGTGACGGGGAGGGAGGTTTGTTTTTTTCTGGGGGTGGTGTTCAGGTTGAGGACTAGGATGGTCCAGGGGATGGTGCTGTTCCAGTTCGCGTTGCCGGTCCTTGTCCGGGCTGGTCTCGGAACCGGGGCGGGGGGTCTTGGGATAGTCAGGGTGACGATCAGGACGGTGTCTGGTTGCCATAATCTTTACTCCTCACCATATAATAAAAATGCATCCCATTCAGGATCCGGGCGAGGAGAGGCCAGATAATTTTTTATCTACAGGGGTAAAGTATCATCTTACCCCGCTGGTTTTTTAAAAAGAAGATCCGGCTGGAGGAATCAATGGCAGAAGATCTACAGATACGCAAGGATATCATCCGTGATCTCCTCAATCGAATCATCAGCCCCCTGCCGGACGTACGGGAGGGTGCGGTGGAAGCTCTTGCAGTGAGTACCGAAGATGAGGACTGGAGGCCGGACGAATTGATCGAGCAGGGCGGCATCGAAATTATTACCGCCCTTTTTCACGATAAGAAAACCCATATTGTTGTGTCCGCGCTTGATATCATTATCGCCACCGCTGCAGCCGGTGAGGAAGAAGCACTTATTACCGGGGGTGTAATTGAGCACCTTGACCAGATTCAGGACCACAAGGACCCGACGGTACAAAAGAAGGTGCGTGAGGCACTATGGCTCATCGAGCCCGAGGTTGAAGAGGTGGTGACCTCAAAGCCCCAGGAGGACTATTGAACAAAAAAAAGGTGCGAATAGTACGGTAATGTTTCGCTATCCCCTGTGTAAATTTGTTAAGGGAATGTCAGACTTTTTGCACATCTATATGAGAAACACAGGGTATTTTTTTAAATAAATTTATGAGAAACAGAAAGTTAAGGGGTTTTTTTCATTAAAATATGATTTCTCCTTGAGTAGAACTTGTTATCCTTTACTGTTACAATAAGATATTTTCCCGTCAGTATTTTTGAAAAAAAATTATCGTGAAGAAATCTGGAATTCCCTGACTTTTTCTGCCATTTCCTGCAGCCTTCTGTTGACCAGGTAGTTGACCGTCCCCTCAGCATACGATCCATCCGCCTGTTGTTCCCCGGCAGGCACACCGGTGAGGAACTCAATTCCCTCGTCGATAGTTGTTGCCGGGTAGATGGTAAACGTCCCTGCTTGTGCCGCTTGAAGGATCTCTTCCTTGAGCATAAGGTTCTGGACATTGCTGGCCGGGATCATCGCACCCTGTTTCCCGGTCAGCCCTTTGGCTTTGCAAACTTCGAAAAAGCCTTCGAGCTTCTCGTTTACACCGCCGATAGCCTGCACCTCCCCCTGCTGGTTGACAGATCCGGTCACAGCTATGGACTGTTTGATCGGCAGACCCGATAGAGCAGAGAGGATGGCGTACAATTCCGTGCTTGAGGCACTGTCACCATCAACTCCGCCGTAACTCTGCTCAAAGACGAGTTTTGCGGCAAGTGAAAGCGGTTTATCCTGGGCATACTTGTTTGCCAGGTAACCACCGAGGATGAGGACTCCCTTGGTATGGGTGGGCCCTCCCAGCTGAGCCTGGCGTTCGATATCGATGATCCCATCCCGTCCCACCGCAATACTGGCAGTAACGCGTGATGGCCTGCCAAATGCAACATCGCCCATCTCCATAACTGAAAGCCCGTTGATCTGCCCAACTTTCTCACCCTCAGTATCTATAAGGTAAACTCCCCGT
>CAVYJJ010000017.1:0-8538 GCA_963768845.1 uncultured Methanoregulaceae archaeon | reverse complement strand
AATTCGAGGCCGCAAGGAGCAGAAAGACGGCCAGATAACCCGCAGCCCAGCGCGGGAGTATGCCTACCTTCATACGGTGATCCTACGGGAAATGAGTATAACTCGCATGGATGGACTGCCTCTTCCGAAGGGACCAAAAAGCGCTTTATTACCGATTACCATGCCGGACGGACCGATGTCCACAAAGAGCTGCTGGTAAAGTATACACTGGCAGGGTGCCTTCCCTCAAGGGGGGCAAAAAGACGGGCGGACCGGCTCAAGAAGCCCTCACTGCGGGCCTGTGGGAAAACAAGACCCTGGCCACCCCTCTCTTTCAGGGCCTGATGTTGCTGTAGGGTGATTGTAACGTCCGCGCTACATCGTGGTAGGTTCTTCCTCGTAGGAGGAGGATGATCCTGATAGACGCGAAGACTCAGGGGTGAAAGTAATAAAGGCGGAAGCTCTGCCTGGGTCGAATCCCTTGCCGAGACTGATGAATCTTCCCACTATGACCGCTGACAGAAGGGAAAGTGGGGCATAGACTGCATTTTATTACCGGGCTGCAGAATTTTTCACCATGCCTTCGGACCCGGATAAAGAGGCGCTATATAACCAGTTCACCGACATTTTTTACACCCAAGCGTTTGTGCCGGCGAATCTGTTCGAACGGGTCCTCGTCCCGTATGAACAAACACATCTCCCCGCCATTTGCATAGCGTCCGCACTACCTGAATGCAAAGGGACGATTGTCATCCACGGAGGATTTGACTCGTTCATCGAGGAGTTTTACTCCCTGGCGGTGTATTTTTCCAACCACGGGTATGAGGTGATCCTGTTCGAGGGCCCGGGACAAGGAGCAGCATTAAAAAAATACGGGCTCCCTCTTACCTACCAGTGGGAAAAACCAGTGAAGGCAATTTTGGATTATTTTCATCTGGATAACGTGACTCTGCTGGGGATTTCTATGGGAGGGTGGCTGTGTTTCCGTGCGGCTGCATTCGAACCACGGATTACAACGGGTTATCGCACTGAGTATCGCGTTCGATTATATGCAGATCCCCCCTCTGCCAATCCAGACTGCTGGTGAAAGTTTTAATGCTGTCAAGGGGACTGATGGATTATCTTGCCCGGTTAAAGATGAATGCAAATTACCAGGAGCGGTGGGGGATCAATAACCTGATGTATATCACAAAAACACAGACTCCGATGGATGCAACGGATATCCTGCTCCAGTTCAATGAACACAACCTGCATTCAGAACTCGTGAAACAAGATGTCCTTATCCTGACCGGGGCTGAAGATCATTTCATCCCGCTGAAAATGCATTACAAACAGGTAAATGCACTCATAAATGCAAAGTCCGTGACTGGTCGCATCTTTACCAAAAAGGATCAGGCCCAGAACCACTGCCAGATCGGGAACATCGGGCTTGCCCTTGATGTCATGGAGAAATGGATTGGGCAAAAATCGGGAAATAATACTTTTTTCTGATACAGTGTTCTTTAAGAATGGATACCGCGTGCTGCCACAGGGTAGTTACCTGACACGGATGATTCTCCCATACCACGAGGAGAAATGCTTTGTAGAGTGGGAATCATAGAGCATATGCACGGTGAAAATTTCATGGTAAAAGAAATCAAGACCGCGGTCAAAGAAGGGGCTCAAGCGTCGGGTAAAAGAAAGTGAAGGGATTGATTTTTTCTATATCCTTGCAGGTGGAGGAGGATTGATCGGGGCAATTCTTGTCATTTTTATACTTTTACATTACGTGTTTCATATCCTGTGAATCCCCATATATCTTCCTGTTTTGTCCTGCCAAGTGCAACATGAGATCCTGCCTAATGAGTTCCTTGCACTGAAGTGTTTTTTGGATAACGATGGAAATATTTTAGCGTTCAGTCTCAAAATAACAGGTAATGGCCTTTTTCTCAAATTCCTCTTCTAAAATCATCAAATCACTGGGTGTTGTTTTCGGTGATATCGGCACCAGCCCGATTTATACTATCGGGGCTATCCTGCTTTTTATCCTGCCATCGGTTGAAAACATCCTCGGCCTCCTTTCTCTCATTGTCTGGTCACTTATTATCGTGATCACGGTGCAGTATGCCTGGCTCGCGATGTACCTCGGGAGTAAAGGTGAAGGGGGTACAATCGTACTCAAGGGTCTCCTTATATCCAGGTTGAAAAATCCCTACGCGATCTCATTTGTATCCGTTCTTACGATCGGGGGTGTTGCCCTTTTCATCGGAGATGGGGTAATCACACCGGCCATCAGTATCCTGTCGGCAGTTGAAGGTATCCGGCTTATCCCCGGTTTTTCGGATATATGGGGCGGGTGGATTCTCCTTACCGGCCTCTGTATTGCCATAGGTCTCTTTGCCTTTCAGAAAAAAGGGACCGAACGGGTCGCCTTTGCATTCGGACCGATCATGCTGATCTGGTTTCTCTCACTTGCGGTCACCGGGATTATATCGATAGTTTCCTCACCGCAGGTCCTTCTTGCCCTCAGCCCTACCTATGCAGTAGGATTCCTGATGCAGAACGGTGTCGGTTCCTTCTTTGTCCTTTCGGCAGTCCTTCTCTGCGTTACCGGGGGAGAGGCGCTCTATGCCGATATGGGACACCTCGGCAGGGAACCGATTGTAAAAGGTTGGTACTGCATCTTCCCGGCACTTGTCCTCAGCTATCTCGGCCAGGGTGCATATGTTCTCAATAATCCGGAAACTCACAGCGTTCTCTTCAGCATGGTGAAGGGACAACTGGCTCCATTCTACGTCCCATTCCTCATACTCAGCATTTGTGCAACGGTTATTGCATCCCAGGCGATGATCTCGGGAATGTTCTCAATCATGTACCAGGGTATGATGACCCGGATTATTCCGAAGATGAAGATCGATTTCACTTCACCGGAACTTCGCTCGCAGATCTATATCGATGCGGTGAACTGGATGCTGCTCTTTGCCGTAATCATAGTCATGCTGGAATTCAAATCCTCAGAAAACCTCGCATCAGCATACGGGCTTGCTGTCGCGGGCACTATGACGATATCGGCGATACTGATGACGATGATCTTTATACTGAACCTGGATCCTTTGAAAGCCGCTACTCTCAGGAGTCCTGATCATCGTGGACTCGATCTTCCTTATCTCTGCAGTTCTCAAAATCCCCCATGGTGCGTACTGGTCATTCCTCATAGCTGCGGTACCATTGATAATCATCGTGACATATATACGGGGGCAGGAAAAGCTCCATCGCATGCTCAAACCGGTAAGCCTCGAGAAGTTTCTGCCGATATACCGACAAAAGTACGCAGAACTACCCAAGGTTAGGGGCGCTGCACTCTTTTTTACCGCAGACAAGAAGCATATTTCCCCCTATATCGCGCAGGTAATGTTTAAAAACGAGATACTCTACGAAGATAACATTCTTGTTTCTATCTGGATCACCGATCATCCGTTTGGCATCAGGACTGGTTATGACCGCAACCTCGCAGCAGGCCTCCATGCTTTCATGATCACTGCCGGTTATATGGAAATCATTGATATTATCGGCCTGTTACGATCGGAAGGTATCGAGGAAAAGACCATCTTTTATGGAATGGAGAATATTATCAGTGATAATTTCTTCTGGAAGATATATGGAATCCTCAAGAAAGTTACCCCGGCGTTCGTCCACTTTTACGAGCTTCCCCCTGAAAAGATCCATGGAGTGATTACCCGGGTTGTGATGTGAGCGTTCATAAAAATCGGCAGTGAGAGGAGCACTCATTCTATTTTTATATGCTTCTCAATTTTCCTTTATTCGTGATTTCTCCGGGGGGGTACTCCATCGGGATTTACATGACTTATATTCTAGTTTTTGAGAAATGAACAAATGCATAAATAGCTCAGAAGCGAGCATTTTCGAAAGACGAGGAAAAATTATCATGACTGATCGCCTATTCCGGTATTATAAAGATGATTTTGGAAAAATCCCCTTCCGTGTGATCCATATGGATCTTATTTTTGATGTCTATGATGATCATACGATAGTAACATCTGATCTTCAGGCTGAGTCACAAAACAGTCCACAGTCTGAAGTTGCTTTGAATGCCAAAAATCTCGATATTATTTCGGTACAGTGCCAAGGCCATGATTGTTCATACGATTATGATAAAGGAAAAAGCATACTGGTGATCCGGTTTGGCGAACCGGTTGCACCACTGACCCGGTTTACCGTCCATACGGAATCCATCTGCCGTCCGACAAAAAATATCCTTGAGGGGCTATACTATGATGAAACCCCACAGGGAGCACCACCCCAGCAGATTACGCAGTGCCAGCAATGGGGGTTCCAGCGGCTGGTACCATGTATCGATGATATGACGGCAAAATGTACCTATACTACAACGATAATAGCCGATGCACGGTATACAAACCTGATCACCAACGGGAATGTGGTTACTCCCCGCCAGCCTGCCGGGCCCGGCAGGGTGAGAATTACCTATGAGAATGTTATCACTCCGATGGCCCCGTACCTGTTCTTTCTTGGGTGCGGAACATGGTCCACATTCAGCAAGGAATGCGAGTACCCGGATGGGAAACTGTGTTCCCTTGAACTGTTGGTTCCCCCGGAATCCGATCCCGCCATAGCAGAGCAGGCACTTGACATCCTTCATGATGCCGTTCTCTGGGTGAACATCTTTACCGGTCCGGGCAGGTATGGCCATAGTTCACTTCGCGAACGGCTGTACCTGCTGATGAGAGGTCTGAACCGGTATAAAAAAATAAATCCGTATTCTCCGCAACTGGAAAAAACCCGTGCAGAACTTCACGCACTGATTAGCCAGATTATCCCCGGTTATGAATATACCGGCACGACGTATCGGGAGATCGCTATGCAGAATTCGGATTTCGGCGGCATGGAAAATGTTGGAAATACGACCATTACCGCAAACCGCATCATGCCGTTTCCATTCATGACGGATTCCGCATATGAATACCTGGTCAAAGTAAAGGTACATGAATTTTACCACAACCTCAATGGTTCTGAAGTAACCGGGTGGTCGCCGTTTGAGATCTGGCTGAATGAGGCAGTTACGGTCCATATCGAAAACCAGTACCATGCCTTTCATTTTGGCGAGGATTATTCCCGGTTGCAGACGGTCATTTCTTTACTGGCACCGGGGAGCGGGACACTCGAACTTGACAGCGGGGCTGCATCCCTTCCCATTGAACCTGACGGGTTCAATGATCCCAATGAGCTGATTACCGACATCACGTACATGAAAGCCCCGGAATTCGTGAGAATGATAGAGACTCTCATGGGAAAAGAGCTGTTTGTGAAGGGGCTGGACCTGTACCACAAGAGATACAAACATGGAAATGCGACCCGTGACCAGTGGGTGCAGGCCATGGAGGAGGTGTCCGGGCAACAGTTTGCTCCCATGGCAGAGGGGTGGCTTAAACAGACCGGTTTTCCCACGCTCTCGGTACAGGCTTCCTACAACAGTGATAAAAAGGTCACGACGCTGAACCTCCGGCAATCAGGGGATGACCCCAAAAAACGCTGGATCTTCCCGGTCAGGATTGCAGTGGCAGATGCATCGGGAAATGATATCACCGAGGTGCTTCACCGGGTTGAAAACGTTGAAGAAACCCTCGACCTTGCTTCCCCCGAACAGCCTGCTTTCATCTCACTGAACCGGGGGTATTCATTCTATGGAAAAGTCACCTACAACGCACCGTTAGAAGAACTGTACCTGCAGGCTGAACGGGACAACGACTTGGTCAACCGCTTCATCGCGTTCATGAGGATCTGGGACCGGGAAAAGATGAAGATGCTGCAAGACCCATCGGCCCGCCCGGACCCGGCATCCATCGACCTCTCCATCCGGTTCCTCTCCGATCGTGAGCTGATGATGCAGGGGGGCGTGCAGTTGTTAACCATATTCGAATCTGCGCCAGATAAAAAATATACCCACCGTTACCAGGCACTCTATGATGTGCGGGAGAGAATATTCCAGTCGATTGCAGTCCGGGGTAAAGAAGACCTGCTTGATATCTACAATTCAGTAAATTTTCCGGATTTACGGAGGGATACCCTGCACCGGGAAATCCTGGAAATAAAACGGAGGCAGATAAAAAACACCGCGGTTGCACTGCTCTCGCGGCTTGGAACACCGGATATCCACCGGCTGATCAAGGACCAGTTCGATACAGGTTCCTGCGCTACGGATAAACTGGTTGCATTCAGCCTGTACATGGAAAGTACGGCTGCCGACAGGTTCGACGTGCTCACCTCTTTCGAACAGGAATCAGAGAGAAATCCCGTCAGCTGGGAAAATTTCCTTGCGGTTATTGCCGGAAACAGCAGCCCGGATGTCCTTGACTTCATTGCCCGTGTCGAGCGATCTGCTGCTTTCCGGATTGAGCAGGCGAATGACCAGAGGGCTCTTTATGGCAGGTTTGCCATGAACCGGAAAAAATCCCTCCAGACTGAAACAGGTCGGGACTTCCTCCAAAAGACCTTGCATAAACTGGCTCCCATCAACGAATACAGCACGGTGATGATGCTCCGGGTATTCGGAGCGCTTAATGAGATGGAAAAATCAGACCAGGTCCCGCTTGTCGGAATTCTGGCGGGTCTTCTTACGGGTCTTGACCAGGAAAAAACACCAAGTGTCTATAACACCGTACGCCGTATTCTCGCCGCATCTCCGGTTGCTGTCACGAACTATGAACAAACACAGGAGAACGTAACGAGGATCCTGCAATGATTTCAAAAGAATTTGTTGAAAGCGGAACCCGAATATTAACTTCTCTACTGAAAAAACATGATTTTTCCCCGGAACTTGTTAGTAAAAAGAATGCCAAGGAGAACCAGAAATGATCAAACCATTAGCGCTTAAAGATTACCGGGCTGTATACACGCCCGATCAGGTTGAGTGTGCCACAACAGAGACCATGAATCCCACAGATGAGATTATCGGACAGGACCGGGCACAAAAGGCGCTCCGGTTCGGTCTTGAAATCCAGGAGAGGGGATTCAATATCTACGTCTCCGGGATGCCTGGCACCGGGAGGAGAACTGCCGTCAGGAATTTCCTTGATGAACTTGCAAAGACCAAACCACGAGCTGATGACTGGGTCTATGTCAATAACTTTTCCAACCCGTACGAACCGCTTGCAATCCGCCTTCCTGCAGGAATGAGCACCCAGCTGAAAGACTGATATGACCTCCTTTATCGGGGAAGTGAAAAGGGCCCTCTCAAGAGCGTTCGAGAGTGATGACTACGCGACAAAACGGCAGGAAGCACTCGGGAAACTCGACAAGGAACGGGTAGAGATAGTCGGGCAGGTCAATGAAAGTGCTGCAAAACAGGGCTTTACTATCCAGATCGGACCTACCGGCCTCATAATTATTCCGGTAGTTGACGGGAAGCCCCTTACCCAGGAAGAGTTTGAAGCGCTCCCCAAGGAGACCCAGGCAGAAATAATCCAGAGACGGGAAGCCCTCGATGTCGATTTGCGGGCCGGTTTCCGCCGGGTTCGGGAGATTGATGCAAAAGGCATGGATGTTGTTACAAAGCTTAACAGTGAGATAGCACTCTATGCCATCGGTCATCTTCTAACCGGCCTCAGGGAAAAATACCGCAAAATCAACGATGTGCTCTCATATATTGACAACGTCCAGAAAGATATCCTGGATAATCTCGGCACATTCCTCGGTTCGGCACAACTGCAACAGCCTCAGCAACAACAGCCGCAACAGGATCAGGTCCCGCCTCAGTTTCAGCAGTGGTTCCCAAAAGACCTTGCCTTCAGAAAATATGAAGTAAACGTTGTCGTTGACAACGGGGGAATTGCCGGCGCGCCTATTATTATTGAAGAGACGCCCAGTTACCAGAACCTCCTGGGAAGAGCAGAACGGGAAGTCCAGTTCGGCGTAGTGACAACGGACTTCATGATGATCCGCCCGGGTTCAGTCCATAAAGCCAACGGAGGCTACCTGGTCATCCCCGTTCTGGACCTCTTCAGGTATCCCCTAGCATGGGAGGGGCTCAAATCCGCCCTTAAAACGGAGAAGGCCAGGATTGAGGAGCCGGGAGAGCAGGCGGGGTTCATTACGACACGAGGACTCAAACCGCAGCCAATTCCGCTGAACGTGAAGGTGATCCTTATCGGCACACCCGAAATCAATCAGGTCCTGAACCAGGGAGACCCCGACTACCCGGATCTCTTCAAGGTACGAGCGGATTTCGATACCGTAATGGAACGGAATGAGGACAATACGAAAAAATATGCTGCCTTCATCTGCACGCTCTGTAAACGGTTCAACTTAAAACACCTGGATAATACTGCGATAGCAAAAGTTGTGGAATACGGGTCCCGTCTTGCAGACGATCAGAGAAGCCTGTCCACGAGATTTTCCAGCGTGGCTGACCTTATACGGGAAGCAAACTTTTACGCGATGCAGGAAAAAACGACATACATCACCGTCAAACATATCCTTAAAGCCACTGAGGAAAAACTTTACCGCTCGAACCTGATCCAACAGAAGATCCAGGAGTTCATCGAA
>CAVYJJ010000016.1:0-117661 GCA_963768845.1 uncultured Methanoregulaceae archaeon | reverse complement strand
GAGCATCAGCCAGCCTGCCATCAAAGACCTTAGCAATAATTATTTCATCCTCTACCCCGGCAGGAACAACTACTTCCACAACATCATCCCCCCCCTCCGTGGTGCTAACCGGAACAGGTAATTATGGAGCAGCAGTAAACCCGACAGGCAACCCGATAGGGGGCGGAGCAGGTTACTCAAGGAGTATTACCGGAACTGAGTCCAGCGTGAAGTACACCGTATCCACCAAGGCAGAACTGCTGACAGCACTGAAGAGTGCCAAAGACTGGCGAAACGGTGTTTGTAAAAGGATCTTCGGTCATCGATATGACCGGGACACCGAGTGTCACGATTCCGGCGGGCGTAACACTGGCCAGTAACCGCGGGCTGTCCGGGTCTTCCGGTGCGCTGATAAAACGCACCAAAAACCTGAATGGCGGCTGGGAAGAACCCATGTTCATTGCCGGCGGAGATAATGTCCGGGTTACCGGGTTACAGCTCGAAGGCGAGATGTATCCCCAGGATTACGGTAATGGCGAAGTGTATCCCGGTTCAATCAACGAACGGTATTACCTCGTCGGGTTATCTGCCACCGGGGTAAAGAATTTCGAGGTAGATAACAACGAGTTGCGCGGCTGGGCATGGGCATCCGTGTCGTTACGACAGAACAGTGCCGCAAATATCCACCACAATTATATCCATCACAACCAGGCCCGGGTGAAGGCTACGGGGTCTGTATGTATGGCGGAAATGCTCTCATTGAGGCAAACCTGTTCGATTACAACCGTCATGACGTAACCGGGGCCGGTATGAGCGGGGAGCAGTACGAGGCACGATACAACCATATTCTCGGCAATGGTAATGCAATCGGCGCTGCTCATTTCGATGTCCACCAGGACGAAGAGACCGGTACCGGGGCCGCAGGTGCAAAGTTCCTGATCCACCACAATACCGTCGACAAGGGCATTGTGGCTACGGTGCATATCCGGGCCCGCCCAACCACCGGGTGCTATGTATACAACAATATCATCAACGCAAAAGCTACCGATACCGGCGTACCCGGGGGACTGCCCGTCTATGAAACCAACAGTAACCAGAACATGTTCTGTACCAATAACTACTGGATGGGGACCTTATTCTCAGGCAACACCGGCATTATCTGGTACCAGTAAGCCCGGTCACCCTTACAACTTTTCCTTTTTTCTTCATCAGAGGGAACGAAGTTAATCGCACACCATGAAGAAGGTGCTATTGGAGAAAAATCTCTTTGAAATGGTACAGGAAATTACCATAAGGGCACTGGAGAAATGGTTTTAAAAAACTCAGGCGTTCACGGGCAGACTTCGGCTTCTCCCTCACTACGATAACTCCTGAGAAGGTGTACACGTATCGGTAGACATCATTTTGAAAATCCTGACACCCTGTTGGGCTGCGACCCCGACAATGGAGCATCCCCGTTGCGATGAGGAGGCAGTACCTGCTGCCAGACCTGGGTTATCGCGAAGAGGGGGGTGCATTATTTGCACCAGAAAAAAAGGTTTTCTCCAGCACAGGAATAAGAGCACTATCACTATAGCGCGGGGAGGTACAGGGCACATCCGGGTATAATTCGAACATGGTAAAAAGGCAACAGTAAAAAAGGATAACCTATTTTATCCGGTAAAACCGTTTCGGAACATGGATCTCATACCGGGCACCTTTTCCGGGCTCACCGGTTTCACGGATAGTGAGTTCAGTAATGGCAAGAATTTCACGGGCCATAAACAGACCATACCCGATACTTTTTCCATAGCCCCGTTCAAAAATTTTCTCTTTTTCCTCAAACGGGATTCCGATACCATCATCTTCGAATATCAGATCCAGCCCTTTGTCCGCTTCATGACAGGATACCCTGATTCTGGTAACATGCTCCGCGTACCGCAACGTATTATCAATCAGGTTAAAAAAAACCTTTTTCAGCCACGGATCAGCAAAAATTTCAAGACCATTGGTAAGAATCTCCAGGTTCACACCTTTAAGGTCCACGTTTTCCCGTGATTGTACGAGTGCATCATGAACATTCTGCCAGTCAGCCTTCACCAGACCCATATTCTTATAATCCGCGGTAAATTCTATCTGGCGCCGGATCGCAATGGCTGATTCTTCCGCCTTTTTCAGATAACCGTTAAAGGTCGGATCTGATATTCCGTCCTGTAAAAGAGAGACGATACCATATATGACCTGCAACCTGTTGAGAATATCATGTCGGGTGATACTGCTCACCAGGTTAAGTTTGGCGTTAACCTGGCGTAATGCGTTTTCTACCTTTTGCCGCTCCTCGATTTCCTTTACCAGTTTCTCATTGGTTATTTTTAATTCAAGGGTTCGCTGCTCCACCAGCTGTTCGAGGTGCTGCTGGTACTTTTTGAGTTCGGTAATATCTTCAAGGATCACCGCAAGTCCCTGGCCGCCCTGGTCAAAAACAAGGGGTATCAGTTTGATTTTAAAAAAATATTCCAGTCCGTTAACCGTGATTTGATCAATATGAATATGTTCGGTCCCCCGTCCGGCTTCCCGGATCAGGGACATATTTTTTTCAGAGATATACGGTTCAAATGGAGAGCGGGTGAGGGGTATCCCGATAAGCGCCTCCCGCGAGAGACCAAACAATTGGATAAAAGGTTCATTTACCTGATGTATAACGAGATCCTGGTCCAGTACGAGCAGGAGGTCTGAGGAAAGATTGAGCATTTGTGAGAACGGAATTCGCTGGGAGAGTGTGAACACCTTGGCTCGACCGAATGTCCGCATTTCTGCCTGGCCGGAAATCAACAAAGTATTGAGGTATTTTGCGGTAGAGGTCCGGTTCAATGGCAATTTTTTTGCAATTTCCTCAATGGTTGATCCTTTTGGATTATTCAATAATATTGTCCGAATCCGGTTAATTTCATCTGCCTGATCTTCCATATGTTCTCCCAAACCGTCACACACTGGTTGTCTGATTGATATAGTGGTATTTGTAATTACACATTATTTTTATGTATGGTATTAATGCTTAACATTAATACAAAAATATGGGGGGGTGTGAGACAACAGGTAGATCGTATGCAACGCTTTGCCATGAAAAATGGGGGAGTAAAATCTCGGTTATAGGTTTTTTGCCATTGAAATCATGACCATCCCATGTTCCTTTCCTGCTCCATATCAAAGAGCATCGCGAAGAGCAAAAACATGCAGCCTAAGAAGAAGATAAGAAGTGAAAGAGCGGCCCGGACTGCAAATAATTCCGTTTCCAGGAACAATTGAAGGTAGATTGAATAGAGCCCAAAAAAGATACCCGCGAAAATTGCAGCAACACCGAAAATGTAAAAAAATACCAGGGGGTGGAAACTAAGAATAATATACTTTTCCTTCAGTCTCCAGAGAAAATCCTTAAAGAGAAGCCGGGAAAGCCGGAATATGTATGTACGCGTTTTGATTCCGGAGATCTCACCAATTGCATACCGTGCTTTGTGATTAACATTTACCGCCTTGAAACCGTACGCGTTTAATTTTACCAGGAGGTCATTGCAGTACCCGTATCTTGGATAGATTTTGCCGAGATCGAGGCGTTCCAGGGCTCTCCGTGAAATTGCCGTGTAACCATTCTGCGGATCCATCAGCTGCCAGTATCCGGAGGCAATCTTGGTGAGAAGGGTCAGGAGGGCGTTGCCAAAAAATCTGAACCTTGGCATCCCTTTTCTGAATTCTGTAGTCTGGAGGCGGTTTCCGACAGCGTAATCTGCCTGACGGTTAATGATAGGATCCAGAAACTGCGGGAGATATGCAGGGTCCATCTGGTTATCTCCTGCCATGACAACAGCAATATCCATGCCTTCTTTTAAGGCTTCACGATAGCCGGTTGCTATGGATGCCCCTACACCCGAATTGATTTCGTGCCGGATATGGGTAATCCTGATATCTTTTTCTGCATATTCCCTTATAATTTCCGCAGTCTTGTCTGTGGATGCATCATCCACGGCATAAATCCTGAAGATATAATCAGGCACCGAAGCAAGAGTGGGCCCGATAAGCAGTTCTTCGTTATACGCAGGGATTACCACGCAGATATTCTGTTCACGATAGGTTTCCTCGGTCTTCTGCTTGAGGGCAGCCTCATGAATCATCTTCCGCAATTTTGCGAACTGGAACCTCGGATTTTCGCTTTTCTGGAGATAAAACGTTGCACCGGAGTTTAACGCTTCAATGGCAATATCTTCTCCACCCTGGCCGGTAAAAACAATGAAAGGGGTTTCAATACCCTGAAATTTCAGTGTTTTTAATAATTGGATACCATTTATTTCCGGCATCAGGTAATCAGAAACAATCACATTATAGATCTTATTATTTAATTTCCGCAGTGCTTCTTTGACAGAGGAACAGACATCGATATTGAGCTCTAGATCCCTCTCGAGAAAAAGTCTGGTAGAGCTCAAGCACATCAGGATCGTCTTCAACGAGTAATACAGATATCATGGGTATTTCCTGCGAAAAATATAATCTGTTTAGAATTTTTGGTGATTATTAAATTATAATCTTTCCCTGTTTTTTACCGATTAAAGGATAATAAATTATTGTTTTATGTCCTTAAACAATTATTCCCCCGTGAACCCTGGAATCCTTTCTGGTATCTCTTTTGTTTTACGGACCTGGTGTTCCCGGTCAGCGATCACTTCGTTTCTTCCCCTTATAAAATCTCATTTCCCGGACGATTCCTGGTTTTTTTCCTCAAACTTTTTAAAAAAAAGCAATGCTGAAATGAATTCCGGGGTCAGTTCTCTGAATTTTTTTGAGGGGGAGAACGAAAAATCTCCACGATTCTTCCCACCTGACCGCCTTTCAGCCGTACTTTGATTCCATGGGGATGGGTCATGGAGTTAGTCAGGATTTCCTGCACGATTCCCCGGGTTTTCTTTCCGCTGCGCTGGTCTTCTTTTTGTATGACGTCAACGACAAGACCAATCTGCACCGAGGCCCGCTGTTTTCCATTTGTGTGTGGTTCCATGATTATTGTTTTTTTCCGATATGACTCTGGAGGAATAGTTTTTGCTTTGATTGGTAAAAGATTCTTACATTTTGGCTCTGGAGAATTCCTAATATTATAGCACAAAATAAAAAAAGACAAACACTTTGAAGGAGGGGACAGTGCCTGGCACCTCGGGACCCGCCCCTGCGCAATGCGATAGTGCTGTTATTACCTTCCCGGGGGTTATCGCATTGGGGGGAGCCAAGTGGCGGGGGTGAAACCCCCATGAACGTTCGGGTTTTTTTGAAACATTTCTACAGAGCCTGCATAACCATTATCAGGAGATATCCGGAGCATCATATGCCCCGGAATTGTTCATCAGGAATCCGTCGACCTTCTGCCACCCCCGGTTCCCGCCAGCCATCTGAAGACTGATAGTGGAAGTGTATTCATTTGACCGTGGCCCGGAAATTTTCCAGGAGTTTTTCCCGGTAATTGACGAACTGATTGTAACCACCGTACCGGGTGATGCCTGGTAATCTGCATACAGTGATGTGAGGTAATGATAGCAGCGGGGAGTCCCGTTTACCGCTGACCCGTCAGCAGGGCAGGAAACCTGCATGGGTTCCCTGATCGGGCGGTAGAGGGCACTGTTTATTTCCGGATTGCGACTGTCGATCACTGTGTCAGATTTCATTTCTGAGGACAGCACGAAGGTAAGCGGGTTGTTCCGGGAAGTGTTCTTTGGGGGGGTGATTGCAGGTGTACTGACCCTGACCATCGTAGCCTTACCGGTATCATACAGGGATACAGACCAGTCGTCAGGGATCCCGGCAATATCCCGGGTACTGAACCGTTCGACTACCGGAGAATTTCCCTGCATATCTGCAGGTACCGGAATAAAAAGCGTTACATTGGAGAGCGGGGAATCAGTGGTGATAGTACAGGTATAGGAATATGTACTGGACAATGAAGCCCGGTACGCATTCTCCACGCCAGTCTGGTACAAAACAACGGATGAAAACACAACCCCCGTGATCATGAACACGTATAGTGCGGTCCTGATAACTTTGTCCAAGGTTCCAACCCTCCCTGCGGGTATTTCTTTTTAAAAAAACCGCTTTTATCAGGTAATTTCCGGATTCGGTTTCTTTGACGTACTATTGGTGCCGGATGATTGAATATCTGTCGATAAAACCGGGTCGGTCGCATAACAGGGATCGGATCTCCTGATCCGATCACCATACCTTTATGGTTCTGAGAAAAATTGAGTACTATGAATACCCCCCCCGCTCTCGTTCTCATGAATGTGACCCTCCCCTCAGGGCGCGTTGTGGATATCACTCTTGATGCGGGCAGGGTTGCTCACACAGGTGCAAGCCTGTCTTGTGCAGAGTCCATCGATTGCAAAGGTCTGATCGTTGTACCCGCAGGAATCGATATGCACGTGCATATGCGAGGGGGCAGCCAGTCGGCAAAAGAGGACTGGAAGAGCGGCAGTATGAGTGCACTTGCAGGGGGGGTGACAGTAGTTGTGGATCAGCCAAATACCCTGCCACCGCTCAATACACCGGAACACCTGAATAACCGCGTTTGTGATGCACAGAAACATTCATTCTGCAATTTTGCCATAAACAGCAGTGTCACGCCTCAGACACCACTCGTGAAGATGGGGGAAGCAGGTGCAATGGCATATGGCGAGACTTTTTATGCACCTTCAAGTTATGGAGAAGGGATCAGTGATACCGCACTGCAGGACGCACTCCGGCAGATCCATACACTGGGGGGACTTGCCACCATTCATGCCGAAAAGGTCTCTGAATTTCCGGATACCGACCTTGTCGCTCATAACCTGGTCCGATCCCCGGAAGGTGAGATGCTGGCAGTAAAGGAAGTGGGAAAATTGAACACGACAGGATGCCGCCTTCATTTCTGTCATCTCAGCACAAAGCGGTCCATCGATGCTGCAACCGCAACCGTTGAAGTAACCCCCCACCACCTGTTCCTTTCCTATGAGGATTTTGAGAAAACCGATCCTTTCGTAAAAGTCAACCCGCCACTTCGCACAGAAAAGGAGAGAAAGCACCTCTGGGAAAGATGGAACAGGATAGATGTCATAGCCTCCGATCATGCCCCCCATACACGGGAAGAAAAGGATCAGGATTTTTCCCTTGCACCCAGTGGGATTCCTGGCGTTGAAACTCTGGTACCGCTTCTGCTCGCGCGGGTTGTTCAGGGCAAAATTTCCTTAAAATCAGTTATAGAGAAAACCTCCACGGCACCGGCAGATCTGCTGGGCATCCCCCGGGCCGGTTTTTGTGTGGGAGACCGTGCGGATTTCGCCATTTACCCAAAAATTCCCACTCCTGTCACTTCAGAAATGCTTCATAGTAAATGCGGCTGGACGCCATTTGAGGGGCATATGGGCCTCTTTCCCCAAACTGTGATCATGGGGGGAAACATCGTATACCGGAACGGGGACTTTTTCAGGTCAGAACCCCTTTGGTTTTCAGGAAAGGGGTATAAAAAATAACTGCTCAGGAGAAAACCTTTTTTTGGTAAAACAATGCCCCCTCTTGCGACTCCAGTCACCCGGGGGGACGGGGCGCGATAGCGATAACCCGAGTCAGATAGCAGGTAATACATCGTTATCGCGATGGGGATGCCCAAGTTGGCGGGGGCGAAAGCCTAAAAGAACGTCTGAGTTTCCCGAATAATTTCTCTAAAGTGAAAAATAACTCAAAAACCGTGAACAAAACAGCCTTGATTATCGGGTTATTTATTCCCGGTACCTCATTCCCAAGTGCTAAATAGCAAAAAAATGACATATATGGTGCCGATAAAGCGCATCCATAGGTCCCCGGGTGATTTATTGACAAGCGTCTGGAAGTGATCCATGGGACAACCCGGATGCGCGACAGGCAGCGCCCGGCAAGGGTTAAAACACAGGTGAAGAACGGCAGCACGCCACTGGTGATCCATGTGCGTTATTGCCGGGCAACATTTCTTTGAAGGAGAATACCCATGCCAGACATTGCTGATGCTCTTTTGGAAGAACGGCATGGCACAATAATCGCCCTTGAGGTTTCTGCAAATGCAAAGACCAGTTCATTCCCTTCAGGTTACAACGAATGGCGAAAGACCATCGGTTGTCGTGTAACAGTCCCGGCAGTAGAGGGAAGGGCAAACCAGGCGGTAATTACCCTTATAGCTGACAAGCTTTTGGTTCCCGTTTCTCAGGTAAGCATCCAGTCCGGTGCAACATCCCCGCAAAAACGAGTGCTGGTAGAGGGGATGAACAAAAAAGATCTTCTGGCACGATTATCAGAAATTATCGGACAGTAATCTTTTACGGGTCGGTAAAAAAAATTCAGGCTTGTTTTACGAAAAAATTTCCCTGTTGAAAATTTTTTTTAGAAGGATACCCCCTCTTGCGCTACCAGTCCCCATCTAAAGGAACGGGTCGAATTGCGATGACCAGAGTTTGATAGCAGATTATTCATTGTTATTAGGACGCGGATGCCCCGGTAGCAGGGGCAAAAGCCCAAAAGAGCGTCGGAATTTTCAGGATGATTTCCCATGAAAATCAAACCATTCAGGTACAGTCTGAGGATTATCCTCTCTATTCTACAGTTGCGATAAACGCCGCCGCCCCCGGAGGGGCGCCCCGCGGCGGATCAATGAATGAAAAAAACTCCTTTCCCGCCGTGCCTCTGAAGAGGCCCTGAGGTGGGGCCCTTCGTATTTTGTACAATTTTCATGGTTAAGATATGAATCCCGTTCATCTGCGTTTCTCAAAAGCAGAAAAAAACATTTTTCCGACGGGGTTTTACCGATTTTTCCGGGAATATGTACCGCCAGCAGACACTTTAAGTAATTCTACACGATATATATAATTTATACCTATGATCAGGCATTCCGTTCATTGTATGATTCATGGGGGTGCGTTTACGTGTATTCACCAGATACTACCAAGTACCTTATTCACATCAGCCTCACTGCAGAGGGGGTGGTCGAGAAACCTGACGTAGTCGGTGCCATTTTCGGGCAGACTGAAGGGTTACTCGGCGAAGACTTAGACCTGCGGGATCTCCAGAGGACAGGACGAGTCGGGCGTATCGACGTCCAGATTACCAGCAAGAAGGGCGAAACCAAGGGCGAGATATTAATCTCGACTTCGCTGGACAGAGCTGAGACTGCCATCCTTGCGGCCTCGCTTGAGACAATCGATCGGGTTGGGCCATGCATCGCGCATGTTATTGTTGAATCCATCGAAGATATCCGTGTCGTCAAGCGGAAAAAAATTGTCGAACGTGCAAAGGAAATATTGCTCGACCGTTTTGAGGACGGAACCATTGACAGTGATGAACTCCTGGACGATGTCCGGCAGAGCATCCGGATTGAAAAGATTGGATCTATCGGAGATGAAAAAGTCCCTGCCGGCCCTAATGTCATGGAATCAGATGCCATTATCATCGTTGAGGGCAGGGCTGATGTCCTGAACCTTCTCCGGTACGGGATAAAAAACGCCGTTGCCGTCGAAGGAACCCATATCCCCAGGATTGTCGAGGAGTTATGTGAGAAGAAGACAGCCACAGCGTTCTTCGATGGCGATCGCGGGGGTGAACTGATCCTCCGTGAGCTCCTCCAGGTTGCCGATATCGATTTCGTCGCATTTTCACCTAAAAATAAAAGCGTTGAAGATATGGCGAGGAAGGAGGTTATCAAGACCCTGCGGAATAAAGTCCCGGTCGAGGTACATCCGCGACCAGTATTTCGAAGATTCCGCTGAATTTTCGGCCGGGCTCCGCACACCTCAGCTCTCACAGGATGACCAGGGTAAAACAGAAAAAAAAGGAAAACAACCGGCGGGGGTAAAAAACCTGCGGAGGGAAATAAAGGTCCCCTGACTCTCCAGGACCATATCGATGAGGTAAAAGGTCACAGTCTTGCCCGTTTTCTGACCGGGGATTTGGCCGTGGTGCAGGAACTCAAATCCGATGATCTGGAAAAAGCAGTCGAGGCTGTTGACAGTTCAGTTAACGGGCTGGTAGTCGACCGGGCTGTTGATCAGAAACTCCTCGATCAACTGGTGCAAAAGGGGCTTGCATATGTTGCCGCAAAAGATTTCAAGGGAATAATCAAGCGCCCGGTATCGATCCGGCTGATGAAAATGGGATCATAATATCCACGGGCATATGTATTTATGTTGATTACAACTACGTTAATCCCGGAGTGGTAGTGTGCACAAAGAGGAACTCATCAACCTTCACCAGATGCTCTATGATGTGAAGGTATATTTTGAGGGATTAAATCCTGAACTCAAATTTTCCCAGTACAATGCATTAAAAATTACGCCTTCCCAACAACACAAGAGTAAAATGGAGCACAAACACGCAATATTTGTTCTCGGGACCGAGATTGCCAATGCAATGAAAGAGGTTGATTATTCATCCTCGAGCAGGATATCGGCACGGATGAAAGAGCTTGCCGAAAAAACGTTAAAAGAAATGGAATCTCCATAATATCTGAGTAAAACATTCCAAAAAATACCTATTCGCTGTTATTTCTATTTTTTATTGTGCCAAAATCGGCAGGAGCCTTCGCAGGATTTTATTGTGCAACGAAGGATTATGGATTTTCCCGGTCATGCAGGAATGAGGGTCCCGGAATTGTTGGCCTCCCAAAAGATATGTTAAAATCAGATAGCGATCGATGATCGCTCATGCAATATTTCACCGACACCGATATGGGTCTGGATATCGGGCAGGTCAATATGGCCGTGGAATCGGCCTTTGCTGATCACGGCAGAGGGCTTGTGCAGATGCCTCCCAAATTATATGTCACGTTACCAAAAGGTGATTTCCGGACAATGCCCGGCATACCTGCCATCACTCGAAATTGCCGGGGTTAAAATTGTAAACGTCCATCCGGATAACCCTGCACGGGGACTTCCGACCGTGATGGCACTGACAGTAATCCTCGATATTGAAACAGGTCAGCCTTCAGCCATTATCAATGCAACGCGGCTTACCGACATGCGCACCGGTGCAGCGGGTGCGGTTGCTGCAAAATATCTGTCTGCAAAAAAAGAGATTGTGCTGGGGGTCGTTGGTACCGGTAAGCAGGCAGAAGCCCAGGTAACCGCCATCTCCCGGGAACTAAAAATCCGACAGGTAAAGATCTGGGGTCGCAATCCTGACCATATAAGAAAATTCGCCGACAGGTTTATGGAATTTCCCTGCCAGGCATCCACCCTGGAAAATGCCTGTGACTGTGATGTGCTGGTCACGACCACTCCCTCAAGAAGCCCCCTTGTCAGGAATGAATGGATACATCCGGGCACGCATATTAATGCAATCGGGGCCGATGCACCGGGAAAAGAGGAACTCGATCCCGCTCTGCTCAGGCATGCACAGGTCTTTGTCGATGACCCTGCCCAGGCAATCCATTCCGGAGAGATCAATGTTCCGATAACCAAGGGTCTGTACCGTGCAGAGGATATAGCCGGAACCCTTGGTGAAATTGTGATCGGAAAGAAAAAAAGGGCAAATTCGGAAAGTATCACAATCTTTGACTCTACCGGACTCGCCATCCAGGACCTTGCAATTGCAAAAATCGCAATGCTGCATGGAAAAAAAATGGATCTGCCATTCCCATAGCCATAAAATATCTCATGTGATTGGAAACTAAAAAATTCCAAAAAACCTTTTCCTGCCCCAGAACGAGAAGGTCTGGAATATTATTATGAATGAAAAGGCAAATTCACGGGTTCAATACACCAAAAAACGATGAACTCCGCCGCCCCCGACGGGGCGCTCCCGCGGCGGATCAGTGACAAAATGCAATAAACCACCCTGACCCGCCGTGCCTCGGAGAGGCCCTGAGGCGGGTAACATCGCAATTCTATAAAAACATGAAAATCCGCACCGTCACTATGCATTGAGAAATAAAGATGGAAACTCTCAAAATGATGAACTCCGCCGCCCCCGAAGGGAGTCCCTGCGGTGGATCAGTGACTAAATAAACAGCCGACCTGCCCCGCCGTGCCTCGGAGAGGCCCTGAGGCGGGTAACATCGCAATTCTATAAGACATGGAAATCTCCCTTCAGAAATAACGATAATCAATATCGGTGCCTGAATAACGATAAACCAGCATCATTGAGGCGGTTGACCTTCAAAACAATTTATTATGTTGAAATTATCGCACCTGAGTAAACAATTCATACTTTCAAGCGGGAGTAACCCTCAAAAAAACGATATTAAACCAGAATTACTCTTTTGATTGTGCGTATTTTTTCCAGACTTTTTCGCGATACACGGGTCCGCTGTTGTAGGTACAGAAGGGTATGAGTTTTCCATCGGGGGTTGCATAATGGATGCAGCACCGCTGGACCCGCTCGAGATCATAATTATACCGGTCCATAAAATGCATGGTCCCGATAAAGAGTGCGTTCCAGTGAAATTCACGGAGTGCTTCAAAATTCTGCCCGATAAGCGTCTTGCCGATAATTTTCCAGAACTCGGTGGTATTCCCCTGTTCACCCTTCTTCACGGACTCGTGCATGTTTTTTACCCCTTCCAGCAATGCCGTGTATTTATTGATAGTGCCACCTTTTTTGATCCTTTCTGACATCTGTTCAATCGATTCAAAGAATTTTTCTACATCCACCATCCGGTTTACCGGAATAACTGCCCCGTCATTCTGGACAAAAACATAGGTGGCTGCTCCGCAATGCTGGTGGGCGGTAAATTTTACCTGCGGTTTACCGGTATATGCCTCAACAAGATCAGAGAACGGGAGAACGCAGGGAACCGGATAGAAATCATCTTTTTTAAGAACACCGGGCATCTGCTCTTCAATACGGGCAAGCACATCCGGAATGGTGATGCGTGATTTTCTGACATCGTCATCAGTCGCAGCCCCGGTGAAGGCAATTGGCTGGAAATTAACTCCCCGGATTACCGAGATGTTTTTAATAGCAAACCGGATGATATCGCCAAGCTCATGATCATTTTTCCCGTGTATAACGGTAGGAACAAGGACTATTCCAAGACGTACGGCCTTGAGGTTCTCGATCGCCTGCTGATGAATTTTCAAAAGGGGATTTGTGGCCGGTGTAACTCCATCAAAATGCAGATAGACCGTATTCAGTCCGGTATCTTTGAGCTTCTTTGCGTAACCGGGTTCCTGGGCAATCCTGACACCGTTGGAGGCAATCTGTACCTGGGGAAATCCCATCTCTTTTGCTTTTTTGATGATCTCTGCCAGATCTTCCCGCATCGTGGGTTCGCCGCCGGAAAACTGGACTGCGGGGGCCGGTACAGGTTTTTCATCCCTCAGCAGTTTCAGCATCCTGACAATATCGTCGAAGTCCGGTTCGTATACAAACCCGCAGGCACGGGCATTCGCAAAACAGAAATCACAGTCGAGATTGCAGCGGTTTGTGAGATCGATATTGGCCAGCAGCGTCTGGGAGTGGTGATGATCACACAATCCACAGGCAGACGGACACGAATCCGGAGGGGCAATATTCTGGGGATTTGCAATACCACTTCCTACCGCATCATACTGTTCGAAACGGTGATATAACGCAGGATCTGACCAGTAAAGATTATGGAAATTTCCGTGCTCAGGGCACGAACTATTCAGCCATATCTTTCCGTCTTCTTCCACGATTTCCGCATCAATGGCCAAAAGACATGTGGGGCAAAGACTACGGGTCTTTTTTATCTGCATTCCAGTCCACCCGCTGCATAATTGTTTTAGTTTTATCTCGTGCTTGAGTTACCTTAATGTTTGTATCTGCTGTTTATTACAGGTATTGGAGTGCTACATTATTAGTTTTGAGTTCATAATACCGTTGCTTGCCGCGGTCTGGATAATGCTCCCGGCCTATGTACCGAATCCGGTCGCAGCGCTCTGTGGAGGAGGCACTCCTGTAGATCTGGGAAAGAATTTTTCGGATGGAAAACGGATTTTTGGCGATGGAAAAACATACCGGGGCCTCATCATAGGAATTGCGGCAGGAACCGGGACAGGGCTGGTGCAGATATGGCTGTCCGGGATATATGGCTGGGGGGCGATACCTGTGCATACCTTCACATCGATTATATTACTGTCCGCAGGAGCCCTTCTTGGTGATTTGATCAAGAGTTTCTTTAAGAGGAGATTCGGCAAAGAACGGGGAGCCAAATGGCCCGTCGCCGATCAGTACGATCTTGTCGCAGGAGCGTTCCTTTGCCTCCTGGCTTTTGATCCTGGCTGGCTTTTTACCAATGTCACTCTCCCGATTTTCATTCTCATCCTGATTCTTACTCCGGTCCTCCACCGTGCAGTGAATATTATAGGTTATCATATCAAAGTCAAGGAGGTTCCATGGTAAACCCAATCGCAGACCTGCTCATAAGGCATAAGGCAATTGAATTTGGCGAATTCACCCTTGCTTCAGGGAAAAAAAGCCCGTACTATATCGATGTAAAATCCGCAGTAACCAACCCGGATCTCCTTTTTGCCATTGCATCGGCAATTGCCAAAACACATGCGTTTGATGTAGTTGCCGGAGTTGCAGTGGGGGGGGTCCCGCTCGCTGTTGCAACTGCGATTGTCACAAAAAAGCCCTATGCAATAATCCGGGCATCTGAAAAGAGCCATGGTAAAAAAGACGTCATTATCGGCAATGTCAGAGATTCCGATGTCTTACTCGTGGAGGATGTAACAACATCGGGAGGTTCAGCACTCTACGGAATAAATGCCCTCCGCACCGCGGGTGCACAGGCCAATCGTGTCGTAACTGTTGTGGACCGTGAGCAGGGTGCAGAAGAGATGCTCAGACTTCAGGGAATACGACTCTTCCCGCTGGTAAAAGTCAGCGAGATCGTACAATCGTAAACCATTTTTATTGCAAGCGCAAGAGTATATGCATATGAAAATTCTCGTTGTGGGAGGAGGAGGAAGAGAACATGCCATAGCAGCAGCTCTTTCCCGCAACAGCGATACTGAAATTTTTTCCGTAATGGCAAAGCGGAATTATGGGATTACCCGCATTGCCACTGATGTCCGGCTTTGCAGGGAAACTGACATCCCCCGGATCGTATCCTACGCAAAAGACACCGGGGTTGATTATGCGTTCATCGGTCCTGAAGCCCCGCTCGAAGCAGGGATTGTCGATCACCTGGAACAACTGGATATCGGTTGTGTAGGTCCCACACAGGCCGCAGCCAGGATCGAGACCGACAAGGCGTTCTGCCGTGATTTAATGGAACTGCACCATATTGACGGATGCCCGAAATACCGTGTTTTTTATGAGGCTAAGGAAGCGGTCTCATTTATCAATGACCACCAGGAAGATCTTGTTATCAAGCCGATCGGGCTTACCGGGGGAAAAGGTGTACGGATTATGGGAGAACAGGTTGACCGGCCAGGCGCCATCGCATATGTCAAATCCCAAAAAGGCGGGGTGGTGCTCGAAGAGCGCCTCATCGGTGAGGAGTTCACCCTTCAGGCGTTTGCAGATGGCAATCACATGATACCCATGCCCCTTGTCCAGGACCACAAACGTGCTTTTGACGGTGACCTCGGACCTAACACCGGGGGCATGGGATCCTATTCCATGCCCGATCATATGCTTCCTTTTGTATCCGATGAGGATTACAAAAAGGCACTCGCGATTATGAGATCCACCATTGCTGCTCTGGAGAGGACCGGGAAGCCGTACAAAGGCATCCTGTACGGCCAGTTCATGAATACTGCAAAAGGCCCCAAAGTCATTGAATTCAATGCCCGGTTTGGCGATCCGGAAGCGATGAATGTGCTTTCCCTGCTCTGTTCGGACCTTTCCGATATCATGGTGAACATGATCAATGGATCACTTTCATCAGCACAGGTAGCCTTTGAGCAGAAAGCTACGGTATGCAAATATATTGTCCCGGCAGGGTATCCCGACTCTCCTGTTTCAGGAGATCCCATAACAAATATTCCCACGGGAGATGCCCTCCTGTATTATGCAAATGTTGAAGAACATGAGGGTAAACTTACCACACTAAACTCCCGGACGCTTGCATTTGTCGGTATTGGTCCAACCCTTGAAGAGGCGGAACGAATCGCAGAACAATCTGCATCTTGTGTCAGGGGGAAGGTCCGTTATCGGCGTGATATCGGGACCAGTGCCCTCCTGGACCGGCGTATCACCCACATGAAGGAGTTACGATGAAGAAGGATTTCCTGTCGATACTCGACATAAACAAAGGCGAACTTGAGCAGACTCCTGACCGAAGCAGGACAACTGAAAACCTTAAAAAAACAGGGAAAAGTCCACGATGTCCTTCGTGACAAAAACCTGGCCATGATCTTCGAGAAGTCATCCACGAGGACGCATATCTCGTTTGAAGTCGGCATGAACGAACTTGGCGGGCACGCTCTTTTTTTAAATGCCCGCGACATGCAGATCTGGCGGGGAGAGGAGATAAGGGATACCGCACGGGCTGCGTCACGATATGTTTCCGGCCTGATGATACGTGCCTATAAACACAGTACGATTGAAGAGTTTGCCCTGCATGCTACAATTCCGGTCATCAACGGGCTTTCCGATCTTGAGCACCCGTGCCAGCTGCTTGCCGATATCATGACAATTCAGGAGCATTTTGGCTCGACACGCGACCTTAATGTCGCCTGGGTCGGGGACGGGAATAACGTGTGTAATTCCCTGATCTTATCAACCGTCCTCACCGGCATGAACGTAACCGTTGCAACACCAAAGGGGTATGAACCTGCAGAGAATATCGTCAAGAAAGCGCTCGCCCTCGGGGGAAAAGTGACGCTTGTCAGAAAACCCGAGCAGGCCGCAAAGGATGCAGATGTCATTGTTACCGACACGTGGATTTCAATGGGCGACGATAATGAACGTGAAGAGCGTATGAAAGCGTTTGGGAGTTATACGGTCAATGCCGCGCTTATGCGCCATGCCTCTCCTGATGCCCGGGTACTCCATTGTCTTCCGGCGCATCGCGGTGAGGAAATTGCTGATGAGGTCATGGAAGGAGGTCAGAGCCTTGTCTGGGACGAGGCAGAAAACAGGCTCCATGCACAGAAAGCACTGCTGGTGCGACTGCTGAAATAGAAATTAAGGGTGTTATCACATTCCAGCGACTGATTTTATGACTGACATTAAACAATGTATCCTCTGATCACTCTTGAGGGCTCCACCACATCGTGCTTCCGCTTCCGTCTAAAAAGCGTCCCCAAAATGCGATAAACCTCATAAAGTTTCTGAAAATATCCGAAAATGGGGTCAGGGGGATCTCCCCTTGGGCTGCATCCCCCTCTGGGGGAATGAGGGGGTCACTCTCCTATCTGCCACAGAGATTAACCGGGCAACAAAGAAAAAAATTCTGCAAAGGATAAAATTGAGTCTTTTTTCTGTTCGTTCCTTGAACATTTTATTTTATAATTTTTCGGCTCTGTAAAATTCCTAATACTATAGCACAAAATAAAAAAGGACAACCGCTTTGAAGGAGGGGACAGTGCCTGTCCCCCCGGACCGCCCCTGCGCAATGCGATAGTGCTGTGATTACCTTTTCGGGGGTTATCGCATTGGGGGGAGCCAAGTGGCGGGGGTGAAACCCCCATGAACGTTCGAGTTTTTTTGAACATTTCTACAGAGCCGATTTTTCTATCATTATTACTGCTCTATAGAAAACATTTCTTCTGATAAAATAATCCCCCCTCTTGTGCCACCAGTCCCCCGTCTGGGGACAGGGCGCAGTACGATAGGCCCAAGGTTCATAGCAGGTAATACATCGTCATCGCAACAGGGATTCCCGAGTGATGGGGGTAAAAGCCCAAAAGAGCATCAGAATATTCAGAATGTTTTCTATGAGCACATTTATTTCAACCTTTGAACAGAACACCCAGACAAAACTGCCCTTAAACCGTTCCGACGGCTTCCCTTTGAGGTGCTGCGATATACATTCCTCACGAAAAACAGCAATTGGGCAAAAAAGGATTTTTTTGAAGAGATCTGATTATTTCTCAGCAACGAATGCCTTTAACTGGTCACGCATATACTTTTCAACGTTCTGCATTACCTCAAGTTTACCACGGAATGCCAGGAGATCGCGTTCATCCCCCTCCATATTGGCAAATTTAATCTTCTCTCTCCGGTCAACGATTTCCACATCGAATTTTTTGGAGATTTCCACAATAAGCTTCTGGGTACACCAGGGGGGATAAGAATATCAAATAACGGTTCTTCATCTGCCATAGTCAGTCACCACTCTCATTTACCTATCTTGATCCGCCGGCTCATAATACATGGGCCCCCGCGGACACCGCCTATCGGGTTTTTTGGTTTTCCCAGCGAGTTCATGCAGCGTCCCATCAGTGCCGCGCCGCGTGCCAGCCCGTCATCCACAAATACCAGATGGTCAACCGGGTCATCAAACAGGTTTCGTTCGATAATCCCTTCAAGAATATATTCGGGTTTACGCCCCGAGATCGCGGCCCTGCCGGTAAAACCGATGGATGAATTCCTTGGTACAAGGCCCTGTTCAACTGCAACATCGATCAGGCGCAACGCCATCTTTGCACAGACCCGATCGACGACCTCGTTGAGCGTTGCCAGGTTGTACTTTTTATGGATTTCTGAGCCCACAGCAACCAGTTCATCCAGTTCACTGCTGTTCACTCCGCAATCACACCCGATCATGGCGATACCGGATTCCTTCGCCAGCCGTGCATTGACCGGAACTCTCCCGAACCGGTCGCGTTCCGGGGGTACGATGCGGATATCGATATGCTTGTGGCACCGGTCTACCAGATCCTCAACAACCTTTCGGTTCCCCCCGCTGAACAGTCCCCCGGCCACGCTGTGCTCTCCAAAGATATCGAGTGCCGTCCCGGTTTTTGCGTGAACAAGCCCTGTCCCCCTGACAAGTGCATCGGGGATTGCGCCGGCAAGGCCGCAAAAATTCCCTACCGTTTTTGCAAACGGGTTTGGGTTGTCAGGATCCACATCACCGGTGATCCTTCCATCAAGTGTTGTGCCAAAATCTACAGAAACGCAGGGATTACGGAAATCCACCGGTGTCCATTTTGCTCCCTCCTTGATTCCCGCCATCGCGAGCTCTCCTTCCATTTCATTTGCAACCATTTCAACGCCCGTAGAACCAACAGGCGGGATTACTCCGGCAACAGCACCAACAAACACCACTTTGTCCGCAAAACTGAATTGCTGAAGTTTTTGTGACTGGTTTTCCTTTGACATCGGCGGTGTCATCTTACGAGGAGGGACGCCAGCGATCAGGCATCCGTTGGCAAGTGCGATGACAAAATCCCCAATCTGGTCGGGAGACTCCATCTCGGCAACTACACCCGTGCTCCGGACAACAAAATCGAGATCTTTTAACACATCGAGGCGGGCATCTTTATGGCACTGGAGCAGAGTATCCCTGACAAGTTCGGTAACTGCTTCCCGGGTGAGTTCGGTTCCGTCAAGTGTGGCCCCGAATACCGTCTCGCCGGCTTTTGGTGGGCGGATGTCACGGCTCATGCTCACGGTTTTGTGAATAACATATGACATCCCGGTTTCAAGACTCACACCGGTCAGGATACACTTGGTGGTTGTATTCCCCATCTCAACCGACGCAACGATAAAATAGGGTTTATTTTTATATTCCGGGATTTGCATTCCAGGGCCATGTGCAATTTGTGGCGGGGGAGGACTTTCAACGATATGCGGTTTTGGTTTATGAAAACGGGAAAAAAAACTGGCGCACATTAGTATTTCGTTTCTTAATTGTAAATCCATATAAGTTTCTATATTCCTCTCTGTTAGGATGACGACCAGGATCCGGGGGATCCAGTCTGGTTATACCGTGCAGGGGACCTTCAGATAATCCAGTTCCATCCTGTTTTTTCTCAGGGGTCCAGGCAGACTGCTGCTGCACCAAGGTACGATTGCGCCGGACTGAACTGACAGATACTAAAATTCCTTGTTTTTTCATTGATTTTTACCCTGTGGGAAGATACCTGACAGGAATCTTTGATAACTGACGTGACATCAGTGCTGCCCATCAACCGGATACCATCCCCGGTTGCCTTGACAATGGCCTCTTTCAGTGCCCATATCTTAAAAAACATCAGATACCTTTGCTTGGGGGGTATTTCCCTTATCACTTCCTTTTCCATCGGGGTAAAGAGATATTCGTAAATTTCATGAAACGGAAAATCCGGATTAATCTTGACTATGTCAATTCCGATGCTGTGGTTCATGACAATTCCCACAGACACCACCTGATCGGAATGGGAAAGGCTGAAGGATAATTCATGAAAGTCACTGTGCAGGTCCAGTCCGGGTTTGCCCCGTGTATCGTACACAACAGGCAGCAATTCTGGTCCTGTTTGTGTATACCTGGCAAGTATGAAGCGCACCATTCCGTGCCTCAATACAAAGTGCCGGGCATCGACAGGCCGGATAAACGTAAAAGATTTTTCCCGCTCCTGCTGACTCAGAAAATTCTCCACAAAAGAGAGATGCGAATCGAGATCGCTATACCGTGCTGACCAGAGGTGTAAGGTGTCTTTTTTAAAAGGGGTAAAAACTTCTGATTTTTCACCTTTATTATGCTGCCCGATGCCTACTGACTGGAATAGTAAAAAATTCTGGGAGTTATTCGTGTTCATCAGACTGACTCCGGATATTCTTCAATTATCTTGTGGATTCCTGATAAAAGGGCTCGTTCATGGGGTTGGGCAAAAGCCCACCGGGCGTCAGAATTTCTGATGATTTCTGCAGATCAAAAAAAAGGTTTCCTTTTATTTTGGCTCTGTAGAAATGTTCGAAAAAAACTCTCAACGTTCATGGGAGTTTCACCCCTGCCACTTGGCTCCCCCCCCCAATGCGATAACCCCCTAGAAGGTAATAACAGCACTATCGCATTGCGCAGGGGCGGTCCGGGGGACAGCACTGTCCCCTCCTTCAAAGCGTTTGTCCTTTTTTATTTTGTGCTATAGTATTAGGAATTCTAGACAGGAGCAGCGTTTGCCTTTTTTATTTTGTGCTGTAATATTAGGAATTCTAACGAGCATTTATTTTTTCTTTTTTTGCTGCTGTCTGACCATGCGGGCCTGGATTCCAAAATAATGGGAGACACCGATCGCATGACACTGGTCAATGGATAAACTGTCGAATGAAACAAGGTCATTCGAATACAATGCGTCAGGTGAACTCCTTCCAAGAATCCTGACATTCCCCTTGTACAACTCCAGGTCTACAATACCATTTACCCGCTCCTGAGTTGTAGCGATAAAGGCATTCAAAGCAGTATAGAGGGGTTCATAGACAAGTCCTTCATAAGCAAGTTCAGACCATTTGTCGTCAACAATCCGCTTAAAGGCAATTTCCTGTCGCGTAAGAACAAGCGCTTCGAGATCCCGGTGCGCCATAAGGATGACTGTTGCTGCGGGGTGCTCGTAATTCTCCCGCGCCTTGAGCCCCAGGATCCGGTCTTCAACCATATCATTCCTGCCAATTCCGTGTTTCCCGGCACGTTTGTTAAGGTCCTGGATCAATTCGTAACCGGCACGTTTCCTGCCGTTCATTGCAATGGGAACACCGGATTTAAATTCGAGTGTGAGTTTTTCAGGTTTATCCGGTGCTTTCAGGGCAGATACCGTCCAGAGATAGATCTCTTCAGGGGGATGATACGCGGGATCTTCAAGCTTTCCTCCTTCAATACTCCGGCTCCAGCAGTTCTCATCCATACTCCACGGCTTGTCTTTTTTTACCGGAACGGGAATATTGTGTTCCTTCGCATACTCAATCTCCCAGTCGCGGGTCAGGTTCAGTTCACGTATGGGAGCAACAACTTCCAGTCCGGCGCCGCGAATGATAACATCGAACCTGAGCTGGTCGTTTCCTTTTCCGGTACACCCATGGCCGATCGCAGTTGCACCCTCTTTGTGTGCAATCTTTACGACTTCTTCTGCAATAAGCGGGCGGGCAAGGGATGTACCCATCGGGTATCCTTCATACGATCCATTTGCCCTGATCGCCGGGAATATGTGCTCTTTTACAAATTTTTCCCGGGCATCGATCGTATAATGGCGGTCAGCAAGTTTTTTTCCTTTTTTTGTTGCGACCTCGATTTCCTCATCCCGCTGACCAACATGTACCGCAACCGTTACCACACGATCATAGTCATATCGTTCCTTTAACAGGGGGATGCAGATGGAGGTATCAAGCCCTCCGGAATATGCAAGAACTATCGTACCTTTTCCCATATTGGATACTCCAAGTGACTGGTAATGCTACAATAATAGGCTCTGTGAGCATATATTTTTAAAGTACCCGGATAAGCGCTGATATCTACCGTGGAGAAAAGCCGGATTAGTTCTAAAGAACAGGAAAAAAGATTGTTCAGGCTGAATTGTCCTGAACGTTATTGTTGTTACTTGGTTACAACGATTGTTCCGGTTGTTTCTGGCTGGAACGTTGTCTTGTAGCTGAAATATCCGGGCGTGTCAAACGTAACTTCAAAGGTCTTATTGAAGGGTATCTGAACACCGGTCAGACCACCGAAGTATTTTGCGCCCATTGCATCAACCGCTGCCACACCATGGGGTTTTAAGGGATCCGTGTTCTTCCAGACAACTTTGCTGCCGACCTTGATATACACGGTCGTGCCCGGCATAATAGTCATTTCTCTCGTGAAAGTGATCGTCGTTGATGGCTGCATTGTCGGGGTCGCAGTGGGGGTTGCTGGCTGTCGGTCGCCAGGGTATAAGAACTGAATCAATGACATGGATGACCCCGTTACCGGTCGTAATGTCCGAAGCGATAACCTTTGCACCATTCACCATGAGGGTTCCATTCTTGGAGGTGATAGTAATGTTATCCCCCTGGACAGTCTTGACATAGGTGAGGTTCATCAGATCTGCTGCCATGAGATTCCCGGAAACTACATGGTACAGAAGGATTATCCCGGGTCTGCGACCGTCCCGTTGGGCAGTTTCTTGAAAGCAGCATCAGTGGGAGCAAATACCGTAAACGGTCCTGGGCCACTCAGTGTCGTGGTAAGATTTGCAGCCTGTACTGCCGCTGCAAGAGAGGTAAACCTGCCATCAGCAACTGCTGTTTCCAGAATTGTTTTTACGACCGGAGCTGTAGTTGGAACAGGTGTTGAAACTTCCGTTGGTGTAGGAGTAACAACCGGTGCCGGAGGCTGGGATGTACAGCCCGCAACTAAGAATCCCGATAAACAGGATCGCGAGAACAACAAATAATTTCTTCATGCATCTTTTTTTGTTATTTCGGTATATAAGCATATTCAATTAATTTGTACTATACACCGCTTTCTGATAGATCGTAGTATGAGATCAATAATTAAAAATGTTGACAAAAAATGAGAACCAGGGGGGTATAGTACAGCACTCACTTCAGATAGTGACTGAGCGGTTCCAGGGTGACTTTCTCGCGCTTGATGGCATCAATTGCAAGTGCTGCGGCACGCGCTGCCTGAAGGGTGGTAATATACGGGATACTGAAATCCACTGCCGCACGCATGATCTGGTAGTGGTCCTGCCGGGATTGCTTGTCCTGGGGAGTGTTGATAATGAGGCGGATCTCTCCGTGCCGCATCATATCGAGCACATTGGGTGAACCTTCCTGGATCTTTCTTACCAGGTGTGCTTCAATACCCGCTTCATACAGGTAATCAACCGTTCCTTCCGTTCCATACAAAATGAGACCCAGATCCCGCAGTTGCCGTGCAATGGGAATAGCCTCATCTTTCTGCTCGATATTTACCGAAATAAAGATATTACCCTTGAGCGGGAGTTCATTATCCGCAGATATGCATGCTTTGTAAAACGCGAGCCCGAAATCATAATCTATACCCATCACTTCACCGGTACTTTTCATTTCAGGACCAAGCATAGTATCGACACCGGCGAGCTTATTGAAGGGGAGGAGCACCTCTTTGACTGCAACATGATCCAGCACACGTTCCTTATATCCCAGATCGCGCAGTTTCCTTCCTATCATAACTTTCGCGGCGATTTTTGCAACAGGTATCCCGGTGGCCTTTGATACAAACGGGACGGTGCGGCTTGCACGCGGATTTGCTTCAAGGATGTAGACGACGTTATCCTTGACTGCAAGCTGGAGGTTCACGAGTCCCACGACTCCGAGCCCGAGAGCGATCTTTTTGGTATATTCCCGTATGATATCCAGAACTTCAGGAGACAGCGACTGGGTGGGGATAACGCAGGCAGAATCTCCTGAATGAATACCCGCCTGTTCGATGTGTTCCATGATGCCCCCGATAAGGACCTCTTTGCCATCGCAGACCGCATCGACGTCGAGTTCTATGGCATTCTGAAGATAGGAATCGATCAGGACCGGATGGTTCCTGCTGACGCGGACTGCCTCCTTCATATAGGTCTCAAGTTCCCGTTCGTCATGCACAATCTCCATCGCCCTTCCCCCAAGAACATACGATGGCCTGACGAGAACGGGTACCCGATCCGTGCTGCCATGGCCTTGGCATCTCCTTCAGAATACGCCGAGCTGTTTGCCGGGCTGGGAATACTGAGTTTGTGCAGGAGCCTGCTGAACCGGTCGCGATCCTCTGCAATATCCATGGCATCCGGACTCGTGCCGAGAATTCTGGTTTTCAGCCCGAGCCGTTTGATCTCCTCTTCAATAGGGACCGCGAGATTTACCGCATTCTGCCCCCCGAACTGGACCATTACCCCGTAATAATAATCTTTTTTAAGGACGTTGACAACATCCTCGAGCTGCATCGGCTCGAAAAAGAGCCGGTCTGAGGTATCAAAATCCGTAGAAACCGTTTCAGGATTGTTGTTGATGATGTGTACTTCAACCCCTTCATCCCGCAATGCCTGGACCGCGTGAACTGTGCAGTAATCGAACTCAATTCCCTGGCCGATACGGATGGGTCCTGAGCCAAGGATCAGAACTTTCTTATTTTCATTTGTGACAATTTCACACTACCTGCTCGAACGTCGAGTAGAAATAAGGAGTGGTGGCGGGAAATTCCGCAGCACAGGTATCTACCATCTTATAGGTGGGAAGACCTGCCATATCCTCAACGTTTTCTAAAGAGAGCCCCGTGATTTTCACAAGTTCCGTATTTGAAAACCCATATCGTTTTGCCGCGAGAATATCCGTGAGTTCATGGTGATCCACGAGATGTTTTTCCATATCAACAATGTTTTTGAATTTCTCTAAAAAAAACGGGGTTATCGAGGTGAGCTGGACGATCTCGTCGATCGATAATCCCTGGCGGAACGCATCAAACAGGCAATGGAATCGTTCATCGGTAGGCCGTGAGAGGATCATACGGATCTCGCTCTGGCTCGTATGAGGGATCACATCCGTATCAATCGAACGTTTTGCCTTCATGAAGGCTTCCTCGAGGGTCCTGCCGATCGCCATGACTTCTCCGGTGCTCTTCATGGAGGTGGAGAGCGTCCGGTCTGCTCCCTTAAACTTGTCAAAAGGCCAGCGGGGGACTTTGGCAACGATATAATCAATGGCCGGTTCAAACGACGCCGGGGTACAACCGGTCACCGTATTCATGATCTCATCAAGCCGAAGCCCGATAGCTATCTTTGCCGCTACACGGGCTATGGGATAACCGGTTGCTTTTGATGCAAGTGCTGATGAACGCGAAACACGGGGATTTACCTCAATAACGCGGTAGTCCCCATCAAGGAACGCGAATTGTACATTACAGCCACCCTGGACATCGAGCGCCCTGATGATATGAATAGCTGCACTTCGCATCATCTGGAACTCATCGTCGCGAAGGGTAAGGATAGGAGCGACAACCACACTTTCCCCGGTATGGATACCCATGGGGTCCACATTCTCCATTCCGCAGACGATGATACAGGTATCTGCAGCGTCGCGCATCACTTCGAATTCGATTTCCTTCCAGCCAAGGACGCTTTCTTCAATAAGGACCTGGTGAATACGTGATCGGGAAAGTCCGAGTTCAATGATCCGGATCAACTCTTCTTTTGTCTTTCCGATCCCACCGCCGGCTCCTCCAAGGGTATAGGCCGGGCGGACAACCGCCGGCAGCCCGATTGTTTTGATTGCTTCATCAATCTGGCTTAAGGAATTGATGACAATACTTTTGGGGACAGGTTCACCGATCTCCGTCATGAGATCCCGGAATTTTTCCCGGTCTTCCCCTTTATAAATCGCTTCCAGGGGTGTTCCCAGGATCTCCACACCCTTAAGGGCTCCCATTTCAGCGAGTTCAACGGTGAGGTTGAGACCTGTCTGCCCGCCCATACCGGAGAGGATACCATCCGGCTTTTCCTTCTCGATGATTTTTGCAATTACATCTGCCCGGAGAGGTTCGATGTAAATTTCATCTGCCATCTCCGGATCTGTCATGATGGTTGCGGGATTTGAGTTGACAAGGACGACGTTAATACCCTCTTCACGGAGTGCACGGCATGCCTGGGATCCCGAAAAATCAAATTCTGCTGCCTGCCCGATCTGGATCGGACCTGACCCGATCATGAGGACTTTTTTGATATCCGGCCGTTTGGGCATCAGGAGATCCTCCTGAACAGAGCATCGAAGAAGTGCGCCTCGGTGTCCCTGGGACCACCATGCGCTTCAGGGTGGAACTGGACAGTCGTGAGGTCGAGGTCCTTGTTTTCAAATCCTTCCAGGGTACCGTCATTCACATTGGTGTATGACACACAGCAACCCTCCGGCAGGGAATCTGCATCCACAGCAAACCCATGGTTCTGGGTCGTGATAAAGATCCTCCCGTCTTTAAACCGGACAGGCTGGTTGGCACCCCGGTGCCCGAACTTAAGCTTGTAGGTATCTCCACCGAGTGCCAATGCACAGACCTGGTTACCCATGCATATCCCGAAGATGGGTAACTGGCCGAGAAGATCCTTTATGCATTGTATTGCATCGGGTGCCTGTTTGGGATCACCGGGCCCGTTGCTGATGAAGAGTGCATCGGGTTTGCAGGCAAGAACCTGATCGGCATCTGACATTATAGGGAAAGACATAGAGATCGCCCTGCCGCTTTGCAAGGCTGGTAATCATGATTCTTTTTTATCCCCAGATCAATTACTGCAATACGTTTTCCGCTTCCCTGGATACTGATACGGCTCTTTACAGGAGACTTCCGGGATGGGGACAATATCTGAAATTGAGGGAGTCCTTTTTGCAAGTTGTACTGCATAATCTCCATCATCACTTCCGACAACGAGAGCAGCCCGCATGGTTCCGTGAACACGGGTCTTGATGGTCAGTGCACGGGTGTCAACACCACTCATGCCAAGGAGATTGTTCTCTTCAAAAAAGGATCGTGATTGACGGCTGGGCAGAGGGTTTCTCACAGATCTCTTTGGTTATACAACCAAGAGCACATATGTGCGGGTTCTGGAAATTCTGTGTATCGACACCATAATTCCCGATCTGGGGGAAGGTGAACATCAGGATCTGACCGAAATAACTCGGATCGGTCAGGGATTCCATATACCCGGTCATCTGCGTATTGAACACGAGTTCACCGGAACATTCCCCTTCAACACCAAACCCTTCCCCGATAACAAATTGCCCGTCTTCGAGACCCAGAACCGCCTTCATGATTTCCATATATAATGTGCCTGAATAGTTATTAACGATAGTGCAGGTACCAGCAGTTCCTCAGATCTTTCCATAAAATTCGTCCTTTATACTGCCCGTTGATCCATTCTGTATCCAGACCATGCAGCACGAACAGGTAGTCTATGATGATAACTACCCATGCCTGCACGGATACGCATAAAAAGGAGAAGTGTCGATATTCAAATGTCTCAAAGACTATGATGAGGGTGAAACCCATGGGAACGTTTGGAAGAAAGATTGTTGATACCAATGTTGAGGACCTGGTAAAGCTCCTCAACAAGGCATTTTCCGATGAATGGCTCGCGTACTACCAGTACTGGATTGGCTCAAAGATTGTCCGGGGACCCAACAAGGAAGCAGTTATTGCCGAACTCACGCTCCATGCAACCGAAGAACTCGGGCATGCAGTCCTGCTCACCACACGGATTATCCAGCTGGGCGGGACACCGGTAACAAAGCCGCAGGACTGGTATAAACTCACCAACTGCGGGTACGATGCACCTGACGATCCCTATGTGATCAAGGTGCTTGAACAGAATATCAAAGGCGAGCAGTGTGCCATCAAGAGTCATACAACAGCCTGCTGAAAAAGACACGGGACAAGGACCCGGTCACCTATAACATCGTGCTTGGCATCCTCCAGATGGAAGTCGAGCACGAAGAGGATCTGCAGGCACTCCTTGAAGATATCAACGTAATGATGAAGAACAAATAAATAATTTTTTCATTATCCACTTTTCCAAAAAAAGTATTCCGTCATTGTACTGGCACAGATTCCTACGGTTATCGATAACCGGTAATAAAAGCATATCCTTTGAATGAAAAATCGTTAAATCCGCTGTTTTGGCAATAATACAACCCACAACGGAGGAGATTTTTTCTGTCAGTATATCCATGACTGCAAGCCCATTTTTATAATAGTATTTGCAGCAATCTCCATGCACGAAGGATTTGAGGTTTTTCATGGTTGTCGAACATGTAAACGGGAAAAAAAAGGGAAACGTTATGCTGTATGCCCTGAGCACCTGCGGCTGGTGCGCAAAAACAAAAGAATTATTGACGGACACTCGGGGTGGAATTCGACTATATCGTATGTTGACCTCCTTGAGGGAAAAGAGCAGGATGACGCCATGAATGAAGTTGAGAAATGGAACCCCAAGGGTTCATTTCCCACCCTGGTCATCAGATGATAAAAAAGGCATTGTAGGATTCCGTGAAGATGAGATCCGGGAGGCTTTGAAAATATGACCCTGGCGATTGCAGATGAAAAGGAAATCGACCGGATATATAGTAATTCTTAAAAAAGAGGCAGAAAGCGGGGGCTACTTCCTGAACCCTGATGTGGATTTCACGAAAAATCTTGTCCGGGGGCTCCTGAAAAATGAACAGCGTTACGGGTACCGTGCCTGTCCCTGCCGTCTGGCCTCGGGAAAAAAAGATGAAGATCTTGATATTATCTGTCCCTGCAATTACCGGGATCCGGATCTCAATGATTTTGGTGCCTGCTACTGTGCTCTTTATGTCAATGAAGCGATCGCCGGCGGAAAAAAACAGCAGCTACCGGTTCCCGAGCGACGTCCCCCACGATCCGAACGGGGGAAAAAGAGCGCCATACCTCCCCTTTCAACCTCCCCGTTTCCCTCATTATCACTGCCGGTCTGGCGTTGCAGTGTCTGCGGGTACCTTTGTGCCCGTGAGCAACCCCCGGAAATCTGCCCAATCTGCAAAGTCAGAAAAGAGCGGTTCGAACGGTTTTTATAAAACATTTTTTCTTGGATTTGAGGAAAGGGTATGAAGTGAGTTCATATCCGGATAATGAAAACCTGGCTCTGGAGAAACGCACATGAACGTGATTCATACCTGAGCCATGAAAATTGTATAAAATACGAAGAGCCCCGCCTCAGGGCCTCTCCGAGGCACGGCGGGGCAGGTCGGTTTTAATTTTTTTTTTGGTAATGAATCGCCAATGGGATACGCTGTCAGGGATGGCGGCAGTAATCATAACTGATCGATAGAATAGTTTTAATTCCGAATTGTATCTGATAACCATGATTTTCATGAAAAATGTTCAAAAATCCTGAACATTCAAGGGTGTTTCACCCCCCCGCCACTAGAGCATCCCTATTGCGATGATGATGTATTACCCTCTTCGAACCTTGGGTCTATCGCACTGCGCCCTGTCCCCCAACGGAGGACTGGTGGCGCAAGAGGGGGGGATTATTTTATCAGAAGAAATGTTTCCTATAGAGCAGAAAATAAACCCGAACATTCAAGGGTGTTTCACCCCCGCCACTTGGCTCCCCCCGATGCGATAACCCTTGGGAAGGTAATACCAGTGTTCAATGACGAATGCTCAAATAGCGTTTACACCAATAGTACTGACATGACAGGTACCGTCCTTGTTGAAATTGTGGGCCTGAAAGATTCCGAATGCTGTCCGTTTCCCTGTGATGAGAACCGGACCTGCGGACTTTCCGACTGCTATCCGACAGGAAAACTCACCGCAGCATTTGATGCACTGGCAGCAGAACTGAAAAAAGAGTACGGTGACCGGGTAGATCTCAAACTCACGCTGGTTGATGACGGTGTACCGGATTATGTGAAGAAAATAATCGAGACTGATTATCCCCCGCTCCCCATGGTTACTGGTGAATGGAAAACTCACCCGTATCGGGCGTATTTCCTGACCGGATAAAAAAAGAGATTGATGCTGTCTGCTGATGATCAGGTAACCCGGGTCAGGGCACCATTCCCAAGATCATAATAGAGCCCGTGGACCTGCACTCCTCTTCTCATCAACTGCTTTTTTCAGCAGGGGATAGGTATAGAGGTGTTCGATCTGGAGCCTCACGTTCTCCTGTTCTATCAGGCGGTACCGCTCATCCTTTTCGAGAACGGTTGTCGGGGGAGTGATCTTTTTGTCCACCCGCTCTTTTGCCTCACGGGCATTGTTCAGCCAGAGAGGTATGTACGAATCGGTGCTCTCCTTATCGAGTGCCCGGATCGCACCGCAGTTTGAATGCCCGCAGATGACCACATCCTCAACCTTGAGGTGAACAACAGCGTATTCAAGCACCGTGGCAAAATTCCAGTCATGGATGGGCACGATATTACCGATATTTCTCTG
Organism: uncultured Methanoregulaceae archaeon; assembly: GCA_963768845.1. Classification (GTDB taxonomy): domain Archaea; phylum Halobacteriota; class Methanomicrobia; order Methanomicrobiales; family Methanospirillaceae; genus Methanoregula. The sequence continues at coordinate 86,898 of CAVYJJ010000016.1, read as the reverse complement.
GATGAACAGTTCTCCCGCCCTTGCCTGGGTGATATGCCCGGTCTGGAGTCGTGAGTCCGAGCATCCGATCCAGAGCGTTGTCGGGTGCTGGCTGGATGCCAGTTCGCGGTAGTAATCGATATTCGGGGTGAAATCAGATTCCCTGAACTTATAATTTCCCAGCAATAATTTGTCGATCATTTTAGTGGCATTCTCCTTTGTCTATGGCAACTCTCCCTTTACACACACCTCAGGAAGTCTGCCGTAGTGTTCAGTCGTACGGGGAATCAGTTAAATTTTGTGTTTTTACTCCTGACTGCGAAGCAGGGTAAACCGGAATGGATATTCCCGTTTCTTTGTCTCTGAAAAGATTACCGTTGAATGCTTCTGTACGCGCATTGATCGATAATTATCTCAATTTATTGCCGGATTTTCCATCAGGGCCATAATTTTTGCCAAAATGACCAATCTCAACAGTTCTATCCTGCGAAAAGAAGTCCGAATATTTTAAAAAAAGACCTGTTTTTCCCTAAAAAGCGCGATGCCTTTATCGTACTGAAATGGTAACATAAAGAGAATTGACATCCAAACGATGATCTGAATGGACAATTACCCTTATCATATCACTACCCGAATAACTGGTTTTGTGGAGGTGCTGTATACCGATCATTTCTTCGTATGCTGAACCGGAACCGTTCAGCGAGGATCAGACGCTTCTTACCCTGTATGCACTTGCCGGAGAGGAGAGCGGAGGTTTTGTCACATTCCGCCCTCATTTTTTTATCGAGATTGGAAAAGCCCTGTTCTCCCAGGGTGCACGTGCCTCACCGGTTCAGGATTATCGGTGCCGTGGATGTACGGGAACTTTCCCCTGCTGAACTCATCCGTGCCGAACGGGAACTCTGGACCCACTACCATCAGCAGACTGCTGACCGGGTCAATGACCGGCTCTTTGCTGCCTTTGCAGGTACCAAACTGATTGGGGTGGCACGGTGTTCACGCCATCCGGACGGTCTTGAAGTCGATGCTGTCTATGTCCTGGACGAATACCGGCGCCGGGGGTTTGCCCGTTCGGTTATGATCCTTCTTATAGAGGAGTGCGGCAGGCAGGAGACGCTCTATATGCACTCGAAGACTGAACTGGTGGATTTCTATGGGAGTCTGGGTTTCTACCCCATGGCCGAGAGTGATCTGCCAAAAACCATCCGGGACCGGTTCGGGTTCTGTCATGGGAAATCTCAAGGGAATTGATGTCTGCCCGATGAAACGTGATCCCGCTGCTCTTCCCGGCGGAACAGAATACCTGATCGGGTGCAGGGCATGAACAACCAGATCAATATTCTATCAGGAGAACAGGAGAAAAAATGGGTAATTCCACGCGGCGTTACGCGATGGTATGTGCAGAACCGGATCATCAGGAGCGAAGAATGATTGTTGAACTTTTCATTCTCGCAATTCTGGTTCTTCTTGCCGGTACAATCATTTCCCCTTCTCGCTGCATCGCTGGACCGGAGATCCGTACGGACGATCTCGTTCTCCTGTATAATCATCGCATCCCTCCTGCTGGGGAGTCTTTCTCTTCTGATCCTGCTCTCCGGTGAACAGGTGTTATTTACCCTCTACCAGCCCCTCCCCGCATTTTCCCTCTCATTTGTTATCGACCGGCTCGCTTCATTTTTCCTGCTCATCATCGCAGTCGTATCGGCATGTGTTGCCCTCTACTTTACTGAATATATTGAGCATATGGACGGGCAATCCCGCAGAAACCTGCTCTGCGGCTGTACCAGTCTGTTCATTCTTGCAATGGTCCTGATCGTTGCCTCGGCAAACACGCTCTCGTTTTTCCTCTTCTGGGAACTGATGGCGGCCAGTTCGTTCCTGCTGGTGACCTATGAATATACGCAGGACGAGACCCGGAAAGGCCGGGATCTTTTATTTTGTCATGACCCAGCTCTCATCTCTCTTTGTCCTGCTGGGAATCATCGTTCTCTATGCCGTGACCGGTTCGTTTGCTATTTCTCCCCTGACAGCTGCATCAACCCCTCTCGTCACCGTTGCATTTCTCGCTCTTTTTGTGGGTTTTTCCATCAAGGCAGGGATCATCCCGTTCCACAAGTGGCTGCCGTATGCCCACCCGGCAAGCCCGTCACCGATCTCCGCACTCATGTCCGGGGTGATGCTCAAGATCGCCGTGTATGGTCTTGTGCGTTTCCTGCTAGATGTTTTCACGCCGGATCTCTGGTGGGGTGTGCTGATCCTTGCCGCGGGAACTGCATCGGCGGTTCTTGGCATCATCTACGCGTTAAAAGAGCATGATGTCAAGGGAATGCTTGCCTATTCGAGCATTGAGAATATCGGGATCATCTTTACCGGTATTGGGCTGTCAGTGATCTTTACTGCCAGTAATCTTCCCCTGCTTGCAACCCTCAGCCTGCTGGGTGCGCTCTTCCACTCGCTGAACCATGCCCTGTTCAAGAGCCTGCTCTTCCTCACCGCGGGTTCCGTGGTGTCTGCCACCCATACGCGGGATATCGAACACATGGGAGGACTTGCCCACCGGATGCCGGTCACCTCTGCACTCTTCTTTGTTGGCGCAGTCTCGATAGCCGCATTGCCCCCCTTAAACGGGTTTGCCAGCGAGCTTCTGATCTTCATGTCGTTCTTCTCCTCCGTTGCTGTGGTGGATCCGCTGTTCAAAGTGCTCCTCTTCATCTGCCTTGCCCTGTTTGCCCTGACCAGTGCGCTCTCCGCAGCGTGTTTTGTCAAGGCGTTTCGGATCGATCTTCCTTGCCCTCCCGCGTTCTCCGGAGAGTGCCGCAGCCGCAGGAAGTCCCCCGTGCAATGCTGATCGGGCCGGGTATCCTTGCGGCTGCCTGTATTCTTCTGGGGGTATGTGCCCTCCAGATCTTTGCAATCGTTGGTTTTGCCGTTCCCCTGCCGGATATGCTGCTGGTCAGCCTGCTTGCTCATCGGCATGGCCGTTCTCACGTATGCGGTGCTGTATTTCACCGCTTCGCGGGAAGTGCGGGTGAGCGAAACATGGGGATGCGGGACACTCTCCCAGCAGGCATCGGCAGAATACAGTGGTCACGGGTTCTCCGAACCTCTCGACATCATCTTCTCTGCCATCTACCGCACCCGGACAACCAATGAACGGACGTTCTTTGACCAGAAGAACTGCATCTTTAAGGAAGGGACCGGAGAGATCCGTCTCTTAAAAGTATTTGAGGAATACCTCTACCGCCCCATTGCGCAGCAGTCCATGAGGTTACACAAGGTCGTATCACGCTTCCAGAACGGGTGCCTTGACACCTATCTCCTCTATGTCTTTATCACGGTCATTGCCCTGATCATTTTCCTCGGGTGGTTTGCATGAACCTGGATTTTGTCCTGTATCTTGTGATCAATACGCTTGTCGTCATCGCAGTCTCACCCCTCTTTGTCAGCCTGATAAAGAAAGTCAAAGCCTGGACACAGGGACGGCAGGGCCCGTCTGTCTTCCAGACCTACTTTACGCTGATAAAACTGTTGAAAAAAGAGGTCATCTACTCTCCCAACTCCTCGCGGATCATGCGGGTCACCCCGCTTGTCACGATGGCAGCTATCCTTGTTGCCGCTCTCTTTGTCCCGCTGGTCTTTGTGCCCGAACCTGTCGGGGGTATCGGCAACATCATCCTCTTTCTGTACCTGCTCGCGCTGGCCCGGTTCTTTATGGCACTCGCCGGTCTGGATGCCGGCAGTTCCTTTGGGGGTATGGGCAGTTCGCGGGAGATGAGCATCTCGGCGATCATCGAGCCCACGACCATTATCGTCTTTGCTGCACTTGCGTTCGTCTTTAAGACCCTCAATATCTTTGACATGTTTGCCCTCACAGCAGCCACCGGGTCACCTGCCACATCAACCCTGATCCTGATCGGCATCTCGCTGTTTATCATTCTCATTGTCGAGACCTCGCGGATACCGGTCGATAATCCTGAGACGCATCTCGAACTGACCATGATCCACGAGGGGATGATCCTCGAACAGTCCGGGCAGGAACCTGGCCCTCATGGAACTCTCCGCTGCTGTCAAGATGACCGTCCTTATGGCGCTCCTCATCAACCTGATCGTCCCCTTCGGGCTTACCACTACCCTCACCCTTGCCGGAATTCTCATTGCCGTGATTGTATTCGTGGTAAAAGGTTCGATCCTTGCCGGAATAATCGGGCTCTTTGAATCATCCATGGCCAAGAAACGGTTCTTCCAGCTTCCCAGTCTCTTTGCCATGGCGTTCTTCTTCTCGACCCTGATCATCATCATCGAGGTGTTCTCATGATCGACACGGCAATCGTTGTCGGGATCATCAGGATCCTGTTTGTCTGCATCATCATTACTGCCGCCTATATCATCTCAACGCGAAACCTGCTCTCGGTGGTGTCCGTCTATGCCCTCCAGAGTCTCACCCTTGTCGGCATCGCGCTTGCGCTCTGGTCGCTTGAGGGATCCATCATTCTTCTGGCAATTGCGGTGGTTACGTTTATCAGCAAGGTCATCATCATCCCGTACTTTATCGCAACCATCCAGGAAAAGATCCGGATCAAGCGGGACATCGAGTTCCATTATCTTAAGTCCCACCACATCCCTGCTCATCTCCATGGCCCTGATGCTGGTCATCTACATGGCGCTTTCAAGGATCATGCGAGGGAACACCGGCACGGGAGAGCCTCTTCTTCTTTGGCGCTGTGCTGGGAATATCGCTGATGCTGATGGGCATGATGGTGACGTTCAGCCGGAAGCGGGCGATCACAAAAGTACTGGGTTTCCTCTCCATGGAAAACGGGGTGCTCCTCTTTGGCATGTTTGTCACCGAACTCCCGTTCATCATCGAGTTTCTGATCATCATCGACCTGATCATCCTCGTCATCCTGACAACCATATTATCGGTGGGTATTGACTCGACCCTTGAGGATTACCACAAACGTCTCCACCGCTTCCATCTCCTGGAAGAGACGGAGGAGGTTTCATGATCCTGATCGCATTTGTGCTGGTATCCGTCCTCTCGCTTATCATCATCGCAGCCACCCACAACCACCGCCAGATGAACACGGTCTGTATCGCGCAGGCACTGATCTTTGCCGCACTTGCTGCCTATATCGTGCTGTTCCAGCAGGTACCGGTTGTTTCGTTCCTTGTCGGCAGCCAGTACTTCTTTATCGATCATCTCGGGTCTTTTTGAAGTGCTCATCGCCACGGTCATTTTTGCCTGTGCTGCGGTCTATGCCCGCGGGTATGTCGAAGGACTCCTTGAGAGCGGGGAACTGGAGAAAGGCAGCCTCAAGCTCTTCTATGCGGCATGGGTCCTGCTCCTCCTGGTCATTGTTCTTGCGTTCTTCTCGGATAATCTCGCACTCTTCTGGATCTTTGCCGAACTGACCACCATCATCTCTGCGATGCTCATTGCCATCCTGGCAGCCCGCGAGAACATCGATGCAGCGATCAAGTATATTTTCGTAGCATCGGTCTCCATGCTCTTTGCGTTTGTCGGGTTCATCTTCCTCTTCGAGATATCACGGGTCAGTCTTGGTACCGGTACCCTGAACTGGACCGTGCTCATGCAGCATGCCGCTGCATTTTCCCCGGGCATGATGATCGCTTCCTTTGTGCTCGTCTTTATCGGGTTTGCTGCAAAGTCCGGTATCTTCCCGTTCCATACCTGGCTGCCGGAAGCCCATGCAAAAGCCCCGTCAGCAGTCAGTGCCATCCTCTCGGGAGTCCTGCTGAATGTGGGTATCTACGGGATCATCCGCATGTATGCAATTGTGCACCAGACAACCGCCCTTGCCACCATTGCACCGATGCTTGCGGTGTTTGGAATCCTCACGATTGGCATTGCCGCCCTCTCCATGCTTCCCCAGAAAAACTTAAAAAAACTGGTGGCATTCTCGAGTGTGGAGAATATGGGGATTATGCTGGTCGGTCTTGCCATCTCCACGCCGGTTGCCCTGTTCTGGGTGCTCTTCCATATCATGGCACATTCCTTTACAAAGGCATCGCTGTTCTTCTCTTCGGGTATCCTGCACCGGCAGTACCGGAGCCGGTTCTCGAGCGATGCAGCAGATGAGATCAGGGATGTATTCCGGCTCCAGCCCCTGGCTGCATGGGGAATTATTCTCGGCGGGCTTGCGATCATCGGTATGCCCCCGTTTCCCATCTTCTTCTCCGAATTCTTCATTCTGCTGCAGCTGGGTGACAGTCTCCTTATGGGTGCTTGGGGTGATGCTTGTCCTGCTGTTCATTGCTGCCGGGGGACTGGGATACTTTGTGCTTACGACATTTACGCAGGTATCTGAACCGGATACACCCTCGGATATTGAACCGTACCGGACGCACCTGCCAGCATGAAGATCCCCATCATCTTCCTGCTGGTGCTCCTTCTCATTGTCGGGATCTTCTTCCCGCAAGCGGCATGGAGTTCCTCAACCAGATTGTAACGGAGCTGAAATTCTGAATGACTGCAGATAAGGATATCGGGATCAGGGCGGCACAGGAATTCCTTGGCAGAGGATGTCCTGCCTGACCGGATGCAGCGCGGATCCGATAATGAACAGTACGTGCTGCATCGAAGAGGCGGAATTCGAAACGGCGGTATCGCACCTGGCTGCAAACAAGTTCGTCCTGATCAGCCTCTTCTGCTGTGAAGGCTTTTCCAGAAAATGCTGCACAGACACTCTTTTACGTGTTTGAACGGAGGACCAGCATCCTGGTGCTCGTCCGGGATATCAACGGACGTGCAACGTCAATAGCCGGCATCTATCCCTCTGCATCATGGTTTGAACGCGAATGCCGTGACGGGTTTGGTGTTGAGTTTGAGGGAGCATTCGATACCCGCCGGCTCTTCCTGCACGAGACCTATCCTGAAGGGTTTCCACCCGCTTGAAAAAATCGTTCAGGAATGCACCGGTTGTCACGAAGGCAGACCGTTGATCCTGCTGAAGAATACCCGTTCCGGGAAGTGAATGGTGAAGGGGTGTACCAGGTACCGGTTGGCCCGGTGCATGCGGGGATCATCGAGCCCGGTCATTTCCGGTTCAGCGTGATTGGCGAGACGATCTTCAATCTTGAGGTCCGGATGTTCTACAAGCACCGGGGCATCGAGAAGCTGGCTGAGGGCAAATCTCCCGCAGGACTGCATCAGGATTGCCGAAGCGGTGAGCGGCGATGAATCGGTGGCAAATGCAACCGCATTCTGCATGGCTGTTGAGCAGATCTCCCAGATACAGGTTCCCGAACGGGCATGGTACCTGCGGACGATCCTCCTTGAGCTGGAACGTATCTGCTCGCACCTTGGGGATCAGGCGGGGATGCTTGTCGATGTGGCGTTCCCGCTGGGAGCCAACCAGTTCTCGGTGCTGCGCGAGGAATGTTTCCGCGAGAATGATCGTCTTGACCGGCTCGCGATTCCTGCGGGGGATGGTCTCGTATTGGCGGGCTGAACCGGGACATTTCGAAATCACAGCTCGATGAGCTTGCCGCATTTGTTCACCAGATACGGAAACGGTACAGGATCGGACTGAAGATTGTGCTCTCCACTGCATCGGTGATCGACCGGTTCGCCACCACCGGCGTGATCCGCCCTGCCCTGCTGCGCCCGCTCAATATCACCGGTCCGGCGGCACGGGCATCGGGCGGGAAAGTTGATGTCCGGCTGAACCACCCGTATGGCATCTATGACCAGTTTGCTCCAAAGCCGCAGCGGCTCCGGGACGGGGATGTGCTCTCCCGGTTTACGATCAAAGCATCGGAGATCATGGACTCACTCGATCTGATCGAACGCCTGATCGCAGCAATTCCGGAGGGAGATATCAGATCAGATGCCCCGGTCCGCGACGGATACACGCTTGCTATGGTTGAATCTGCCCGTGGACAGAACCTCTGCTGGGTCTGGATCAAGGATGGTGTCAATTGAGCGGTACAAGGTCAGGACCGCATCGTTTTGCAACTGGCTGGCAATCGAGCATGCAGTGCAGGGCAATATTGTCCCGGATTTCCCGGTGATCAACAAGAGCCTGAATCTCTCGTATGCGGGGACGGACCTGTGAGGTGAGAGAGAATGGTAAATGCATTAACCTGCCTGCTGAAAAAGAAAGTGACCGAAGAGGTACCGGTACGGGATGAAGAGATAGAGGCAATCGGCCGCGAGATCAAGACTGCAATCGATGCCGTGTTTGGCCGGAGCCTTGCGATCCGCGAACTGGATACCGGCAGCGACAATGCCACGGAAATTGAGATCAACAATCTCAACAACCCGTTTTATGATGTGGAACGCTTCGGCATCACCTTTGTCGCTTCACCCCGTCATGCCGATGTCCTGATCGTGACCGGTGCAGTGACGCATAACATGGCAATCGCTGCAAAGAAAACATACGATGCCATGCCGTCTCCAAAATTCGTGGTCGCCGTTGGCGATGATGCCTGTGATGGCGGGATCTTTGCGGGGACCTACGCAGTGCTTGGCGGAGCGGACAGGATTTTTCCGGTTGACCTGAAAATTACGGGCAATCCACCGACACCAGCGCAGATCCTCGCCGGTCTTCTTGCCCTGATGAGAAAAGCCGCCCAAAAAAAGAGGGGATGAATGCCAGAAAGCGATGTAATACCTGTTACCAAACCCGGGTTATCGCCCTTGAGCCCCGTCCCCCAGCGGGGGACTGATTGGTGCAAGAGGGGGCATTATTTTACCAGAAAAACCGTTTCCTGCAGAGCACAGTTTATCAGAGTATGAAATAGAAAAAGAGGGGATATAACCCGCCTCCCGGACTACCCTGCACTATACGATAGTGCTGGCATAACATTCCCGGGAATTATCGCACCGGGGGGAAATCCCCTGAACGTCCGGGTTTTTACCATTTCTGCAAAAACCACCCGCCCCATTCCGACGCCCATAAAACCCTCAAGCGCCAATGGTATTCCAATGGACACCTTCGATGCCTATTTCCCGTATGCCGAGTACCGCCCGGGCCAGCACCATATGCTGGAAGTTGTGGCACAATGTGCACGGGAAGGTGGGATCACGATGATCGATGCCCCGACCGGCAGCGGAAAGTCAAGTGTGGTCGCTTCCCTTCTTGCAGAACGGAAAGGCAGAAAGGTAGTAATTGCTGTACGCACCGTAAGCCAGCTCACCACATTCATCCGCGAGCTTGAACTGGTGAAGAAAAAACAGCCTCTGTTAAAAACAGTCTATCTTGTCGGGAAATCAAGTATGTGCCCGCTCGGGGGTGAAGGGGATGTATATCGCAGGTGCGAGGGTGTGAAGGCTTTTTCCTCCTCACTCATGCGGGAAAGGGCGGAGAAGGGGGCACTGGTTCCGGCAAAAGACCCGTTCATCATCCAGCAGGTGCGCCGGATGGACCGGGACCACCCCCTTATCTGTCCGTATTTCATCAACAGCAAAATGTTTGTACAGGCTGACACTGTCGGTGTCAAGATGGTCCCTTCGGCAGCGCTCAGAACAAAAGCGGACCGGGTCATTTCGCACATGATCATCCCGCGCGAACTGGGAGAGTTCTGCGGGGACCTCTGCCCCTACGAGCTCATGATGCACGCTGCCCGGAATACCGATGTCGTAATCTTAAACTATCATCACCTCTTTGACCGGGACATACGGGAACAGCTCTATGCAAACCTTGGCGTTGAGCCCCAGGATATTTTACTTCTCATTGATGAGGCTCATAACTGTGGTGACGTGATCACCGGCATTGAGAGTGTAACACTCGAAGAACGCGATCTTGAGCAGGCATCCCGGGAGCTTTCAGGCATGCGCAAACGCCATAAAGGTGCAGATGCAGTCCAGCACGTCCTGCCAAGACTCACCGAGTTTATTCGCGGGCTGGCAAACTCCGGGGAGGTTGAAGACTGGTTCGACCCGTTAATATTTGACCGGATGATCGTGCGCGAATCCCTCTACAAAAACATGGATGAGATCGTTGATGACCTGATCGTGCTTGCTGAGAACATTCGGGAAAAAAACCTGAAAGCAGGAGAATATCGCGAAACCGCGATTGAACGGCTGACAGAATTCTTATTCCGGCTCTCCCAGTCCGCAACGGATCCGGCATACCTGACGATATACCGGAAAGAGTCCGAAGGGATCACGCTGGAAGTCCGCAATATCGATCCTGCCGTCCCGCTCCAGGAAATCTGCACTGCACATGCCTGCTGTATCCTCATCTCAGGTACTCTTTCACCGGTCGAGAGTTTCGCCCGTTATTACTTTGGCGACTATGCCGGTCAAGACCCTTGCCCTGCCCAATGCATTCCCCAAAGAAAATCGTCTGGTCTGTTGTGCAAAAGATATTACCACGGCATTTTCGATGAGGCAGAACAAGGAAAATAATGCACGGATCGGTGATTACATCAAGGCATTCTGTGCACTCAAAGGCAACCGTGCCATCTATTTTCCCAGTTACCAGATCCTCGAAACATATGCAAACCTGACCGTCCCGCATATACGGGAACAGAAAGGTCTTTATCGAACCACGGGATGCAGCTGATGCCGGTGCAGCACTCTCGACCTTCCTGTCCCTGCCTGCACAGGGCGAGTCGGGAGTCCTATTTGCAGTCTGCGGCGGAAAATGGAGTGAAGGGCTTGATTACCGGGGGGAGATGCTGAACGGTGCAATGGTAATCGGACTGCCGCTTGCACCGTTTAACCGGGTGCGCAAGATGATGATTGAATATTTCCGGCACAAGTTCGGCGATGAAGGTGAATTTCTCTGCTACACCCTGCCGGCGATCAACCGCTCCCTCCAGGCACTGGGGAGAGTGCTGCGCACGCCCGAAGACCGCGGTGTTCTGGTGCTGGGAGAGAAAAGGTTCCTGGAAATAACGGGTACATACTGCACTCCCGACCTGGATCCAGGAGGAGATGATCGAGTGCGACACAGCACGGTTCCGGGAGTTGATTTCACGATGGAAATCATAGGGGGCTCCATGCCGGTTCGGGCTCTGGTTTGTCCATGTATGGTGGAATGGTACAACCGTTCACCAGGTCAGGTTTGCAACAACGGGTATACCAGGGAGAAGTGCCGGATCTGATAAGGCAATACTGCGCAGGACAGATGGTCAGTCTTTTACCAGCGCTTAACAGTAGTGCGGTCACCTCAGACGATACCGTATATAGCAGGATATACCGGGAGGTTCAACAGGTACCCGTATGGATCCACGTCAACCTACGGTGAGATTGCGGAAAGAGTCGGGACTTCCCCCCGTGTAGTCGGTCAGGCGATGGCACGTAATCCCACGCCCCTTGTCATTCCCTGTCACCGCATCCTGGCTGCGCATGGTATCGGAGGATTCTCCCCATCCATTGATATCAAGGAGGCATTGCTTGCCATGGAAAAGAAAGGATTACGAAAGGTGGAGAAATGATACTCTGCGCACCGTACCTCGTTTCAGCTCAGCCGGATTTTCCTGCTCACGATGTATCAGTACCAAAGGTGACATTGGGATTGAACGGAGCACCGCAGTGAGATCAGCAGTCGTACTGGTTGGCGGCGAGGCACGGCGTGCAAACGGGCAGGAGAAATATTTTTTCACGTACCAGGGCAGGACATTTATCGAGCGCCTGGTCGATTCGCTCAAAGAGGTGGTCGATGAGATTATCCTTGTTGCCAGAGATCCCTGAACAATGCAGGACGGTTCCAGAGGATCAAGGGAATACGGTGCATCACCGACATACGCGAGGGGCATCGGACCGATTGGAGGACTTCATGCCGGATCAGCTTGCTGCACAGGGAGAGCTGATCTTTGTCTCTGCCTGCGATATGCCCTGTATTAATCCGGCGGTAATATCGTACCTTGTTCGACAGCATTGACGATTATGATGCGGTGATACCCGTCTGGAACCCGGATATGCTCGAACCCCTGCACGCAGTTTACCGGAGAACTGCCCTCCTCACCTACCTTGAAAGTCATGATTCGCTATCGCTACGTGCAATGGTCATGAACCTTTCTGCCCGTACATCCCCGTTGATGAGTTAAAAATATTGATCCTGATCTCCTAACATTCACCAATATCAACAAGCTTGAAGACCTTGAACGATATCAATACCCGGGGTTCGGAACACCAGATTAAGTCTGCCAAAAACGAAAAAAATTATAAATAATTTGGTGATTCTGTGGCAACTTACCACAGAGTATATAAATATATGGAATGAGATCAATAACTAATTACTATACCAGATTCCGGCATTGGTTTGGCTGGGAATTTGGCAGGGGACCGTCAGTGGAGCATTTATCTGTTGAAAACAGGGAAGTATCTGCGACTATTCATCGTCATTGCCGCATCCATAGGTGCATCCTCACGACAATTTTTTCTCTTCTGAACGGCATTTTTTAGTGTCTTTCCCTCTCCACTTTATCCTGCCGATTATTCTCGTTGTCTATTTTTACCCGGAACGGGGTGTGCTCTTCTCACTGGGATTAGGCCTGATGTATATCAGTCTTATTTACCTTTTAGGGAATTCAGATCCAACCCAAATCGCTATTGCCACGGCATGGTTTGCGATTTTTATCACGATAGGCGTTGTGGCATCATCGTATGCAATCAGGCAGCGGGATGAACGGACGCGTGTCAGAAATATCCTGGACAATTCCCAGGACGGAATTTTCTGTTTTGATCTTAAGGACCGGAGGATTCGGGAGATCAACCCTAAATGCGCCCAATGGCTGAAATACGATCAATCAGGATCTTATCGGAAAAGACATATCAGCAATCTGGATCGATACAGAAGAACAGACACAGTTCATTGCTGATGTGAACCAGGAAACAAAACAAAAACATACACTACGGGAAGCACGCTTCCGTGGGCAGGATGGTTCCAGTTTTACGGTTCGTCCATTTCTCCCATGCTGGTAACAACGACACACGTGATCTGTTCTGCCATCGATATTACCAGAAGTAAAATTGTTGACGAGGAGATCATAAAAACTCTCGATGATCTCGAACACCAGGTAAAAGAACGTACCGCAGACCTGGAACGGTTGAACGAAAAACTGCGGGCAGAAATCCTTGAATGCCGGCGGTTTGAAAGCACGGTTCTTTCCGGGCATCCCCTGCAGCCAAAAAGGGAGGATACATGATCCCTCCTTCCAGCATCAGGCACCGGATATTTCTGGAATGCAACGATGATCGTACTATCAGTCATCATCGCCATCTACGGAACCGTTTTTTGCCTGACTCACGGCATATATGAGGTCTTTCCGTTCCTCTACTTCCTGCCCATCATCCTCTTTGTCAATTTTTATCCGAACCGGGGTGTCATCTTCTCTCTATGCTATCAGTGCGGTCTTTCTCCTGCTGGTCTATTATTTCAGTAATTTTAACCCGACCCTTATCGCGGTATCCACGGCATGGTTCGTAATTTTCGTAACGATTGGTTTTGTTACCTCTTCGTTTGCAGAAGGGTCAAAGGCAGAAGAGAGAAAATACCGGAGATATTTGAAAACTCTCAGGCAGGAATTTTCACGTTCGCTCTTACTACTCTGCGCATTCAGGAAATGAACGGGAAATGCGCACAGATGCTTGGGTATGACCGGGAGGACCTGATCGATAAAGAACTCAGCCGTATTCTTATGGATTCGGCCGAAAGGGATTCGTTTCATCAGCCAGATCCAGAAGAATTCGGAGTATCAGCGATATTGAACTTCTCCTTCATACACGGGAGAGTTTAGGTACGCCAGTTCCTCGTTTCTGCTTCCATTTCACCCGGGAACAGGGTAATCTGTTCTGCAGTAGATATCACCGAACGTAAACTTGCCGAACGGGTCATCCAGAAAGCACGGGAAGATCTGGAGCGAAAAGTGAAAGAGCGGTCCGAAGAGCTCATGCGGGCAAATGACGGGCTCAAAGCAGAGATCCTGGAACGAAAACGATTTGAAGCAACGCTTAAACTCGCAAATCGCAAGCTTACCACGCTAACCGCGGTAACCCATCATGATATTCTGCGACCAGATAACCGCGATTGTCAGTTATTTATCACATGCAGAGGAAATGGTCACAGATCCGGCACTTCTTGAACAGTCTAAAAAAGATCGAGCAAAGCACGCAGAAAATCAAGAAACAGATCCGGTTTGCCCGCGATTACCAGGACATCGGGTTAAATCCCCCCCAGTGGCAGACATGTCGATGATACCATCAAGCATGCAATCGCAGAGCTGGACCTTGGGGGTGTAACCATAGAAAAAGACGTTGATAACCTTGAGATATATGCTGATGTGTTACTGGAGAAGGTATTTTTTCAATATTATTGACAATGCACTGCGTCACGGGCAAAAGGAGAACCGGATCCGTTATCTCCACTCAGGAAACCCCGGAGGGTTTAACAATTTTCTGCCAGGACAACGGGGTTGGAGTCGCTCCCGGTATAAAAGAAGGAATTTTCAAATGTGATTATTTCCGGAATAAAGGATATGGGCTTTTCCTGGCAGCAGAAATCCTGGGTATGACAGGACTCTCGATCGTTGAAACCGGAGAACCAGGTTCCGGTGCACGTATTGAAATCCGGGTGCCCAAAGGATCATACCGGTTTATTGAAAATACGGCTCTGTAGAAATGTTTACAAAAAACTCGAACGTTCATGGAGGGTTTTTCCCCCGCCACTTGGCTCCCCCCGATGCGATAACCCCCGAGAAGGTAATAACAGCACTATCGCATTGCGCAGGGGCGGTCCGGGGGGACAGGCACTGTCCCCTCCTTTAAAACGTGTGTCCTTTTTTTTGTGCTATAATAAAAGGAATTCTACAGAGCCGAAAAAACCAAATAAAACCTGATTTTGTCTGGATGCAGCCAAGGAAAGTAAAAATTAATAACGTTCCATGGAGGCTTTTCCCCCGCCACCGGGGCATCTCCCCATCAGATATTCTTTTTTCTGCCACTCGCATCCCGCATATAATGGCCAAATTCGCTTTTAAGGAGCAGATCTCCTGAGAAGACCGGACCATCCCTGCATACCCGGAGTCCGGACGGGTCTATGCAGCACGAACCACAGACACCTACACCGCATTTCATGTACCGGTGGAGTGAGAATTCGGTTTTATGGGCAATCCCTTTTTCTTCGACTTTGGTAAGCACTGCCCGCATCATCACTTCAGGACCGCAGACCGCAATCCGGTCGTATGCACCAAGATTCAGGTCGTCCATGAGCGCAGGTTACAAACCCGTTTCAACCCCAGCGATCCGTCATCCGTTGCAATCAGTACATCAGTACACTCATCCAGCTGGTCAACGAACAGGAGTTCCTTTTCGGTCCTGGCTCCCAGAAGAAGCGTCATAACGCAGTCAGCCCGGGCAAGAGGGAGAAGGGGAGCAGCACCGACACCACCTGCGATTGCGAGTATTTTTTCCCCTTTGGTAAACCCATTACCGAACGGACCCCGAATTCCCAGTTTGTCTCCATGACCCAGAGCGAACATGGCACTGGTTGCATCACCGGCTTTCTGGACAGTAATGGTATTTTCTGATGACAACGCCATCGGAATTTCATCAACTCCCGGTACCCAGACCATGACAAACTGACCCGGGGAGAATGCAAACGAGCGGTCGAACACAAATGTTCGGATGAGTGAGGTCTCTTTTTTTACCCGCATGATTGATACGGGCAGGGGCAGGTTGTCACTCATGGGCACTCCCTATAATCTCGTCCGGCGGTTAATCCATCCTTTCTGTAGAGGTCCGCTTTGATAGTCTCAAAGACTTTCACATCATTATAGACTGCACTGCCAATCTCGACTGCACTTGCCCCGGCCATCATCATCTCGATCACATTATCTGCAGTGGTTACTCCCCCGCAGCCGATGATGGGTATTTTACAGGCTTCATAGAGTTCGTACACGCAGCGGACTGCAATGGGGAACACGGCACTTCCCGAAAGTCCGCCATACCGGTTCCCCAGCACCGGGCGCCGCATACCGGTCGAGATCCGCATCGCTTTAACAGTATTGATTGCAACGATTGCACTTGCTCCCCCCCGTTCTGCTGCTTTTCCGATCGCGGTGATATCGGTCACATTCGGGGTGAGTTTTACCCAGGTGGGAATACCTGATCACGCTGACCGCACGGGTACATGCTTCCACAAGTGCCGGGTCAGTACCGATTGCAGCACCATACCCTTCTGCATGCGGGCAGGAAAGGTTCAGTTCAAATCCGGCAACCCTGCCCTTAAACCAGCTGGCGACCAGAGCAAATTCGGCAGGATTTCCTCCAAAGATACTGACGATGACCGGTTTTTTTGCCAGAGCATGTGATCTCGTCAGCAAACTCTTTTGACGGGTTGGGAAGTCCCATGGCATTCAGGAGCCCGTCTTCAAGCACGACGAGGCAGGGCCCCGCATGCCCGTCTTTGGGATGAGGTCCGATCGATTTGGTCACGACACCCCCGGCACCCGAGGAGAGCATCCGTGTAAGCGACGATCCCGTGGTCCCGAGAATCCCGGCAGCAAGAAGCAGGTGGTTATCAAGTGCAACACCACCCAGTGTTACCGGACCCGGCCTGATCGAATACCATTCATCAGGAAATAGTCGTTATTAATTATAAATAGCATCTTTTTTATGCCGGGTGTTGGGTTGATTTGAGTACCACGTCGATTGTTCTGGTATACCAGTTAGTAAACCTTAATAAATTAACAATTTCTAAAAAGAAACATTGAATAATTACTGTTCTTAAGTATAAACCGGTCACATTATGACAAAAAAAGTGCATTTTGGAATGGTTGCAGTAGTTATTGCACTACTGATAGTATCATCATGTTTTGCGGGATGTTCGAGTCTCAACTCCCGCACCCCAGCAGGTAGTTACAACCCAGACAACATCGCAAACGGCTGCGATAACAGCAGTACCGACAGCAACCCCCGTGGTATTCTCAGGCCCAAGGCAGCAACTTCTTATCGCTACAACAACGAGCCTTTACGACACCGGTCTTCTGAACTATCTTGAGACAAAGTACGAAGCACAGAACAATGTTGATCTCCTCATCACGTCCCAGGGCACAGGAAAAGCAATTGAACTTGCCAAAAAAGGTGATGTCGATGTGCTTCTTGTACATTCCCCCTCGCAGGAGATAGCGTTTCTCGAAGGAGGGTATGGGCTGAACCGCCGTTCTTTCGCATCAAACTATTTCCTGATTGCTGGGCCGGCAAGTGATCCTGCAGGAATCAGAGGAATGACTCCCGAGAACGCTTTCAAGACTATCCTGACAAAGGGCAAGGGAGGAGATACGAAGGTAATGTTCGTTTCACGCGGGGATGGTTCCGGTACCCACAGTGCTGAACAGAATATCTGGAAAACCGCCGGATACACTTACGCAACAGATGTTCAGAAATCCGGTATCTGGTATATTGAAGCCGGGAAGGGAATGGGAGATACCCTCCAGATGGCAAGCGAGAAGGGAGCATATACTCTGACTGATGAAGGCACGTACCTGGCATACAAGAGCAATCTGAATCTTGATCCGATTGTGACGCAGGGTGCAAGTCTGCTCAATATATACAGCGTGATGGCTGTCCTGACCAGCAAACAGTCAATCGAAAAAATTACGATGGAGAATGATTTCATCAACTTCCTGATCTCTCCACAGACCCAGCAGGATATCGCTGAGTTTGGTAAAGACAAGTACGGCAAGTCCCTGTTTACACCTATGAGTGTCAGTGTCCCGACAGCCCAGGCCGGATATGTCGGTGATTACAGCACACCTGCGACAGCAACCAGGTTGCTCAAGGTATACCATGCGGGAAGCCTTGCGTCATCATTCGCCAAACTGGAGAAGATCTTTGAGAAAGCACACGCGGATACCGATGTCCAGCTCGATAGCGGGGGCAGCGCAGCCATCATCGATAAGGTAAACAAGCAGAATATGTTTGCCGATGTGCTGGCTAGCGCTGATACAGTCCTGATCCCAAAGAACCTGTACCCGAAGAATGCAACCTTTGACGTTGATTTTGCGAAGAACAGTATGGTGCTTGTTTACACCAATACCAGCAAAGGCGCCGCCACAATCAATGCTGATAACTGGTACACCGTTCTTGCAACGAAGGATATCTCCTATGCAATAAGTGATCCCACTTCGGATCCAGCCGGTGACCGCAGTCTTATGACCATTGCCCTCTCGGAACGGAAATACGGTGACGGTTCTATCTTTAACACCCTCATTGCTCCCTATAGCATGATGACAAAGGTGACCGATGGAGCCAGGCAGACGATCAATGCTATTACCCCGTCACCTGACGGCAAGAAACTTGTTATCACTAAACCGGGCCCGATATTATTCCACTCCTGAAAGCCGGTACTGTAGATTATGCGTTTGAGTACAGCAGTGTAGCTATCCAGTCAGGACTCCCCTACGTGACACTCCCGCCCGAGATAGACCTCTCTGATCCCGCTATGGCAGTACGATACTCAAATGTACTGGTATTACGCCCATCAGGTTCAACCACCGTCACGGAAGTTGCAACCCCGATTATCTATGGAGTGACTATCCCCACGAGCACGCACAATGCGGCCGGTGGCGCGGACTTTATCAACCTGCTCATTGGGAAAGAGGGGCAGGCAGTGCTGAGTGGAAACGGCCAGACACCGATTGTCCCGGCGATCGCATCGGGAACCGGTATACCTGCTGCTCTCCAGCCGAATGTAAAATAACTAAATTTTTTTTTTAGTCACTGTTTTATTATTCCCCTGACCTGCCTTTGTTTTTCCGAGGACGGAACGGATCTGGTGAGGGCGGCAGTATGAGACCTGATAACCAGCTGAACATGAATTCAACCCGGTGCAACAGAAAAAGAGAAATCAGAGAAAAACAACGGTGAACAAAAACAAGATAGAGATGATGATAAAACCACAAAAAGGCAACAATGGCCCAGACAAACGATATAATTGTATTATTTGCCGGCTCTGTAGAATTCCTAATATTATAGCCCACAATAAAAAAGGACAAACGCTTTGAAGGAGGGGGCAGTGCCTGTCCCCCCGGACCGCCCCTGCGCAATACGATAGTGCTGTTATTACCTTCTCGGGGGTTATCGCATTAGGGGGGAGCCAAGTGGCGGGGGAAAAACCCCCATGAACGTTCGAGTTTTTTTTGAATATTTCTACAGAGCCTATTTGCCATACTGGCTGCGCTGCAATAGAAATCCCTGATATGAAACGGGAAATAACAGGATCTGATTATGACCTTGCATCATTTTTACTCCCGCTGCAAAAGACCGCGATGAGAGAGGAGGACAATGGATGAAAAAAAAGTTTTTCAGACTGCAATGAGCTGATCGGGGAACTGGACAGTTTTTTCACCAGAGGTTATCTGGGTTTTTAACGTCAGCGTTTCACCAATACATTTGGTTGCAAACGCACCACAATCGGCATTAACCGTGATTGGTTCTGTCTTTGACTGTCCTCCCGTGAAGGTCGCCGACGCACTGTTGAATTGAAGGCTCACCGTTCAGGTTGATAATTTCATTTCTGCTGTTATGCATACTGACTTCAATGCATACATTATGGGCGATTGCATAGCCCGGTATTGGTGATCGATGCATCCATCTGCCGGCAGGTCAGTCCACAACTTGATGGTGTTCCTGACTGGAGGACGAAATCGACCGGCACTGCAGGTGGTGCTTCTGTGGTGGGGGTCTGCACGATCCGTTGGGTATTTATCAGCCGGATTGTTTCTGTTATTTCCGCAGTTATTGTAGGTGCTGTTGTATTCCGTCCTGCAGGGTTCGTGACCACTGGGGACTTTTTGTTTCCATTATCCGACGGCATTTGCATGAAAACGATAACAATGACCGCGATGATTACTAAGGCAACTACAATTCCCGATGCTATCAGGTTCTTGTTTTCCGGCAATCCGGGTTTTTGTTTTTCATTTCCCTCTGGAATATCGTTTGTCACGCTTGGCATCCTCCACAAATATCCAAGAATTTGTTGTGATAGAATAATAATTTAACAGCAAATACTGTGTTTATCATCCTTCCCCTCATTTTTCAGGCTCACCAGTCCGTTAAGCCACCCATACCGGTACGATACTTTCATATGCCGGAATTACCGATCGGAAAGTATGAAAGATATTGTTGGCAGCAAAAAGATGGAAAACGGCATTGTTGTTTTCTTTATGGAAAAAGAAGAAAAGAAGTATGAATCGTTCAATTATGCTGAACTAGTCGATATGAAGATCAATGCACTGGATTTACTGGAGCGCCCGAAATCATACAAGGTTGATGTCGCCGGCCACAAACTCATCGTAAAAAAATAATACAAAATTTTTTGGAGGGTGGTAACCGACGGTCTGTCCTGTTTAATGGGGGCTGGTGAAACGGTATGCACCCTCGGGAACACGGATTTCAAAACGTGCACCTTTACCATAGGTACCGGTTTCCCGTGATGGTGATCCCGGTAATGGACAGTATCTCCCGTGACAGGTGCATATCAAGCCCGGAATTCTGGAAAAGCTGACGGTTGAAAATCTTCTCTTTTGCTATCGGGAACAATCCCGATCCCGTCATCTTCGCAGATCACGAGCAGTTCCTCAAATGACTCTTTACAGAAGAACCGGATTTTCCTGATCTTCCCTCCATACCTGACAGCATTATCGATAAGGTGGAAAAAACACCTTCTCAACCACCTGATCCGCATAGATCTCTACACCTTCAATATCTTCCGATCAGGTTAACCGATCCCATGTGCACGCTGGCCGCCGCCAGTCTTGATCGTTTTGCTGAGATCGTTCCAGACAGGAGGCTGGATACCGATATTCTGGTAATCCCGGGTGAACATGATAAGGTTCTGGATGGCATTTGCCGCTGCCAGCTCCTTATCCAGAGAGGTAAGCAGGAAGGGGGTGAGTCGTACAGGGATCCGCATTTGCTCCCGTGAGAGTTCAATATAGCCTTTCACGACCGTTAAATGGTTGAGAATTTCGTGGCGGGTGATAAAGTTAAAGGAATTCAGTTTTGTATTGGCCCTCTGGAGTGCATCTTCTTCCCGGGTTTTATTGGTAATATCCAGAGCGAGACAACCATCTTTTTGGTATCAGGAATCGGGGTGATGGTGAGAAAACCGTTGCGGACATATCCATCGAAGCGGATAAACTGGAATTCATGGTTTGTCGTTCTCTGCATGCGGGTTAATCCGGCATCTCACGCTCATACTTCTGTAACCGTTCGAAATCTTTTGGAGCAACAAAATCCGTCAGTTTTTTCTTCCCTTCGATTTCGTCCCTGACATAACCGATAATCTTTTCAAATTCCGGATTGATGTAGGAGATGGTTCCATCCTCATCGATAATCGCTATTGCCGATGCAGTATTTTCAAGGATGGTCCGGTATCTTGACTCTGAAACCTGCAGGTGCGAGCTCCCGTTGTCTCAGCCCGGTGATATCCGTGATCGATTCTATCGCACCGGCAAGTTTTCCCGGCTTGATTAAAAATTGGTGAGGCAATTTCCCGGATAACCTGGGCTTGGCCATCTGCTATCATCACCGTAGTTTCTGCAGACAGGGTATTTCCTGTCCACTGTATGCCGGTATAACCCTGATCCTCAATTTCGGTGTCTGATGCAAAAATCAGGTCAATGATCATCGGCCGACGATCCTTAAAAAAGGGAATCAGCATATTCATGGTTGCCCTTTAACAAGGAGATCAGCACCCAACTCCCCGGTCAACTCCTCAATTGCCCGGTTCCAGGCAATAATCCTTCCCGCGCTGGTCGATAGCAAACGTAGCTTCAGGAATATTATAGATGACTCCTGACATCTGCTGGTGATTACACGGAACGAATTTTTTAACCGTTCCCCATCAGTAATTTCCATAGAGAAAAGATGATAGTGCCGTGCTCCGGGGATTACCCCCGCCGTGAGAACCATGTCATGGTTCCGTTTTTTCTTGTCAACGAATCCAAAAGAATACGGTTTCTGATCAGATCCCTTCTTTTTTATGTTCCTGGAGATAGTTCGTCAGTTTATCGATATCTTCCGGTGAAACAAACTCCTTCCATTTTTTTTTCCCATCAATCTCCCGCCGGCGATAACCACTCAGGGCACAAAATTTTCGGTTTGCTGAAGGGAAATGGTAGAATCTTTCTCCAGAATTATCGTTGGTAAGTTCTGCATATTCAAAAATGGTGCGGTACATTTTTTCTGATGGCTCCTGCGCAGGTTGTACGGATCATTCTTCTTTTTTGAATGAGGGGTCGTTGCTGCCATGGCCTACTCTTTACCAGAGATATGAGGGATCCTTGTATGTACATACACGTCTTTTTCCGTCTGCTTTTGTGACAGGAAAAGATACCCTTTTAATAACAAGTAGGTAGACGTTCTGCTATAATTAATTATTTATAAAACCGGGTTGTGGTTTCTGCAGGTTCTGAACAGCAATGCTAATTTTTCATCAAATCATGATGGCACATACCGTGTCTTCATGGCATGTACCAATCTCAATATTCCTTTAATCCACAACTTCTCACAACACCTTCCTTTCAAGTGGCTGAATGCTCCCCTTACCGGATAAAATCCGGTTACCTGACATGACACCAGAAACTAAAAAAGGTATTTTTGTCCCAGGTTCTTCGCGCGTCCAGGGAATCCTGAGCCTATTTTCAACGCCCCGATTCACTCGGCAGTTCTTTCCAGATTCCGATTATGCGAATTATCGCTTCATTTTAAATTCTGAACTATTCCGAACAATTGTTTTGAAATTGAAGGAAACGTCAGACCATCCAGTTTTTATTGAACCATAGCCACCCTTAACTTCCTAAAAAAGATACCTTTAATATGACGGTACAGATTCGCTATAAGGAGGATCTATGAAAAATACGCACATTATTCTTGGAGGACTATTGGTGGTGGCCCTGCTCTGCAGTGATGGGAACTGTCGCAGCACTGGATGACAATGCAACAGGTGCACAGGGTACGGGTGATCATTTCAGATGATATTGCGCCGTATAATGGTCCCATAAGTGCAGACAGTCCCCGTGTACGGGCTGAAGATGGCCATGGAAGATCTCGACGAGACATTCACCTTCAATGATACCCAGCGGGTGGAAAAACGGGTTGACCATGCAAGACTCCGCATTGCTGAAGTCAGAAGGGAACTGAGTCTCAACCGGACCGAATGCATCAGAACGGGCACTTGAGCTGTACAGGCAGAAACTGAACCTGACAGAGAGGTCATTAACCCCCTTTGGATCCAACGCCACCGGGCTGCTGCATGCACAGGAAATGATCACCCGGCACCAGGCTGTCCTGGCAAATCTCTCGCGCCTGTACCCGAATACTACCGGTCTTGCACGGGCGTACAACAACAGTCTTTTACTCGAACAGAAGTTTGGAGAGAAGACAGAGATGAGATTTGCCCGTTTTATTGAAAAGAACAATAAAACCATCTTTAAAGCAGTGAGACTGGAGATCAGGAAACAGGACCGTCCGAGTGATAACAACTACCACGGCTATGTCGAAACATCGGATGCAGGACAAAGATAAGATCCGGGAAAAGATAAAAGATCAGAAGGATGTAATTCAGGTTAACGGACGATCACCCAGCAAACCAGTACCAGAAACAATACACGGGCAATAATGAAAAACCCGCAGGAAGATAAAGGATCCTCACAAGATAAAGGAAAA
The DNA here is from genome assembly GCA_963768845.1 of uncultured Methanoregulaceae archaeon. GTDB lineage: Archaea > Halobacteriota > Methanomicrobia > Methanomicrobiales > Methanospirillaceae > Methanoregula. Next base: position 63,275 of record CAVYJJ010000016.1, on the reverse strand, counting down.
AACGGGCGTGACTAAAAAAGTCAATAGCCACAAGCACAGTAACATCCCGATACATACCGGTATACCGTATGCTCTGGTGAAAAGAAATGAAGAAAAAAACTCTACCTAATTTTTATACTCTTGCATAAAAATAATCAACAGGTTGGTGATTCATGGAATATATGACCCGGTTCAGTATTGTTGCCCTGACCGTGATACTCCTGATAACTATTCCGGTTATTGCAGGTGCGGCACCTGTTGCTCCGGACTCTTCAATCACCTACACGATTACACATCAAGGAAGATGGTACAGCGAACTGGCACGTGGAGTACCGGACACTTCTTGCTCCGATGAGGATACTGGAGGCATTTGATTCCTATGCAAAAAATGTATCTTCCACCTATCTTCCCCAGTTCCAGGATCTGATGCAGCGTTCTGCAGCACAGGCATCAGCAGCCACATCCCGGCCCATGGAAATTTCTGATTTTTCCGGTGATGCGGTCATCCAGACTACCCCCACAGGCAGGTATGGGGTAGTGTATTATTCGTTCAGCTGGAAAAATTTTGCAAAAACAGGAACGGATCTTGCCATTGGTGATGCATTCGCCGAAGGGTTATTCCTGGCAAAAGACAATACCCTCGTTATTCGGTATCCCTCCGGTTATACCGTCAGTAGTGCAGAACCTAGCACCTGACCAGGTGCGGGACGGGCTTATCTGGTACGGCCAGCGTTCATTCGGGGCAGGTGAGCCACGACTGGTCTTTGAAAAACCGGGTTTTCCCTGGCTGCCGCTCCTGCTTGTATCGGGAGTTTGCTTGTGGCTATACTGGGAGGCTTGTATCGTGGTTCTGTCAAAAAGACGGGTTCCTGAACCCGATTGAGACTGAAGAACGCCGCTCACTTATCCGAAACGGAACTTTTGAGCCTTGAAGAAAGGATTATCCAGCTGCTGAAAACCAGTGGCGGGGAACAGTACCAGTCAGAGATCGTCAAAAACCTGGGTCTTCCCAAATCAACCGTGAGTGCATACACTCAACGACCTCCACCAGCGGGGTATTATCCAGAAGATTAAAAAAGGGCGGGAAAATCTCATACGGCTGGTATAATCATCCGGCTGTCCGCGCCCGGTTATCTGGCGTCGATTATCCTCCTGAAGCAGTATTTTTTTTTAGTAACCATCGAGATGATCGAACATCAGGAAAATCAGATATTCTCGTCGGAAATACCTGACAATGAATACCAAAAGGATGGTGTACGGAGCCTTAAAATAGTGGACATGAAGAGCGAGCCCCGTATTCGGGTTCTGTTGGCAGATCTCATGGTGCCGCGTGGTTTGAATACAATGGTAAGTATGGCACCAAGGATTTTTTAAAGAAGGTTATTGATCATGATGCCGGTAAACAAACCACACTTTCTTAAGAAATTATCACTATGTTACTGATGAAGACGTAGTAATAAATCCAGATTAAATATAGCAAAACAAAAATTATCAGCCCGTATAATGCCTGGAAATTCAGTTTAATCCAAAAAGGCTTTTTTTCCGGGCTTTTTTCTTGTATAAACAGGACAGCTCTTTCAACGATGATAAAAAGGAAAATATATGCACTTATTTTAACTATCCCATGGAGAAGCGGGTTCTTAACGAAGGGGACCATAAATGGATTTTTTTCAAAATTCCCTTGTTGCAGACTAACCGTCGTGGTAAAAATATCCAAAGCAAATAAAAACGCCAGGATTACCCATAGAATGTGACGATGATATTTTCTTACGATTGAATACTGAGTGACTGCCTCATTGCATCTGGTATCACTCATAAGATACTAGTCGTTCACCATAATGCCAGATAATTAGTTGCAACGCGCCAGCGCAAGGCAATTTATCTCTTGAATTTTGTAACAGAGCACAGGTGTAAAAAAATCACTGGGTAGTAAAAAAGGTAGTTGTTTCCAGATCCTATAACCCCAAAACAGATGCGAGAAACCGGATTGAGCACTGGCAAAGCATGTTGATGAAACTAAGTGCCAGACATCATATTCATCTTCTGTTGACGTTTATCTGGTTAAATGTGTGATTATATCTTAACGAATGAAAAAATACTATTTCTTCTTATGTTCCTCGGAGATCCTTCGTAATGAGAACGATTTTCATGGTTCGGGCTGATCTGAATTGATTCATACCTGTTTCTTCTCCAGAACCTAAAAACAGTTCAAATCTCCGTCTGCACCGGGAACATTTTTTACTATCCGTTCCATTGATGGTACAGGAATAGCTATGACAATTGACTGGTACAAAGAATTTGTCGACCTGGACTATACACCGGCACCTGATGACCTCATCTGCATGTTTTATTTTGAACCTGCTGCCGGGATCCGCAGTAAAGAAGCAGCCGGAAGGATAGCATCTGAAAGTTCGACGGGCACGTGGACAACACTCTTCACCCTGCCACCCCGCATGAAGAAGCTTGAGGCAAAAGCGTTTGACATCGAAGGAAACGTGGTAAAAATCGCGTATCCCCTGGCACTCTGGGAAGAGGGTAACGCAGTCCAGCTGCTGAGCGGGATTGCGGGGAACATCTTTGGCATGAAAGCGGTGAGAAACCTGCGGCTGATCGATGTCGCCCTTCCCGCGGCATACCTTCACCATTTCAAAGGCCCGCATTTTGGCAATGATGGGATCCGGAAGATGATGAAGGTCAGCAAACGGCCCCTGACCGGCGCTGTTCCCAAGCCCAAGATCGGATTTTCTGCACAGGAACATGCAGAGGTCGGCTACGAAACCTGGATGGGGGGGTTTGATTTTGTCAAGGATGACGAGAACCTGACGTCGACCCCGTTCAACCGGTTTGAGGACCGGGTAAAAAATCTCTCAAAGACTGCGGGATAAGGCAGAGAAAGAGACCGGCGAGAAAAAATCCGCGTTCCTCAACATATCCGCTGATACCGAAACCATGAAAAAAAGGGCAGATATGCTGGCTGAATACGGGTGGAACTACGCGATGATCGATGTAGTCGTTGCCGGGACTGCAAGTGTCATGACGATGCGGGACTACTGTTCCGATCTCGGTCTTGCAATCCATGCACACCGGGCAATGCATGCAGCGTTTGACCGGAACAAAAAGCATGGCATCACCATGCAGTTCCTCGCAAAACTCATGCGGCTTATCGGTGTCTCCCAGATCCACACGGGAACGGCGGTTGGCAAGCTGACCGGATCAAAAAAGGAATCCATAGCCCTTGCTGATGTGCTGCGGGAGAAAAAGACCCATGCCGTCGAAGGGATGCTCCTTGAGCAGGACTGGGGCAGGATCAAATCTGCATTCCCGGTCTCGTCTGGCGGGCTCCACCCCGGGCTCGTTCCCGATGTGCTGAACATCTATGGTACCGAGATGGTGCTGCTGGTCAGCGGAGGTATTCACGGTCACCCGAAAGGGACTCGTGCCGGTGCACAGGCTACCATGCAGGCAATCGAGGCCTGGCAGGAAGGTATCACCCTCGAAGAAAAGGCAAAAAAGGCACCGGAACTCAGAGAATGCACTGGAGAAGTGGGGACATTATAAACCCCGGTGATGGGATTTTTTTTAAATTTTTTGGGTATAGTCACATTATCAGCATAATTTCTTGTTTTATTGAACGCCATTGCGCCACCCGCCCGCTTGGGGGCGGGCGCGCATGCGATTCATCTGTATTACCTGATCCCTGGCTATACAATGCATCGCACGAGGTCTCATACGTGGCGGGGCGAAGCCACTGAGCGTCTGCGTTTTTGGTCCTTGAACAGGAACACTTTTCGATCGAATCCTGGAACACTATTCTGATTATATTTTCTCTCGTATTTCGTTACGAGTTGGTAGTTCAAATGGTATACCATTGGCTGGAATATCATTTTGAAAATTCATCGTTCCTGGGGCTTCACCCCCGCCACTGGAGCATCCCCATTATGATGACCCTGTTTTACCTGCTATCACTTTTGGGTTATCACACAGCGCCCGTCCTCCCTATCGGGGACTGGTGGCGCAGAGCGGGACGGTAAATTCCCTTTGCCTTTTTTTGCTCCTGTGTAAGGGAAAAAACTATGCATGAAACAGTAACATCATCTGATCGGTAACATTCCGGAGTGACTCTATGGAACCACCATCCCGGATAAGCAATAAGCAGATCGCAGCAATATTCTATGAAGTCGCCGATATCCTTGACCTTAAAAGCGTAAAGTTCAAACCGGCAGCGTACCGGAAGGCTGCCCATGAAATCGAGACACTGGGGAAGATATTACGAGCATCTCCGAACGCGGAAAACTTGAGGAGATTCCGGGTGTTGGGAGTAACCTTGCCGGTAAAATCCGGGAAATACTGGAGACCGGCAGGCTTGCACACCTTGAGAAACTGAAGCAGGAAATACCCAAAGGTGTCCTTGAACTCGCGGAAATTGGGGGCATCGGTCCAAAAAAAGCCCTGATCCTGACCAGAGAACTGGGCATTACCAACAGCGAAGAACTGGAAAAAGCGGCTCAGGCCAAAAAGATCCGAGACCTGCCGGGATTTGGGGAGAAAAGCGAGAAGAATATCCTGCAGAGTATCCACGCGATGAAGAGTACGGGCCGTCGTTTTCTCCTTGGAGATATTCTGCCGGTTGCTGAAAACAATTAAAAAACGGCTCGCAGCTCTTCCCGGTACCCAGGAAATCAGCCTTGCAGGATCCATCAGGAGAAGAAAGGAGACCATCGGCGATGTGGATATTATCGCTACATCAGAAGATCCTGAAAAAATTATCAGTGAATTCTGCCTCCTGCCTGAAATCGATCGTATCCTGGGAAAAGGACCGACAAAAAGCAGCATCGTCCTTTCTTCCGGTGTGCAGGTTGACCTGAGGGTGGTAGATAAAGACCAGTACTGGACAGCTCTTGTGTATTTCACCGGATCCAAAACCCACAACATAGCCTTACGGCGCCGGGCGCTTGAACGGAACTGGAAGCTGAACGAATACGGGATCACCAACCTTGCTGATGGAAAGATGCTGGCGGGACAGACCGAGCAGGACCTGTACAGGTTGCTCGATCTTCAGTACATTGAACCTGAACTGCGTGAGGACAGTGGTGAGATCGAAGCCGCGATAAAGGGAACCCTTCCCGAGATTGTTCCCTATAACGCGGTGAAGGGAGACCTTCATGTTCACTCTGCGTGGAGCGACGGAAAACAGACCATCAGGGAGCTGGCAGACGCCGCAAAGGTGCTCGGCTATGAATATATTGCCATCTGCGATCATGCATGGAACTCAAAAATAGCCCGTGGACTTGACGAGACAGCAATCGCAAAACAACAAAAGGAGATCGAGCAGGCGAACCGTGAACTCGAAGGATTCATGGTGCTGTCCGGGATCGAATGCAACATCGATCCTGACGGAAACCTGGATATCGCAAACAAGGTCCTCGGGGACCTTGATGTGGTTGTGGCAAGCGTCCATTCAGGCTCTGGACATGCCCCGGACCGAAATGACGAAACGCCTGCTTGCTGCCCTGCATAATGAACAGGTCGATATCCTGGGTCATCCCACCGGGCGCATTATCCAGGAGAGGGAACCGGTTCAGGCAGACCTCCCCGTAATTTTTGATGCTGCAGCGGGACAGGGCGTTTCCCTGGAGATCAATGCAGCTCCCTCGCGGCTTGACCTCTCCGACACCAACTGCAGGATGGCACGCGAACATGGTGCACGGTTCTCGATTGGTACTGATGCAAAGGCAAAAGAAGACCTTGGTTTCATGGAACTCGGGATTGCCACAGCCCGTCGTGGCTGGCTCGAAAGGAAGGATATTATCAACACCCTTCATCTCCGGGATCTGCTCGACTGCTCGAATCATGAAACACCGTACCCTTCCACACGCCCCGTGCCCTGGTCTGACCAGGTTCGTGCCGCATACCTATCCCTTAATATATTACACTCTGAATTCCTTAGCACCATGACAGAGTTCCAGCTCACCTCCACGTTTGCACCGGAAGGTTCGCAACCGGTGGCAATCAGGCAATTAACCGAGGGTCTCTTCAACAATGAGCAGTTCCAGACACTGCTGGGCGTTACCGGGTCAGGTAAGACGTTTACGATGGCAAACGTGATCGCCGCGCGGGAACAGGCCAACGCTGGTGCTCGCCCATAACAAGACACTTGCTGCCCAGCTCTACCAGGAATTCTGTGATTTTTTCCCGCACAACCGGGTCGAATATTTTGTCTCCTATTACGATTACTACCAGCCTGAATCCTATATTCCTGCAAAAGACCAGTATATCGAAAAGGACTCTGCCATCAATCCCAAGATCGAGATGCTCAGGCTCTCGGCCACCGCTTCGCTCTCGTTCCGGCGCGACGTGATCATCGTGGCTTCGGTCTCCTGCATCTTTGGCCTTGGCAACCCCGAAAACTTCCGGAACATGGGGTTTGAGCTTTCGGTTGGCCAGAAGATCACGAGAAACGAGATCATGAGCCGGCTTCTTGATATCCTTTTTGAGAGAAACGACCTGGAACTGATGCCCGGCAGGTTCCGGGTCAAAGGGGACATCATCGACATTGTGCCCGGGTATTTCAATAACATTATCCGGATCGAGATGTTCGGTGACGAGATTGAACGTATCCGCGAGGTGGACAAAAACACGCGGTGCAAAAATAGAGGAGATGAAATATTTCTACATCTATCCTGCCCGGCATTTCGTCACACCGGAAGGCACGCGGAAGACAGCGATTGCATCGATCCGCAGGGAACTCGATGAGGTACTGCCAACACTCGGGATGATCGAGGCGCACCGGCTTGAACAGCGGACCACGGTTCGATCTCGAGATGATCGAGGAGACCGGTTCCTGCAAAGGGATCGAGAATTACTCACGGCATTTCGACGGCAGGAAAGCAGGTGAGAAACCCTATTGTCTCCTTGATTATTTCCCTGACGATTTCCTGATGATCATCGATGAAAGCCACCAGACGATTCCCCAGCTGCATGGCATGTATAACGGTGACCGCTCACGGAAAAAAGCCCTGATTGATTACGGTTTCCGCCTCCCGAGCGCATATGACAACCGTCCGCTGAAGTTCCACGAGTTCGAGCAGTACATGGGGAATGTGGTCTTTGTATCAGCAACTCCCGGTGATTATGAGACTCAAAAAATCCGCCCGGCTGGTCGAACAGATCATCCGCCCGACCGGGCTTGTGGATCCCAAAGTCGAGGTGCGCCCGATCGATGGCCAGACCGATGACGTGATCCGTGAAGTGAAGGCAACCATCAAACGCGGTGACCGGGTGCTTGTTACCACGCTCACCAAAAAACTTGCAGAAGAGCTCTCCGAGTTCCTTGCAGACCAGGGTATCCGGACACGGTACCTCCACTCCGAGATACAGACACTCGAACGCAGCGAGATCATCCGTGAACTCCGTCTCGGGAAGTTCGATGTGCTCGTCGGGATCAATCTTCTGCGGGAAGGGCTCGACATTCCCGAGGTCGGGTTCATCGGTATCCTTGATGCGGACAAGGAAGGGTTCCTCCGCGATGCACGGAGCCTGATCCAGATTATCGGGCGTGCGGCACGGAATGTCAATGCACATGTTGTCCTGTATGCTGATGTCATGACCGATTCCATGAAGCGGGCAATTGCCGAGACAAAACGGCGGCGGGACCTGCAGGTGGCGTACAATACGGAGCATCATATCATCCCGCAGACCATCAGAAAACCGGTCAAGGAAAAAGAAGTCGAGATCAAGGATACCAAACATGTGCCCCGGACCGAGATTCCCAATGTCGTTATCGAGCTCGAGAAACAGATGAGGGATGCAGCCGAGAGCCTCGATTTCGAACGGGCAATTGCCCTGCGGGAACAGATCAAAAAACTGCATGAACGGTTAAAAGAGCGGGAAGCGTCTGTGAAAAGTAAGCGGGAAAATTGTTGATGTGTGGTAGTTTCCTCATGTTACGGAAATGATCATCATCTGCTCTGAAGGTTACAGAATGATTTCTTGTTCGTTTTGGGACATATTCATTGTTATCTCTACTCAGTCCCCACTGGGCAAGCGTTGTTCCGTTGAGGATCAACATCAGTCCAGTCCCAGCCGAGTGATTCAATGATCCGCGAAATGGGTTGTTTTATGGTCTTTTCCAGCATCAGTTCCCAGTCCACGACAAATTCTTTTGGCACCTGGTCACCATATTCAAAACAGAGCACATCGGTTTTAGGATATTTTGACCGTTGACGGTCCGGATGTAGATCCGTTTGGGTTTGCTCCCTTTGCCAAATTCGGTGTGGAGATACTGGTTGGCATATTTTGCACCACGAACCTGTGCATCATCAGTTGCATAATCATCAAGGGATTTCCCGATGCCGCCGGGAATACCAATCTCATCGAGGGTATATTTTCCCGCCCGGTATTTTGTTATCACATCTGCCAGAAGATTCTTGATTCCTGCATATCCTTCTCCGGCAAGGATCATCTCCATCACCTTCATCTGCACAACTTTGGTGATCTGCGGGGTATCGCTTCGCTTGATCTCAAAACCCACGATATCGGTTTCGTTTACATCCTTGCCCTCCTTCCAGACCAGCGATCCTGCGTACCGCTTCTTTTTCCCTGCCTGGAAAAACCGGGCATAAATCTTCTCGAACTTGATGGAGAAGAAATGGGTATCGGCATTGAGTTCCGTCTTTGCAAAATCCTGGTAACTTTCGTTTAAGCGTTTTTCAATGACCTGGGCCAGTTCAATCGTCTTTTCCTGGTCAAGTGGCGGTAACTGCACCATGCAGGAATCGGTATCGCCGTAGATAACTTTGTAGTCCCTGCTGCTCGATTACGCGGCGGGTATGTTCGATGATCGCCCTTCCCACCGAGGTTACCGCAGAACCAATCTCCCGGTCGAAGAGCCGGAACCGGGTGTATCCCGATACGCCGTAGTAGGTATTCATGATCACTTTGAGCACATTCTGCTGCATGTCGTAAAGGACATACTGCGGTGATCCGAAGGCAAAGGTGTTACGAAGTGCTCTTCTTTTCATCCCGCTCCTTGAAGAGTTCGGATATGATGGTCCGGGTCAGTCCGTCCGGTTGTTTTTTGAACCTGATGCCGTTTGGTGCTTTGAGTTCGCCATTGGGATCCTTTGTTTCTGGAGACGCATTGATCGTCATCATCGCCATCGGGTAGAGGGATTTAAGATCAAGCACCACCACGTTCTCCCGCACACCCCTGCTCGGTTCGAAAACGGTGGCTCCTTCGAACTCCTCGGCATTTGCAAATCCTTTTGAAGGGAGGACATATGTTCCTGAATGCCTTCCGCAGGACAAAGACATCGACAACGCTCGATGAGTTGAGGGTTTTGTCGAGCGGGCAGCCGACATAACGGGCAATCTCACGGTAGAACTCGATGATGTTGTCTTTTTTATTGATCGCGACGCAGAGTTCGACATCCTTGAAATTATATTCAACAAGGAGTGCCGGCTGTTTTTTCCAGAGATCCGAGATTGTCCCGGTGTAACGGACTTTCTGCTCCCCAACCTCTTCGAGAGCAACCGCATCAAGCCGGTACGACTCTTTCTGGCGTTGAGTGCATCTTCTTGTATGCCGTGAGGAGATCAAAGAGTGCACGTCCTCTCAGGGCATTGCGTTCAGTCTGACCCTGAAGGCGGGCGAGCGTGATCCGACCGGAGACCGAGTCGTTCCATCCGCCCGGTGATGTAAGGCATATCAAACTCGATAAAGTTCCAGCCCGAGAGCACATCCGGGTCACGTGTCAGTGATGTACACGACAAAAGCCTTTGAGCATCGCTGACCTCGTCCGCATACGTGCAGATCGTATGTGTTCTCTTTTCGGAAACAGCCGTTTTTCAAGTCCCCCCGCACCTTCCTGTTCCGTGATCGTCGGCGGGAGTGCCTCCCCCGACAAGGAGGAATGTCGTGTAATCATTATCGAATGAATCATAGCAGGTGATAGCAGGTAATTGCATCCCGCTGGGGATCCGGAAAACCCCGTTCATCCTCGCACTCGATATCGAGGATACAGGACCGGGCAGGTGCATCTACATCAGCTGGAGTGACGTTCGTGATAATCCACATGGGTTGTCGAGGGGCAGATACACCTCCGGTCAGTCCGCTATCGATCATATACCGGGTGGCAAACGGGATATCGGCCTCAAAGTGCCGGTACCGTTCACGTACCTCCCGCACATCAGTCGGGTGCTGGGTATACAGCCGGCGAAGGGGTTCTCCACGTATCGATCGGTAGATTGTCCCGGGTTCAACCGATGACCTGCGATGGATGCAGGTGTGCCTTCGGCCTGATCAGCCGGGATATAAAAATACGGCCTGAATCCCGTAACATCAAGACGGACTGCTTTTCCCTTGACATCCCGCCCGAAAATATGGATAACCGGGCCATCAGGAGTCATTGCTGTATTCGACCTGGTTGATGGCAATTTTTATACCGGAAATCTGGTCGAGTGTGCAGGAAGTGCTTGTACAGTGTATCTGACCGGAGCGATTGCGATGCCATATCAGGACACCGCCCGCGTACAGAGGTCTTTAACAAACTGTCCCTGCTTCGTTCATTTTTTCCTGTCTCCCATGCATCAAGATCCCACTCCTCGATCTTCTGTGATTCCGTTGCGCGCCGACGCGGGCAGGAACCCCCAGCGAACACCCCGATAACCCGTATTCTCCTTCGAGGACTGCTGAACAGGCAATCAGTTCCCGTGCATCTTTGAGAATGATGCGGGTGAGGTGGGCAAGGTGAAGTGCCGGGCCAAAAACCGTCCCGCCCTTTCCCTTGATCACTTCCATGCTTGCGCCCCGCAGTTCTGCAAGGATCTCTTCCCGCTGGCCGTTTTCCACCGGTGATGCAAGGCTGGAAAATACCGGGACCTGGTGCTCGCCATGCTCTCCCAGAACAAAGGGAAATCCCGGTAATCCCCCGGTTCCTGAGCGCGAGCCCGAACCGGGCACTGTCCAGCTGTCCGCCAAAGCCGATGCACCGCTCCCGCTCGATACCGCTCTTTTTGCAGAGCAGGAAGTTGTTTGCATCCATCGGATTTGTTACCGTGACAAGAATACCGGAAAATCCTTTGAGCAGTGCGATGCCGTCCCGGGTGGCAGACAGATTGGCTTCGAGCAGGTCGGCACGTGTTTTTACAGAGGGGTTCCGTGGCAGCCCTGCAGAAAAAATGCAGATATCTGCTTCCCTGATTGCAGATGTATCGGTGCTGATAGGTATAGGGAGCCCGGTATGTTCAAGATCCAGGACCTGTGCCCTGAGGAGATCGGGAGCACTGTCATAGAGCACCAGTTCGTCAACAATTCCCAGCGATGTCGCAAGATAGGCAACCTCCCCACCTATCCTGCCGACTCCTACTACCGCCAGACGTGCCATTCTGATACAATATGGGTATTCTGATAATAATTAAGTGATTCCCGTGCGAAAATAATGCAACTAAACGCCACAGTTTTTTTAATACATACCTGCCATGACCCTTGGCATCCCCGAAGGGAAGGGGCGATTCATTCTTGTATTGAAGAAAACAATCCTGACAGCGGATAACCATGGGTGATCGCCAGGAAAAACAGAGAATCAAGATAGTAAGGAGCCCCTCCTGACCGAGCCCCCGTTTTATCTTCCGGAATTTGAAAAATCGTACCGGTATATCATCGATGAATATGAGGTTACCCCAAGAGATATTGCAATTTTTATGCCCTGTGCAATCCGCAAACCCTATAGCAAGAGTCCCAGCCACCAGCTCATCAGGACGATCATCTCACAGGTCTTGGACGATTCACGCTACCACATCGTCATATTCGGGACCTGTGGAATTGTCCCTGCAGAACTTGAAGAGATGTACCCGTATGCACATTACCACTACATGCTGGGAAAATGCAAAGACCAGAAAGTCCTTTCAGGATTTTCTCCGGATAGAAACAGAACGGGTTGCAGGTTACCTGGATAAGACACGACACGTATACAAATACCGGATCGGGTATTGTATCGGACTTTTCAGGCAGGCCCTTATTCTGGGATCTCAAAAGGCAGATGTATCCCTCGATCTCCTTCTTCCCAGCCGTGATATGATCAATAAAGTGATTGAAGAAGGGGATTGTATTTTTGAGGAAGGCAGCCTCTCCATGGAAGAGTACCTGGGAGAATTTTGTGATGAGCTGATTAAATTCAGGAATTCACTTTCCGGAAATGACCAGGAGTAACATTCCTGCACAACTATTCCCGGGAGGGTATTATTTTCAACCGATACACTCATATCTGGTGATGTGAAAACTCCGGTACCATCCATGAACGATGAAGTTCCCAGGATCCCGGTATTTATGCAGCAGATGGCCGCATCCATATCAAAAACAGCGTGCATACTTAACCTTGACGAGATGTCGGCATTTTTTGAAGTAATGCTGTCTGCAAAAAGAGTATATGTTGCAGGTGCCGGGCGGTCCGGGTTTATTGCCAAAGCATTTGGATTGCGGTTGTTACATCTTGGGTATGATGTCTATATTGTCGGGGAGACCATCACACCTGCGTTTCATTCCGGAGATACCATGGTAGTGTTTTCTGGTTCGGGTGAGACACACTCGATGGTGTCCATTGCCGGTATGGCAAAAGAACTGGGGGGAACAGTCTGTCTCATAACAGCATCACCGGACTCAAAAGTCAGTAAAAATGCAGATTGCATCGTAAACCTTGGGGATATCACCGGTTATTACCGGAAAGAAAAGACCCGGTTTGAAATACGGCAGCTCGACCGGGGAATACCGGTCAGTCAACACTGCGTTTGCTCCATTAGGAACATTGTTTGAAACCCTGGCCCTGGTCTTTTCTGATGCTGTTATTTCTTCACTCATCGAAGCAAAGAAATCTGCAATTTTCGACATGGAATGCAGGCTTACCAATGTTGAGTAATGAAAATATTCGTAATAAAACAAAAATAGCGCTGGCAGGGAAATTTTCATGCAGGCCATTCACCGGTATCTGTTTACTCAAAGCAGCATCTCCATCTTCTTCTTATCGAAACCGAAGATGAATTCTTCCCCGATCCTGACGACCGGTGACCCGATATGCCCGGTCTTTTCTTTCACCAGGTTCCGCGCTGCCTCATCCTCAGCCATATTGATCTCCGTGAATTCCAGATGCTTCGATGTGAGGTACTCTTTTACTGCACGGCAGCCACTGCACCCCGGTACTGAATAGACCACGATAGTGCGTTTTTTGTCCCACACGTTCCTGATGAAGGAGTCGCGGCCGGAGAAAACCTTGTACTGCTTGTACCTTCCGGGATTTTTCTTATCGTAATCCTGGTGGTATTCCTCAGCCTCGTAGAAATTCAGGTATGGCCGTATTTCTGTGGCAACGGGTTTTGTAAATATTCCCGAATCGTTAAGTTTCTTCTTTGAGCCTTCTGCGAGTCTTTTCTGTTCGTCATCATGGTAGAAAATGGCAGTCCTGGACTGCGACCCCTTGTCCGCAAACTGGCCTTCCGGATCGGTCGGATCTATCTGCTTCCAGAAGACATCGAGCAGCGTTTCATACGTGATCTTTAATGGGTCATAGGTAACCTGTACCGACTCAAGGTGTCCCGTCGTGCCGGAGGAAACCTCATCATACGTCGGATTTTCTTTCATTCCGCCCGCGTACCCTGATACTACATCGATGACTCCGTCAAGCATCCTGAACGGCGGCTGCATGCACCAGAAGCAGCCTCCTGCAAATGTGGCTTTCATCAGTTTTTTGCCGGGCCCCTGGTTTTCCTGAACCATACCTGTGTATCCTCTATCCTTTGTTTCCACGTGGTCATGGTACCTGATCTCAACCCCTACTTCGTTCCTGCGCAGGAATCCCGGCGTGAAGGGAGAATTATAGCGCATCAGGAAGGGAGTTCCCGCTATCTGAATTTTCTCTGACTCGAGGACTTTTAAGAGCCGATCACGTATCTCAGGCAACGTCACTGTCGGAGGCTCTTCCCCTGAACCTGATTACTGCCAGTACCCTTGGGGGAACCTCCTGGATGCTTATTTTGGGATCCAGTGGTTCGGGGATCTCATCTCTCCGGTATCCGGAAGGAAGGACAAATGACATAGCATCTGCAGTTGAAATGACAGGCGCTGTCATAGCGATCTTTTCGGGAGTGATTACCGGGGCGGTCATGGGAATTTCCCTTCCGGGTTTATTGTTCCCCGAGATATACTGAAAAAGAAGGCCGAATGCCTCATTCTCTTCCAGTCCCTCTACAGTGGCGAGGTGAATTACCGGATACTTCCTGATCTCCACTTCCCCTGCCCGCCCTGTCTCCTCGTACGCGATGGTCTCTGTCATGGTCTCTCAGCCTTTTGGAACAGGTAGTTTCTACCCTTGTTACTGCTTTTTAACATCCTGATGATTTTTAAGGAGATCGGGACACATCATGATCTATTCGGGGTGTCCTGTCCTGCAGGTAAAATCCTTCGGGATTTCGGAGCCAGTGAAAACTGACAGGACTTCATCATTTCTTAAAAAATGAAGAAAAGAATTACTTCTCTGCCTTATGGATCTTCATCCACATGTCCTTGTCAAGAGACGCGATTTTATGAGCATCACGCGCATGCTGGGCTACCTTGTCATCCAATTCCTGCACATTGGCTGCGGTTGTCTCAAATTTGCAGTCCATTCCGATATCCTTGCACTTAAACGATACCATGGTTTTTCACCAGGAAGCCCTTTTAACCGGTGATTAATTTATACATATCGACACTTTATAAAAAATGAAAACATTCGATGAAATATCCTCGGGGAACCGGAATATCCCTGTGTTCCGTAAAACGAAATACAAAATCATTCCATCCCCGGCTCTGTTGGTTTCTGCCGTGTTTCTTTGCCTCCTGCACAGGTTTAATAGCCTTTTCCAGTAATGGTAATCATCATGGCACGGAACAGCAGGCTGCGAAACCTGATCGGTACAGGGGACAGGGTTGGCCTTGGTGGAGAAGGAGTGCTCCTGTACGGTGGGTAAAAAGAAAGACGCACTTGCAATGCTGTCCGCTGCATACGAGGCTGGTATCCGGTACGATGATTCCGCACCGGGATATGCAGGAAGCGAGCAGTATTACGGGTCCTTCTGGGCACAGCACCCGGACAGAAAGGAACTCACGTTCCAGACAAGCAAATCTGCACAAAGAAGTGCAGACGGGGCATGGGAGGATTTGAAAAGAACACTTACCCGTATGGGTCGCGACCATCTGGGACTCTGGCAGGTGCATGATATACGCGACACCAGCGATATCAGTTTCCTCGAAAAACCTGACGGCGCACTCCACGCTTTCTACCGGGCACGGGAGACCGGGACGGTACGGGGCATCGGGGTGACCGGACACCATGACCCGTCAGTCCTGCTCCATGCAGTTACCCATTGGGATATCGATGCGTGATCCTTCCGGTTCAATCCCGTTGAATCTGCTATCGGCGGGTTCCTTGACCACGTCATCCCTGCAGCACGGGAGAGGGGGATCGGGGTAATTGGAATGAAGACACTGGGTGCCGGCAACTATATCAGTCCAAAAACCGGGCTTACTCCTCAGAACCTGATCCGTTTTGCTCTTTCACAGGACGTGGACATGGTGATAGTCGGGTGTTCTACCCCGGATGAGGCACGGCTGCTCGCTCAAACGGGCAGGGATACCAGGCCAATGGATGAAGATGAACAGGCCCGGATCGTTGAAACGGTCCGCCCCTATGCATATAACCTCGCGTACTATCGCGGAGTTATCTGATCGGTCGTTTACGGCACATTTGAGAGGGACGGTTGCCGGTATACTTTGCAAAAAATGTTTATCTCACGCAGGAAATGGGATTATTTCTTAAAATGGGGAAGTATTATCAGGAACAACACCAAGGGGATGTAAAGATGTGAACCTATGATACGACCTGAAGATTCCCAAAAGATCCTCACCACATACGATCTCTCCATGTACCTGAAGGACGTTGTAGAGAGAGAAGACCGCGATTTAAAACTTGATATCGATTATGAATCGGGTGAATTATTCATCAATTGTCCGGGCTTTTCAAATGGTCTGTCGGTGACTACCGACGCGTTTGGGGTGTGGGTGATCAATGAGGTGATCTCAGAGGAAAACAACGGGGTTTTTACCCAGAGCGGTAACTTCCATAAAACCGAAAAGACGATAACCGTCCTCAGGGCGATCGCGAGCTGGATCCGCGATCTTGAAGATAGTACCCGAAGTTTCTGAAATATCGGTTATTTTTGTATGAAGGGAATCACGCTGATTTCTTCCCATCATACTATACGCTCATACAACCAATAGTACTATAATCGCAAACGATTTTGCCGAAATGACCGCTCCCTGACGGGACCATCAGATTACCGCGTTCAACTCCCCATTCTATGCAAAATCTTTTCCGTGGCTGATGAACGATAAAAACCGCATCTGATTGTATTTCAATCCGCTGCGATTACGTAATGCAATGTATGATACCATGACGAAATATTCACAAAAACAAGAAGTTAAGGGAACAAGGACCGGGTATGTCATCCGGTTTACCTGTCCATCCTGCCTGAATGAAAATGCGATCGTAAACAAAACCCCAAAGGAGTGTTACCGGGAATCGCGGGATGCTACCTGCCACCAGTGCAAAAAACGATCCACCGTCATAACTCCGGGCATGTATGAGAAAAAGTTATTTTCTCCGGTATAATCCTTCTTTTTGGGCCAAAAGGGCATAATGCCCACCATTTTCACAGGGTCAACGGGACATCAAACCGCACGTACGATATAAAAACCCGGATATCACTCAGCTGATTAACTCAGCTTTACACTGCCTGTAGCGTATTTTCCTGTAGCATAGCCATGCAGGCAAATACACGAATCACGGCCTTAAGAAATTGTCTTAAGGTTTTTTTAAAAAACACCACATAACCAGTTGTGGAAAGGGGAAAAAAATGAGCGATGCAGCTTCGAGGCGGCTCACTTGAGCTTTTTCTCGAGCTTCTTGAGCTTCTTCTTGGCGCCTTCGCTACCCGCAGCCGCCTGCTTCGAGAGCTCTTCTGCCTTGGCCTTCTTCACCTGGTTCAGCTTCACCATCTGTTTCTTACTCGTTGGCATACAATCACCTCGCTATCGTCTTTGGCTGATTCTATTTGGCTTTTTTCCTTCTTAAAATATCCCTGTATCGTTGTACCAGCCCGTAAAAACTTCGAATACACGGGCTCTGTAGAAATGTTCAAAAAACTCGAACGTTCATGGGGGTTTCACCCCCGCCACTTTGCTCCCCCCCAATGCGATAACCCCCGGGAAGGTAATAACAGCACTATCGCACTGCGCAGGGGCGGTCCGGGGGGACAGGCACTGTCCCCTCCTTTAAAACGTGTGTCCTTTTTTTGTGCTATAGTAAAAGGAATTCTACAGAGTCAATAAACGAAAAACTGACCTGTGATTCCCGTAAAACGCTGAGAAAACCGTTCTGACTTTTCCGTTCGTAGGGGGATTCTTCATTCTGGCCAACAGGGTCCTGATACCCGATCTTATAAGGTGATCTTTGAATTCGCTGTTCCACCTGCCGCCATCGTGGATTACTCAGGGTTGCGACCCTTGCGATCGCAAGGGTGCTCCTATGATCCCACTGGAGTTCTGACGAGCACGAATATGGGCTGGGACTCTCCAGCACCGTGGTACCTATTCTGTCGCGCGGACAGGATTTCATCTTTTAACCATGAATCGAACCTTGAGAATAGGATGCTGCTATGGGGATTCGAACCCAAATTAAAATTGTTTTTTGAATTATTAACAATCAATTGTGTGTTAAAAAAACCATATTTTTATTCGCTCCCCCCACAGAACAGCTGAAAATTAATAGTTATCCTGATTCATGAGGGTTTTCTTTTGCCTGCTCCTCATCGGTCACGATCTTACCATCTCTCATGTATATGATCCGGTCAAAATACTTCCGGTGCCAGTCCTCGTGGGAGACCATCACCACGGTCTGGTTAAGGTCCTTGTTAAGTTTCTGGATCAGTTCCAGGATCGTCGTTGAGTTCCGCGTATCGAGATTAGCACAGGGTTCATCAGCAAGGAGTATGGCCGGGTTGTTCACAAGTGCCCGGGCAATGGCAACCCGCTGCTGCTCTCCCCCGGACATTTCCCCGGGCAGGAAGCTGACCCGGTCCTTAAGCCCTACAAGCTCAAGAATATCCCGGCAGACGCGTGTACATTCGCGTGAGGTCATTCCCCGCACCTTGGACGGCAGGTAGATATTTTCTTCTGCCGTCAACTCGGGGACAAGGGCATAGTCCTGGAAGACATACCCGAGCCGGTTCAAGCGGAAGAGCGTCCGCTGCCGCTCGTTTAACTTCCCCACATCCACCCCGTCGATCACAAGGTTCCCCGAGGTCGGTCGGTCAAGCAGCCCGAGGAGGTGGAGCAGGGTGGATTTCCCGCTCCCGCTCGCACCCATGACACCGACAAACTCCCCCTTTTGGATCTCGATGTCAACACCGTCCAGTGCCCGGACCTCCACACTTCCCTTGCCATAGACCCTGAGAAGATTACTGCCAACGATCATGTTACCCCCGTATTGCAGAGAGGATATCCTCCCGGGTGGTCAGCCACGACGGCAGGAACCCGGCGATCAGCGATACGATAAGGAGGCTGACAATTGCCCGGACCACCAGCATCGTTTCGAGAACCGGGGCTACCGGTCCCCCGGGAAATACGAGCGGTGAAGCAGTGAGGTACTGGAGCAGCAAAAAGAGCAGGGCACATCCCGCTATTGTGCCGCTGGCAAAGATGAACAGCGCCTGAAAGATATAGGACTTGATGATGATCGACCGGTCGATCCCGATTGCCTGCAGGATTCCTATCTGCTTCCTGCGGTACACGGTATTGATGAAGATAACAATGAAGATGACAACCACTGCGATGACAAGGCTGACGATCGTGCTGATAACGTTAATGATGTCAAAACTGCCGACAATGGATTCCAGGAAATCAGCGGATTTGTCCTGCCATGTCCAGATCCTTTCCTGGATCCCGTACTGCATCAGGGTGATGCGCATGGCATCTTCATTGCCGGTAGTCTGCGTCCGCACCAGGATCTGGTTTGCGGTATCCGTTATACCCAGCACGGATTCCAGTTCTTTTCTCGTGATAAAGGCATTGGAGTCGACACTGAACGAACCGGATGCAATAATTCCCTTGATGCGGTACTGCCGGGTTACCCCGTTATTGAAGGTGACATCAACGGTTTTTCCAACCTCCACCCCCCCAAGAGTCGGTGTACGGTCCACTTTCTGGTCTTTATTACCAGCAAGGGTATACCCGATCATCATCTGGCCGGTATCACCGTCGTTCAGGTAATCCCCGCTGATAATTTTGGTATGAATTTTCAGTACCTGTTTTTCATCATCGGGACTGATCGCGATCAAGAGAGGTGTCGTGGATTTTCCCTTATTGACAATGGTTGCCGCACTGGTATACCGGGGAGCAGTGGCAACGACTCCCGGAACCCGGTTGATCTTCTGCCTGAGTTCCTGAACATTGGTAATGACCAGCTGGTTCTCCCGTGGCTCAATGACCAGGTTCCCGTAACTGTAATCGATTGACTGCTGGTTGAAGAGCACCACAATACCGGCAATAATGGAAGGGAGAAAGATGAGGTTGACAAAGACCATCGCGATGATCATGATGGTCAACATGAGGGTGCCCTTGTTTCCCCGGGTAATAAGGCGCGATGCGAGGAAAAAAGCAACCTGCTCTTCCTCAAACATTGCCGGTTCCCTTGTTGCGGATCATGAAATACCAGTACCCGGCCCCGGCTCCGATGATGAGAAGGAATAGTCACCACTATCAGTCCGGTGGAATCCCCGTCCAGAACCGTCATCTGGAGGGTCTCCTACATTTGTCTGGATACCGTAATCATCCTCGTACCGCACGGTCAGGTTGTAGGGGTATGTCCCGGGGTTGCCGGCCTGCAGGGCAAAGACGGCAGGGGCGTCATTATTGGGTTCAATCTTTCCCACAAAGGCATCCTTTCCCCCGCTCATAGGAAGATCAATACTCGCCTTTACAGAATTTGCATTATCGGTGCCGGTATTTTCAAGACGGATAATGAGCATAACCGGGTCGCCTTTTTTAATCCTTACCGGGTCCACCGATACCGATGCGATCCCGATCTTTGCCTTGCCTTTCACATGGATTCCCAAAGTCTCGATCTGGGTGTTGAGGGTTCCGTCGGCATTTGCATAGGTCAGGGTCAGGAGAACCCGGTTCAGACCGAGGGGGGCTTTCTTGTCTGAGGAAAATACCATGTCGAGCGTAGCGTTCTCTCCTTTGAACAGGCTCTCAACGTGGTAGGTGCTGGGGGTTGTGGGAATAATGGAGGGTGTGGTTGAATTGATGGCAACTGTTATCTGGTCCGCCCGGGATTGCCCATCGTTGTTCAGGATGACCCGTACCTTAAAATCATCGCCCGGGTTCACGCCATCAGGCACGGTCTTGAGGACGGTCAGGGCGGGTTTTTTCAGGATTGCAATCTGGGTGTTGACATTGACCGGAATCGGCTGGCGTACACTCTGGCCTCCCGTTACATCAATCCATATCTCCGGGAAATATATACCGTCTTTTGAAGGAGCACGGATCAGGAAGGTGATGGGTATGGACTGCCCGGGCCCTATTTCCCCAACCTGCTTGAAGTTGCCGGATATGACTTCCACATCCCGTGATTCCAGCTGCACACTCTCGATATTGACATTGATATCAGTACTTGTTATTATCTCAGAACCGACGGACTGGACGTTTTCTTGTATGTTTGCTATCGTTGCAGTATTCCGTATAGTCGCCGTTATGGTTCCAATGTCTCCGGGCAGGAGGACTGAAGGAGTGACCTTGTAATCAGCAATTATCACGCTGGGGTTTGCAGCGAGCACCGGGAAGTGGGAGAAAAACCAGGAGAAAGAACAGGCAGCTTATCAGTGAAGAGGAATTTTTTCATACGACCATCATCCTTCATAACGTCAATCTGGTAGTATAGTCCGGGTTCCTGATAAGAGTTATGGGTATACCTCAAAAACATCACCGTAAACAGTGTTCAGTTCCTGCCTGTTCCCGTCAGTGGTCCTGAATTTCTGTTCGTTTTTTAGAGGAATTTTACCGAGGTGGAATCCTTACCAGGTAAACTAAAACTGTTTGGAAGCATCCTCCCGTATAAGGCAGTCTCACCTTTGCGTCTGCGTTCATGAAAGGGTCTGTGGAAAAAGTACTGATCAATAACGTGCGATTGAGCTTGTACGTTCACGCAAAAAAAAGAATTTAAAACATCACTATATCTTTGTTTTTGCGTTTTCTTTCCTCATATGTATGTCGAGCACGCCATTTTTCACTGTTGACGTGGCTCCTTTTTTTGTGACTACTGCAGGAAGGGATATTTCACGGCGCAGGGAACAAAAGTGCTGTTCGAGTGCCAGACAACCCTCTTGTTCCATGATTTTTTCATACCGCAGGTCGCATGAAATTTTTAAACATTTTTCATTCACCAGTGTCACAGGAAAACACCGCATTTTCAACGCGAGTGAGCAGGTTAATCGGTCACCATTACCTCTCTATCAAGTTCGGTCACTTCCGCATCAATGGTATGCGGAAACAGGCTCGCGGGAAGGGGTGTTTCTCCTTCAGGCAACAGCGGATTGGCAGTCGGTTCAAGAACAAGCTGGAACAGGTAGTCCATGGATGCTCTGAGGTCATCGAGTTCATCATAGATTGATCTTCGATAATGTCGTACCATTTGTCTACCTCCTCTTTTTTGTTGCCCAGGTGAAGATCCACCTGGTTACAAGGACGATTGTTGTTGTCCTCAATATAGGTATCGATACTGTATTATCTGGAACAAGAAAGAGGGTAAAGGGTACAAATAAACAGATACTACCGGGAAATGCAAAAGAGGAACAGTCCATGGATCAGGGAATGAATGTACGACAGAAACCGCATAATTCGTCATGGAGATGAAAACCTGTTAAGGATATACTGCGTCAGGACCTTTCCGGTAAGACTCCTTGTTGATGCATCAACCCTGATAAAGAAAAGTTCTTCATTGCCGATATCTGACAAAGACCGGTGTGTCTGCTGGCAGTGATATGTACCTGGCAGAGTGTCCTGTCCGGAAATGGAAGGGAATGACAGGTGAATAAACCTGCTTGCCGTGTTCACAATCTCCGGAAGATATTTCTGGATAATCGAATCAACAATCATTCTCCGGTACCCGTCAGGATTCCGGTCTTTTTCCTGCAGTTTGCGATAGTCCTCTTCGATCCCTACGACCTGAATCGAATTTTTTATCCTGTCCTCCTGTATGCCGATAATGAGGTCTCCCCCGTCAGTATTTAAAAAACCGGCGATTGAACGTGCGATAATGAATTTTGAAGCATTATTCCGGTATTTCCGTATTTCGGAGGATTCACTGGAGAGAATTTCCTCCTTGGTGAGATCCGCACTCCACAATGACTGCAGTTTGAATTCTATGTGATCGTTCTCTCCGGTTTTGATCATGGTTCGAATCGCTTCAGCATCATCCTCAGGCAGAGCAGGTGATGGTGATCTCCCGTGTGCTTCAGAACAACTGCAGCTGCTGCTGCAATAACGACAAAGAGCAGTGCCTGGAAGAGTATCCCTGCCACTGCATAGAGTTCCGGGAACTACAAAAAAAGCAGCAACAAACGAGTAGGCAACTCCGCAGCAACAGGCAACATACATGCTGCGGTCAGGATAGAAATAGGCGGTGTAGATGATGGGGATATAGAAGAGTTGGGGGACGATCGTTCCATAACCCGCTGACATCGAGACGTATGCAATCCCGATAATCGAAACGATGAACGCTACAATCACCCAGAACCTGTACAAGATCGGTATGCGACCAGCGTACCTGCAGTTGAGGAAATATCCTGTCAGGCTGGCTGGCTGGTTCATGGAATATGTTGTTTTTAGTCGGATTGTTATAAGAGAGTATCTGTATTTTTCACAAAGCACCTGCTCTATTCAGCGTATATCTTTTGGCTCTGTAGAAACGGGCATGAACAGAGTGTTCGCACCCAAACCATGAAAACGTTCAATATACGAAGGGCCCCGCCTCAGGGCCTCTCCGAGGCATGGCGGGACAGGGAGGTTTTAATTGTATTTTTGGTTGCTGATCCGCCGCGGGGGCGTCCCTCCGGGGGCGGCGGCGTTCATCGTAACTGAAGAATAATGATGATAATCCCCTCATCATACCAGAATTTTTCGATTTTCATGAGAAATGTTTTTAAAAACTCTCAAAGTTCATGGGCGTTTCACACCCGCCACTCGGCTCCCCCCGATGCGGTAATTCGTGAGGAGGTAATAACAGTCCTATCGCAATACGCAGGGGCGTCAGGAGAACAGGCACTGTCCCCTCCTTCAGAGCAGGAGTCCTTTTGATTTGTGCTACAATAAAAGGAATTCTACAGAGCCGATTTTTCCATCGTTATTACCGAGCATTTTTAGCGGTTCAAAGGTAACTGTACCAAAAAAATGCGATGTCCGGCGTATCGGTTTTTATTAATAATCAGGGATACTTGCCTGGTTCTGGCTTAATGCAATTATTTCACCGGAATTTTCCAAAAGACCTGCCAGATATGTTTTTATCCATTCTTCATTTGCATATTCCTCGAATGGGCGATAAGAACCCTGTACGGTTGAATTCTCTTTTTCAAATCGCAGCAGTCCTACGGGGGCACCACCGGATTTTACCAGTTTATTTAAATTTTCAAGGGGGGTTTTTCCTGAACTGAATACAAATTTCGTTTCATTTTCAAATCCGACGGCAATAGCAACGAGCCATGCAGATTTTGCTTCTTCCTGCATTTCCTGTACCAGATCGGAAGTTTTTCTCATTTTTCCACCATAAAAGAATGCAATTCATCACATAAATAACTGGCTAAAATAAAGGAAAAACACAGATTTACTCTGACACGTTCAAGGATACTACAGGCAATATGAAATTGACTATTCCGGTTTCCTGCAGGTCAGTGATCAGCCGGTAAAACAGCCCTCCACGAAAAAAGTGGCAGAATACCCGGGTGCAGAACCGGAAACTGATGCCATTTCATTTATGCATTTATCCATAAAAATACCGGAAAGGAAATGGAATTCAGAATATTCCATTCACCTCGTGATGTTATCATTCATTCCTCAGTGCATCAATCGGGTCCATGTTCGATGCCCGCCATGCCGGGTACAGCCCGGAAACAACACAGACGATCATACCGATGATCATCCCGTACGGGATGTAGATGATGCTTTCCGGTAGGAAGAAATACGCAGTATTGCCAATCATGGCACTCACCACGGAATACCCGATGATAAGACTCATGATCCCACCGATACCAGCACCGATAATCCCCAGGATGAACGCTTCGTACAGGAACATCCGGCGTACCTCTCCTTTTTCCGTACCGATAGAGAGCAGAATACCAATCTCCTGGACCCGTTCACTGACCGACATCATCATCACATTGAAAATACTGGTAGCAGCGACAAGAAGCGAAATACTGCCAATTGCAAGGATGAACGTGGTGATGGTGCCCAGCGTTGAGGAGATACTGGATAAGCCGGGAACTGGCATCCTGATACGGACAACCTCTTGTTTTCCGGTTGACTTTTTCATCAATGGCATCTTCAACATCGGTTAATGTGTTGACATTCTTTACGATCACATTTACCTGGTCGTACAGATCTCTTGTCACCGTAACTGGGCAGTATACCAGGTATCGGACACGATAATGGCATTATCCGTATTGACGCCGTCAGAAGCAAATCCCCCGCTGCAGGAGAATACCGACAACCCGGACGACCGGCCGGGTCATCTGACATTGGTTCCCCGATCTTGATCCTGCTCCCGATTTTCAAGTTAAACTTGCTTGCAATCGTCGCACCAACAAGAGCATCACTCTCCCCGCGTGATATTTGATCCCTTCGTCAATGGTCAGGAACTTGGTAATATCGTTCGGATCAAGGCCATAGATCGAACCTCTGCCATCAGTAGAACCGATCGTGAACTGGGTATTGGTCCGGTGAATCGGGATAACTTCATTCTATCCCCGCGGCATTCCTGATCTCCCTGAGCTGGACTTATCGGTTATCCCTGTGGAGTTATGGAGTTACCGATGCACGCTGAGTGTCTGTCCTCACCACATCAGGAGTAGATCATGATGGTATTGATACCCGATGATGAGCTGGTCTTTTACCGACAGCTGCATGTTGGTCCCGAGCATTCCCATCGATGAAATGGCAACGACCCCGATCACGATCCCGATGGATGCAAGGAGCGAACGCAGGAAATTCAGCCTGACACTGCGGACCGAGAGATCAAAGAAGATATCTTTCATGATTCTACAACCCTCCCGTCCTCAAGCTGTATTGTCCGGTGTGCATACTCAGCAATCTTCGGGTCATGCGTCACAAGAATAACGGTCTTTCCTTCCTTGTGCAGCCCGACAAGAATATCCATGATCTGGAAACCTGTCTTCCGGTCGAGATTCCCGGTGGGTTCATCGCAGAGCAGAATCTTCGGGTCATTGACCAGTGCCCGGGCAATCGCGACCCGCTGCTGCTGCCCACCGGAAAGCTGGTTGGGCCGGTGAGCACTCATTTCCTCGTCAAACCCTACGGATTTGAGAACGGCCGCTGCCCTTCCGGTGGTGTCCCGCTTTTTGTACTTCAGGATGAGCGGATATTCCACATTCTCGTATGCCGAGAGGAGCGGGATTAAGTAAAATTTCTGGAAGACATACCCGATGATATCCCGGCGCATATGGGTTCGTTCAAGGTTGGTCATGCTGGCCACATTTTTCCCGTCGATAAAGAGTCTCCCCGGTTGTCGGAACATCAAGGATTCCCAGCTGGTTCATCATGGTCGATTTACCGGAACCTGAAGGTCCCATGAGCGCAACAAATTCGCCTTCATTGATATCGAGCGAGATATGGTTGAGTGCGGTAAAGTCACCACTCTCCAGGTGGTACACTTTCGAGACATCGGCAAGCCGGATAAGGGGAGTATTCATTCATAGCCGATCCTCTTATTGTCTCTTCAGTTTTGCAGCAATCCATTTCCGCTTCATCCAGAGCACGATGCCAATAATGATGATAATTCCTGCGGCAATGACAGGATAAAAGGAACTGATTCCCCCGCCCCTGCTGCCCCCAAATCCGAAAATACTCCCTCCACCCGGTGGGCCTCCGCTGAATCCGCCACTGGTTCTTGCAGAGGAACTTCCTGTTGTCGCGGGAGTTACACTGGCGGATGAACTTCCGGAACTGCCCGATACGGTGCCCGTGCTTGTCGAACCGGCATTTGTCCTGAGATTAAGGTTTTTTGTGATGCTGAACGAGTTCCCGTCCTTATCCTTCCAGGTAATGACGAGGGGCACCGATGACAGGTCGGTTGCGGTAAACGTGATCTCGAAACTCGAAAAGTCATCGGCTGCAAGCGAACCGATTGCGTACTGTGCATAGGGTTCCACAGCCTTTGCGGGTGCTCCCACGGTCACAATCATCGATTTCGCATCGGTAAGGCCGGCATTATTTACATCTCCGGTCAGGGTATAGGATGTTCCTGAAGAGGTGAGTTCAACATTGTTGACAACAGGGATGGCCGCTTTTTTATTTTCCCCAAGGACTATTGGCAGGATAACATCGGTCGTGTGATCATTATCCCCGTTCTGGTAACTGATATGGAATGTGAGCGTTGGAATCCTGATTTGGTGTGACAGAAAACGGAATCTCAACAGAACTTTGTCCATTTAATATACTGACATATTTCTGTGACGGGCTTACATCAATTCCCTGGCCCGTTGGGAGTTATGATAATATTTTTTATCGCTGCTCCCCGGGGATTGATAATACTCACGTTGACCGTATCTTTTGTTGACAAGGCAAAAGATATCGGGTTTTTGCGAGATGCTCGCCTGGATGTCAGCGGAATCCACTTTGATCGTGAGGGATAATGGATACTCCCGGCATTCTGTGCCCCTACGGTAAACAGCGGGAAATAGGTCCCATCCGGAGGATCTGCCTTTACCAGAAACGAGTACGTCATGGTTGATCCCGGCCCGATGAAACTCATGGTGTTCCAGCTGTCCTTGTTCATAATATGGATCTTCTCACTCAGGATATCCGGGTTTGAGAGCCCGACGGATGATGTTCCTGAATTCGTCAGGGTGACGGTGATCGTTCCCTGTTCATAAGGATAGAAGACCTCAGGATCAATTTTCACCGATGATACATACACCAGTGATGCTGCATCCTGTGCAGTGGTCGAGGTACTATCCGATGTGGCGGTCGAAGTTGCTGCACTTGCTGTTGCAGCAAGCAGTAAGAGTAAAATAATACTGAATAAACCTGATATTTTTTTCATAATTTTTCCTTTTGGTTAACGAAATGCTCTTTGAGATTATACCGGGACTCGGAATTGTATCCCATCCTGGTTATTTAGTGAATGGTCTGCCATATTTCTGAAAGACTGCGAATTTTTCTTGGATGTCATGAACATAGTGAAATAAAAAATATTGAGGGGTTGAAACGATCAGAGGTTCGATCAGGTTACTGGTTCTTTTGTTCCCACCTCTGCCCGCCTCTATGACCGCTGCCAGCTCCTTCACCGCGGTGCGGGAAATGCATCCGGGTGAGCAGTTCTGAACTCCTGCATGAGTGTCTGAGCAGTCTCGTAATCCCCGCTTGTCACTGCAGTACGGATAGCCGATACATCATATCCCTGTGCTGTGAGGTTGTCCAGCATGAGGATCATTCGTTCCCCTTTTGCCTCGCCTGTCATCGGGCCTTTGCCGGCTCCTTCACCTGGGCAGGGAATGCATCCGGGTGAGCAGTCCTGAAATCCTGCAAGCAGTGTCATCGCGGTCTTGTAATCCCCGCTTGTCACTGCAGCACGGATCGCCGATACATCATATCCCTTGGCTGTCAGGTTGTCCAGCATGAGGATCATTCGTTCTCCTTTTGCCTCGCCTTTCATCGGGCCTTTGCCAGGCTCCTTCCCGTGGTGCGGGAAATGCATCCGGGTGAGCAGTCCTGAATTCCTGCATGAGAGTGTGAGCAGTCTCGTAATCCCCGCTTGTCACTGCAGTACGGATAGCCGATACATCATATCCCTGTGCCGTGAGGTTGTCCAGCATCTTTTCAGGTCCGAACTGCCCGGCCTTATCCTTGAGATTATTACCGGTTCCCTGCTGTGTCATGGCTGCTGCACCGGCCGTTCCAATGACCAGCGCAGTTATACAGAAGACTGCAAGAGCCCCGATATAGATTCTTGGTGTTTTCATAGTGTTTCGTGCTCCTTGTTACTTTTGACAGGTGTTGGTGTAGTGTTGAACACACACCATGTAATGTATATACGACATTTTGCCATTTAAAAGTTTCTAAATATCTGGCATAAGTAACAATTAAATGGAGAAAAGACCATATATGATTACAGATATCAAAAAAGCGATCTATCTCATCATTGATACGGTTAGAACACTATCATGGTAAACTACTATACACAGGTATATTACCATTGACAGAGTGACAGTATGAAAAAAAATACCTTCTATCTTATATTCGGATGCATTGCCCTTGCCCTGCTCGTTATTTTCTGGTATTCCGTAGAACTTCACACCCCTCTTCTTATTGAAATTGCTTTCATCGTTGGAATCGTGCTGGTATATCTGGCAAAGAGAAAGGTTACGGATGTTATTGAGGACGAACGGGATGTAAAGATTACTGAACAGGCAACAGTCCGGACGATGCAGGTCTTCTGGGTCGTATTCTGTGCATTTTCGATTGGAGCAGTCATGGAAATACTCCATATCCCGACATTTCCCCGCCAGCCCCCTGGGATCGCGTCCTCCCGATCTCCTTGCGGCCGCGAATGATGGGGTATATCCAGCTGGGTCTCCTCTGCCTGATGATCTTCCTGTATGTCGGTTTCAGGATCTATTACGCAAAAAAATACGGAGATTTTGAGACCGATGAAGAATAAGATCAAAATATTCCGGGCAATGCATAATCTGACCCAGGAACACCTTGCCCAGGCCATCGGTGTCAACCGGCAGACCATTCTTGCCATAGAAAAAGAAAAATATATTCCCTCCCTGGATCTCGCCTTTAAAATTTCACGCTATTTTGGGGTAAATATCGAAGAAGTGTTTATTTTCGATGAAAAAATGCCGACGATCGCGGATATATAAGATACTTTTCTCAAAACTTCTGCGTCAACCCGAAAAATCCCCGTGGAGGACATGTGCCCTGCAAATTCCGATACGGGTGCGTGGGGATATCCCCCCAACATTGTTTATAAATAACAATATGTAGTTTTTATTATACAATATGTAATTCTTAAATGGCAATATGTAATTTATAAGTTACTTTTATTACCTGATACACACAACAGGATGGTATACACGGGAATCAAAAGAGGAAGAGGTCATGAAAAAGACTTGTCTTATCTCGGTACTGGTAATTTCACTCGCCCTTGTTGCAGGAATCATGTCTGCAGGGTGCGTCCAGACTGCCGGGAATAATCAGGGCCAGCAGAACGGGAATACTGTACCAGCAGTCCAGGGAACAGAACAGCAGGGAACATCACCCGGTCAGGCAGGGACATATTCCGGGCAGTACCATAACCGTTCAATGGGTAACGGTACACGCCCCCAGGTCGATCTCTGCATCAGCCGCTTCGAAGCTTGGGGTGACCGAGCAGCAGCCGTCAGGAGCACTGGGAATCGTGAATTCGACACAGGGTAGTCACTGGAACATCACCGGAGCGGCACAGGATCTGGGAGTGACGGAACAGCAGCTCCGTGATGCTCTGGGAATTCCTGCCGGGAATCGCACCAGAAGCGGTGGTTACAATGCAACCCGCGCCCAGGGACAATGAACAGGATCTCCCTCTTCCGTAGGGATTGTCCGCCTCCCGTATTTTTTCACTCATCTGAACAGGGTTCTTTTTTATTGCATGCATGACCATGCCATCCTCTGCGGCTAATACCACTGTCTCTGCAACTGCAACAACCGTGCCGGTAGCAATGACCACGTACATTACCGTGAGTTCATGTTCCCCGGGGTCCCCGCTCACCCCACTCATTCCCATAACAGCAATCGGTATTATGGCGGTTACCTCCCTGGCAATGTCGGGAAGGAAATATGGGTGAGGGGACCACCCGCTTTTGTTTGTATCTGCCGTGAAGCCTGTCCACTCCGAAAGGATAATTCCGCAACCTGAATTATGGTACCTTCTGCCGTGACCAGGATAGTATTCGTATTCCGGGAGGGTTTCAAAAAGTCGATCTCTTTTCAGCGTATTAATCTCTGATTCTGGTAAAAAAGGTGATGAGACAGTTTCTCTTCTGCTTCCCATTTAGTGAGGTTACTCATCGGGCTACGATGAGGTAATGATAAGGCCCGGAGTCCTGGACTGATACGATACTGAACCCGTGGGATACGATCATGGTGCGGGCTTTTTCTAAAGAAAAACGCTTGCCGGGGGGAGGACCAAATGGCATGGGTTGATCCTTCCAGTCCAGGTCCACAAGGATGCCGGAAGGGCGCAGCATTTTTCTTGCATTCCTGAGGTGACAGCAGCCGGGTCCTCAAAGTCGTGGAGGTTGATACCAAAAAACACGATATCTGCACATCCTTCACAGACAATGGTTTTTTCCGCTGCTTTCACATCGGTAAAAATATTGTCAAGACCTTCTTTTTCAGCCTGGGCACGCAGTCGCTCAATGGCACTGGAATCAATATCACCAGCATATACCTTCCCCAGTGGTCCGACTTTCCGTGCTGCAGGGAGGGCGAAATAACCATCGCCACACCCTAGATCGATAAAGACCATGCCGCTTTCTGTACCGATGGACGAGAGAATCTGTTCCGGGTCCTGCCATTGTCTTCGTTCCGGGTTATCCGATCTGAATTGCCGTTTGGTCACCGCATCCACCTGTGGATACTGGTATGGGTCGTGAGATGAAATACTATGCAGGAATGGATTCATGCTGAAGGGTAACGGGACAATCACAAGCAAATCCTCTAAAAAATTCAACAAATATTTGCTCTGGTGAATTCCTTTTCTTATAGCACAAAATAAGAGGACCCAGCTTTGAAGGAGGGGACAGTTCCTGTCCCCCCACCTACGCCCTGCGCAATGTGTATAGTGCTGTTATTACCTTCCCGGGGTTATCGCATTGGGGGGAAGCCAAGTGGCGGGGGGAAATCCCTGTGAACGTTGAGAGTTTTTAAAAACATTTCTACAGCCCAATTGTTCGTAAAAGCGTTAGATTTGACGATATAGATACAAAAATGGTGATGGATGGATGATACCTAGATCGGTGATCGAAACTGTTGTCAACCAACGTTCATTTCGTAATATAATTATTTCAAAATGTATAAATCCTTAAAAATGAACCGTTGATATCCTCTTTATAAAAAACAAAACGAAGGCAGACTGATGTATTACGATACGAAGCCCGGGGGGTTTAACCATGGTTCGAACCTCAACAGATGGCTGATCATAGCAATAATCGTAATCATCGCAAGCGGCATGCTTTTGACACTGTGGTCCATCCAACAACAAGAAAACCGCCTGCGTGCTGATCTCATTTCAAAAACCCGTCTTATCCAGGGGGGCATCAGTACCGGACAGGTCAGGGCGCTGACGGGTACTGATGCAGACCTGCGTGTCTGCCGATTACCAGATGTTAAAAGCACAGATGATACAGAGTCGCAGTCCGCCGATCCACTGATCCGGTTCATATATCTCATTGGACAGCAGCCGGATGGAACCGTCTTTTTCTTTATTGATTCGGAACCTGAAGTATCCAGGGATTATTCCCCACCAGGGCAGGTTTATCCGGAAGCATCTTCTATCGTTTTGAACGTATTTGCTTCAGGAGAGGAGACAACCGGGGGACCGGTAACGGATCGCTGGGGCACGTGGATAAGCGGGCTCGTACCGATACGGGATTCCAGTACCGGTAAGGTGATTGCAGTACTGGGTACGGATATTAATGCCCGGGACTGGAACACACAAATAATCATTGCCAGTATACCTGCAGTAATCGCGATGCTCCTGCTCCTGTTACTCCTCCTGATATTTTTCTATGTGCAGCAGCGGAATAGTCGGGAGCGACAGATCCTTACCAGCTCTGAAAATGCCATTAAGGAGTCTGAACGTCGTCTCACTGACATTATTAATTTCCTTCCAGATGCAGCCATGGTCATTGACAACGACAGAAAAGTCATTTCCTGGAATAAAGCGATAGAAGAGATGACGGGTGTCCCGGCCGAAGATATGCTGGGCAAGGGAAATTATGAGTACAGTATCCCCTTTTATGGAGAACGCAGGCCAGTTCTCATTGACCTGGTTTTTGAGGAGGAGGAGGAAATTAAAAAGAACTATCCGTTTGTCCAGAAAAACGGGGATAAATTTTTTTCAGAGATTTACATTCAGCGATTATTCGGGGGGAGGGGTGCGTATCTCTGGTTCATTGCCTCACCCCTCTATGATAGTAAGGGGAATGTCATCGGAGCTATTGAAACGATTCGTGATATCACCGACCGGAAACTGGTGGAAAATGAACTGAGGGAAAGCGAGGAAAGTTTCCGGATGCTCTTTGAAGAGAGCCCGGTCCCGATTTATATTACCGAAATTCCATCGGGCATCATCACGTCGGCAAATACAAGGTTCCTCACCTATATTGATATGCCTCCCGACCAGGTCATCGGAAAAAGAACCAGTGATCTGGGAGTGCTTAATGACCCTGCTGACCATGAACGGCTCAATGCTGCCTGTATGGCAAACTGCAGTGTTGATGACATGGAAGTCATATTCGTAAACCGTCAGGGAATGAAAAGTATCACCCTTGTCTCAACACGGGTTGTGACACTGAAGAAAAAACGCTATTGTCTTACGGTAGTGCAGGACATTACTGAACTTAAAGTGCTGGAAGAACAGATGGTCTTCACCAACTCTGAAGTGAACAAATACGCAGCTGATCTCCGGCAGACCAACGATAAACTCAACCTGCTGAATTCGATCACCCGGCATGATATTCTTAACCAGCTGACGGTTGTTTTAGGATACCTCGAAATGATGAGGGCGAAATTCCCGGATCCCTCGTTGCAGGATTATATCGAGAAGGAGATCCATGCGGCCCAGAATATCCAGACCCAGATCCTGTTCACCAAAGAGTACCAGGAAATCGGTGTCCAGTCCCCGCAATGGTTTGATCTCAAAAAAGTCATCATGACCAATGCAGCAAGTCTCCCGCTTTCGGCAGTTGAAGTTGTCGTGAACTTTGATAACCTTGAACTCTATGCAGATACGTTACTCGGGAAAGTCTTTTACACCCTGCTTGAAAACGCCATCCGCCACGGAAAAACGGTAACCAGGATTGAATTCTCGTACCGGACACAGGACGAGGACCTTGTGGTGATATATCAGGACAACGGGGCAGGGATTCCTGCTGAATACAAAAAGGCAATTTTGCAGCGTAAGTATTTCAAGCACACCGGTTTTGGGTTGTACCTTTCACAGACGATCCTTGGAATAACCGGAATGAGCCTTGAGGAAAACGGAGAGCCGGGAAAAGGTGCCCGGTTCGAGATACTGGTGCCCAAGGGTGCCTTCCGGTTTACCGGTTCTGAATGATAATCCGGTTTTTTTCATTTTACCCGGCTGAGGTTTTTTGTGTGGAATTCTCCTTCAGAAAACCATTTTTTTCTCTGGCGAAACGCACATGAACGGGATTCATACCTGAGTCATGAAAATTATACAAAATACGAAGTGCCCTGCCTCATGGCTTCTTTAGAGCACGGCGGGAAAGGAGTTTTTTAGTTTTTCATTCACTGATCCGCCGCGGGGGCGCCCCGCCGGGGGCGGCGGCGTTCATCGCAACGGTAGAATAGAGATGATAATCCCCACACCATACCCGAATGATTTGATTTTCATGGGAAATCATTTTTGAAAATTCTGACGCTCTTTCAGGCTTTGCACCCGCCACCGGGGCATCCCCATTCCGATGACGAGGTATTACCCGGTCCCAAACCCGGGTTATCGCCTTTAAGCCCTGTCCCAAACGAAGGTCTGACTGGTGCGAAGAGGGGGGCATTATTGTATCAGAAACCGGGTTTTCTGCAGATCACTCTTTGATAAAAAAGACCAGGGTACTACGGATCCGTTCCCCGATTATCCTTTTTTCAAGGTGAACCGGATTGCTGCGCCTTGTTCCGGATGTCCCGGTACCCGGTCATCAGCCCAGATCCTGCCACCGTATGCTTCGATAAGCATTTTGGTGATATGCAACCCCAGCCCGTAACTGCTGCGTGTGGATGAATTCTGCATGAACCGGTCAAAGATAGTTGGTTTCATTGCATCGGGAATCCCCGGACCGGTATCGGTCACAGACACCTCTGTCATCCCGTCAGGCTGGTCTTTGGCACTTATCGTGATCGCAACCTGCCGGTCCACCAAACCGGATGCTGTTTGAGATAATATTTTTAAAGACAACCCCCAGTTTATCGTCTGCCATCACGGTCACCCTGCACCCTTCACAGGGTGATACAGTATTCCCGTATTCCCTGATCACGCGGTCAACAATTGATTCAAGATTTATTCGCTCCTGTATCGGGGGGTGCTTGTAGATTGTGGAGATTGTCTCGATATTGCCGATTACGGCCCGGTTCTTGTCTAAAATCCGTAAGATACGTTCAGCATAGTCTTTTTCTTTGTCACTACCGCGGGTTTTGATCAGACTCTGCATAACCATCCAGCGAGTTGATTGCATTGAGTATCTCGTACGAAACCACATCGAGGTAGATATCCAGGTACATGTTGGCTTTGCGGTTGGCCTCAGCCAGCTGCTCACTCTGCATTGCCAGCGTAGCCTGGCTCACTGCCAGTTCCTGCAGCATACGGTTAAATGATATTTTGAGGGATGCTATTTCTTCGTCCCCGTTGATCGCAATATTTTCAGACAGATCCCGATTTTTTCCGACTTTAATCATCGCCGTATCAAGGTCCATCAGTGGTTCGATTATATACCGGCGGAGGAGAAACTCCGTAGTGAGTACAAAAAAGATACCAGCTATCAGGAACACTTCGGTTATCATCAGCGAGTCGGATGACGGAATGAAATATTGAGCAAAACCGTTCATCGCAAAGATCAAAATAAAAATGGTAGCCCCGAGGATGAGCAGGGTTCGGGTATGGATCTTCACAGTGGTCAAGAGGTAATTTTTGATTAACTATATTAAAATTTATCTATTTTGTATTTTTTATTGAATACGTAACATATCGAAATGTTTTTCTACAAGGTTTCTTTATTTTTATCGTGGGCCTTCTGGTGAAAACGAAGGCAGATTGTGTTTTTTTTGGAGAGGTGGTTTTCTTTCAACAAAAAGGAAAAAATTCCTTCCAAAAAAAAATCCTTTCCCCAGTAGGCTTTTACCCGGTATGAATCGATTGAAATAAACCAGAAGAACGATAAACGCAACAAAGTTGCTTCAGCAGGATATCCAATAACAAGTGAGAGTGAATTAGTCCAGAAGGCAGAGAGTCTATGATTACCCCCGTAAGAATTCAACATAAAATCTTTGAGGTTTACGATGATTTCCATCCTGTTCGTTGATGACGACCCCTCCCTGCTTGATGTGGGCAAAATTTTTTTAGAGGAAAACGAGGGTTATTGTGTCGATTGTGCACTATCGGGAGACGCAGCCTTCGGCATGATTGCAGAAAGGAAATATAACGCGGTTGTTTCGGATTACCAGATGCCGGGGATGGACGGGATCACCCTGCTAAAAAAAGTGCGTACAACCCATAAGACCCTCCCGTTCATCCTCTTTACCGGCAAGGGCAGGGAGGAAGTGGCAATAGAGGCCCTCAATGAAGGTGCGGATTTCTACCTCCAGAAAGGTGGGGCGAGCCCGGGCGCAGTATGCCGAACTCTCACACAAGATCCGTATGGCAGTGGAGCGGCGCTCTGCCGAGGCAGCATTCAAAGAGAGTGAGACACTCAACAGAAAGCTTATTGAAAATCTTCCCGATTATATCGTCGTCTATGGTGCTGACGGGAAGATCCTGTACGCAAACCCCGCATCAGCAGAGGCACTTGGGTATAGTGTTGAGGAGCTGGTCGGTAAATCTGTTCTCTCCTATGTATCCGAAAATTATCGCGCTTCCGTAGTTGCAAGACTGGCCACCCGGCGGAACGGAAAGGATTCCTCTCTGTATGAGATCGAGATAATCGGAAAGGACGGGCTCCGGAGACGGGTGATGGTAAAAGGCACACCCATCCAGTACGGCGACAATCCTGCTACGCTCCTCGTTCTCATTGATATTACCGATCGCAAGCGTGCTGATGAAGCATTACAACAGGTTATCAGGAAGCTCACCCTTCTCTCCGGCATCTCCCGTCACGAGGTCAACAACCAGCTCATAGCCCTTGACGGATATTTTAGCATTATCGAAAAGAAACTCAGGGAGCCCTCCCTCGATGAGTATTTCCGGAAGGCTACGCTCTGCAGTCGAACGTATCTCCGCCATGATGGAATTCACCAAAGAATATGAAACCATCGGTATCCAGGCCCCAATCTGGCAGGACTGCCGGACACTCGTCGGGACAGCGGGACAACAAGCCCCTCTCGGACAGATTGTGCTAAAAAATAATCTCCCGTCCGGTTTTGAAATTTTTGCTGATCCACTCATCTCATTAGTCATATACAACCTGTTGGACAACGCAGTGCGGTATGGCGGGAAAATTACCACAGTACGGGTCTTTTCAGAAAAGCAGGACGGTGACAGGATCATCATTTTCGATGATGATGGCATCAGGAGTCCCGGTTGAAGAAAAGGAGAAGATCTTCGAATATGGCTTTGGGAAAAATACCGGTATGGGTCTCTTCCTTGCCCGGGAGATTCTCGGTATAACCGGCATCACTATCCGCGAGACCGGGGAACCAGGAAAAGGGGCCCGGTTTGAAGTAAAGGTACCGGAGGGGATGTGGCGCAGGGCAGGAACGGATACCGGAGGGAACTGATAGCGTCACCGGTGAAGAGGATACCATAGCTGAGCACCTGCAAAAAGCATATGCCTGCGCAGGAAGCTGACAGAAAAGGAATCCGGTGACGAAAGCCACTTTCCGGAAATAAATCTTCAGAGCACTAACCCCCATTTTTTTTGGTTTATTCATACCAGACTGGATTCCACCTGCATGTCCATACATTCTGCACCCTAATCTTTTTGAAAAATCCGGGCAGGACTGTGCTTCATCGTTGTGTTTATACGTCGGAAATAACAATCACTGGCCATATGCTGCCAACCGGTCGACATATTCATGGAACAGACCCGGTATGAAAACCTGACCGTATCAGACCAGACTCAGGGACTTCCTGCCCCGCCGCTCGAAAAAGCCTGCACCTCCTGATGCCCGCACAATCCCGCTTCCCCAGCCCGGGGACATTACCGTAAACTCACTGGATCTTCGTACTGCCATTGAGCAGCGCCGTTCTGTCCGTCGCTATGCCCGCGATCCGCTCACCATCGAAGAACTTGCCTACCTGTGCTGGTGTACCCAGGGGATTGTTGAAGTAAAAGCGCCCTTCTACACGCTCCGGAACGTTCCTTCTGCCGGGGGGCGACATGCCCTGGAGACTTATCTGCTCATCAACCGGGTCAAAGGTATACAACCCGGGCTGTACCGTTACCTTCCCTTCTCCCACACGCTTGCACCATTGACACATCCAGGCGGAATGTGCGATGCCGTAATGTCTGCATGCCTGGGTCAGGCATTTGTGCGATCTTCCGCGGTCACGTTCATCTGGTCTGCAGTGATCTACCGGATGGCATGGAGATACAGTGAACGGGCGTACCGGCTTGTGCATCTCGATGCCGGGCATGTCTGCCAGAACCTCTACCTTGCCGCAGAGCAGATCGGTTGTGGCACATGTGCAATCGGGGCATTTGATGACCAGAAAATTGCAGATGTGCTGGGAATTGATGGAAAAGATGAGTTTGTACTGTACTGTGCGGCCGTGGGGAAGAAAGGTGAATAGATAGTATGCACTAAACCTGAGAACGTGAAAAAATACCTTTTTTGCCCATGCCCGTTAAAAACCGGATCGCAGCAACGATCGTCTTCCCTGTCAAAAAAAGAGAGGCCTTTTTTAGAGGGCAGATCCGCTATTTTTTGCACTATTTTTTAATTTTAAAAATATATTATGATTATTTTTCCAATCCGGTAAATTGATCATCCTTTTATACCCCTTCTCTTCCACTGGAGCGGACGGTATATAAACCTCCATTTGCAACAGGACGGATTTATAAGCGACTTTAATATCAGTTGGTTTTTATTGGATCCGTGCTTGTTCCGTGGATGCGAAACAGTATGATCGCCTCTCCAGCAGGTAAAATAAACAAATGAGTGACCCCCTTTTAATGAATACAG
The DNA here is from genome assembly GCA_963768845.1 of uncultured Methanoregulaceae archaeon. Lineage (GTDB taxonomy): Archaea > Halobacteriota > Methanomicrobia > Methanomicrobiales > Methanospirillaceae > Methanoregula. The sequence goes on along the minus strand of CAVYJJ010000016.1, from coordinate 24,805 downwards.
GATTCCGGATTGGATTTTTAAAAAATAACGGCTCTGTAGAAATGTTTTTAAAAACCCGAACGTTCATGGGGGTTTCACCCCCGCCACTTGGCTCCCCCCAATGTGATAACCCCCGGGAAGGTAATAACAGCACTATCACATTGCACAGGGCCGGTATGGGGGGACAGGCACTGTCCCCTCCTTCAAAGCATGTGTCCTTTTTTTTGTGCTACAATAAAAGGAATTCTACAGAGCCAAAATAACCAAATCATCAGATTCTGGATTTTGTGAAAAGAGACATCCCCTTTTTTTAAAAAGGTATTCTACCGGGTAGTGCCATCCCAGCCTGCAAGCCTTGCCCACAGCCACCATGCGGCATATGCCTTCTGGTTGGCATTCAGAGGCTCAGAATGTGCAGAGCTGCATTCAAACCAGTCGATGCCCCTGCGATGGCTGTTCTGCCAGTCAATCGCCCAGTTGCGGGAACCCCCCTCATAATTACAACCGTCATCTGCTCCTTTATCAAGATAATAATTCCCATCTGGATCATAACTCTCTATATCTGCAAAATCATAGAGAATTTTATTGTTTGAACGGCAGAAATCCCGTATCTGTTCGTTCCTGATATTCAGGTTCCCGGTAACGCCAGTCCCATCCAGGTGGCCGGTCATATAGACAAACTTCACCCCGGGATATTCTGATTCGAGCTTGTTCATCAGGAAAAGATAGGTATTGATGTGGGACTCTTTTGCAGAAGATACCTGCCCGCACCATGACCACAGGACAACATTAACCTCCCGATGAGCATCCAGGTAGGTCCGGGTCCTGTCCGCCCATGATCTGCGGTCCGGATTTCCCAGGTCACCGGAGATAACGCTGTCACGCAAGTCAAGTGCCCCATCTCCGGCATTCCTGTTCCAGGTGTACAGGGCGCTGTCATGGGGAGAGCCGGCAAATCGGGAAGAGCCCGGTCATTCCCGTTGTTATCTGGCTGCCGTGAGACGTATGTCCGTATGCGATGTGCAGCGTTTTTTTCGCATTCATAATAGCAGATTCCGGAACAAGGGAAAGATCCGTGCTGGTATGATTGATAATAACCGGTTCAGGCTGGCTTTGGTACATGACAACTCCCGACAGGGAAGGGGTGTCATCTTGTCCTTTCATCCATAGATATCCTGCAATTGCACACAACAACAGTCCTGCCAGAATAAGGATAATAACCGTAAATGTCTCCATTTTTTTCCCAACCCGTTGAGGTATCTTATTTTTTTGTTCTATTTTATGGTGCGGTCCATGATGGAAAGGGAATTTTTCCGCATTTCATGATAGTCAGAAGTTCTGATGACTAAGGCTCAATATTTCCTTCTTTTTTTACCAGTATTTCTGAATTTACCGTCACCAGACGACCTGAAAATTCGACCTGGTATATCCCTGGATTCCTGACTAAAATTTCCTGCCTGGAGGAGGGGATCCCATACTCCCTTCCCCACCCCTGCTTATCATACAGGCCATCCTTGTTATAGATTTTTAATTCAAACCAAGCCGATTCATCGGGCCGGTTCACAATTGCCGTATCAATCTTCTTTTCAGGATCCCGTGGTTCAAACCACTTCACATCAGTAATATTCTGTGCAAAAACGGTATAGTGGATAATCATCGGAGGATTTTTCATATCAAAGGAAACGTTGTAGTATGTCTCGTCATACGACATGTTATTGCTAAAAATTGTCAGGTAATCTTCCGGATTATATATACTCTCCAGGATAGTGGACGGCTGTTCATACAATACTTTATTGCTCCTGGGACTGGTCCCGGACTCCCGTATAACAGGCTCAATCGTTACGTACTGTCGTGCCGGGACCGTGGTCGCGATCCTGACAGGAGGGGATATCGCTATCTGAGCGGGCGAGTTCCTGATGATGGCAGCTGGTGCAACAGATTTGAGAATCGTAGTAACTGGTGCAACAATCGTTCCATTTTTCTCACCAGTCAGTCCTCCGGTAGTGTTCCCGACAGTAAAACCGGGCGTATGACGAAAAAGAAAGGATGATGCTGGCCAATAGTATTACCAGGAATACCATTGCCCCTGCGGTAATGGAGAAATAGAGTTTATACGTATTTTCCTGCGGGGATCCATAGGGACTTAAGTCCGGGACTGACAGGAGCTGGACTTCACTGTGCGGGCGGTTGTCAATGGTAACGAGGATCTGGTTTTCCCGGTTCTTCCTCATGACCATCCCGGAGGGTTTCTGATAGAGCGTCAGCTGAGAATAATCTGCCTGGACAGGATTTTTCCTTCATTGGCGCTTCGAGGGCTGACAGAGTGTTGAGGGACACCCGCATAAGGTTCTGGTTCTTCTTAACCAGTTCGTTGAGTGTACGAAGAGGTTTTAGAAATTCCTCTAGTGAAAATTCGAGATTCCACACGTTTCGTGCATGGATGCCTCCCTCAAGTGCTGACTCGAGTTCATCCATCCCGAATTGATCACGATGGTTTTTTAATACATTTCGGATTTCTTCGTAGTTTTCATCTTTTCCAAACCTTTTGAGTAACGCTGGGGCGATGAGCAGGATTACTTCATCATTGAAGGTAAGATCCGGTGAAAGCCTGTTAAAAATTTCTGCAAAACTCACCAGTTCATAGAGGATTGCCTGGTGTATCGACCTGTGATCCGAGTTTTTTTTCTAATTCTTTACAAAGCGGTGAAACGATGGCATCGATTGAATCAGCAGCGGCCTGTTGAAGATCTTCCGAGTGCATCCGGGCTTCTTCATCAAAAATCTTTGAAAATACACCGATGATCAGGATGTAATTTGCGTCCCTGTTTTTTTTCCTGAGGAGGCGGTATATTTTTTCCAGGTCTTCTAAAAAAGCGATAATGTCAGAACATATCCGTATCCGCATAAGGTTTTCCGCATCAGCGGCAGGTACGCGGCCTTCTGTCTCAAACTCCTGTTTTTTCTGGTAAAAAAAAGTAAATATATTGTCGAGGGAATGCTCCTGAATATCCATTACTTCGTGTTTATACAGTTCGAGAAGGATTTTTATTGAATTTTTTCTTGTTTCATCATAAAGACGACAATAATTGGCACAGTAGCGGTGGAAGAGATGATAGTCTTCTTCATTGAAATGTAACGTCACCCTTCCCATACGTAATAATCAATAGTCCTTCTTATTTTATTCTACTTATTCCAAAATGACGGATATATAATCCTATGTGCTGCTACCAAATTGTTTTTCTAGTCCACTGACACATGGTTTCTACCACAAGATCACAGTGTGGTCTCTCTATGGCAATGCGGCAGTTTGTTTTCCTGACGATTATCGCTTATTATCCTCATCCTGGTAGCCGGCTGCACGGATGCTTCACCTGAAAGCCCGCCACCCCAGACTATGAATACCATGCAGGTCCCCGCCTCCAATTCCCAGGATAGCCCACTCCTGCAGACATTCGGGGATACGACCGGAAAGGGTATACCCGGCGGCACAATCGACACGATCACGTTCACGGTCGGCCTTACCGACATCTACAAATCCGTGGATATGGAACACCTTGGTATCGTGTATGCTGATGCCATCCGGACCGAAACTCTTCGCCCGGTCGAAGGTTTCCATGATGATCCACCGAAGGGATACTGGAGCATCAGCCGCGTTGAAAACGAAGTGGGTGATCCTAATAACCGCCTTGATAATGAAGAGCGGTTCGTCATCACTATCAACCCAAAGGCTCCGCTCGTTCCCCGGCAGATGATCACTATCGATATAAAACCCCAAAATGGTCGTTCCCTCACTATCCGACGGGTTGCTCCACCGACCATCCAGGAAGATAATATCCTTTTACCCCCGTAATACCTTACCTCACAACCGGCCGCAGGACTACACGAGGTGGTATCAGGAAACCTCCTGAATTGTGAGAGGGGTGTTTGGTTCTCATGCTGCCAAAGTCCCGCTGGTACACAAAAATTTTAACCAGTAACGGTATTCCGGGCTGTTTCAAGCCTCAGTATTCCTGGTTTTTAGCGCCAGAAATCATTCGGGGGAGATTTTTTGATCCTTTTTAAGCCTGCCTGACACTTTCACACCTCACCTGCATCGCGTTAAATATTCAGGTGATTCCATGGGATCTGATATGGAACTCTCAAGCTGCTTTGTATTGTGCCATCACTGCAAGCATGAATGGGTCTACTTTGGCTCACGTGTTGCCAGCCTTCAGAAGAGGCATAAAAAACCGGTTACGGTCCAATGCCCGCGATGCCATAACCGGGTAAAGCTGGATGCAGGGAATGCACGGTAATTAAAATAACAATTACCGATTTATTGGACGGGGATGATGGTTGTAAAAAAGTCAGTTAAAAGAGTTGGATACGGCAAAGATTACAGATGATGGCTTTTTTCAAAGATTGAGAGGGAAGCTATTGGTTGGGATTCCTCCACGGATTGCAAAAAAACAATATCACCGGTTTAATCCACCGGATCCCCTGGTAACCATGGGATGCGAGAACGGTCAGGACATTTTCGACCCATTCACGGTCATCGGCATGTTCAATCCCGTAAATATGGGCGAGGATATGAGGGTCGTGCCCGTGGGATTTCTCCTGCCCCGGAGCATGGGAGTGTTGTATCTTATGGTGCTCCGATTCAAACGGATGGGGCAGGTGGGCGATCTTCTCTTTCCATATCGCTTCCAGTATCGCATCGTGAGTCCGGAGTTCGTTGAGCCCGATGACCCTGCCGCGGAGCTCGTCGGTCTTGCCTTCATTGATCAGCATACGGTAACAGAGAAATTCCTTACAGATAGTTGGGCGGTCAGGATAGATTATACAGGTAAAACCCGGACCCTCGTTCTTCCGGTGCATAAATACGCATCCCTGTTGAGGGGCATCTTTCCCGTTCTCCTCCATGTCTTCAAATTTTTCCGCAAACTCATCCATATAGTCGGGGAGCACATGCACATTGAAGAGTTCATTGGTGATTCCATACCGGCAAAAATAATTACTATCATTAACTTTTCGCTCAACTTTTATGAACTCCCCAAAACTCACACAGCATCGCCCGCATCCGTTGCACTCAAACTTCACCATAGCAAGATCCATTTTATGTTAAACCGGATTATAAAAATTGGGATATACGATTGGAGAATGTATCAACCAATAAGGTAAAATCCCTGTTTCTCCTCTTCCTGTCACGAACCCGCAGATGATGGATTAGCATATTTCTTTGAAAATAAATCAGATTTTTTTAATGAGAGACTTTACTCATTTTGTATTCCATATATCAATAATTTCATAAACAACCTGAATTGATTCAGATATATAGAACGCAGAAAATAGTTTTTGGATAATCTGCGGTTTTCTCTGGCGGTGACAGGTATCATGGATATCGAAGCAATGAAAAATAATGGGGACATTCACGGGTTGATCAGGCTCCTTGACCATCGGAAAAATGATGTCCAGTGGCATGCTGCTGATGCCCTGGGAACCTTGGGAGAGATTGCCTGCGAACCACTCCTCAGGCCGCTCGCGTATCCCAGGATTCATGTCCGCATTGGTGCCGTTGAGGCATTGGGAGCAATTAAAAGTCCGCGATCGGTAGAACCCCTTATCCACACACTCATGACCGATAAAAGCAGCGAAGTGCGCTGGGTTACCGCACTGGCTCTTGGTGAGATTAAGGATAAACGAGCAATACCTGCATTGCTTGACCTCCTTAAAAAACGAAGACCGGTATGTCCGGTACGGGTCAGCAAAAGCACTCGAACATATCGGGTGGTCGGCTGAAACTGATCTGGATAAAACCTATTATTACATTGCGGTCCAGGACTGGGATGCCATAACAAAAATGGGAAAATCTGCAATCGGACCCCTGATCGATATGCTCAGGGATAAGCACCCCGCTATCCGGATCCAGATTATTGAAATCCTTGGCTCTACCGGTGACGCTGACGCCATAAATTCCTGTAAACGGGTATTACGGGACCCCGACGAGAATGTGCGGTGGTGCGGCGTGCTCTCGTCCCAAAGGTGCGGGGTTCCGGTACAGCCATCTTCCCCTCGAGATTTCCCAAAGGGTACGGACCGGAAAAAGTGTAATCGGCGCAACAATCCTGAACTTTTTCTTTCTGGGTGTGGGGTATGATTACCTGGGGAAATGGTGGGGGCTTTTATTCCTCGAGATTTACCTGCTCCTGTTCTTCATCAGCCAGCTCCTGGTGGGCATCAGCGTGACGATCATGATCATGGTCCCGTTCAATACCTTATTTGCAACCCAGACGTACTTGATGGCCAGAGAGGGAGGCAGTCCGGCACGGGTGATCGTATGGTGGATATTTCAAACCTCTTCGGACAAAAAAAGCCGGATATCCCGAAGTTAACTGAACATAAAAATATTTCCGGTCTCATGCGGGCACTCCGTTCCGGTGACCTGCAGGTGCAGTCCGAAGCAGCAAAAGCACTCGGCAGCCTCGGTCCTCCGGCAATGGACGTGCTGATCAAGGCATTAAAAAAGAAAGACAAGGATCACCGTCTTATCATAATCAAAGCGCTCATCGAGATCCGGGATCCCGCGGCAGTCCCGGCACTTATTGAAATGTTACACGATGAAAACAGCGAAGTGCGCTGGGAAGCCGCAATTGCCTTAGGTGAAATACCCGACCCTCAGTCCATTGAACACCTCGTCACCTGCCTGCGCGATTATGACAAATATGTCAGGTACGGTGCCGCATATTCTCTGGAAATGCTCGGCTGGAAACCACCTAATGATGAGCAACGGGCATTCCTTTTTGTGGGGATGCAGGAATGGAAAGCCGTCCAGCTGATAGGGGATGCTGCCATTCCGGCACTGACCAATATCCTTCATGACCGGCAAAGCAATGTCCGAATCAAGGCTGTCGAAATTCTCGGGGAATATCAGGAGCACACGAGCAATCCCGCCGCTGATGCAATCCCTTGCGGATAAAGACAGTGAAGTGCGATGGAAAGCAGTGATGGCTTCGCCAAAATGCGGTGTAAAACTGATACACATTCCCCGGGGCCTGGCACGTCGCCCGAAAATGAAGAAAAATCCCCTGATCGCAGGATTTTTGAATTTCGTGCTCCCGGGTCTCGGGTACGCGTACCTGGCAAAATGGTGGGGTGTCATGATCTTCGAGATTGATATCTTCGGAACCATCTGGGCATACCGGTACTGGGGAGAGCAATTTACGTTTGAAACACTCTTACCCATCTATTTACTGCTGGCACTCCATGCCTACTACATCACCGCAAAGATGCCTGATGAACCGCCATAGACCTCTTCGTCCGGAATTTTAATAAAAAGGGAGAGGGGCAAGACGTTTTAGTGGGGTATTTTTTCCATATGCCCTGGGAAAGGGTACAGCGATGCAAAAATATCGTAGGCACGTGCGTGAAAGGATATGGTCTTTTGGTATCATTCTGGTTTTCACGTAGTAACCCGTATTCCAGCAGTCTGAAAAATTAACACTGCTGTCCGAATAGTTCTTTTAAAAATGAAAAAGAAGAGAGGAGAGGAATTATCTCTTCCAGACTTCCTCGGTCATCATGTTTTTCCCATGATAGATAATCTCTGAGGCAGTGAATACCAGTATAACGTAATCAGGATTATCCACTTTTTTGAAATACTGCTCAAACATCGGGTTCCAGTATTTCTTCTTTGTCGCAAGGTCCTCGTGAACGTCTCCTTTGGCCCGCATTTCTACATAGGGATCGGAAAATTCTTTGCCTGACCAGGTTGAAATGGCGACATTTGGGTTCTTTTTCAGCTGTGCTACTTTTTTGGAGACCTTCATGGTTGCCCCGACAAACGTCATATCGGGAAATCCGTTGAGCACCATAAACCGGACTGCGGGAAGCGTACCGTCAACCGTCGCAATAGCCGCAACATGCGGCCCCCCGACAACTTCAAGGATATTCTCTTTGAGTGCCATGGGAAACATTCTCGCAGGGGGGGTATTAAATTTTACTCCGGAAACAGTACCGGTCCCCGCACATTATCGCCACAACTTCGGGGACAAGCCAATGGACAAAGTCCAAAGGAACATATGAGTGAGAGGGTTTATTCAGCAGACACGAGAATTTTAGTCGCGAGAAGGTGACTATACCTATTTCGTTTTTGGATCCTTTTTCACCATGACAACTATCGCGATTACCGCGATCATCACAATCGCACCTGCAGCCAGCAGCAGATCCGTTGAAGAGGGAGTGCTGGATTTTTCTAATCCCAGAGTATACCTCTGCGTCTGGCCGGGAGTAATGGAAATGTTCGTTGTCGTACTGGTGTATTCCTTCAGGGAGATCAAAACAGTATGCGTCCCTCCGTCAAGTCCTGTAATGGTTACCGGGCTTACCCCTTTGAAAACCCCGTCGATAGAGATTTCCGCACCCGCAGGTTCTGTGATCACCGCGAGCGAGCCCGTGGACTCTTTTGTTGCAACCAGAATGGCATTGACCTCAGAAGTCTGTCCTGATCTGACCGGTACCAGATAACTCCAGTCCTCGTATCCATTGAGAGAAAGCGTTACTCCATGGTTTCCCGGCAGCACATCCGGAATACTGGCGGGAGCAAAGCCTCTCTGCACACCATCGAGGTTTACCAATGCACCGGAAGGGACTGTGGTGATAACAATCGTTCCGTTTGAGGGAGGCATGGTTGTTGCCAGGGGAATACTCTTCTGAAGGTCCGCGGAAATTGTTGATGAACCTGCAGATTCCAGCCGGACGTTCCGGGTATATTCATCATACCCGTCCAGGGTAATCGTTACCCGGTGATTCCCGATCGCCGTATCCGTAAGAACAAGAGGGGTGATACCTTTCATCGCGTAATCGATAAATACCGCAGCACCGGGAGGATTTGAAGTTACTGAAAGGGTCGTTACCGGGGGAGTGACCGTGATAAAATTACTCAGGGATGCACGGTTGGTGGTGCCTGAACAGGAATCCCTTGCTTCAAGGTAAACCGGATAGGTGCCCGGCACAGCATAAGTATGACGGGGGTTCTGTGCAGGGGATGTCCCGCCATCGCCAAAATTCCATGCATAGGCATTCGCCCCGCGGGATGTGCTGGTGAACTGGACCGTGAGCGGGGCTGTACCGGAGGTCGGACTGCCGGTAAATCCCGCGGAAGGATTTACCGGGACACACTCAGGGGTCGATGGTGAATAATTCAGCGGGACCGGGATATTCATTACAAACGTGCCGGACCTCCACCGGTCGCATTGGGTACCTGCCATGAATTTCAGCGTATAGAGACCTGACCGGTTGTACGTGTGGGTTACTCCGTCAAACGAACCGTAATAGGGTGGTGAGCCATCACCAAAATCTACAGAATACTGGGTAGGAAAATCCCCGCCAGCTGAGGGTTGGGCAGGGAACATGAATCCCTGGGTACAGGGCAGATCGGGTTGTGATCGGTCACACCCGCCACTAAAGAGGATAAATGACTGGCTTTGCGGGGGCCCGTCACATACGAGAGCAGTCGCCGGGAATATGCACCACCCTGTCATGATGATTACAAGCATTATCAGGACCAGATTTTTGCCAGCTGTCCGTTTCATCCTGTTCTCCTTTGGATCCGGTACTGCATTCGCAGTTTGTATCCTGCATGCTAAAAAGATATTGTAATGCGTGAACGCGGGAGGACAGGGTGAACGAATTGCCAAGCGGTTATAAAACCCTTCAAATAATTCGGCAGGTATCTGAGTAGGTTTAACATCAAGATGGAGAAACTCACGAAAACACTGCATCCTCATCGGGGATCCACGGTCGCTCCTGGGCATACTTCCCTCTTTTTCAGAAATACATAAATCGCGGTTTAACCCCCGATGAGCACATGTGACAGTCCAGAATGGTTTTCTACCCTGATAATGCAGAATATGAATCTAAGAAATTATTTTTTAATGCCACTCTTTAATCGAAAAATTACATCGGATGTTAAAACAGGAATTTTGTGGGTTGATTCTATATGTTCAATAAATTGTCGTATAGCATCAAGTTCGGTGGCTCCATGAGCCACGAAGGGACAATCGAACCCGATATCTTTGCAATTTATTGACGCCATGAATAAAACATGAGAGAAGTCACCTTATAAATTCGCAAACCCCTGTGAGGTACAATCATAGAACCGTTTGTTTATACAAATTATCGAAAACATCGGGCTGCGTAACGTTCTGCCCGAATGGAAGAATTACGTAGCGGACACATGAATCAGAGGGGATGCATAAGTGTTCTTATGATACAGACGATCAATTCGTATTGATTTCAACTGCTTCTCACCACACATTGATCACCTGGTGTTCTGGTCACCAGGAAATAATCCCTGCACCCTTTCAAAGGAGTAACATTTGTATCTGCCGCTCATCATATATGTACAGAATGAATTCACCCACGGAATGGTCACCAATAGAGCGGTCAGCTCTGTTCCTCGCCCTTATTCTCATCATCATAATCGGGTTAAAGATGGTTGAATTTATCTTCAATCTCCTGCTCATCTCGCTCATCCTCACCCTGATGACAATCCCCGCCATGGACTGGCTTAAAAAAAGAAGAGTTCCTGCTACGATTGCCGTATTGGTTGTCACGGCTCTTGCCTGCCTCTTAATCCTTGTCCTGATCCTCCTGACGTTCTATTCGTTCCAGGTCCTCCTCGCTGATCTTCCCCTGTACCAGACAGATCTCAACCAGCGGCTTGCTGATATCACCGGGTTACTGGGAAAGTATGGTCTCGATGCCAGCACGGCATCGCCATCCTCTTTCAAACTGATGGATGTAGCCCCGACGCTCCTGTCTTCCATGATAAGCATCAGTGAAGCCCTGATGTACGTGTTTTTCATAGGAGTGACAACGTTCTTCATGCTCCTTGAGGTGCCAAATATCACCCACCGGATTGAAAAGATGTATGCCACCCAGACAGAAAAATTCCACCAGATGGCCCGCATGAGCGGGTACATTATTGATTTTATCATCGTAAGGACCGAGACCAACTTCGTCCACGGTGTGTTATTTGGGGGAATTTTGTCCATTATGGGAGTCCATGCAGCCCTGTTATGGGGTATCCTGACATTTTTCCTTGGCTACATCCCTTATCTCGGGCTGGTTGCCGCGGCGCTGCCTGCCATCTTCTTTGCGTACCTGCAGTTTGGCGCATGGGGAGCAGCGGCAGTGATTGTTGTTGTCATTGTGCTCAACCTGGTCGTGGAAAACCCGGTATTTTCCTATCTCGCTTCGCGCAAATTTGAAATGCCGGCACTTGTCGTTATATTATCAGTCATATTCTGGGGCTGGCTGCTGGGAATCGCAGGGTTGCTGTTTGCTGTCCCGATTACCCTGATGGGACTGGTGTTAATCCAGTGCTCCGATGACCTCCGCTGGGTAAATGAACTGCTCGGGGTCAGCCATCTCTTTGAAGACAGGAAGAAAAAACCGGATCCGGAAAGTAACCGGAACTCATAAAAAAATATATACCGCAGGATACCTGGTTTGTTCCATGTCACGGCTCGCTCAATCTTGCCCGGTTGTCACCGGGTAGTATTGCAGGGGATATACAGGACCCGAACAGGGATCACCAGGGTACCTGTTTTCGTACTGCATGAATCACAACAGTAATTATCTGGTTAGAACAGGGTAATGCATGGACGATCGATCAGCGCACTATTACAATAAAGGGGTGTATTTTTTCAGTATTGGTCAATATTCCGAAGCCCTCACCTCATTTGACCAGGCAGTTGCCATCCGGCCGGAATACACCGAGGCGTGGAACGGGCGCGGGACCGTTTTGGCTAACCTTAGTCGTTTTTCAGAAGCCCTTGACTCTTGTGACAAGGCAATTGCTATCAACCCCGGTTACGTTAAAGCATGGAGTAACCGCGGATGGGTGCTGGTTAACCTCGGCCGGAATTCCGAAGCCCTCAACTCCTGTGATAAGGCAATTGAAAGGTGCCCCGATTACTCCGAAGCATGGCACATCCGGGGAGCAGCCCTGGGGAACCTCGGCCGGAATTCCGAAGCCCTTGACTCCTGTGATAAGGCAATTGCCATCAACCCCCATGATGTTGAGGCATGGAATATCCGCGGAAATGCGCTTAATAATCTCGGCCGGTATACAGATGCCCTTACTTCCTATGACCGGGTGACTGCCATCAACCCCAATCTCAGCGGTGCGTGGTATAACCGGGGAAACATTTTAGAGAAGCTCGGACAGTCTGCAGAAGCCCTTGCCTCTTTTGACAAGGCGATTACTATCAGTCCTGATTATGCCGAGGCCTGGAATAATCGCGGGAATACGCTTGTTACCCTTGGTCAGTATGATGATGCGGTTTGTTCCTATGACAAGGCTATTGAAATCAGGCCGGATTATACCGAAGCATGGTACAACCGCGGATTTGCACTCAGTGGGCTTAGCGGTATGATGATGCGGTTTGTTCCTATGACAAGGCTATTGAAATCAGGCCGGGTTATACCGAAGCGTGGTACAGCCGCGGAAATGCACTCAGTGGACTTGGCCGGTATGGAGATGCTGTTTGTTCCTATGATAAGGCTATTGAAATCAGGCCGGGTTATGCCGAAGCGTGGTACAGCCGCGGAAATGCACTGGCTCGTCTCTGCCGGGATTCGGAAGCAGCTGTCTCTTACGACACGGCAATGATTATCGATCCGGAATTCGCCACGACCAGACAGAATCATACAGAACTACAAAAACCCTGAAAAAAACTCACATATTACCCTGATTCTCTGACATTATCGCATCCCCATCAGCAACTCCCCGTGTCCCGGAGCATAGCGACAGGCGGGGGGTTATAGATTCAATCTTCGGATTTTTAAAGCGGTTTATTTTTCACAAAGGTCTGCAGTCGATTGTTACGGGAACTGGGATCTTAAGGGTTCGCGACTCACGGGAGTGGCTGACACAACCAGTTCAGGAATTAGCAGATCCAACACTAACACCACTCAGGACTTCCCCGATTGTTATTTAATCGGCTCTGTAGAAATGTTCAAAAAACTCTCAACGTTCATGGGGGTTTCACCCCCGCCACTTGGCTCCCCCCAATGCGATAACCCCAGAGAAGGCAACAACAGCACTATCGCATTGCGCAGGGGCGGTAAGGGGGGACAGGCACTGTCCCCTCCTTCAAAACGTGTGTCTTTTTTTGTGCTATAATAAAAGGAATACTACAGAGTCCTTTAATCATTTTTTTAAAAAAAAGAGAAGAACAAAAAATTATTTTTCAAATGCTATTTCAACACGATAATCCTGCGTGCATTCCCCGTCAAGGACTGTCTCATAGGTCCGGGTCTCACCTTTGCCTACGGTACCAATAAAAATCGACCTCGAGTCCCGGATTGTTCCGGTTCCGGTATTCACGAGATTAAAATTCAGCCGCACCGAATCGACTGAACTGTTTCCTGCGTTGTAAACATACCCGTTCAGACGTTCATAACATCCCATGGTCGGCGACCAGCTTTCAGAATACTCATAATGGGCATGCAGTGCTCCTTCTGCACTTTCCCGGACAGCCGGGCTGCTGAGGCACCCGGAGAGAAAAACGAGGGTGATGACTGTTGCGGTAAGTATTGCATACATTCTCATTGAATTAACCTCCGTCACATCCGTTCGACATTGTTCCTACCATCCAAAAAACCACGCCATGGCAAGAAAAGCGTGGATGAGAGCGATCACAATTGTCAGCCGTGCCAGATTCACGTGCCAGGAAAACGGTATGTTACCTTTCCCTTTCATGATTATAGATCCAATCGTCGCAGTACCAATAAGGCACAGGAACAGGATAATCCCCGCACTGATAATCATGGGAAGGGTTACCCATGCAAATAATGCCATATACAGTCGTCACGTCCATCGCAGATAAATGTTTCACGGATTCGTATTCCCGTGTCCGGAATGTTTTTTATAAATTCATCACTGACGGCCTGACCTGGCAGGGTGATCGTGTAACTTTTTGCTCCTGAGCAGTTTGTGGTACGCAATTGCAAACCGGTGCGCTTCGTTGCGGATCTCCTGGATATACCGGAGGGCCATCCCTTTAGGATCAAGCTTCCGGGGGAGCATCTCGCCGGGCATATACACGTCCTCTTCTTTCTTCGCAATCGCGATCACGGGTATAAGAAGATCGAGGCTCTGGAGTACATCCAGCGTGGCGGAGAGCTGCCCTTTGCCTCCATCGATGATAATCAGGTCCGGCAGATCGGTATTTTCTTCCAAAAGCCGGTGGTACCGCCGTTTTACGATCTCTCCTATCGAGGCCGCGTCATCAATACCTTCGATCGTCCTGATTTTGAACCTGCGGTAATTTTTCTTCTCCGGTACCCCGCCGCGAAACTGCACCATCGAACCTACCATGGAGGTACCGGAGAGGTGCGAGATATCGAAACATTCAATCACTTCCGGTGGTTCAGGAAGATCGAGTGAGGTCTGCAGCTCTTTTACTTTCAGTTCGTTTTTTAAGAAGGCCTGCTCGATATTTTTCTCTACCAGTTCGAGCAGCTTTTTCTTCTCACCGATTTTAGGAACGGTAACAAGCACTCCCCTTCCTTTTTGTTGCGCGAGATATCCTGAAAGTGCCTCGTCAACTTCATGGGGGAGTATCAGCTCGGCAGGGGGCTTATGGTCCGCGTAATACTGCACGAGAAATTCCTCAAAGAAATCCTCGCGGTTGTCAAATGAGTATTCCTGCTTTCCCGAAAGCAGCCCCTTTTCCACCGAGAAAACCATCAGGTACACCATGTCATCTGCAACCGTGTAGGCTATGATGTCCTGATCCGTCTCCTTTGGGCGTTCAACGTGCTGTCGCTCGGCCAGGCGCTCTACTGCAAGGATCTGGTTACGGAGAACAAGCGCCTTTTCATAGTCCTGTGCAACCGAGCATGCTGCCATCTCCGATCGCAACAGCGTGAGCAGTTCCCCGCTTTTTCCCTTTAAAAGCGCTGTTGCCCGCTCGATCTCCGTATGATAGTCCTGTTCGCTGATCACCCCGATGCAGGGCGCACTGCAGGATTTCATATGGTACCGCAGGCAGGCGCGTTTTGGCATTTTTTTACACGAACGCAGGCGGAAGATCCGTTTTATTACTTTGAGGATAGCGTCGCGTTCTGCTGCGGAGACGAATGGACCAAAATACGTTGATTCGCCTGCACGCACCCTCCGGGCAAACCCGATGCGGGGAAATGGTTCGCGGGTGAGTTCAATATACGCAAACCGTTTTGCATCCTTTAAGTCAATATTGTATTTTGGCAGGTGTTTTTTGATCAGGTTGTTCTCTAAAAGGAGCGCCTCGGTCTCGGTATTGGTCACTATCACGCTGACCGATGCGATGCGGGCAACAAGGTTCCGGGTCTTGGCATCCTGGTCAGTTTTCTGGAAATAACTCGTCACCCTTTTTTTTACGTTTTTTGCCTTCCCGACATAGATAACCGTGCCTGTTTCATCAGAAAACAAGTAGCAGCCGGGGTTATCCGTGAGGGTGCTGAGATCGATCATCACTGGTACTGAGTCAGAGTCCGGAGTCATAAGCAATGGGGATGGGGCATGGGTATTTTTAGCGGGTTCAGGACATCTGGCGCGAGCCACGGCGGTAAGACATACCCGCATATCGGTCAATATACCCTGCATCCCGAGGGGTCATCCCATAACGGTAACAATCTCCAATAATGCAATATACCATTATCATCCGCATATTTTAATATTTATAAAAATACTTCAATATAGATCAGCTTTTTTTGTCAGATACCGGCTGAACCGAGGTGTGGTATGGTGTGGAAGTATACCTATGCAAAGGGCATACCGATTGAGGCGCAATACCTCTACAAAAAAGCGATGGATTTGTACAGCATGGGAAAAACAGAGAGCGCATTGAAATACCTGAGGCAGACAACAGTGATCGCACCGCGTTACTCAAAGGCGCTTTTTGATATGGGCAATTGCTTAACAAAACTGGGCCTGTACGATGAGGCAACCGAACGCTATGAACAGGCATTCGGGATCGATCCGACGTTAAAAAATCTGCCGGGTAAACCGGACTAAGTTACTTTTTTTTAATAATTACTTAAAAATTTTCATGGCAGAATCATGCCAAGCATCCGGATATGAACCGTTATCAAAGATGATATCACTAATGTTGGGTCATAAAAGGGCCATTATCTCTAATCCAAAACAGGGATATGGGGAGCCGGAACGCACAAGACACCAGAAAAGCCAAGGAGGCTTACCCATCTGTTTTTAACAGGTAAAAGCTGAAACTGCGTTCCATGGGAAATCCGGCTTCACGTCCAGAATTCGGGCGTACCTGCCCGGCCTGCAGCGGGCCGGTCGAGCCGGGCTATAAATTCTGTAAAATCTGCGGGACGCCGATACCGGAACTGTTAACCTGCAGCAAATGCGGTACTCAGTTCACCCATCCGGATAAGTTCTGCGACTTGTGTGGAGCCCCATTAATCCTGGAGATACTACCAGGGCCGGAATCAGATGAGACACCGGAACACTATGATAATGAAATTCCGGGACAGGATACGGATAAGATAGAAGAATCCGAGGTAGAGGTAATACCGGAACCGGCTGAAGAAGAGACACCACAACACAATAATAATGAAATTCCGGAACCGGACACGGATGAATTATTAGAACAATATGGGAAGGAGTACGATGAGGATGAGACACTGGAATCCTTCCATAAGCCAAAACCCACGTCTCCAATACACCATGAGGCAAAAAAACCGGTCTCGGTTCCTGCACTGCATGGACGGGAATCATCAGGCACCGTGGATGACGTGCTGTTTCTCCCAGATAAGGAGCCGGTAACGGCAAAACCTCTGGTAAACAAGATAAGGATCGTCGGAGGAGGCATGGTGCTGATATCCATTCTTGTATCCGTTTTTTTCATCGGACTGCCGATGATTACGGGCAACGGGGGTTTTAGTACCCACAGCAATGTGACAGCAGCAGAGATCACCCCAGGACCCGGAACCAGCCATCGCAAGGACAACACCGCCAACCCTGGCTGCACCGCCTTCCCGTGCTCTTGTCCCCCTGCCAACACAGCTGATACCCACAGACCAGAAGTTCTACTTCCAGGTCCAGAAAAACCCGATTACTTCAAAGATCTCGGTAATTTTCACCGGAAGTGCGGGGGTGGGCGGCATCAGCAGTGCGGATATCAAGGTCACTCATCCAGATGGATCGATGGCAACAGGTACCATTCTGCCCCTCAAGGGTGTGACCGATATAACCCTTGATGGATCGAAAGACACCGATCGCGTGGAAATTATTGCTAAAGATGTCCTCCGGAGAAACATACCGGGTCTATGATGATCTGGTCCCTTTTATCAGGAATTAGACTCCCCGCGCAAAAATTGAAGTGCGGCGCCACGTTCATTGCCCCGGTAAAGTTCTGCGAATTTTTTAATAAAACCCGTGGATATCGTGGCCCTGCTGGGAAAGAACCATATCTCATGTGTCGCATTTGTCTTTCAGGACTTCTAAGAAGACTTCCCGGTTCCTAAAAAAAGAATACACCGGGCAAAAAATTATGCCCGCTTGAGTATCGGTTTGAGGAATTGTCCGGTGTAGCTCTCCATCGTCCCCGCAATCTTTTCCGGAGTCCCGGTCGCGATGATCTCCCCGCCGGCATCCCCGCCTTCCGGACCGATATCGATGAGGTGGTCGGCTGACTTGACCACGTCGAGGTTGTGCTCGATCACGATCACGGTGTTGCCCTTTTCCACGAGGTCATCGAGCACCTTGATCAGCTTCTTGGTGTCGTCGAAGTGGAGTCCTGTCGTCGGCTCATCCAGGAGGTAGAGGGTCCTCCCGGTGGCCCGTTTCGCGAGTTCCCTTGTGAGCTTGATCCGCTGCGCCTCACCGCCCGAGAGGGTCGTCGAGCTCTGCCCGAGCTTGATATAATCAAGACCGACCCGCGAGAGGGTTTCGAGCTTCGTCCGGATCGACGGGATGTTTTCGAAGTGCTTCATCGCCTCTTCGACGCTCATGTCGAGGACGTCAGCGATTGACTTCCCTTTGTACAGTACCTCCAGCGTTTCGCGGTTGTACCGCTTGCCCTTGCACTCCTCGCATTCGATATACACGTCGGGAAGGAAGTTCATCTCGATCTTGATGAGGCCGTCGCCCTCGCACGCCTCGCACCGGCCGCCCCGGATGTTGAAAGAGAAACGGCCCGGCGCAAAGCCCCGCAGCTTCGCTTCCTTCGTCCCGGCAAAGACCGTACGGATCTCGTCGAAGACCTTGGTATAGGTCGCGGGGTTGGACCGCGGGGTCTTCCCTATCGGCGACTGGTCGATGACAATGACTTTGTCTATCTCAGCGTCGAAGACGATCTTCTCGTGCTTCCCGGCCTGGTCGCGGGACTTGTTGATGATCTGCATCATGCCCTTATAGAGGGTCTCGTACACAAGGGTCGACTTCCCGCTGCCCGAGACACCGGTAACGACCGTGAGGAGGCCGATCGGGAACTTTGCGGTGATGTTCTTGAGATTGTTCTCTTTGCAGCCCTTGATCGTGATGTACCGTTTCGGCGCCCTCCGTGTTTTCGGGACATCGATCATCTTTGCACCGGAGAGGTACTGGCCGGTCAGGGACTTTTTGTTCTTCTCGATCTGCTTTGGGTTTCCTTCCGCAACAACGTGGCCGCCGTGCATCCCGGCACCGGGGCCCATGTCGATGACATGCTCCGCGGACCGGATCATATCCTCGTCGTGCTCGACCACGAGCACCGTGTTCCCGAGGTCGCGGAGCGTCCGGAGAGTCTCGATCAGTTTCCGGTTGTCGCGCTGGTGGAGCCCGATGGAGGGCTCATCGAGGACATACAGCACGCCCATCAGGTTCGAGCCGATCTGGGTGGCGAGCCGGATCCGCTGCGCTTCCCCGCCGGAGAGGGTCCCGGCGTTCCTGGAGAGGGTAAGGTATCCCAGGCCGACCTTTTCCAGGAAGTCGAGCCGGGACTGGATCTCCTTGATGATCTGGTGTGCGATCTCCCGCTCCTTGTCGGTCAGTTTCAGGTGCCGGAACCATGCGGCACTGCCCGAGACCGGGCATGTCGGTGACACCGATGATGGACTTTCCGTCGATCCGGACCGCGAGCACCTTGTCCTTGAGCCGCTTCCCGTTGCAGGCCGGGCAGGGGGAGACCCGCATGTAGCCTTCGAGCTCCGCGTTTCCGCCAGTCGGACTGGGTCTGGGCATAGAGCCGGGCGGTCTGGGGGAGGAGCCCTTCCCATTCCCCGGTGTGCGACCACTCGGCATCGCCGCCTTTCATGCTCATCGAGAACTTCATCCTTTTTGAAGAGCCGAACATCAGCGCCTCATACTGTTCCTCCGTGAGGTCCCTGATAGGCGTAAGGGCCGAGAAGCCGTAGTTTTTCGCAACCGTCGCGAGGTACTGGCCCCGGAACCCGTCCATCGGGTTGCGGTAGGGGGCTATGGCGCCATCCGCGATGCACCGGTCCTTGTCCGGGATGATCAGGTCCGGGTCGAACTCCATCTTGACCCCGAGCCCGTGGCACTCCTCGCAGGCCCCGAACGGGCTGTTGAACGAGAACATCCTTGGCTGGAGTTCCTCGAACGCGATCCCGCAGACCGGGCAGGCCATGAGGGACGAGTACGTGGACTCGTTCCCCTCTTCATCTGCGACGAGCACGAGCCCCTCGGACTTCTTTAAGCAGTTCTCCACGGCCTCCGTGAGCCGGGACCGGTCAGAGGAGTCGAGCCGGTCGATCACGATCTCGATGTCCTGCTTCTTGTAACGGTCCAGGCTGATCTCCTCGTCGGTCCTGATGATCTTGCCGTTGACCCGGACCCGGGTGAAACCTTCCTTGTTCAGATCCCTGAGAAGCTGCTGGTACGTCCCCTTCTTCTGCCGGACGATGGGGGCGAGGACCGTGACCTGCCCCGGGTATTCGGCGGCGATCTGGTCAGCGATCTTATCGGGGGTCTGGGCCGCGATGGGGATATTGTGCTCGGGACAGAACGGGATCCCGATCCGGGCATAGAGGAGCCGGAGATAATCGTAGATCTCGGTGACGGTGCCGACCGTGCTCCGGGGGTTCTTGGAGGTCGTCTTCTGCTCGATGGAGATGGCAGGCGAGAGCCCCTCGATGGAGTCAACGTCCGGCTTCTGCATGATGCCGAGGAACTGCCGGGCGTACGAGGAGAGGGACTCGACGTACCGCCGCTGCCCTTCGGCATAGAGCGTATCGAATGCGAGCGTCGATTTCCCGGAGCCGGAGACACCGGTTATGACGACCAACTTGTCCCGGGGGATCGTGACGCTGATATTTTTGAGGTTGTGCTGGCGGGCACCTTTGATGATGATATCTTTCATTTTACGTGGGGTACAGATTGGTGCCGGTATTTAAAGAAGTGAGGATTGGGGATAGTGAAAGTGTGAAGGGGGGTGTATTTCCGGAAAATATTTCCTGGAGCGTTGGAGATAAAGGAAAAAATTTACCTGCTGTAATTCTTTGAGATCATGGACGATAATTTTCATTTTTCACCTTTTTTTGTTATCGTTTGGCGGAACCGGCAGCAACTGCTGACGGGTTGAATCCTTTTATAATAAGCCAGAACGCCAGAACCATCTCCTGCACAGCGATGGGAAGCACCAAAACGATGAAGCTCGCCGACATAAGACCGATGACATTGAACATAACCAATATGCTTGCTGCTATGATCAGTGTGCCTCCGACAAGGCCCCAGCCCGACAGCCACCGGGGGATGAGGTTTGACTGGTAAAAGATATAGTAATACATCAGGGCACCCAGGCCAAATGCAGTCGTTGCGAGCACAAAGCCCGCCCAGTTACGTCCTGCCAGTAATAATGTGCCTAAGGTCTGGAAAGAGGAAGCATCCGGAGTACCCGCTTTTACAAATTCCTGGCTTAACGTCAACAGTAAGAGAAGTCCAAATACACCAACACTATAGAACGCTGCCTCAATAAGCCTGAAACAAACGGCTCCGAGTGCCAGACCTTCATTATATTTCTTCAACAGGGGGTACAGCGAAATTGCAATACCGACAGATGTGATTGCGGCGATGAATATAAGGAGCGCACCGGCTGTTACCTGGTTTTGATTCGCTGAAACTGCGACCAGATAATCTGAAGCACTGACAGATTTTAAAAATAAGTTGCTCAGTATGCTTGCAAACGTCGCAATTATGAATAATATTCCCACGATCGTTGCGGTCTTTCTGTAAGTATCATCGGTGGTCATTTCAATCTCCATGGTAGGGTCTCTCTATTGAGATATGATTTCAGATTTATTAATACAACAAATATTTCGTTCTTCTGTCACCCGTATACACCGTCTATCCTCAGAGCCATCAGTTCCGGAGAAGCAACGACGGGAGAGGCCGGGTCCGCACTAATGGGCGTCTCCGTCGTAGAACTACCACTCGGGCACTATCACCAGTCCTGGAGATGTCTTAAGGAATTCTGGTACAACGGAGCCCGGAACGCAGTCGGTTGTACCTCTTTTCCAAAAATCACCCAAATCAGAGGTCATAATTCGCAAAAACGCGGAACAGAGCCCGGAATTTGCAGAGGTTTGTCGACGGGAATAATTGAGGTCATATTTAGCCACATTTGGTTGGTAAAAGTCAGGGCCGGATGGAGTTCAGGACGTTTTGAGGTTCTGGCCGGAGGCCGGAATCTGAGGTTTAGAATCATTTTCCCTGGCTTCCGTACCCGCCCTTTCTCAGTGCAGTCATGACCAGAGAAGCAACGACGGTCTCAATACTCATCCGGTTCCGGGTCCGCCCCGCACGCATGCTATCACCGACATGATCCTAAATACTTATACTCCCCATAATTCCCGGAAAGGTAAATCATGCCGGTTGTTATTCTGAAAATCAAAAAGGGCTTGTCACGAGACCAGAAAAGAAAAATTGTTGAGGAGTTTACCAGGACACTGGTGAATAACGTTGGGGTTACACCGGATCTTGTGACTGTCATGATCGATGAACACGAGTTGGAAAAT
Source organism: uncultured Methanoregulaceae archaeon (assembly GCA_963768845.1). GTDB lineage: Archaea > Halobacteriota > Methanomicrobia > Methanomicrobiales > Methanospirillaceae > Methanoregula. The sequence continues at coordinate 2,818 of CAVYJJ010000016.1, read as the reverse complement.
ATCGGGAAAGCTGGAAAACTCCGGTGTGACCCGTAGTTTTTCTCCTTTATTTGGTTCTGCAGAAATCATTTTTGAAATTTCTGACGCTCTTGGGGGCTTTTGCCCCCGCCACTAGGGCATCCCCATTGCGATGATGATGTATTACCTGTTACCCAATCGGGTAATCGCACTGCGCCCCGTCCCCCAACGGGGGACTGGTGGCGCAAGAGGGGGCATTATTTTTACAGAAAAAATGATTTCTTCAGAGCACTTTGTATTTTCTATAAAAATCACATAAATAAGGAGCGGCAACGGGAATTGAAGATAGGATCAATAATCAGAACCTGATTGTCGCAAAAAACTGTGTCGCCCCACCATGCCCAGGGGTGGCGATGAAGCAGGTAATACTCCTAAACAGGATTTTGTATCTTCAGGTAAGAATTCCTGTTCGGCGACGTTTCGACATAGCCGGATTTTTAATAATTATTTAGCGGTTCCCGCCACTCCTGCGCTCATCATACGGGATCTCGGCACTCTTCCCTTTTGAGAGTTTCTCCCGTTCACGACGTGCATTCTCAAAGCGTTCCTCTATCGGGATCTCAACACTCTTTCCCCTTGAGAGCTCCTCACGTTCACTTCGTGCACTCTCAAAGCGTTCCTCTATCGGGATCTCAACACTCTTTCCCCTTGAGAGCTCCTCACGTTCACTTCGTGCACTCTCAAAGCGTTCCTCTAACGGGATCTCGACACTCTTTCCTGGAGACATCTTCCTGTCATCCATATCCGGGCGATACCGGCGTTCCTCAGGAGAGATCCCGCTGCTCCTTCGGGATGCCGCCGCCTGTGGGATATCCTGCCCGGGAGCGTCCGCATCAGGGATATAATCAATGCCGGTATCCGCCGAAGTTTTCCCGGAAGTCCGGACTGGTCGTGCATCGTTCCGTTGTGCCGGGATACGCGAATCCGGTTCCCGTCCGCCAGCCACTCCTCCAGCTACCGGAGCATGCCTCGGGCCGGTATACGCGGACCGGCTCCCGGGGATCCTGCCAGTTCCCCGCTCCGGATCTGCGCCACCCGTTCATTCACATCGTTTTCCCGGTCACTTGGGCTCCACTCGGTAAACATCAGGAACTGGAGAAACGCCTCTGGTTCAAGAAACATTGAGGCTTCGATCCCCGAAAAAACAATGGTCCTGTCCACATCCCCGTACCATCCTCCTGCCCGCTCGGTGATCGCATCGCCAGTGGCTTCTAACTGGTACACGCGCTCAATCTCCCCGTTGCGCCCCCAGGCGGTCTCGGTAATGCCATTTTGTTCAAACGTGAAAATTTTCCCGACGGCTCCATACTCCCCGCCCTCCCGGACGGCAATCCGGGCAGCGCCGTTCTTGTACCGGAAGGTCCGGGGGCGTGCTCCGAATGCAAAGGTCTCTTCCAGCATACCGTACCGGTCAAAGACAAAACGCCTGAGAATCTTTTCCTTTTGGAACGGATCACGTTCGGTCATACAATCTGATGACGGATCGAAGAGGTAAAGCCGCTTGATTGCCTTCTTTGCATCCATAACCCGGATCCCGCCACTGCCGTACTGGTAAAACCGCGAGATCTCACCCCGCCGGTACCGGCATGCTCCGTGATTAGCGCGTCAGCCATTGTTGGTATTCACACCCCGATAAGAATCGTTTTTTTAACGTTACTGTGTCTGACGGGAAATAGTTTCTTCTTACCGGCGTTTTCCTGCAGGTTCCTGAATTAAAGAGTAACCTTGATTCATTCAGGATGCCAACACATTTTTGCAATGTCTGAAGAAAATATGATCCCTGAACCGTCCCTGATAAAACCGTTCCGGAAAAAGACCATCTATCTTGCCAACTGGAGTGCACGGTTCTGGGCATGGCTTGTTGATATCATCCTCGTCATCCTTTTTTTAAATATCGTACGCGGATTGTTTGAACCGTTCTTTTTATTACCCCTGCTCTGGGATTTCGGCAATAAAAGCTGGGGACTTTTTTCGGTGGGTTTTGAATCCATATTCTTTTTTGCCTACTGGACCATCATGGAAGGCTACCGGGGGCAGTCTATCGGTAAAATGGTCATGAACCTGAAGATTGTGAACCGGGATGGGACGAAAATCAATTACCTGACGGCCGCAATCGAAAGCCTGGGAAAAGCCTTTTTGCTCCCTCTCGACTGTCTGATAGGGTGGCTTGCGATGCCCGGTACAAAATTGCGGGTGTTTAACCGGATTTCGAACACTATCGTGATCAAGGCAGACTATAAAGAACCGCATGGAATTCTCTATGTCAGAGAGAAAGAATAATCTGTAATCATCCCTTCTTATTTTTCATGAAGGGACATGTAATTCTGTTCATCGCATTGATCTGCGGGATTGTAATCTGCGGTTGTGTATCTCTGCCAACCGGTCAGCCAAAAGTTACTTCAACACCACATAGTATCACCCAGGTCCAGACGGTTCTCCCGACGGGACCGACGGTTACGGTCATCATCAAGAACCGGGCTTTTGATCCCACTAATATTAAAATTTCACAGGGTACCACGGTTACCTGGAAAAATGAAGATCCAGTAACCCACCGTGTCGTGCACCTGCCGACGGTAACCCAGGCAGAGCTCTTCAATTCAGGGATCCTCTCTCCCGGGGAGAGCTACAGTTACTGGTTTTCAGAAACGGGCAGGTATGAATACGGGGACCCGAATATAGGTGGCGGGCGGACAGCAAGTGTCGTCGTTGAATAGCGTACTACCTGCCGTCCCGGACAAAACGAATATCATGCGGTGGTGACCGACACGGTCATTCCTGAAACTGACAGAGAACCGGATAA
>CAVYJJ010000015.1:0-232290 GCA_963768845.1 uncultured Methanoregulaceae archaeon | reverse complement strand
TCTTGTGGATCACATAATTAACACACTCAAACACTTAAACATAACCCATGGAAATCTGGCGCATTTTCTCGCTTGATCTATGAGTCAGAAAAATATACATAAAAAAAATAACTTCTGAATGGTTCAAAAATAAAGTTTCAACGGCAATTCTGGCATTTTTCGCATTCAGAAAGAGTAGTTACTAAAATGTCCTTCTCAGGAAAAAACAGAGTATCCTAAAATTACCCTCTTTTGCAGAGCGCGTTTTCGCTCCCGTACTTTTTCAGACGGTAAACCCTGTTTTTGATCATTAAAAAAATAAACCCTGCCGCGATATAGGGAGGGATAACCCATCCTGCTTTTTCACCAAACCATTTCTGCATCGTCTGGCTGTAGTATGAAGACGGGTCGCTCTTTTCTTTTACAAGGTAGCGGTCGATTGCTGAAAGGAGGTCCTGGTTCGTTCCCTTAGGTACTGCAAAACCGAGAGGGTTTGGGTAGAACATTACGGGGGTTGAAGCAAGCCCGTATTGTTGTTCATAATACTGGCCTGCTACCCGGCTTGCTACTGCGGCGTCAGCCGAACCATTGGTGACCTGCTGGAAAACCCCACTCAGGTCGTCCTCTTCAATGTACGTGGGGTTGATGTTGAATTTCACGGCGTTATCCCGGAAGTTATCGCGTTGACATCCCCCTGAAGGACAGCAACACGCTTTTTGTCAAGATCAAGGATGGTATTGATGCCAGCATGCGGCGATGCATAGATTTGAGTCCAGGACGATACTGCCGCTTCCCGGTTGAAATCATAGACCTTTTCCCGCTCCGGGGTATCGGTCAGCGCCATAATGAGGTCGATCTGGCCGGTGGCAAGGCGATCCAGATTTTCCCCGAATGTGCCGTGAACGTAAATGAGGTTCCACCCTTCTTGTGCGGCAATGTCCTGGATCAGGTCGACGAAAATTCCCGCCGGCTTTCCCTGTTCATCAGTATAAAGCGAAGGTTTAATCTCGTGGATTCCCACCCGGACGTCTCGGGCAGCAATAGCCGGTTGGCAGAGTGAGAGAAGGAAGAGAAACGCAATTACCAGACAAAAGACGCTGCGGGATCTAATAATCAGATGGGGGAAATTCCCATAAGGCATGTCCATGAGATCAAACCCTGGGGGCTGAAATTCCCTTCACAGAAGGGTTTCATGCCTGAATTCGATAATACATTGGTAGAGATTCGTGTATATCTTTCTTTGGTAAAAAAAATAAACACGCCGGAATTTGTCCCTTTACTCCCCCACCCGGCAAATCTGCACATAGACATCCCCGAAAAACTCTTCCTGACGCAGCGAACAACGACCGTCAAGAGCAAGGAAAAGGAGAGGTATATACACTTCCGGGATGCCCCAATCCAGCTGTCTGCATAACTCCGCAAGGGTCATTTCGCCGTCCATCTCTATCCCTTCGAGATACTCCTCAAGCACCGTCATTGAAGATTCCTGATAACCTTCATCATGTGCTATACTGACTACATCCTCGGCGTAGATCAGGAGATCATCAGCGGTATCAGTAAGCCGTCGGCGTCGGCGCTCCTCTTTTTCGAGATTTTTAAGTTCTATGATAAGCTCAAAGAGAGTAACCGGACTTTTTCTCATATTCTTACGGTCGAGCCGGCGTTGTATCTCGTGTTCCAGACGCTCGATTGGACCTAACCTTCCTCCATAATCAATTTCAGAATCGAGGGGTATATCATAGTCTTCGCCAAACAATCCGTCATCTTCATCCAGACTATCTTCGGCGGGGACTGCCAGGAGCTCGAGATGTTCTGACTTCATGCGGAGCAGGGTTGCAGCATAAAAGAGCGTGCGTCCGGAGACCTGGAGATTGAGTTGCCGGCACCGTTCGAGTTCAGACAGGAACCGGTCGGTAACTTCGATGATATTGATGTTCCATGGATCGATTTCACCCCGCTCAGCAAGGCCTACAAGGATCTCAACCGGATCTTCGATAATTCCCTGCTGGGGGGGGCCGGGGGTTCCGGTTCTGGAATGCGTGAAGATTCCGCATCGGTTGCTTTTGGATCTTCTGGTAGTGATTCTTCGGACCCGGGCACTACAAGATCCTTTTTCGAATGGCCCGACAGGTTGATTCGCGATTTATCTCCCACCGGATCATCCATTTGCTTTTACTCCGGTAACAAGAGTACTCTTATCCGGTCGTAACGTTACACCCATAATTCTCTGTGCCGCTTCGATCATTGGTTTTCGCAGAGATACAATGACAAATTGTGACTGGGGGGCAAGCTCGGTGATCATCGATGCAATCCGCTCGACATTGGAGCCATCAAGCGACATATCCACTTCATCGAATGCGTAGAACGGAGCCGGGATATATCGCTGGATCGAAAAGATGAACGCAAGGGTGGTGAGCGATTTTTCTCCTCCTGAAAGCGATGAGAGAAGGTGAACCTTTTTGTCGCGGGGCTGGACTGCAAATGTCATGCCTCCGGCAAACGGATCTTCCTCATTCTCAAGGATCAGGTGCCCGCTCCCGCTCGTCAACCGGGCAAATATTTCCCGGAAATTTGTGTCGATGGCGTGAAAAGCAGTGGTAAATGCTTCGTATTTCATCTGCTCAAATTTCTCTATCCGCTCAATGAGAGTCGTCCGTTCATGGGACAGGGTCTCTTTTCGTTCGGTTCGTTCCTCCACCTGTCTCTGGACTTTCTCGTACTCTTCAATCGCAAGCATATTCACAGCCCCGATCTTCCGGAGCGCCCCATCAGCCTCTGCGATCTTCCCTTCAATTTCTAAAAGAGACAGTTTCGTATCCAGATCTCCGACCTGGTGCCTGAGCATATCCACTTCAATTCCAAGTGTCCTGGCACGTTCTTCAATTGCCACCATCTGGATCGTGATCCGCTCTTTTTCGGCATCGAATTTCATTATCTTTAATTCGGATTCCTGGATTTGCCGGGAGGTTTCTGACCTGCGGGCACGCAATTCATCGAGTTCACCGGAAAATTCCTTCTGGCGTTCTTCAAGAACACTGATCTGTGATTTGCAGGTTGCAATCTGCTCGTTGAATCCCGTAATATCAGCATCGATCTGCCCGTTGCGTTCATCCTGCCTTTTACGGTCTTCACCCAGCTCAGTCAGACGGGAAGTGAAGTGCTGGCGTTCCCGCATGGCATCATTGATATCGCCCTCCTTGTTTCGCAAGCGTCGTTCTGATTCCTCGATTTCTTTACGCTTTTTCTCGATCTGATCCGTAAGCACGGGAATATTGGTATCGTCAAGACGTTTCTTGATCTCCTCAACATGGGAATTTATTATGTTGATCGCTTCTGTTGTTGTATCCAGGTCGGTTTCAAGAAGGGTGAGTTCCGCAGTGCCGTTCCTGGTCTCTTCCTTCTGCCGGGCCACGGCTGATTCAATGGTTTGCTTCTCTACCGTGATGGCTTCAAACCTGCGGGAAAACTCTTCGGTAAACATTCCCTGACGGGCGATATTCTGGTCGATCTCGTTTCGTTTCGCCCGTTGTTTATCCACTTCTTCAGTTAAGCGTTTGATACCCGATTCAAGAGTCGCCGCTTCTCCCTGGATTTCTGAAAGGTGCGAACGAATCCGTATGATCTCGTCATCAACAGCAGCTCCGAAACCCCGGCCGCCCTGTTTCTTTGTCGCACCTCCGGTCATTGCCCCGCTCTTTTCCAGAAGTTCACCTTCGAGCGTTACGATGCGGTACTTCCCGATAAGTTTCCGTGCTCTCTCGAGTGTGTCAACGACAACGGTCGCCCCGAGCGTAACCGCAAACGCCCGGTCATACTTCGGATCATACTCGACCAGGTTAACAGCGTAATCGATAACACCGGGCTCTTTGAGCGGGGGAAGGGCAGGGGGTCTTAATTTATTGAGCGGGAGGAACGTGACCCGTCCCAGTTTCTCGGCTTTTAAGTATTGGATTGCATCTGTCGCAACCTGATCGTCATCACAGACAACGAACTGGAGCTTGTTCCCCGCTGCAATGTTGAGCGCAACTGAATACTCTGCAGGGGCCTTCCCGAGTTCAGCGATCGTACCGTGCACATGTTCCATCGCCATGACCGCTTCGATAGCCCTGCCCCCGGATTCACCCCGTGCCTGCTGGGCTGCCTCGAGGCGGAACGCATCCTGTTCATGTTCCCGGATCTCTGCCCTGAGGCGTTCCAGCGAGGACCGTTGTGCAAATACCGTCCCTTCCAGTTCCGACAGCGTTCGATCAAGGTCTTTTTTCTCCAAAAGAAGATCGGATACACTCTTCTCACCATCAGAAAACTGCGTCTGCTTGACGGCATATTCTTCATCCAGTTGCCTGAGAAAGCTGGGTTAAGCGTTCAAGTTCCGTGGTCCGCATCCGGCTTTTCTCTATCAGCATATCCTGCTGGTGAAGGATTTCTGATCGCTGGCCTTTCTTTTCCTCAATTTCCTTTAACAGAGAGAACAATTTTTCCCGGGCACCCTCGGTATCATCCCCATGTTGTTTCATCTCGGTTTCGAGTTTTTCCAGCTGGGCCCTGGCTCCGGCGATCTCCATTGCGATGTTTGTGCGGTCAATGGACAGCGTGCGGATCTGGTCTGTGCATTCTGCCACCCGTGTTTCAGCACGTTTGGTATCCATGTAGACACGGTTGATTGCTTCGAGATTGGTCTCTTTTTCCTTACGAAGACGCACGATTGTCTGCTCAGAGAGTTTGATCCCGCTTTTTGCTTCCTCGAGTTCAGCGATAAGTTTGAGATAATCTGACCCGCTCTTCTTGTTAATCAGGTCATCAATATCCTGTAAATCAGCCTTGACATAGGACAGTTCATTCTCTTCGAGACTCCGGTCAGCACTATTGCGGGTGAGCAGGATTTTGTGCTCATCGGTTGATCGCAGGAGCGATGCAAGTTCTTTTTCCCTTTCGTGGAGCTGGGCTGCGGCCCGGCAGTTCTGGAAAAACAAGAGATCCTTTTGCCATTTCTGGTATTCGAGTGCATGCTCCCGCTCCCGTTTGAGCTCATTCACCCTCTTTGAGAGCTCGAGCAGGAGAAGCTCTTCTCTTTCAATCCGTTCCCTCACAATATCAAGTTCGGAGAGCGACTGCTGTTTTTTAATGTCAAATTCTGAAACTCCCGCAATCTCATCGATAATTTTCCGGCGCTCGAAATCACTCATCTCCATGATGCGGGTGACATCGCCCTGCATGACGACATTATAGCCGTGAGGTTTTATCCCATGCTTTGCAAGGTGATTCACGATATCGCTCTGCTTGCAGAGCCGGTCATTCAGGTAATTGTAGCTGTAATACCCGTTACCCGTACGCTTGATTCTTCTTTTGATCTTTGTCCCGTCAGAAAATTCGAGCGCAACTTCTGCGGTGTTCCTGCCGGAGTTGAGGTTGATAAGGTCAGTAAGTTTTTCGGCACGAAGGTTCCGTGAACTCGAAAGTGCAAGCACAAAAAGAATTGAATCGATAATATTGCTCTTTCCCGAACCGTTGGGCCCGGAAATAACGGAAAATCCCTCTAAAAAAGGGATTTTTGTCTTTTTAGAAAAAGACTTGAAATTGTCGATCTCCAGTTCCGTGATATGCAAAGATCCGGCTCCTTACTTCTTTGCAGGATCCTTTTTTTCTTCCTCTGCGGCAACGATCAGGTCACCCTGTTTTTGTTTGACAGACGTTCCCTTCTTATTGCGCCCGTATCCAGCCGATGCAACAATATAATTTTTGTCTCCCCGGCGGGGTTCCATTTTCATGGTTCCGTCAGACTGCATGATCATGTCCATGGTGGGTTCCGGAGGAGCTGCCGGAACATCTGACGGTCGTGCGCCCTTGCGCATGACAACAGTGCTGGAAGAGCCCGAAACCCCACCTGGTGCTGCAATCGGAGTTTGTGCATCCTGTACACCAGCCTGAACGCGTTTAAGCTCCTGCCTGCTGCGTTCTTCAGTCTGTTTGTTCATTTTCATTGCCAGTGATTTAAGGTCGAGAAGTTCCTGGGTTAAACCCTTCACAAGAGCCTCGATATCCCGCATCTTTTTTTCAATCGCTGCAATACGCTCCTCAGTTGCAGTCTCCAGTTCCTGAGATTTCCAGCATTAGTATCAGTTTCTCCTTTATGATCGTTTGTGCTCAAGATATATGATCTTTGCATCAGGCTGCGCCTGCGATATGATACTGTACTGGTGCGGCGCACTCCTTATAAATAATAGTAGTTATCGCCAAATAAGGAAAAAAGGTTTGTGCTCCGTTGTATCAGAATTTCCGTAGTTTACGCATAGTCCTGAATGCTTTTAACCCTGAATCACGCGCACTCTGGTTAAAAAAAACGATGCACTGGATATCCGTTCTCCTACCCGCCAGCAGGTTGGAAAAGGTATTACCTGATTGAAGCGAACCCTTCTCCATATGTCCTATCTGTCTAAAACTGATCCAGAAATAGCAGATATCATCGAAAAGGAGAGGCTCCGCCAGGTCAATGGTCTGGAACTGATCGCATCCGAAAATGTCGTTTCCCGTGCGGTACTTGAAGCAATGGGATCGATCATGACCAATAAATATGCCGAGGGCTACCCGGGCAAGCGATACTATGGCGGGTGTGAGTTCCACGATATGGCCGAGAACCTTGCCCGCAACCGGCTGAAGCAGACTCTTCGGAGCAGAGCATGCAAACGTCCAGCCGCACTCTGGTACCCAGGCAAACATGGCGGTCTATTTTGCGTACATGAAGCTGGGAGAGAAGATCCTGAGCATGAAACTCAACCAGGGGGGCCACTTATCGCATGGCTCCCCGGTCAGTTTTACCGGGAAGTTCTACCAGGTGGCACAGTACGGCCTCGATCCCAAAACCGAGATGCTCGATTACGGTGTAGTCGAGGAGATGGCAAAGCAGGAGAAGCCACAGATCATTGTCTGCGGTGCCTCAGCCTACCCCCGCACCATCGACTTCAAGGCATTCCAGTCGATTGCTGACGGTGTCGGTGCATACTGCATGGCAGACATTGCCCATATCGCCGGCCTTGTCGCAACCGGTCTCCACCCCACCTCAGTTGGCGTGGTCAACTTCACCACCACCACCACGCACAAGACCCTCCGCGGGCCCCGGGGAGGCGCCATCATGTGCAACAACGAGTATGCACAGGCAATCGACAAGGCAGTCTTCCCGGGCATGCAGGGCGGTCCCCTGATGCACACGATTACTGCAAAAGCCGTCTGTTTCGAAGAAGCGCTCAGGCCCTCGTTCAGGGAATACAATAAACAGATCATCAAAAATGCAAAGGTCCTTGCCGAGACCCTGATGAACAATGGTCTCAGGCTTGTCTCCGGCGGTACAGACAATCACCTCATGCTCCTCGATCTCACGGACCAGGGTATCACCGGTCTTGAAGCAGAGACTGCCCTGGGGAAAGCCGGTATCACGGTCAACAAGAACACTATCCCGAACGAGACAAAGAGCCCGTTTGTCACCAGCGGGCTGCGTGTCGGCACTCCTGCAGTCACTTCCCGGGGAATGAAAGAGGCAGAGATGCGCCAGATCGGCTCCTGGATAGCGACTGTAGTAAAGGATATCAACAATGAAGCTATGATCAAAAGTGTCCATGCAGGTGTAACTGCAATGGCGGGCAGATTCACCCTGTACCCTGAATGATAAAGTCCGGAAACTCCATGATCCTTGACGGAAAAAAGACTGCAGACAAGCGGCTGGAAATCCTTAAAGAGGAGATTGAGGACTCGGGCCTGTACCCGCGACTGGCAACAGTGATTGTCGGGGAAGATCCGGCATCACAGATGTATATCAGGATGAAACACCGTGCCTGCGAACAGGTGGGTATAGGCTCGGTGGGTATGGAGATAGCGGGAGATGCAACAACCGAACAGGTGCTGAAGGGCGTTGCCCAGCTGAATACCGATCCGGACATCAATGGTGTCCTTATCCAGCTTCCCCTCCCAAAACAGGTTGACACCGAACGGGTAATTGCATCTGTCAGCCCTGGTAAGGATGTCGACGGATTTCACCCGTTCAATCTCGGCCTTCTTTTTTCCGGAAAACCCCGGTTTGTTCCCTGTACCCCAAAAGGGATTATGACACTTCTCAATGAATACCGGATACCTGTCGCAGGAACCCGGGCAGTAGTAATCGGGCGCAGTATCGATGTGGGTCGCCCGATGTCCGCATTGCTCCTGAATGCTGATGCAACCGTCACGGTTTGTCACAGTAAAACAAAGAATCTCAATGAGGAACTAAGGAATGCAGACATCCTTGTATCCGCAGTCGGCAAGGCGCACTTTATCACCGCCGGAATGGTCAAACCGGGCGCAGTTGTAATTGACGTGGGAATCAACCAACTGAACGGTAAACTGGTGGGAGATGTGGATTTTGCAGCAGTCAAAGATATTGCTTCCGCTATCACCCCGGTGCCCGGGGGGGTAGGCCCGATGACGATTGCATCCCTGATGGAGAATACCTGTCGTGCAGCGAATGTGAGGAAATGCGGGACTGTGTTATAAACAAACTAAAAATCGGGGGAGATTCCCCGGTTCGCCTGATGGGCGTGATCAACTGCAGCCCGGAGTCTTTTTATGCAAATTCTTATATCCCCACGGATTTTGTGCATAAAACTGCTGTCGGGATGGTAGAACAGGGTGCCGATCTCATTGATATCGGTGCTCGAAGCACTGCACCCAATACCCAGGCTATAAGCGGGAGTGCCGAAGCGGCACGGATAGATGCCGCACTCAAAGAACTGGATGGCAGCGGGATTACGGTATCGGTGGATACGATGAATCCCGGGGTGCTCGATATCTGCCTGAAGCATGATATCCACGCGATCAATGATATTTCCGGGCTGATATCCCCGGTATATACACAACGACTTGCCCAGTCAGGACTTCCTGCATTCCTCATGGCATCCAGAAATCAGCCGGGTGATGCCGTCGGGCTGGATGCAACCCTTGCAGCACTTTCCAGTGTCGTGGAACGGTGCGAAACTTCGGGAATCAAAAACTATGTCCTTGATCCCGGGATCGGGATCTGGACCCCGTTTCGGTCGGTCGAAGATGACTGGACCCTTTGCCGGGCATTTTGCTGAATTCGGGAAATTCGAGCGGCCGGTTCTTGCAGCGGTCTCAAGAAAAACTTTTATCGGGGATCTATTAAACCGGGCCCCGGAAGATCGTCTGGCTGGCAGCCTTGCAGTTACTCTTATGTTATTGAAAAAAGGAGCATCGGTAGTCAGAACACATGACGTGGCAGAAACCCTTGATGTGATACGGGTTTTCGAACGCATGGTGAAACGGTAATGAACGGTTCATTCAGGGTTTTCGGGCTCCCGACGGGAATAATTGCCGTTGGCGATTCGATAGCCGATCGTGTCATTACCTCAGCAAAGCAGACCTGTGGGGGTTTCGAGGATGGCGATATCCTCGTCCTTGCTGAAACGGCTGTCGCTACTGCCGAAGGAAATGTAGTGCACCTCTCTGACATAGAACCCTCACAGCAGGCGCAGGATCTTGCACAAAAGTACCAGATGGATCCCCGTACAGTCGAAGTCGTGCTGCGGGAAAGTGACTCTGTTGTCGGGGGTATTTCCGGGTTCCTGTTATGCATGAAACACGGTACCCTGCTGCCCAATGCAGGAGTGGATGCATCAAATGCTCCACCGGGATGCGTTACACCTCTTCCAAAGAACCCGGACCACAGTGCCCTTTCCATCAAGAACGCCATCGATGTTCAGTGCGGGGTGAAGATTGGGGTTATCCTCGCAGACAGCAGGACCCATGCCATGCGGCGCGGTTGTAGCGGAGTTGCAATCGGTTGCGCCGGCATTACGGCAGTGATCGATGATCGCGGAAGAAGCGACCTGTTCGGCAGAAAACTTGAAGTCACACAGCGGGCGGTTGCAGACAACCTCGCATCTGCAGGCTGAACTGGTCATGGGTGAATCAGATGAGTGCAGGCCTGCTGCGATTATCCGGGGATTTGGATTACCTGTTGGCGATCAAACCGGGCATCGAAGCTATCGGTGCAGAAGAGTGTCTTTTCATGGGTGTATTCCGGAAAAATGCACCTCCCCTGTAAATAGCGTGGAGACAATTCAGATATTTTTAAGCGCCTTCTTTGCCGCATCCTGGCGGGCATCCGGAAGAGACGGCCCGGAACCTTCAAAGGTCCTCCCGTCCTCGATGTGAACCCTGACGGAGAAATGAGGGAGGTGATCCGGGCGGTGCGGCAGATCTCCTGGTAGACAGGCAGGGTTTCACCCCGTTTCTGGCACCATTCCTGGAGGGTCCCGATAGAGTTTTTCGCAGGGTCGTACCGATCAATCTCGTCAGAAAGAGTGGTGAGGACAAATGTGTGTACCCAGGTAAAACCACAAATCTCGTAGAGTGCGCCGATCAACGCTTCCAGCGCACCGCCTTTTATCCTTTCACCATAGGTCTGCTGCCGTCCGATTGCACACGGGATCAACAGGTCGATTTCAAATCCCTTCCGACAAATAATTTCCGTGAGCGATTCATTGGAAACGACTCCCATCTTTTTTGTCATCCACCCTTCACGGTTTTCCGCTTCACAGTGTTCGGGAGCGTGATGGTACAGGTAATCAGCAACAACCAGGTTCAGCACGCGGTCGCCAAGAAATTCATACCGCTGCCATTCATCGGTGGAGATATTCCATTTTTCTGATTGTTGGTCTGGACCGGGAACATCACCATTGAATATTTTTATGAATTCTTTCGTTTTTTGATGGAAAGTGGTGTTTTTGTCAAGGAGATATTCTTTTACTATTTTTATTTGCTGGCTGTTCATTCAGACAACTTCTGTTTTCTTTCCTTTGCGCTCCACGCTGACCCGCCCTTTTTCAACAGAGGGGGTAAATCCAAGTTCCTCGAGGAATGCCCGTCTTTTCCGTCCCGTGGATCAACAGTTCGACAAGATCCTCCTTTTCATCAATGTCCGTATGAAGCCGGAATGAATCGATCACTTCACAGGAAAGCCCGGCATCCTGTGCGATTTTTACGTGTTTGAGAAAACTCATCCCGTAATAATCGACATGGAACCGCTGGGGCTCTTTGATATAAATGACATTCGTTCCTCCACCCCTTCCGGGCACAAGCGCGATATCATTTTTGGTAGCAATTACCCGCCGGATTGCATCAGCATTGGCAAGCGGAAGATCGGCCATGATAATCAGTATTGCACCTATGGACTGGGGCAGGAGAGAATTAAGCGCCTGGTTGAGATCCGCGTCACTGACGGCAATCTGGATATACTCACTGTCAAATAATTCAGTTCCCACGACCACCGGGCTGCAGTTTGCATCCTTTATCGCGTAGATCACATCATCCAGCATAGCACGTGCAAACGCTTCCCTTTCCTCCTGGCTGAGCACGCAGGAGAGCCGGGTCTTCGGATTTACCAGCTTAAACGGGATAAGGGCATGTGGGCACATTTCATACCGTGATATGCAGTGAGATGAAAAAAAGGTGCTGGTACGTAAAAGCAGGAACCAGCGGTGGGTGAAAAAACGCAGATTTAACATCCCTCTTACCGATAGTTCCGGAATGGATGAACCCGCGTTTACCATAAAAAAAATACCAGAAAAAATTGTCATGGGTGTCCAGCGCAGGACTTCAAATGCAGATGGTCGCAGTATCAAGGATATTCCTGCCTGCTGGCAGGACTTTCTCTCGTTGAAAATGGCATCAAAGATTCCACATCGCGCAAAGACACCGGCAATGTTTGCAGTCTATTCCGATTATGAAAGTGACTGGACAGGTGAATACTCGTACCTGATCGGAAGTGAGGTTACCCGGGCTGACAGGATACCCGAAGGGCTGGCTGTTGTCCGGATTCCCGCCCAGGCATATGCTGTATTTACTGCAGCCGGACAGATGCCGGATGCAATCCTTGGAGTCTGGATGTCGGTCTGGGGGACAAAACTTCCCCGTATGTATACGTTCGATTTCGAGCAGTACGATGCCCGGTTTACACGGCCGGATAATAAAGAGGCGGATGTGTATGTCGCGGTCGATGAAGAGCAGCTGAAAATTATGCAATAATCTGCGCTCGTGCCCATGGTGAAATTACGAGGTCTGCGCTGGCAGATACACCGTTCAACCGGTGCCACCCTTTTTTGTATCAGGTATGCTTCCTGTTGATCATCCTGACTCATACCGTAAACATTAACTTTCAATAGAAGTGATGAGTATTCTTTTGCTATGCAGCGCCGTATCATTACCTTTTCCAGAAATGTGTTTCTGCCACTTACATCAGTCTGCCGGAACCGTTGCGGGTACTGCTGTTTCCGGACCCCCGTGCAGGAAGGATGCATTATGGCGCCCGGAGAGGTAATAAAAACACTTCGTGACGGCGCAGTTGCCGGCTGCACAGAGGCACTTTTCACGTTTGGGGAGCACCCTGAAGAAGAACCTGGGTTTACCGGATATCTCCGGCAAACGGGATACTCCACGATTCTTGAATACTGCGAGGCCATGTGCAGGGAAAGTATTGCCTGTGGTATCCTGCCGCACACGAATGCAGGTATCCTCACTTTTGAGGAGATGGAACACCTGCGCCCGGTGAATGCCAGCATGGGACTGATGCTGGAAACAACAGCAAAAATCCCTGCACACACTTCTTCCAGGGGCAAGGACCCGCAGGTCCGGCTTGCGATGATAGAGGATGCCGGTAAACTCAGAATTCCGTTCACCACCGGCCTGTTGCTTGGTATTGGTGAGAAAATGGCCGACCGGGAGGAATCCCTCTATGCAATCCGCGATCTCCATAAGAAGTACGGGCATATCCAGGAGATCATCATCCAGAATTTTTGTCCCAAACCCGGTACACCCATGGCACATCACCCGGTACCTGCCACTGAAGAAATCTGCGCAACCATACAGATGGCACGCGAAATCCTCCCGGAGGGGATTGCTATCCAGATCCCCCCCAATCTTCTCGATGCAGCCCGGCTCATATCGTGCGGGGTGGATGACCTGGGGGGTGTTTCACCGGTCACCATTGATTATGTGAACCCGGAACACCCCTGGCCCGCAATCGAAGAACTTACCACGATTATTGGTGATGCGCAACTCCGCGAAAGGCTCTGCATCTACCCTCAGTATATCAGGAAGGGGTGGTATCACCCCGATCTGGAACCTCTAATAAACCAGCTCAGCCAAATAATTAATCGCAGGAGCAGTGGAACGTGAAAAGTAAGGATCTCCTTTACCAGGGCAAGGCAAAATCGGTTTACACAACCGATGTGAAAGGCAAACTTATTGTAAAATTCCGTGACGATATCACCGCATTTGACGGAGGAAAAAAAGATGTTCTGCTGAACAAGGGAAATTACAATGCAGAAGTTTCAGCCTTCTTTTTTGAATACCTTGAACGAAATGGAGTGAAGACTCACTTTTTCAGCATGCTCGATCCGCACCATATGGTCGTGAGACAGCTCGAAATGATCCCGCTTGAAGTGATTGTTCGGAATATCGCAGCGGGTTCACTGGTCAGAAATTACCCTTTCCGTGAGGGGACACCGCTCTGTCCACCCATCATCGTTATCGATTATAAGGACGATTCACGGCACGACCCTATGCTCAACGATGATATTATCGTTGCGTTAAACCTCCTCACATCCGCCGAAATAAAAAAGATCAAAAAAGTGGCGCTTGAAGTAAACAGTCTTTTAAGTGATTTACTCGCCACACAGGGTATAACACTCGTTGATTTCAAAATTGAGTTTGGCAGGCAGGGCAAAACGATCTACCTCGGCGATGAAATCAGTATGGACTCGATGCGTCTCTGGGATAAAAAAACCGGCGAGTCACTGGATAAGGATGTGTACCGGTTCGAAAAGGGAGACGTAATGGCAATATATCACAAGGTGGCTCAGCGGATCACATCACCCGTAAAGAAATTATAACCTGACGGAAAAAGAAGCGGATACCGAGCACAAAGACTAACGTCTATGCTAAGAAATATATCAATACGGGACTATCTTTGCGATGGTGGGCAGATATCATGACAGAAGAAAATGCTGAAGAAGAAGAAATGCTCAAATGGGCGAAAGGGTATGCAAAAAAGCAGGGCTGGGCACTTAATACTGATGAAAAACAACTCTCAACGGTTATCAAAGGGCTGGTGCGGAACAAGAAAAAGTTCGGACGACCGTATTGTCCCTGCCGTCTCCGGAGCGGGGATGAGGAAAAGGATATGGCGATTGAATGCCCCTGCGTATACCATAAAGATGAAGTTGCACATGACGGGCACTGCCATTGCAATCTCTATTTTAAGCAAACCTGATTTTTTCCGTACATTTTTTTAAACACATTGTATGAACGAACGACGTGACACCTGCACGGAATCGGAATGCCCGGACAGGGGTCTTGCACCAGTTCTCAGTAAATCAGTACATGTGCTTATTCTCGGCAGTTTTCCCAGCCGGCAGTCCCTGTTGAAGCACGAGTATTATGGCAATGTGAGAAACCACTTCTGGCAGATTATCGAATCACTCTTCCAGATCGATCGTCACCTTCCTTATAATGACAGGCTCCTTCAGCTGGCCGATCAAGGAGTCGCACTCTGGGATGTGGTCTGTACATGCAACAGGGAAGGCAGCGCAGATGCACGGATCACGGATCCGGTTTTCAATGATATCGCGGGTTTTCTTAAGTCGCACCCATCACTTCAGCTCATCGCCCTGAACGGGAGTACTGCGGGCCGATATTATGTGCGGTTGAATATCCGATCATCCGTTCCCGGGGTAGTTCTGCCGTCAACAAGCCCGGCAAATACCAGGTTTACCCTTCATGAAAAAATTAAGAGATGGGAAATTATCCGGCCATGGAGATAAAAAAATTCTGGTTTAGCGTTCCATACGGAACTTTAAGAAAATAACATGATATATCGCATAGAAACCGCAGAGCACTGCTGCAGTATAACCAAGGATTGCGATCCATGAGATCTCTTTTGGAAGTGTCGCGGGGGATGCCTGCAATACGAGAGATGAACCGACCACGAGTGATGCAACGACAAAACCGATCATGATCTTGTCGCTGGCTTTGTCAAGGGCCATCTGGAGTTTCTGAAGATCTGAGTCCACCATCTCAAGTTTAAATGTCCCGGTCGAAAGTCGGCGGAGCATCAGGTTAAGATTACGGGGCATATCAAACAGGGCATCAGCAGCTTCCAGAAGTGAAGTGGATGCCCGTTTGACATATGCAGCAGAAATATTGCCTTTATCTGCAAGTTTCATGAGATAGGGGGTGATCTCTTTCCCAAAATTGAATTCAGGGTCAAGCCGGACTCCGATATCAAGGACCATCATAAATACCTTGAGCAGGAGCATCAGGTTCATCGGGACTTTGAGGCGATAGCGTCGCATTGATTCAGTGAGTTCGGTCACCACAAGCCGGAAATTGAATTGTGAGACCTCCCCGCCACCACCAAGATCCTGCATGTCGCCACCGAAATCATGCATCATGATATAGAGGTCATCCCGCAGAGCTTCACGGTCAGATTCATTGATCACAATCCCGAACCCTTCGAGCGACCTGAGCATCAGTTCGATATCATCGTTCACAAGGGCAAAAAGCAGATTAATGAAATGCTGTCGTTTCACCGGGCGAAGAATACCGACTATGCCAAAATCCAGAAAGGCGATATCGCCCTCTTTTGTCACGAGCAGGTTACCGGGGTGCGGGTCCCCGTGGAAGAACCCGTCCTCGAAGATCATCTTAAGGTAGGCCTGGAATCCGCGAGCCCCGATTTCGTGGGGGTCGTGTCCCATCGCGGTTATTGCTTCCGGATCATCAATCCGCACTCCCTCGATAAAGTCCATGACCAGAATATGAGGGGTGGAATATTCCCAGTAAATTTTCGGAAACCGGATACCGGGGATTTCCTTAAAGTTCCGTGCCATGCGATCGGCGTTACGGGCGTCCCTGGTGAAATCCAGCTCTTTTCTGATCTGGTGGGCAAAGTCCTCCACCATACCGACAGGATTGTATACACGGGTCTCGGGAAATACCGTTTCAATCCGTTCTGCCATGGATTGCAGGATGCCGATATCGGTCTCGATAAGCTCTTCTATACCCGGTCGCTGAACTTTAATGGCGACCCGGGTCCCGTCTTTGAGAAATGCAGAATGGACCTGTGCAATCGATGCAGAGGCAACCGGCATTTCATCAATCTTCCAGAACCACTCATCACAATCGGGACAATTCTGTTCAAGAACTGCCTGTACATCAGAAAAGGGGAGGGGTTTTGCATGGTCCTGTAATTTTTTGAGCTCTTCAATCAACTCCGGGGGGAGCAGTTCTGTCCTCGTGCTCATGATCTGGCCGAACTTTACAAATGTCGGGCCAAGTTCCTCGAGGGCAAGCCGCATTCTTTCATAGATGGTAGAGGCATCGGAAGTTTTACCGTGCTTGGGGAGCCGGAACCGGGCCCGTCCGGGAAATATTTTTTCAAGCCCGATACCAAAGCCATATTTGCCCAGTATATCCACGATCTGCGCATACCGCATGATACTGGTAACCATGCGTACAACTTGGTTCTCGTATTACTTAATGCGTACTTTATTCGTCACAATCCTGGAGGATCAGAGGGATTTACTCCTTAAACCGCTGCACTGTGGATTCAAAGAAATTTATTTGCGAAAAAACGCCCGGGACAAAAAAACCCTGCTGCCCCATCCATTTTCCTCAGGGTTTATAAAAAATAACAATCCGGTTGGTGTTCGTTCCGGATGCCATATTGTTCACACCCCAGATATTCGAAGTCTTGGTGAACATCTGCTGGTTGATAACCACACCAATACAGGTAAACCCTGCGTGGATTCCAAGAGGGATAACGTGTTCTTCCAGCCGGATTGTGCCTTTTCGTACCTCGCCGACTTCAAATGCGACAAAACCCCCGTAACGGGTGATCCGGTAGAGTTCCTGAAATACTGAACCCATCACCCCGTTCCATTCATCCAGCGTCCGGGCCATCGTGATACCGTTACCGATTGCTTTCTCATCAAGACCATTGAACCAGCAGCGAAGCCAGTTGTCCTCACGATATTGAACAATATCGAGAAATGGAGGCGAAGTAACTGTTAACTGCACGCTGGTATCCGGGATTACCGGAGTCGATCGTGCATCACCGGTCAGGAGACGGGCATTTTTTCCTGCCTTCTGAAGATTCTTCTTTTCAGCATCGGAGACAGTGCGAAGCAGGCTCTTTGACTTTGAGAGTATGATATTATGCGTATCCCGGTACTCAGGGATTTGCTGGCGTTTTTTATTGATCCGTTCCTGACTCTGGGGGGATACAGCCTGGTTGGGAGGGAGCGTGTATACCGAAAAAAACCCTTTTGAATGACCGGTTAAGCGGTTGGTAGCCACCATCGCAATCCAGCGATCGGTCATATCGTCCCTGCATTCCTTTTTCCTTTCCAGGAGATATTCCCTGAGAGCAACAATTTCCTTCTCGGTATCCGGGTGGTAAAACATCGAGAGATTGATCGATGCCTGTCCACCTTTACGGGGGATGGAGGCAAGACGTTTTTCAACTGCCGTAATGTCAGGCGGGAAAAAACGTGGCTCTGTCATGATCCTGGAGAGGGGGTTTGCGTCATTGGCGTACACGTCACGTCCAAGGAGTCCGGCTTCAATGACCGTAGTACCGCGTCCACTGAACGGGTCATAGACCACATCACCTTTCTTTGTTAAGAGGTTGATGAAGAATCGCGGGAGCTGGGGTTTGAAACAGGCACGGTAGGATATTTCATGAATCGATGACGCCTGTCGTTGCCGGGACGTCCAGAATTCATTGGTATATTTCGGGACGGTCACCGGACCATCGGTTATATTCTCAACGATTGTGGGAATGGCATCGTGACTCCTGAATTCGCAGAGATTCTGGTTCAGGAAATCATAAGGTAAAGAGGATTTGCCGTTCGCCATGCCGTATGGTAGGTTAGTGGATGAACGTATAATGATGGTGGAGATTTCTCCCAACGGTATAGTATAGCATATGAACACCTGAATAAAAGGGTACACGAGAAAAGAGGTAAAAATTTTCTTGGAGAGGATACCGGACAAAATAAAAATACTGTATTGGTGTAATGGAAATTTTCCGGATTAACGGAATCAGGATAACGACTTCACTTTTTTGCCTTTCCCAGACATATCGCCGACAATGGCATCGAATGCAGCAGGGTACCTGACCATGCCTTCCACTCCATCCAGTGCACCGTCATCCAGGGCTAGAACCATGAAAACATCATCAGCGACAGTGAATGGTGCCTCAATCCCGTTCTCCCGTGCCCTGAGAAAACCATAGCGGGGATAGTAATTCGGGTGACCAATAACGATCACGATACGGTGGCCAAGTGACCGGCAGACTTTAAGTCCCTCTTCAATGAGCGCGGCGCCGACACCAAGGCATTGGTAATCCGGGTGCACTACGAGAGGGGCAAGAGCGATTGCAGGGATGATGGCGCGGGGGGATTCAATGGTAATGGGAGGAAACATGATATGGCCGATAATCCTGTCACCATGGACAGCGACAAGGGAAAGTTCGGGATTGAAAACCTTGGCATCCCGCAGGGCATCCACGAGACGTGCTTCGTCATAATGGGCAAACGCCTGGTAATTTACCTCGAAAATTGCCGGAATATCCTCAGGAACTTCTGGCCGGATAAAAAATGAATCCATCCTGTTCTATTAGGTTGCTGGGGAGATAAGGCAGACGTACTCCGGGCACGGGTATAACCACCCGAGATCCAAATAAAGCCTGAAAATAGCATAGCAGGTTGATAATAGTTTATCAAAGCGTGTAAGTGCGAAGAACGCAAAACTTACCGGGATGAATGCGACCATGAGAGCATATATTGACCTTACCCGTCTCCAGTTTTCTTTTGCATGGCCGTTGCTCTTCTGTTCAGGATATGTACTTGCGACCACAGTATATGGAAATTTTGCCTGGCTGGACCTTGTCCGGGTTGCCCTGATCGGGTTTTTTGGTTTTGAAGCTGGCCTTGTTCTCAACGATTATGTTGACAGACGGTATGATAAAAAAGACATCGAATCCGACAAGCTCACCCGGTACTGGAGGATTTTTGGAAAACGCCCCATAGCCGAAGGACTCATCCCGCCAAACCATGCTCTGGGGCTTTTTTTAGTATTCGCTGCCATTGCCGCGTGTCTCATCGCGACACTCTCCTATCCGCATTCGCTCATGGTAATCCTGATTATGGCCTATTGCTACACGATGGAGATCTTCTACCAGATGGAAAAACGACAACCGCAGAAATTTCCGTTTGCCCAGATCTTCGGACGAACGGATTTTGCGCTGTTCCCGGTAGCAGGTTACCTCTGTTTAGGAAACCCTGACGTAAACGCACTCCTGTATTTTGTCTTTTTTTACCCGTTTGCGCTGGCCCATCTTGGTGCAAATGACCTGATCGATGTGGCAAATGACCGGGCCAGGGGATTAAGCACTATCCCGATAGTCTATGACATACCCAGGACTGCATACTGGATCGCAGGGTTCACGATCATCCATGGTATGATGGCGTATGTTTTCATGACCCGGTTGGGTCCGATCGGCATCTTCGGTGTCATTGCCGGGCTGTGCCTGCTCGTTATCGCAAATGGAGTGATCCTGACAAGAAAAACACCGGATGCAACACTCAGGGTGCTGCCACTCTTCCATCTGGCGATGATACTCTACGCAGGAGGGATTGTAGCACATGTGTTTTTTTAAGCAAAGTTAAGGTCCGGCCACATATTCCACAAAATTTTTTTAAACTAGCGATGGACTTACCCACAAAACGCCAGTCGGGTTTTGCGCTACTTAGTACGTTGAAAATCCAACCATTTTTTTAAAAAGATTACCTCTTGAGGCTTTGTAGAAATGTTTTTAAAAACTCGAACGTTCATGGGGGTTTCACCCCCGCCACTTGGCTCCCCCCGATGCGATAACCCCCGGGAAGGTAATAACAGCACTATCGCATTGCGCAGGGGCGGTTCGGGGGGACAGGCACTGTCCCCTCCTTCAAAGTTTTGTCCTTTTTTATTTTGTGCTATAATAAAAGGAATTCTACAGAGCCCCTCTTGATTGTTTTTCACTATGTTGGGAGTAATCGTATTGTGCCCCATCCCCCCAACGGGGGATTGGTGGCACAAGTGGGGGGATTCTTACTGCCCCTGTCCGGGTATCGACTGTTCACATTTTTTTTATTGATACAGCAAATTTGCTGTTTCATATCTTCAACAACCGCTCATTCTCCCGGAGCCATTTCCGCCGGCGCTCATAATCCGGAAGGATCTCTTTTACCTTGTTCCAGAACTTCTTTGAATGGTCAGGCTGGCTGATATGGACCAGTTCATGGACAACCACGTAATCAACAATTTCTGGAGGGGCCTGGATCAGGCGCCAGCTGAAGTTGAGTCCCCCCTTACAGGTACAGGATCCCCACCGGTGCCGGGCATCAGTGATACTGATCGACGTCGGGACATACCCTGTTTTCATGGAGAACCACATGCACCGTGCCTGGATTTCTTTCTGAGCTTCCTCCCTGTACCAGCGTTTGAGCTGGTTCCTGATATCGGGTTTGAGCAAAGAAGACACATACAGCCTGTCGCTGCGTTCTATCGTTATGTTCCCGTTTTCCTCAAACTGCAGCGGGTATGACCGCCCAAGAAAAAGAAACATCTCGCCCCCGGCATACTCATGGCACAGTGAAGCCGGGCGTTGCTTCATCTCGTGGAATTTCCGCAGGATCCACGCACTCTTCTGCTCAATCATTTCTTCGATAAACGCATTTGAAGCCCTGTACGGAGCCCTGACTACCAGGGTCGCGTCCGAAGTCACCTCAAGAGCGATTGTCCTGCGACGGGAGCGGATAATTTTTCCAATGGGAATTTCTGGCATGGCCGGGTCAGTCTTACAGGTACTATCTGCCGGGCGGAAAAAGGAAATGATGCTGCATCAGGAAACCTTCTTTGAAGATCCGTTTATTCCGTCACTGACAATCTTACCATCTCTTAGTCTGATGATGCGATGGAAATATTCCTTATGCCAGTCTTCGTGAGAAACCATGACGATCGTCTGGTGCATTGACTCGTTGATTTCCTTAAAAAGTTCAAGAACTATCCGCGAGTTTTCCGTATCAAGGTTGGCGCATGGCTCATCGGCAAAGAGAATATCCGGTTTATTTACCATCGCACGGGCAAGTGAGACCCGCTGCTGCTGGCCCCCCGAGAGTTCCCGGGGAAGGTGGTCGCGACGGTCATACAATCCGATTTTCTGCAATATCTCAAAGCTGTCTTTCTTTGACTGCTCCTCATCCCGGTCTTTTCGGAGCATCGCGGTAAGGGAGACATTTTCCATCACCGTCAGGTCAGGGACCAGTGCATAATCCTGGAAGACATACCCGAGCTTATAGAGTCGGAACATGGTCTTCTCATAGTCCGTAAGGCGGGAGAGGTCCAGACCGTCAATCATAATTTTGCCGGAGGTGGGCAAGTCCAAAAGTCCAAGCATATGAAGAAGCGTGGTCTTGCCGCTCCCGCTCGGGCCCATAATACCGAGGAACTCCCCCTTGGCAATATCGAGAGTGACCCCGTCAAGGGCCCTGACTTCGACATCGCCCATCCGGTAGGTTTTCCGCAGGTCGGTAATCTCGATCATATCAGGCCCTCATGGCAGTCTGGATATCCTCGCGGGAGACCTGGTAGGCAGGCACATACCCGGCCACGACCGCAGCACAGAACAGGATCACCGAGTTGATAAGAAGATCCCATGGGGTGATATACAGGTATGCAGACCATTCGGGAGTCACGATGGGGTGAATAAACATGTATGCTGCGAGCAGGAGCGTGATGATAATACCGAGGATGATACCAAGGACACCGAGGATCATGACCTGGAACCCGTAGTTGTGCATGATGACCTCCTTGTCCACGCCGATCGCTTTGAGGATCCCGATCTGCTTGCGGCTGTTGAGGGTCTTGATCGTAATGACAATGAACAGCACCACGGTGGTAATAATCACACTGACTATCAGGGACACCAGGTTGATGATGGCAAAACTCTGGAGGACCTTCCCCACGCTTTTGGAGAGCAGGTCCGTCATGGTCTGGACTTTGCCGTTCACTCCAACGCCGTACGCGAGGAGCTCGTTCTTGATGAACTGCTCGGTATACCCGGGTTTCGCTCTGACGGTGATGTAATCCGCCTTATCGAGAGTCATTCCTTCCACCAGTTCCATATCAGTCCGGGTCACAAACGCTGCATTGTCGACCGGGCTCCAGCCGGTGTAATAGATCCCCTTGACCCGGTAGTCTTTCGTATACCCGTTGCCGTACTCGACCGTGATCGAGTCCCCGACACGGACACCACCCAGAGATGGCTGAAATTCATCTTCCTGGCGGACGGAGGCATCACCGGCCATCGGTTTTCCGATAATGATCTCGCCGGTGTCTCCATCCCCGAGATAACTGCCGGCAACCATTTTTGTGAACACCGGGGATACTTCCTTCTCATCCGCGGGAGAAATGGCACGCACCGAAACACCGAGGACCCGCTGCCGGTACTTGAACGTCGCCCCCTTCGAATACTGAGGGGATGCCCTCTGAACACCCGGCATACCATTGATAAGATCGAGCGTGGCACCAAGGTCAGTGATGTACTGTTCACCCGATTTGGGGCTGACAAGGACATTTGAGGTCTCATAATCCACCAGCTGTTTTGTGATACCCTGTCCAATCCCGCTGAACATGGAAGGGAGGAAGATCATGTTGGTGAAGCACATCCCGATAATCAGGATAGTCAGGATCGTGCTTGAGCGGCTTCCCCTTTGGAGGGAGCGCAGAGCAAGCAGGAACGCGACCTTTAGTTCTTTTTGTCCCATAGGAATTTACCGTCGCCGTTGATCCTGGGCAGGTACCAGTACCGGTAGCCTACAATTCCGAGTATGCCGAGGATGATCAGCAGGGTAATGATGATCCCGGTATTGTCAGCGGGCGGAACCCTCATGTTCATCTGACGGGTGACGGTGTGAACACCCATATCATCCGAGTAGGTGATAGTCAGGTTGTAGGGATAGTTGCCGCCTTTCAATCCCTCCATGAGGAATATGGCTGGCGCATCATTGCCCGGCTTGATCTTACCGATGAATGCTTCTTTTGTCCCTTCTGCCGGAAGATCGATCTGTGCGGACAGTTGTTTTGCTTCACCAGAACCGGTGTTCTCGATCCGTACGGTAAGGTCGAACGGGGTGTGTTCGGTAAGTCGGGGGGGATTGGTATCAACAGAAACAAACCCTAATTCAGCTTTCCCTTTCATTATTACGTCAATACCCGTGTTCTGGGTCTGCGGAATACCGTCTATTGCATTATAACTGATGAGAACGGGTATCCTGACAAGACCTGAATTGCTCTTTTTATCCGATAATAAAGTCAGGTCAACAGTTTTCTGTCCACCAGCCACAATCGTTCCCAAATGATACAAATCCGCATTCTTCGGGGCGACAGTTCCACTGACGTTGTTTATCTGGAGGGTGACATCATCAGCAAGGGTCTGCCCTGCATTGCTGAGAGTGAGCATCACCGGTATCTCATCCCCGGGATTTACACTACCAGTCAGGGTGCTCCCCATAATGAGGATGGCCTGCCGCTGTATTCCCACAGCAGTATTGACATTCACCGGGACAGGATAGCGGGTGCTCCTTCCTCCTGTCGTATCAATCCAGACTTCAGGAAAATACATCCCGCTGGCAGAAGGTGCCTTGATGGAAAAGGTCAGCTGGATGGACTGTCCCGGCCCTATCTCGCCCACATGCTGGAAATCTTTGCTCTGGACGATGATGCCATTGCCTTCAAGCTTGACATTTTCAATGTTTACATTGATATCGGTGACTGTGGTAGTCGTAGCATCTTGGGTATACAACCCCGTATTCTCCTTGATAGTTGCACTCGTAGCGGTATTTTTGACCATTATAGTGATTGTCCCGAGACTGTCGGGCATAAGCACAGACGGTGTGACTTTATAGTCGGTGATTGTTACTGTTGGTTCTCCGGCGCCAGAAACCGGCATGACCAGCGATGCGAGGAGAATGAGAATGAATGCGAATGATGTTAACTGCACGTATTTCGTCCGACTTTTCGGGGATCCTGTACTTGATTTTTGAATTTCGGGTGATGATATTACTGCCATGAAATACACCTGAGCCGGAACATAAAGCCGGCCTTGCTATATTTGATGTGAACTACCCAAAGTTATTAAACTTACCATGGGTAATCTAATAATACCAAAGGTACAATCCCTTAAAGAATATTTTTTTTGCAAAACGCGCGATCCGGAAGTTTCCCATGCCACGTATTATCCAGGAGTACAAGGACGAAGTCAGAAAAAAAATTGTCGGGGCAGCGTATGGTCTCTTTCTCCAGAAGGGGTATCATGCCACAACCATGAGTGCGATTGCTGATACACTCGGGGTAACAAAACCTGCGCTTTATCAATATTTTCCCGGAAAGGAGGAACTATACGCTGCCGTTGCCGAACATGGCCGGCAGGAACTTGCCGCAATTCTTGAACGATCCTTCAATAAAAGGGATTTAAGAAGCGGAAGTGAGATCCTTTTCGATACTCTCGCACGGTATACACCCCAGTTCAACGGTATCTATTCAGAGATGATGATGCTGGCCATGCATAACGAAAGGATCCGAAACATGCTCCACGATGATCGCATTGAAGATATCCGTGTCGTTGAACGATTTATTACACGGCAGCAGGAAACCGGACTGGTATCGGGTCAGCTCAACCCACGCGTACTTGCAATTGCCTGCGATGCACTCATGAATGGTCTCCTTATCGATATCATGGCAGGAATGGATAAAGATGAGGCAAAAACAATCTGGATCGCCGCTGTCACCCGACTGGCGGAATAAATGATTTGTTTGACTCCGGTGAATTCCTTTACCGATGTAAGGAAATAAAAGCACAGATGCATTGGATGATGGGACAGTGCCTGGCACCCTGGGACCGCCCCGGCGCTATGCGATAGCGTTTGCACCGTCTTAAAGAGTTACCGCTTTTGGGGAGGGCCGTAACAATGGGGATGAATCCCCGTGAGCATGAAAATATTAAAAAAACATTTCCCATAAAAATGAACATGATACCGGAGAGCCATAAGCAAACAGGATAAAAAAGCAAGGGTAGTTTCCTATTAAATCATTTTTTCAGGTGCTATTCGGAATTGGAACATTTTTATCGATCAGTTATGATGAATTCCGCCCCCCCCGAAGGGACGCCCCCCGAGGCGGATAGGTTACTAAAAATTCAAAAATACTGCTTGCCCGCCGTGCCTCGGAGAGGCCCCGAGGCGGGAGTCCATCGTAGAGAAAAACAATTTTCATAGTTCGGGTGTGAACTCTATTTGTTCATTCCCGTTTCTACAGAGCCGATTTTTTCATTTTTTTTGAGTGCAACAGGTTTTAACCCGATATCCTTTTTAAACCATTACTTATGAGTGAAATATGCCGTCACACTATCACTATCCACCGAATCAATCTTCACAAACCCGATCCGCTCGAACTGAACAACATTCCCGAGCTCCTTTATCACCATGGGTTCGCAGGCACCGGTTATTTCACCCTCCTGCGTGAGAAGAGTGCAGGGAACAAGTCCCTGTTCAGGGAGCCACTGGATGATGTGTGCCTTTGCCGCCCGTGCTTCAGCGAGCGAATCCCCGGCGTAGGAAAATGACGGGATGTCTCCCTTCCACGTGATACTGGCATTGAAGAGATCCTTTAACCTCACCATAACAGTGCCAGGAGTGATATCGCCCCGGGGTAGTATGGCATTACCTTTGAACTCCAGGGTCCGGCTTCCCCGGGAAGCATCACCGGGGTGCAGCATTGCATGGGCGGTATGGTCCGGTGCTCCTTCAATGGTTACTAAAAGAGGATCCGGTACAAAGAAGTACCGGTTCGCCACAGGATCGACGATTTTCCTGTTCTCTGCATAGAGGTTATCCCACGAGAACGAGATATCGGTGTCACCAATCCCTATTGCAAGTACAGCGTTCTTTACCGCTTCAGGACGTATTCCCCTCCGCCCGAGTGCCCGGAGTGTACCCAGCCGGATATCGTCCCAGCCGGTATATGTCCCTTCATTGATACCGAGACGCATCTGGGATGTGGAAAGCACCACGCCTTCGATCCCCATCCTGCCATAGTGCCGGTATACCGGCACTTTCCAGCCAAAATGGTCGTAGATATAGCGCTGCCGCCTTGTGTTTGCAATATGGTCTTTACCCCGTATCACGTGTGTCACTCCCAGCAGGTGATCGTCGGCAACAACCGAGAAGTTCATCAGGGGGTACACATGTGCGCTGACCCTGGGATGGGGTGGTGAGTCAAGTATACGGAAGGCCGGAAAGTCCCGCATTGCCGGATCCGGATGATTGAGGTCAGTCTTGATCCTGTACAGTTACTTCACCTTCCCTGAACGTGTGATCGAGCATCTTTTCCCATAGTTCAAGGTTTTTCTCCACAGGCTGATCCCTGCACGGGCATGCAGTCTTTGCCTGTTTGAGTTCCCTGAACAGATCATTATTACAGGTGCAGACATATGCACCTCCCCGTTCGATCAATTGCCTGCAAAGATCATAGTAGAGTGGCAGACGATCGCTTTGCGTGACGGTCTCGGTTATCCCCAGTCCCATCCATGCAATATCCTCTTTCACCAACTCATACGCAGCGGGGTCAACACGTTTAGGGTCGGTATCCTCAATCCTAAGGATATACCTGCCGCCATATTGTTTGACATAGGCATCGTTCAGTACCGCTGCACGGGCATGGCCGATGTGGAGTGGTCCTGAAGGATTGGGGGCAAATCGCATTACCACGCCTTTTTCTGCTCCTTCAAGATCAGGAAGCACCTTCCTGTGCTCATGTTTTACGAAGATAGCCTCATACATTTCCGGTGCAAGTGCCTGGAGTTTTGCCACACGGGCGTCAGGAGAGAGGGTTGCGACCCCGGCAATCGCATCTTTTGCCATAGATGCAACTTCCTTTGCCCGGGATCGTAATTCCGGGTGGGCACTCATTACCATGCCTATCACGGCCCCGGCCTGTGGTACATCCCCATGTTTCACCGAATTCTGGAGTGCACATAAAAAAAGAAGGTCTTTAGGGTTTTCTCCAGGCATCTAATAGCTCCGCGTCACAAAAAATTCGCCAATTTCCATCAGGAGTGCCCGCTCCTTTGAGGGAGGAAGCAGGGAAAGATGTTTGTTGCTGTCATTCACAAGGCCCTGTGCGATCTTTTTCACCTCATCGATCACGCCAGCGTCGGTGAGCTCCTTTATTGCTGCATCAATCTCGACATCAGTCAGGTCGTGTGCGTATTTTGACAGGTCTATACCTTTTTCCCGGGCTTTAATCATAATCAGCGTCTGTTTCCCTTCCCGCAGATCAGATGCCCGGTTCTTTCCGCTCTTTTCAGCCGGGGTCAGGAGATCGATGAGGTCGTCCTGGACCTGGAACGCTATCCCGGTATTCAATCCGAACAGGTAGAGAGCTTTTGCCTGCTGGGGCGAACTTCCTGCAAGAATTGCACCGATTCCTGCAGCGGCTGCATAAAGGACCCCGGTTTTTTTCTTCACCATTTCAAGATATTCGTACTCATCGACATCATTGCGATGGGCAAAAGACATGTCCATATGCTGCCCCTCGCAGATATCGGCACATGCCCTGGCGAGCATGGAAACAGCACGGACTTTTGCATTATCATTTGCCTTTGCCAGACAGATGAACTCAAAAGCCCGGGCATACAGGACATCCCCGGCAAGGATGCCGGTTGGCATATCCCATTTCGAGTGGACAGTCTGTACTCCGCGCCGGAGCGTATCTTCGTCCATGATATCATCATGGATCAGCGTAAATGTGTGCGTGAGCTCCAGCGCAAGTGCTGCCTGAATTATATCCTGAGAACTTCCCTGTTTTACCGCATCAGCAGCGAGCATGACCACCGCAGGACGGAGTCTTTTGCCTCCCGCGGAAAGGAGGTGGGCACTCGCTTTGTTCAGTTCACCAACTTTATCGACAAAATACCGGTCGATCATGCGGTCAATGTCTTGTGCAACCGATTCCAGGTAGGAGTGAAGTTCTGACATTATGACCTCGTTTTAATTGATGATGAGCCGCTGCCCGTTCTTCATCATGTGGACCGTGGAATGAGCAGTATAGCCAAGTTCAGAAGCAAAGTCCGTGTATCCTGCTGTCATTTTCAGGTTCCCATGGGCAGGGATAATATGCTGGGGATTCAGCAGGTTGATAAACTCGTAATGGTCCTCGCGATACGCGTGACCGCTTACGTGTAAATCCTCAAAGATCCGGGCACCGGCCATTCTGAAGATGCTGTTCGATCTTGTACCGCTGCCCAAAATTCATCGGGTTCGGGATGACGTTTGCCGAGAAGAGGACCTTGTCTCCCTTGCTCATCTGGTAAGGGGTGTCCCCCATTGCAATACGGGTAAGAATCGACCCGGGTTCCCCCTGGTGCCCGGTGATGATAGGCATGAACTTATCTTTGCCCGCTTTCATCATCCGCCGCATTGTCCTGTCAACCGTCCGCCGGTTCCCAAAGACACTGGTGGTCTCGGGGAAGGAGACAAGTTTCATCTGTTCGGCGGTTACCGAGTATTTCTCCATCGAACGCCCAAGGAGCACGGGTTTTCTCCCGATTTCATGGGCACATTCCGCAATCGTTTTTACCCGGGCAATATGCGATGAGAACGTGGAAACCATAATCGCACTCTTGTCGTCCTCGTAGCTGGTAATGACATCCCGCACGAGATCTTTTGCGATCCGTTCGCTGGGACACCGCCCGGGGCGATCGATATATGTGCTCTCCACGATCAATGCAACAACACCTTCTTTCCCGATCTGCCGGAGCCGGGCAAAATCCGGGGGTTGGCCTATCACCGGTGTCCGGTCAAATTTAAAGTCGCAGGCATAGACGATCGCACCCTGCGGGGTATGGAGTACCGGCATGACCGTATCAATGATTGAATGCTGCGTATGAACGAATTCCAGAACAAGGTTCTGGGACAGGGTATATCTCTGACCTGCTTTAAGTGCGAAGAGCTTGTTGTTCACACCGAACTTCTGTTCACCGGATATCTGTTGCCGGATCAATTCCGTTGCATAGGGTGTTGCAATAATGGGTGCGTTATAACGGTGGGCCAGTTTCGGGATCGCTCCTATATGGTCAAGGTGCCCGTGTGAGCAGACAATCGCTTTTACGGTTCCCTCGACCGAATTCATCATCGTATCATCTGGTATCGCCTTGATCTTTATCAGGTCAAGGGAGTGCATATTCTCAATCTCCGCATCCTCGTGGATCATTATCTGGTCCAGGCGGAGTCCCATGTCAAATATGACAATTTCCTTTCCACAGCGGACGGCGGTCATATTTCGCCCGACCTCATCATATCCGCCCACTGCTATAATCTCAATATCCATCGTGTATTTCTCCTTGTTGTTCGTGTTAGTTTGTTACGGTGAAAAATTTGCCGGTTTTTAATGATATTTTCTGGTGCGTGCCGGATTGTCCTTTTCTATCATCTGCCGTGTCCGGCCCAGAATAAACATCCTTGCTTTTCTGAGATCTGCGATCCGGGCCGATCCGGTCAGGAACATCGCTGCGGTCAGTTCCTGGTGGATGATCTCAATCATGCGATCGAGGGCCTCATCGTTTTCCATTGCGGGTTTTAAGAGAGGAAGTGCCATTCCGCAGAGGTCGGCCCCGAATGCAAGACCTTTTGCCATATCGAGCCCTGACCTGACACCACCTGATACCATTACCGGGCCCCCGGTTGCGAGCACTTCTGCAAGACTTACGACGGTCGGAATCCCCCAATCGCTAAAAGTTTCACCAAGGTTTTTCAGTCGCCGGTCGTGTTCATTTCTGCTTTTATCAGCCCGGACACTCTCGACTGCGGCCCAGGATGTCCCACCCCAGCCGCCGATATCAATTGCGCTTACACCCATTCCCCAGCAGTGTTTCGCTACATTTCCGGAAATGCCGCAACCGGTCTCTTTGATGATTACCGGGGTTTTGAATTCGCGACAGAGTTCTCCGATAGCGTCCAGGCAACCAACGGCATTGTGGTCCCCTTCCGGCTGGATAGCTTCCTGCAGGAAATTCAGGTGTATGGCAACCGCATCTGCCTGGATCATTTCAATGGCACGCTCTACCCATTCAAACCCGTGATCGCGAAGCTGGACAGCACCAAGATTTGCCACCAGGAACGCATGGGGAGCCTCGTCACGGACAATAGAGAACGTGTCTGCAAGAGTGGGGTCTTCGAGAGCAGCCCGTTGAGAGCCGACACCCATGCCAAGCCCAAAGCGTTCTGCTGCACGGGCAAGCCGTGCGTTCACTTCTTTTGTTCCGGGATGACCTCCGGTCATTGCAGAGATAAACAGGGGAGAGGAGATTTCACGGTTCAGGAACCGGGTTGTGAGATCGATAGTGCCCATATCGCATTCCGGCAGAGCGTTGTGCACAAACCTGATATCCCCAAACCCGGTATCGCCGCTTTCTACTGCTTTTTCTGCGCAGATGTGCAGGTGATCGAGTTTCCGCGACGAGGTGAACCTTTTTTTATCTCCCATTTTTGGCTAATCCCCCTTTATTTTTGTCCCGCCATGCTCGGTTCCTCGAAGAAAGTCCCCGATCCGTGAGACATGGAATATTTCTGACCCGATCCCCGCGGATGCAAGGCCGAGCAGTTCATCGATTTTCCCTCTCATTCCACCGGTGACATCGGTATGCGTCGAGTTGCCAATCTGGAGTGACGGTGCCATGTTCCGGGAAATTTCCGGAACCACCATATCTCCATTCAGCACTCCCGGTACATCGGTGGCGAGCCCCACGCGATTGATGGCAAGTGCAACCGCGAGATACCGCACGAGCTGATCCCCCGATACGATGCAGGCCCCACGTGAGAGATCCATCACCACGTCGCCGTGGATCACAGGAACCATCCCAAGCATCAGCATCTTTTCCAGATGCCGGTGTTCAAAAGTAACAAGCCTGCCCTTATCGGCTACTGCAGCGTGGAACGGGTGAACCCCCACGGCGGCTACTCCCTGTTCCCGGAGGGACGCGACAACTGCATCATTCAGCCGGCTGACTGCCCGGTGGGTTACGAAAATCCCCTCTGTCTGACCTGTAACGGCGCCCTTGTCAAGATGGTACTGTTTTGCCTCCGGGTGCCCACAGGAACCGGCACCATGAACAATAACCATGCTCCCCGTCCGGGAGCGGGAAATTGCCGTTGCAAGGAATGAAAGCTGCCGGGAGTTGACGGCACAGTCTGATTTTTTATCAGTAATAACGCTCCCGCCGAGCTTGAGAAGGATTCGTTCAGACATTTTTTTCCTTCCTTGCACCTTCAGTGTCGATGCCCGTCACGATCGCACGTGCTTCACATGCTTCTATTGCAGTGGCAATCCGTATTTTCAGCTGCTTTGGGCAGAGAGCCACCATGCATCCCCCTCCACCGGCACCCGTGATCTTTGCTCCGAATGCCCCGGCTGCCCGTGAAGCGAGCACCAGCCTGGAGAGTTGCGGATGACCCACTCCCAGTGCATCGAGTAATGCATGGTTCATGTCCATGTACCGTCCCAGTTCCTTTGGATTGTTGAGATGGTGGATCGCACTCATGCTCACACCCTCAATAGCATCAAGGATCGGGTCAACGATGGAGGGGTGTTTCTTTTTTAAGTCCCCGACCTGTTCCACCATCTTTGCGGTACTATGCGAGACAAGCGAGTCGCCTATGACGAGATGCAGGTTCTGGGGGGGCAACCTCCGCCGGGAACCCCCGCTGATGAGGACAATTCCGCCATACATGGAAACCGTAGTATCCGTTGGGCTCGCCCGGCCCTTCTGCACCTTTTTTTCTATCTCAAATGCCATATTTGCAATTTCTTCACGGGATTTATTCTGGGAAAATTCATCGTTGATGGCAGAGAGGGTGGCAACAGTGACTGCGGCCGATGAACCAAGTCCTGATGAACTCGGGATCTGCGAATTTATGTATACGCTTCCCATGACACCCATCATTTCAAAACATCCATCGATGTATGGTGATTTTGCACGTTGCGGGCGCTTGGTGTTTCTGACGGTAACAAATACGCGGGGTTTTATAGCCATTGCTATGCCCGGCTTTCCGTATACAACCGCATGCTCACCGAACAAAAATACTTTGCCCGGCGCACTCCACGTTACCAACCTACATCACCGCAATAGCTGCATACCCCACGACCTCACGACGGTCTCCGGTGACGTCGCCGCTCGTAGCATACCGTATCAGCTGTGCTGTTTTTGCACCCAGTTTTCCACATGCCATTACCATGGCTGCGATCGGACCGAATCCGCAGGCGGTAACCCGCCGCTCCTCAATTCTCCGGTAGAACTCTGGTGTATCAAGCGTGAGTAACGGTTCTATTGCATAGAGGTCGTCAGATTTTGCCTTCTGCTCCGGCACATAATGCGAGAAGTCACTGGATGCAACGATTCTCACATCCCGCTTTGTCTGCCTGATGGCGTTGACGATTTTTTCTGCAACCCGCACCGCACTCTGGTAGTCCTGCAGCCCCATCATTACGGGTGCTATCCGTGCCCGGGGAAACCGGTACTTGATAAATGGCATCTGCACTTCAAGGGAGTGCTCATCACGATGGGAGAATTCGTCAGTTTCGATATCCAGTAATTCGACAAACTCAACATCAGTATCGACGACACCGAGAGGTGTTTCCCACGGCACCTTCGAAACACAATTGATATATCCCCGGTGTGATGGCCCGATAACAACAAATGTTCCAGAAAAACCAGGTGGGATAGTGGAAAACGCATGAGCGGCAACCTCTCCCGAATAGATATACCCTGCATGCGGCGATACTATACCCCGGGATACTCCGTCAGGACTGGTACCGGAGAAAAATTTCTCCAGCAGTTGTTCCAGATGGGAGGGGTCGCGGGGATAAAACATGCCAGCAACTGCGCATGTACGCATCATACTCGGATAAACCCTCTGAAAGTCCTAATATATCTAACGATCGGTCATCCAAAAAGGTGATGGATCGGATTAGAGTTCAATTTCGAAGTCTTCCGGTGTAAGAGCGGTTGAGATCCCACGAAGGCGGAGCATCTCTCTTGTCAGAAGGAAGTAAATCATGG
Organism: uncultured Methanoregulaceae archaeon; assembly: GCA_963768845.1. Classification (GTDB taxonomy): domain Archaea; phylum Halobacteriota; class Methanomicrobia; order Methanomicrobiales; family Methanospirillaceae; genus Methanoregula. Next base: position 199,049 of record CAVYJJ010000015.1, on the reverse strand, counting down.
ATAACGCCTTGCGACCCTTGTTATTCGTAGGGATGACCAGGTCCACGTACTTGGTCATATTGTTGGTATCGCACAGCGCAACGACGGGTATTCCGCACTGGACAGCTTCGTTGATTACCTGGGCATCGCCTATAGGATCGGTTACTACTACAACCTGCGGTTCTATATATCCACTGAGAACCGGGTTGGTAAGCAGTCCCGGGATAAACCGGCCGGTTGCTGACATTGCACCAATAGTATCTGCCAGTTTCTTGGCCGGGTACTGTCCGTACTGCCGGGAGGTGACAACGAGGATATTGGGGGCCTCGTACTGGTTTAAGAATTTCGCTGCGGTCTTGATCCGTGCGTCTGTCTCACGGATATCAAGAATATAAAGACCATCACCGCGGACGCGGTAGATGAATTTCTTCATGTCCTCGCTCTTCTGCTGTGTACCAATGTGGACACCAGCTGCAAGATACTCCTCGACAGGGATGAGCGGTTCTTTTAATTCAATTTCCATCTCGTTTACTGTGGTCATAGCTGTTCCTCTATGCGTATCAGTTCATTCAGTTTTGCAATGCGTTCTCCACCCACAATTCCGCATTTTAAGAAAACACAGGAGAATGCAGTTGCAAGGTGGGCGATAGTGGTATCTGTTGTCTCACCGGACCGGTGGCTCATCACCGTGTCAAGGCCTCGTGTGTGGGCAAGACGGACAGCTTCAAACGTGTCTGTCAGCGTCCCGACCTGGTTGGGTTTGATAAGTACACAGTTTGCGGCATCCATCTCGATTCCCTGCAGGATTCGATCTACCTGTGTCACAAATATATCATCTCCGCAGACAAGGCACCGGTCGCCAATCTGGTTGTTGAGCTCTGCAAACCCGTCAAAGTCATCTTCGTGGAGGGGATCTTCAACATACACCAGGTTGTAGGTGTCAACAAGCTCAGCAATGTATGCTATCTGCTCTTCAGTGGTGCGTATCCTGTCCCGGTACTGGTAACCTTCGGATTTCCACATCTGGCTTGAGGCAACGTCTATACCCATATCCACTGAGATATTCATCTCGTCAGCAACAATTCCGGTTGCCTCGGCAATGAGCTCAAATGCAAGGGCATCATCAATCTGTGGAGCCCATGCACCCTCATCACCCTTGCCGCAGGATTTCCCGTGTTTTGATAAGAGTTCTTTGACTTTCCGGTGCACGGCAGCGTTTGCGAGAACCGCTTCCTCCGCAGTTGTGGCATCTCCGGGAACTACGAGGAATTCCTGAATTTCAGTCGCGTTTGCCGCATGTGCACCACCGCCGATTACATTTCCCAGCGGCAGTGGTAATTCGCTGACAAACGCCCCGCCAAGATAGCGGAAGAGGGGGATCCCCATCGATGATGCAGCTCGCCTTCGCATTTGCAAGCGAGAGTGCAACTGCAATGTTTGCACCGATTTCAGCAAAGTTTGCTGTCCCGTCAATATCGCGGAGCTGCTCATCGAACCCCTGCTGGTCGCTGGCATCCATTCCTATAAGGGCCGGAATAACATTCTGGATGGCAAAATCAACAGCCTCTCTGGGCTCCCTGACTTTTGCTTCCAGGGATCCGGTACTGGCGCCGCTGGGTGCAGCAGATCTGCCAAATCCGTTCTGGGTATGGATATCGGCTTCGACTGTCATATTACCCCGGCTGTCCAGGATAGTTCGCAGCTCGATTATCTCAATAGTCGTCATTATAACCTCTACTTCCTCTTTACGGTAATGGGGATGGTGTTGTTGTTGTATTCTTCAACGGCGATCTCCAGTGGATCGATCCGTGTCGTAGTGATAAGTAAGGGAGCACCCATTGATATTTGCAGAGCCCTTGCTCCTATAATCCTCGCCCGTTCATACCGGGTATACGTCTGCGTCTGCATTCTTCGTCCTCAAATTGATGGTTTAAGTTATCTGATTATGGGGTCGCTGAGATTCGAACTCAGGTCACTGCGTCCCGAACGCAATAGGATGGTCCAGGCTACCCTACGACCCCTCGTTCTTATGTCGATCTACTGGTACGGGTTGAGCTCATCAATGATCTCTTTGTGAGTCAGGAGCATACGTCTGCAGCAGTACCGGGAAATATTAAGATCGTCGAGGATCTTCTTGGGATCCTCGCCTTTCTCCCGCCTCTGCTTAAACTCTTCCCACGCTGTTGAGATTGGTTTCCCACAGGTGAAACATCGCACGGGTATCAAGATTTTTTACCTCTCATCATATCTTTTAGCTTAACGATAAGACTTTTGGAATTTCTTACGTGCTCCACGACCATGCGGTTTCTTTGCTTCTTTCTGCCGCGAGTCGTTGACAAGGAGTGTTCTGTCATAGGTAAGGTAGATATCCTTCATCTGGGGATCATTGTGCCATTGAATGATACCACGGGCAAGAGCGGTACGGACTGCCTCTGCCTGACCCATCACTCCACCACCGGCTACATCGATGATAACATCGATACCGTGAATTGCGTTGGGGACTAAAAGGAGCGGTTCGGAGATCTTCATCCGGGTTACATCATTGCCATATGTTTCGAGGGGCACAGAGTTGACCCGGATCATACCTTTCCCCGCCTTCAGGGTCGCCCGTGCGATTGCTGTCTTGCGTTTTCCACTTGTGTTAATGATCTTTGCCATGGTGAACACCTTAGAACTTCGCTCCGAGGAATGTGCACACTGCACCGAGCGTTATATATGCCGGGTTATTCAGTCGGTTCATGTGTGCGTCTTCGAGCACTTCCATCTCCTTTCCGGCAAATTCTACCGGAACACCGACGTAGCACTTGATGCGCTTCATGGCCTCAACACCACGGGGGCGTTTATACGGGAGCATGCCGCGGATCGTCCGCTTCATGAGATGGTCAGGCCTTCGCGGGACAAACGGTCCCCAGCGGGCACCGCTGGCACCGCGTTCTCTTTTGTGCTTGTAGTTGGCAAGCACACGTGGACGGCTGCCGGAGATGATCGCCTTTTCTGCATTAACGATGGCAATCTCTTCACCGGCAAGACCGCGCTGCGCGACAAGGCTTGCAAGCCTCCCGAGAAGCAATCCGTCTCCATTGATAACTGTAACCATGTTTTGTTCACCTCAGGATCCGGATACCACTGCCCTTTGGGTTGTCCACAAGGAGTTGCTCGATTGTCATGCACTGTCCCTTCGCGTCCCTGATCTTATTTGTGGCTGATGCCGAGAAGTTCAAGGCTGCAACCTTTACAGACTGCTCCAGCACACCACTGCCCAGTACTTTTCCGGGAACGATGATCGTCTCACCATTCTGGGCATAGCGGTTGATCTTGGACAGGTTGACCTCGGCATAATTCCTGTTGGGGGTCTCCAGCCTGCTTGCGATCTCGCGCCAGATCTTGGCCTCATTCTCACGTGAATTGTTCTTCAAGAGCAAAATGAGGTTGGTAAGACGGGGGTTCGTCTTTTCCACAATTCTTGTCATTTCTTCTCATCCCCTGATATTTCGCCTAATTGTCTCTCCAGCTCGCCTGACTGATCCCTGATATACTGGAGTGCACGTTCCATAATCTCTTTTACCGGCAGCGACCCGTCGCTTTCTACCACGAAAATATACCGGGCCGGGTCGGCAGATATGGTAATTGCCGGTTCATCGCCAATACCGCTCGCCAGACATGCGCGCTCGCAGAGCTTGCACATCGAACATTCGGTAAGCTTTCCGTCAACAACTTCGACTTTCTTGCCCTGGACTGCCAGAATGCCGCGGGGACATTCGTCCACACACATACCGCATGCATCGCAGGATTCACTGACAGATATCACGGGATGGTTCTTGAACCCGCAAACCAGCGTCGGCTGCCATTTTGCATGTTCTCTGCCAGTATTGAGAATGGCATGTGCTTCAATGACCAGCTTCTGGCCCTTTGTCAGCTTCACGATGGGTATGGTATCGTAGACCGGGGTCGCATTGGGATCCTGAGGAATCAGATCACTTGACATGACCGTCTTTGGACCTTCAGCACTTAACGTGAAGGTAACCATACAGCCAGGACATCCCGCTCCCCCGCAGGAGCATTTTTCCTTTGTCGAATAGGTTGAAAGATCTGTTTTTATGGGAATGAGCCCGAGCCTGTGTGCCAGCATCTCATCGAAGAACGCACTGGTATTATCATAAATGCGGACATCTTCGATTGCAAGGGTCGGTACTTCACCGATCATTGCCCGCCGGAACGCGTTTGCAAAGGCCGGGGTCGCTCCCGTAAGAGTGAATCGTGCCAGGGAATCGTCGAGACTGCTGAATTCGATCTCCATCACACTCTCCTTCCTCGCCTGCCACCCTTCGGGCGACATGAGTCGTGGGGGATTGGCGTGACGTCTTCTATACGCCCGATACGCATACCGGCACGGGCGAGTGCACGAATTGCAGCCTGGGCACCGGGCCCGGGACTCCGCTGTTTGCCCTGGCCAGGTGCACGGACCTTGACGTGGACCCCGACAATGCCCTTTTCGCGGGCATTCTGGGCGACGTTTCCTGCCATCTGCATTGCTGCGTAGGGGGAACCTTCGTTGCGGTCCTGCTTGACCACCATGCCACCGCTGCTTTTTGTAACGGTCTCAGCACCGGAGAGATCGGTAATGGTGATGATGGTATTGTTGAACGATGCAAAGATATGTGCAACGCCCCACTTTTCCTTCTCATTTGCCGCCATCTTATCTCACTCCTGCCGGCTTGGTAATCCGCACCTTCTCCTCATGAGAATCGCTCACAAACGGAGACTTGCCGTAATAGGTGATCTGGGACTCTTCAATCCGGTTCACGTGGTATCCCGGAATGGTGACGCGTCTTCCACCGATGGCGATATGCCCGTGGGTGATGAGCTGCCGTGCCTGTTTCGGTGAGCGGGCAAGTCCTTTCCGGTGTACAATGCTCTGGAGACGCCGTTCAAGCTGGGCCTGAACCTTGAGTGAAAGGACATTGTCGATATCGGCATCAGGGCCAAGCAGTCCTGAACGCTGCATGTGGGAGATCAACTCGGTCTTCTTTGCCTCAAAGATCGTCCTGTCAATTGAGCTCGACATGATTGCGAGGAGATCACGTGCCCCTTTCCGGTATTTTCGGAGGTGACTCTGGGCTTTCCAGACTTCACGCTTGTTGCGCAGCCCGTACTCGATAACAAGACGGGTCTCGGATTCGATCCGCGTCTTTTCGAAGGGGCGTTTTGGAGTCTGGTAAGATTTATGGTTCTTTCCCGGGTATCCCATGGTTAAGCTGCCTCCTTCTTTCTTCCTCTTCACACCGACCGTCGTGCCGGTTCTTCCGGTCGACTTCGTGCGCTGCCCGCGGACTTTCTGCCCGGTCTCATGCCGGATTCCACGGTAGCAGCGGATCTTTCTCATGAGGTTGACGTCTTCATCCTTTGCCAGCGCGACATCGCCACCCAGAAGGTGCTTTGCTTCGCCGGTGTAGACATCTTTTGGCCGGTTGGCCATCCATGATGGGATCTTTGATGAATATTGTTCAACAGCGGTGCGGAGCCGGTTGACCGACTCCTCGTCAATGCGGCCAAGCAACGCGTATTCGTCGACTTTTGCCATACGGGATATGACCGTAGAGGTATGCCTGCCAACACCGGTGATCCCGGTCAGCGCAACCCTCACCGATTTGGTTCCGTCCAGATCGGTCGTGCCTACCCTTACAAAATACCTTATGTCTTCTTCCTGAGCCATCCAATCCCCTCGATTGTGTGAGATTTTCTCTTTTGAGCGCTGAGGGAGGGATTTGAACCCTCGAGTCCCAGGGGGACACAGGTTTAGCAAACCTGCGCCATACCAGGCTTGGCTACCTCAACAGAGGAATCTCGCATCTTGTACAGACACTCGCAGTGAATAGTCACTGCTCCATGAATGGTGCTTTATAATATGGTTGGGTTTGGGTAATAAGTGTTTGGCAGGAAAAAGTGCCCGGCCAACCAGTTCGTTGCAATAACCCGGTATGAATAAACGAATCGGAGGTTAGCAATAATTAGTATATATGTTGGGTTGCATCATATTTCAAAAAATGCCATACTATGTCACAGATCCGCCGCGTGGGCGTCCCATCGGGGCGGGGGCGTTCATCGCAATTTGAGTTCACGAATACACCCGAGGGAAATAACCCTCCGCGATAACCGCCATTACCTTCTTACCAAATAACTTCCCAATACCGATGCATGAAACTCATCAGGCTCGCCATTATCGCAGGGCTTCTCATCACCTTCATTCTGACCCTCGCCATTTACCCGACTGCACCGGACCGCATCGTATCGCACTGGAACGCTGCCGGTCAACCTGACGGTTACATGTCAAAGTTCTGGGGACTTGGCCTGATTCCCCTTATCATGATTGCCTGTGTCGGGTTATTTGCGGTTCTTCCCCGCATTGATCCCTATAAAAAGAATTACGAAAAATTTCAGGACTATTACGAGGGCTTCGTACTCCTGTTTATCCTCTTCATGCTGGCAATTCACGTCCAGATTATTCTCTGGAGCATCGGGTACCAGATAAGCCCGAACCTCACGTTTCCGTTCCTCATCGGGGCTCTCTTCATCTACATCGGGTTTCTTCTCGGCCATGCTGAGCGGAACTGGTTTGTCGGCATCCGAACACCCTGGACATTGAGCAATGAAACCGTCTGGAAGAAGACCCACGAGATTGGCGGGAAATTGTTCAAGATCGCGGGGGTGATTTCGTTTATAGGGGTTTTGGCCGGTGAGTACGCATTCCTGTTCATTCTTGTACCGGTGATTATAGTTGCGGTATTTACAGTGGCGTATTCTTATTTCGAATACCAGAAGGAAATAAAGATGGCAGAAGAGATGACCTGATATTATCCGGATCGGATCCGCATCTCGCATTCCTTATTACCTGCCACTTCCAGTCTAATTGTTGAGTGAATTATGAAACATGCGGCTTTGTTGATCATCGATATGCAGAACGATTTTGTTCTTGAGGGGGCGCCACTCCGGGTAGCACAGGCCCGGAGCGTTGTCCCGAAAATCTACGGGGTGCTCACGGAATTCAGGAAAAAAAGACTCCCGGTCTTCCATATCCTGCGGGTTCATCGAAGGGATGGGTCTGATGTAGAGATTAACCGGCGAGGACTCTTCAGGAAACACCCTTTTGCGGTTGAAGGAACCCACGGTGCAGCAGTGATCGAAGAGTTGACCCCGCTGCCTGGTGAATATGTTATCCCGAAGATCCGGATGAGTGCATTTATAGCGACGGAACTTGACCTCATGCTCCGGAACATTGGTGTGGAGGAACTCATCGTGACAGGGATCCAGACCCCCAACTGTATCCGGACCACGGTCTTTGATGCAATTGCATACAATTATCCTGTTGTCCTGGTTGAGGATGCCGTTGGAGCCCAATCGGATGAGATTCACGGGGCCAACCTGAAGGATATGGCTAATATCGGTGTAAAAATCCTGAAATCACAGGATACTCAGTGCATATCTTGGGTGATGAAGAACGGGATTGTGGTCCTGACACATGCTCTCCGGATCTGAAATTATCATCGCAGGACTTGCAGCGGCAGCGGCTGGTCTTGTCAATGCCCTTGCCGGAGGAGGGACTCTTATTTCATTTCCTGTACTTATTGCACTGGGAGTCCCTGACGTTGCCGCCAATATCACCAATACCGTTGCATTATGCCCGGGTTACCTCGGGGGTGCTATTGCCCAGAGAAAGGATCTCAAAGGGCAGCAACGCCGTATGTGGCTCCTCATCCCGGCGGGGATTATCGGGGGAATAGCAGGGAGTGCTCTTCTCCTTGTTGCCAGCGAGATGGTATTCCACTTCATTGTCCCTTTTCTCATCCTGATTGCTGCCGTGTTGCTGGCAGTGCAGGACCGGCTCCGTGACTGGATCCTTAAACCAGTCTCATCAGGAAGAACCGGGAAAAGAGGGGAGCGGGGCAGTCCCGGCGGTCGGTCTCGCGGCAGTGTATGGCGGATATTTCGGGGCGGGCATGAGTGTAATCATTCTTGCCGTTCTGGGGCTCTTTCTTGATGATACCCTGCCCCGGCTGAATGCCCTGAAGCAATGCATTTCACTGAGTGTCAATGTCGCCGCTGCGGTATTCTTCCTTTTTTCCGGTTTGATTATCTGGCCACTGGCTCTCGTAATGGCAACAGGAGCATTGGCAGGAGGTGCAGCAGGGGGAAGGATAGCCGGGAAGATAAATCCGGTGCTGTTGCGGTGGACTATCGTTGCAATCAGCAGTGCAATCGGGATAGTTTTGCTTGTCCGGCTCTAAACGCTGATAATAACCGGAATCCTTTGCACTTTTTTGTGGGAGGTTTCTTTGTTCAGATGAAGTGACAGGTTAAAACAAGGGTATAGTGCCATTTTAACTACCAACTCGTCAAGGAAATAACAAGGGAGTGTTCCTGTCCAGGGACTAGAAACGCATACGCTCCAGGGGCTTTGCCCCGCCACTGTGGCGCCCCGGTTGCGATTGTGTTGTATAACCAGGGATTAGGTATACCGGTAATACAGATGAATCGCATGCGCCCCCGCCCCCAAAGGGGCAGGGCTGGCGCAAGGGGGGCGTCCATTAAAACAAAAAATTCGTCGCTGAAATGTGACTATACCCAAAACAAAAAGAAAAAAGTTTCAGAGTTTTATTTTCAGAGTGCATTGACAATCGACCTTCGGGTAACAATCCCGGAAAGTCTGCCGTTATCCATTACGGGGACTGAACTGATGTTCTTTTTCAGCATCAGGTCAATTACTGCTGGCACACCTTCTGATTGTTCGACTGATATGAGTGGAGCGGCCATTATGTCCCTGATAATCAGGTTCCGTATCCTGTGGTCCTGGTGCTGGTCCCGGGTCTCCTCCCGGAATTTCCGCAATGCAATCGCGACATCCGTTTCGGTAACGATTCCTATGTATTTTCCCTGATCAGTTACAATGAAACGGGTAATCTTGTCATCAAGCATACGGCGGCGCAGGTGAACAACCCGTTCATCAGCCTCGATAGTTATTGCCTTCTCGATTACATTTTCAATCCCGGTATCCGGCTGGAATTTTTTTAAGAGATCCCCGGCGCTGACCTGGCCAATCAATTTGTGATCACTGTCATACACCACGACCAGCTTGTAGTGCTGGAGCAGCGGGATGAGAACGTTAATGCTTTCATCGGGATAGACACTGGTGAATTCTTCCTCAACCACGCTTGCAACATGGATAGCAGTGGGTGAAAGATCCGAGTTTTGTTTGCTGCCCAGTTTCTCCGCTATTGCCTGGCGGGATACCGTACCAACAACAGCATTATTGTTGACTGCGATAAGAGGATCAATTCCCTCGGCAAGCATTTTATCAAGGGCTTCGGTAATCTTTGCCGATTTCGATATGGTTGCTGGTTTTGCCATCACGTCTTTGATAAAAATTTCTTTTGTCATTTCGCCACTTCCTTTATGATATCATCCCGTTTTATAATTCCGGATAACGTGCCGTTTTCCATTACGACAAGACTGTTGATATGGTTTTTTCTCATAACTTCAAGCGCATCAGGGAGCATGGATGTTACCGGAACGGTAATAACCGGACTGGTCATTACATCCTCAGCAACCACTGATGCGACAGAACGCAGGCTTTGCCCGCTCGTCCTGTCTGCCCGTTCGCGTCTGCCAGTCGTTACATCTTTTTTACCCACCCCTGAATTCATTTTCCCGTTATCGAAGAAGGCGAGGTTCGTTTCAGTTATTATCCCGGCGATTGTCCCATCGTTATTCAGGACAATAACTTTGTCATCGCGTTCGCTCATCACGGTAATTACGTGATCGAGCGAATGGTAGCGACTGACCGTGGCCACATCCTCCATTATGTCCCTGACCGGACAGGTAAGATTCCGGACAAGGGCAGACTTCATCAGATCCGTTTTTGTAACAATCCCCACTACTTTTCCAGCCTCAATGACCGGAACGGAACTGATATTTTTTTGGGCAAAAATGCCTGCTATCGTCTTAATACCGGTATCAGGTGCAATAACAACGGGATTGACCGTCGCAAACGCCTCCACCGGGATCTGGTCGACAGGACGGCGACGCCATGCTGGTTCTCCCTGCCGGATATGGTATGCGATATCTTTTTTGGTAAGGATACCTGTCAGCTTACCTTCGTCCATCACAAGGAGACGGGAAATTTTGTGCTTCACCATCTGGTTCCTCGCGTAGGCTATCGTCTCTTTTGGAGAGACGAAAAAAACCGGTGCTGTCATCACATCTCGTGCTAACATGGCTATCATCCCTTGGCAAATGCCCGGACAAGATCGAACTCGGTCACCAGGCCGATCAGCTGCGAGCCCTCGATAACCGGCAATGCTCCTATATTTCTCGTCAGCATCTCCCGGGCGGCCTGGTTGATGTTCTGCATGGGGGTAGTCGTGAAGAGATCCCCGGCAACCAGTGTGCGGATGGGCAATCCCATCACTTCCTCAACATTGCCGGTAGTAAGACGGGAAAAGACCTCACGGCTCCCGAGATATTTCATGATATCAGTTGCAGTCACGATACCGTAGAGCACATCATCGCTCACAACAGGTAACCTGCGGAAACGGTAATGGACCATGTCGCGGGCGACATCCGCGATGGGGCAGTCCGGTGCGGTAACCCTCAGGGAAGAACTCATAATATCCTCCACGTTTTTGGTACCTCGATCCGCTCCAAGTACCCTCAGCACGTCCCGCTCGGTAACAATACCATTCAGTACCCCTTCATGGTCAACGATGGGCAGCCCCCCGATCTTTTTTTCAACAATCATGGTAACTGCATCGCTTATCCGTGACTCATGGGAGAGCGTTGTGATTTGCTGGGTCATGATCGTACGGACACTCTCGTTAACAGCGGCAAGCAGGTTGCCACCATGTCGTACCTGCACGAGTTTATACTTGTCTCCCCCTCCCATGAAATTGATGATATCCCCTGATGTGATAATCCCCCGCAGTTTTTTGGTACCTGCATCGGTAACGGGTAAACGGCGGAAACCACAGCCAGTCATGATCTCAACCGCCCCGATAATGCTCTGGGTAGGCGGGACGGAAATGACATCGGTGGTTGCGATCGCCATGATCTCGCCTTCCTGCTGGACAATATGGGATTTGAACTCCACCGGCCCACGGTCGAGTTTTCCCTGCATCTTTAACAGCCTGTCGCCTTGTTTGATGCTCCTGTCATTCTGGTGCATTCTGCCCTCCGAATAATTCAATGACCCTGCTATCCTTTTGTTGAGTCGTTCCGGCGTGCAGGTTATTACAAATCTGTGCACGCCCTTTTTCTGAATGGATCACGCAAGACCTCTCAGGACATCGTGCCGGTCAACGATTCCCACGATCCGGTCCCCGTCAGTTACCGGAAGCCGGCTCACGTCATGTTTTACCAGCAGCTCTGCTGCAGAAACGATTGGTTCGTCAGGACTAATCGTGATCACATCCTTGGACATAATCTCTTCTATAGTCGTCTGGGCATGATGGGCGATTACCGACTGGACCCTCCGTGTCCGTATAAGATCGCGGCGGGAAATCAATCCGATAATCCGTTTTTTCTTCACCACAGGAAATGCGGAAAAACCGCTCTCAATAATCATGGTGTAAATCTTCTGGATCGTGTCAGTCGGACTTGCAATAATAACGTCCGTGGTCATATGGGAAGCAACAGTCCCGCGAAGTTCATGACGGGACGTTATTACGGGGAAAACATCCGACAGAAGCACTCCGCCGAGTATATGCCTGTTGGAATCAACGACTGCAACGCTGTCGGTCTCGTTATCCCGCATCACCCTCGCAACCTGTTCGAGGGTGTCGCCCGGGCCTACCATGGGCGCTTCTTTGACATACCCTTCAACGGTAACATTCGATTTCGTGGCCGTTACCCTCAACCCGTCAGTCAGGTCAATATAGCCGAGGATGTTTTTTTTCACATCCACGACATAAACCTCCCTGAAGCGGTCATCCCTCAGGATTTGCCGTGCCTTGGTTATCTGGTCATTGTATTTCAGCACAGGAATCCCAATCATGAAATCCTGTGCAGTTTTCATGCAATATTGTCCTCTTCACGGCAACGGGCACAGAGCATGACATTATCAACCCGCTTGAGATCATCAGACATCTGGCTGCAGCGGTTGCACATCCCCTGCTCGACAATCTCCTCGCGGTTGATCTCTATGAGATCGGCCAGGAGCTCGATTGAGTTCATTGGATACGGTAAGGAGGTCCCGGACAGTTACAATCCCGATGACCTTCTTTTTTGCATCGATAACGGGGAGTCTCCTTACCTTATGCTTCACCATCATGTGATGCGGCATCGCCGACAGTTTTCTCCGCACTCACCGTAATGAGTGGCGTGCTCATGATTTCCCTGACCTGTACCTGTACTGGGTTTGAGATCTTTTGCCACCACCTTGCAGGTAATGTCTTCCTCGGTCACGATACCGGTTGGCTTGCTGTTCTCAAGAATAATCACACTGCCAACTTCATCGGTACACATGGCTTTTGCTGCCATTGCAACATTGGCTTCAGCACCGATCATCGTCGGGTTGTTTTTCATTACATCTCGTAATGGGATCTGGGTCTCAAACTCGCATTCCATTGGTTGTCTTTTTCATGAGTCACCTCCTTGAAGTGCTGTTACTGATGATTACAATTAGCATACTCCCCTTCCCTTGTATAAATACAATTTGGCGAAGGCAACCAGTAATGCAGCGCAGTAATATGAGTGGTGGGCTGGAAACATTGCCACCGGCAATTCGAAAACGCCGGATTATAAGAAACATAATAAAGAGCGATTTCTATACACTACTAACGAATTATGGTGAATTCTTTGAACCTTTGTACGTTGCGTGGTCATGGAGGTGTTCCATGAAAATATTTTATCAGACCTATGGTACGGCAAAGAAAAAATTTTCCAGTTTCCTCAACAGATTTTTTAAAAAGAAGAGGACCCGTATCGGCATTTATGGACCACCCAATGCCGGGTAAGACCACACTGGCAAACCGCATAGCCCGTGACTGGACCGGGGATGCAGTCGGCCCGGTGAGCGAGATCCCGCACGAGACACGAAGGGCAAGGAAGAAAGAAGATATTATCATTTCCGGTGCTAATGGCAGCACTATAACCATGGATATTGTTGACACTCCGGGTGTTACCACCAAGATTGATTACCACGAATTCCTGGAATTCGGGATGGACAAGGATGAAGCAATCATAAGGGCCCGGGAAGCAACCGAAGGAGTAGCTGAAGCAATGCACTGGCTGCGTGAGGATATCGACGGTGTCATCTACATGCTGGATTCAACACTGGATCCCTTCATGCAGGTGAATATCATGATGATCGGTATTATAGAGAGCCGCAAACTCCCGGTAATTATTGTTGCTAATAAGATTGATCTTGCAGAAGCCGTTCCTGCACGGATCCGAAGCGCGTTCCCGCAGCACCCGGTCGTCGCAATTTCCGGTCTTGAAGGCAGGAATGTCGAGAGTCTGTACGAGACCATGCTTGAATGTTTCGGGTGAGAAAGCATGCCGCACAAATGTACAAAATGCGGACGGGAATACAGGGCCGGTTCAACTGAAATCCTGAAGGGCTGCGCAAGCTGCGGGGGTAAAAAGTTCCTCTACGTCAAAGAGGCTGAGATCCACCGGGATGTGCTTGATGAGAAGTCGATGGATGAGATTGCAGATGAGTCTCATGAGGACATCCTCGAGATTGTAGAGCCCCGGAAAAAAGAACAGGTCGAGATGTATGACCGGGTAGAGACGATACGTATTGTTTCACCGGGTTCATATGAGCTTAATCTCGAAAAGATGGCGCAGAGTGACCAGCGGATTGTAAGCGTTGGGAATGAGGGAAACTACATTATTGACCTTATGTCCATGGCAAAGGATGACCAAAAAAAGAAGAAGAAGGGGAAGAAGTAACTGTGCTATTTTGTCTCTAATTCATTTTTTATTCCCTCATAGGGTGGGGAAAGGTCAAGTCTTTTGAAAAAATCATCGGTAAATGCAAGGCTGTTGTTCACCGCCCATTCAGCACAACCATGCCCAAAGCAGGTATCCGGAAAAAACGGCCGGCTTTGTTGTGCAAACGGGTTTGGAACAAATTTGTTGTGGAGTATTTTTTCGAGTCTTTCGCCATGCGTCTCTTTGTTCTCATCAGGGGTCTCACCTTTCTTTACAACAATCCATTCCCGTTTGTAATGCATCAGGTAATTCCGTATTTCAATAAGAGTCCTGATATCTGAAAAAACCGGATCGTCTTCATAAAAGGGGGTTTTATCTGCGATGACCAGTATTTTCTGGTATTTATTCACCAGTGGAGCGCGATCAAAGTTTTTCTCATTTCTCCATTTCTCACCAATAGCTTTTAAGAGCAGTTCATTTTGTTCATCAGTAAAGAAATACGCATCATCGCTCGCATCCGCATAGAGCTCGTTGATAGTGGATTCGAGGAATGCAACGGATGAGAGGATTGAATTGAGGATGAATACTTCGTGCCGCAGACTGTTCTTCTTCGGATATCTTTCCCTGCGTAGAAAACCGCTTTTCAATGTGGTACCCGAGCCTGCATAATAATGCAGCAGACTGAATATACCGGACAGAGAAGCAATCCCGGAACCTTATAGCCGATTCATCATCAATCGTTTCCAGGGGGATTTTGTTCATTTTACATTCCTTTTCTTTTCATACATAAAAAAGACAGGGACGGGCTGCCGGAATCCTGATATTGATCCGCTGCTTTTTGCTTCTTCCCTTCAACGGCTCATACCCTGAAAAAAGGGAACATCAGAAGCGGTTACCCAGCTGAAAAAAAAGGGATGCCGCGATAATGATAATCAGGATGAGGGCCACAACCACATACACGAGGGTTTTTCCCCACCGTGTTTTTTTCTGGGATTTACGGAGAAGAATCCTGATATTGCGGATTTCTTCCTGGGATTCATCAACTGAATCCCGTATCTGGTGGAGTAAGACGCACTGGTCTTCGGGGAACCTGGTCCCGCAATGCATACAGAAAGCTGCAGCATCCCGGGAAGTGAATTTGTCGCAGCACTCACACTTTTTTACCATTTTTTCTCAACTTTTATGAAGGTATTTCTCTGGTAATATTCTATCAGGGCCAGTAGGTTAATAAATTATTACATTTTCGATTGCGAAAAACAAAAAAACGTTTTTATCTGCGGGTATTTTTTGATTGTGAAAAAGGCTCTGTAGAATTCCTTTTATTATAGCACAAAAAAAAGACACACGTTTTGAAGGAGGGGACAGTGCCTGTCCCCCCGGACCGCCCCTGCGCAATGCGATAGTGCTGTTATTACCTTCTCGGGGGTTATCGCATTGGGGGGAGCCAAGTGGCGGGGGTGAAACCCCCATGAACGTTCGAGTTTTTAAAAACATTTCTACAGAGCCGTGAAAAAAGAAAAACGGAGCCGGAGATTAATAATCTCCCATTCCGGGGGGCATACCTCCGGGAGGCATTCCACCGGCTGGCCCGGCTGTCTTTGATGCGGCGATGACATCGTCAATACGCAGGATCATGACTGCAGCCTCTGCCGCACTTGAGATTGCCTGCGTTTTTACCCGGAGAGGTTCTACAACGCCAGCCTTGAGCATATCGACGGGTTTTCCTTCGTACACATTAAGGCCGAAGTTCTTTTTCCCTGCTTCATGTGCAGCCCGTATTGCAACCAGCATATCGATGGGGTCAAGACCCGCATTCTCAGCAAGAGTCCGGGGGATGACCTCCAGTGCCGAAGCGAATGCCTCGATTGCCAGCTGTGCACGCCCGCCTTCCTGCGATGCGTATCTTCTCAACTGGAGCGAGAGTTCGGTCTCGGGTGCCCCACCCCCGGCAACGATCTTTTTACCCTCAATGACAACGCTTACCACCATGAGCGCGTCGTGCATGGCCCGTTCAAGTTCATCGACAACGTGCTCTGTCCCGCCCCTGACAATGATAGAGACTGCTTTTGGATTTTTACATTTTGAGACATAGATCATTTCGTCGCCTGATACTTTCCGTTCCTCGACAAGCCCGGCAGACCCGAGATCTTTGTTCGTTATCGTGTCGATGCTGTTGACAATGTTCGCCCCGGTTGCCCGGGCAAGGTTCTCTATGTCGCTTTTTTTCACCCGGCGGACCGCCAGGATACCGGCCTTTGCAAGATAATGCTGGGCAACATCATCGATACCCTTCTGGCAGAACAGGACGGTCGCCCCGCTTTTAACAACTTTATCCACCATCGAGTGGACCATATGTTCTTCTTCGTCGAGGAATGCCTGGGCCTGCCCGGGCGACGAGATCTTTATGGTAGCGTTCACTTCGGTCTTTTTGAATTCGAGCGCCGCATTGAGTAAAAGGACCTTTGCATTCATGACAGATTTGGGCATGTTCGGGTGTGCACGTTCCTTGTCAATGGCCATGCCTTCAATAAGACTGGTGTCATCCACGGACCCGCCGACCTTCTTTTCCACATTGATATGACCGAGATCCACTTTACCGTCGGAATCGGTAACAAACGTGATTGCCTTTACGATGATGTTGCAGAGATGGTCTTTGGTTACTTCTGCATTTTTGCCGGTCAGAGCTGTTTCTGCAATTTTTTTGAGCATCGCGGTATCGGACGGTTTTACGGATGAGGCGAACGAATCAAGGATAACGAGAGTCTCTGGTTGTTGCCATCCGGTATCCTTCAGCAATAACTGTCGGGTGAACTTTTTGGGCAAGGAGCGACTCCGCATTTTTCAGGAGTTCTGCGGCAATGACAACCGCAGTCGTTGTTCCGTCACCAACCTCGGCATCCTGGGTTTTTGCTACTTCAACCATCATCTTTGCAGCAGGGTGTTCGATATCCATTTCCTTTAAAATGGTAACCCCGTCATTAGTGATGGTAATATCCCCCATCCCGTCGATGAGCATCTTGTCCATGCCTTTTGGACCAAGTGTTGAACGAACTGCTGCTGCTACTGCCTTTGCAGCGGCAAAATTATTGTTCTGCGCCTCTTGTCCACGGTTCCTTGTTGTTCCTTCCCTGAGAATAATTATGGGTTGTCCCCCGAGTTGTTGTGACATGTTAATCCTCATTAAGTGTATACAGGTTGTTTTTTATCGGTTAAATATCGTTACATTCTGGTTTTTCCGGATAAATTCCTGACTGCATCACTCATTATCAACGGCACCACGACGGTTGTTATTATAAAAAATTGCCGGAATTGCTGTGAAGGGAAAATAACCAGTAAAAAAGGTATTTTTATGAATCTATCCGAGATGATCCCGCAATTTCCTGACAAGGGCAAGCTGGTTGTTCGCTTCGTGGACCTTTTCCTTTTCGATACAATCCATGATTTCCTGCAGGGGTTTTGCCAGCGCATAGATTTTGACCGGACGACCTTTGCTTTCCGATTCGCTCTCGCGAGTCCTGATCCATCCCTGTTCTGTAAGATACCGCATCGCCAGGCTCACCTCAGGCTGTCGCATATCGGTACCGCGTTCGATGGCATGGGACGTTGTTTCTTTGGTATTTGCGAGAAATACCAGCGCTTTGGCAATATTTTTCTTGGTTCCAATCTTGATCAGAAGCGTAGCGAACTCTTCTTCCCGGTCAGTAAAAAATTCAACGTTTTCCTGTCTCATCTGTACCACCAAAATTTCTTTTTATTTTTTCTGCCTATTGCTTTTTTAATAGTATCATAATACATTTATTCTCGTAATATATCAAAAAGCGGTCTGCACCGGGTTCTCACTGAATGAAAAAGTCAACTAATTACATTTTTTACGGGCTAACAGCGAAGCTGAAGATAATGGGGTTGAATTCCGCATATAGTTCCTGTTTTGTCTATAATAAAAAGTAAAAAAAGCAGGATTGATTAAAGGGTTTTGATTGCAGGTCCTTTCAGGCCGGATTCTGACCTGCCACAATTTCCTCGCCGTATTTACTGAGGGGTACCATCCGTGCAAGGTCTGCTTCCACGGTAGTATTCGGCTTGAGATCGAAATTTTTCACCAGCACATCGAGCACCGTGGGGGAGACAAACGCCGGGAGTTTGGGCCCGAGCGTGATATCCTTGACACCGAGGGAGAGGAGCGAGAGCAAGACGAGCACTGCCTTCTGCTCGTACCAGGCGATATTGTACGAGACCGGGCAGTTCGTTGATGCCAACACCGAACGCTTTTGCGAGCGCCTGTGCAATCACGACGAGCGAGTAGCAGTCATTGCACTGCCCGGCATCGAGTACCCGGGGAATGCCCCCGATGGTGCCGAGGTTGAGATGATTGTAGCGGTACTTGGCACAGCCTGCGGTGAGGATGACCGTATCTTTGGGCAGTGCCAGGGCAAACTGCGTGTAATATTCCCGCTCCTTCTGCCTGCCATCGCATCCGGCCATGACAATGAAGCGTTTGATATCGCCGCTCTTGACTGCTGCAATCACCTTGTCTGCAAGAGCGAGCACTGCTCCATGGGCACAGCCGGTGATGAGATCAGTGCTGCCCTGCTTTAAGTTCCTGCGGGGGCTGGCTCGTTTTTGCGAGCGCGATAACTGCAGAGAAATCCTTCTTGCCATCAGCTGACGCCGCGATGTGCTTCACGCCCGGATACCCGGCAAGCCCGGTGGTAAAGATCCGCCCGGCATAGGAGTCCTTCGGCGGCACAATACAGTTGGTCGTGACCAGTACCGGGCCGTTGAACTTCTCGAACTCATCGCGCTGGGTGTACCACGAGCCGCCGTAGTTGCCATACAGGTGCGCATATTTTTTGAATGCGGGATAGGCATGCGATGGCAGCATCTCGCCGTGGGTGTACACATCCACGCCGGCATTCTTCGACTGCTCCAGCAACTGCGCCATGTCCTTTAAGTCATGGCCGGTGATCAGGATACCCGGGCGGGTTCCGACCGTGGTTTTGACGCTGGTGATCTGCGGGTTGCCATACGAGGAGGTGTTTGCCCCATCCAGCAGGGCGAGGGTGGTGACACCGACACTCCCGCATTCCAGCACGAGCGCAACCATCTCGGGGACCGTGAGATCCTGTAACGTTGAGGCGAGCCCTTTCTGGAGGAATGTCTCGATCCCGGCATCGGTCTTTCCGAGCACTTCAGCATGCGTGTAGTAGGCGGCAACGCCTTTGAGCCCGTAGAGGAGGGTCATGCGGAGCGAGCGGACATCTTCATTTGCGGTCGCAAGAATCCCGACGGTCTTTGCCTTCTCCAGGATATCGCTGTCACCGTTCGGCTTCCAGGTGCAGGCATCCGGTTCCGCACTACCCGCTGCGGGAAGTGCATCGCGGATTGCAATGGCCCGGGCGATCTGGTCAGCGAACCGCTGCTTATCGAAATTCACATTGGTCAGCGTGGAAAAGAGCGATTCTGCGATGAACAGTCCCGCACCGCAGGATTTGCCTTTTCCCTTCTCCATTGCCGCAAGATTCCTGACCGAATTCCTTTGCAGAGATAGACGAGCACATCCTGGTATGCTGCAATCTCATCTTCCTTGCCGCAGACGCCCTTTATGGTACAACCTGTTCCCTTTTGCCGTTTCTTCACACTGGTTACAGAACATCATTCAACTCCTTTGATATACTTTTGATACAAGATATCAATTACATACCAGATTATAAATAGTCAGGAGTTTCCAAAAGTATACCATGGATGATGCATGCACGGTCAACCTGACCGTACGATACCTCACCAAGAAATGGATGCTGCTGATCATCCTGGAACTCTACAAAGGCAGCGGCCATACCCGCAGGTTCTCCGATCTCAAGGATTCCCTGGATGGCATTACCCCAAAAGTCCTCTCAGAGCGGTTGAAGGAACTCGAAGACGAAGGGATTCTCACGCGGAATGTGGATGCAACCGCATTTCCGGTCAAAGCCGAGTATACGCTCACCGAGAGCGGGCTTGAGATCGTGGATGTGATCCGGGGCATCAAGCGCTGGGCCCTGAAATGGAAGATCGACAACATCCCCTGCGGTGAACAGGACTGCAAGGTTTGTGTGCTGTGAACGGTTCGCTCTAAAATCGCGGTGATGAAAAAACCATGAAAATTAAGGGCCGGAGAATAATCCTGTCCGGTTAAAACCCCGCAATCAGGATGACCGGAAGATGTACGATCACCGGTGCCACGATCGCTGTTGCGATCACCCGGCACCAGGGAGTGAGTGTATGAAACGGAAGATCATCAGTATCGACGAGAAAAAATGCACGGGATGCGGGCAGTGCATCCCGGACTGTCCGGAAGGAGCCCTCCAGCTCATTGAAGGAAAAGCCCGGCTGGTGAGCGATCTCTTCTGCGACGGCCTCGGGGCCTGCATTGGCACCTGTCCCGAAGGAGCGATCTCGGTCATCGAGCGGGAAGCAGAGGCATATGATGAGAAAGCGGTGATGGCAACCATCGTCCGGCAGGGAAAAGCGGTGATCAAGGCCCATCTCGAACATCTCATCGGCCACGGGCAGAAGGCACTCTACGATACCGCTATCGAGTACCTCATCGAGAACACGATTCCCATTCCCGACCACGACAATACGGAGTACCCAGAAAAGGCGGCACGACAGGGGACAACCGGCACCCTGGGCAGCCGGTCCACAGGCATACTCCCGGACCTGTCCTCCTGGACCGGATGCACACCATCCCTTTGCAGCCTGCCCGGGATCCGCAGCCCGGAGTATCCCACGCGGTGACGGCTCAGGAGGAAAGTCCCCCCAGCCAACCGGGGAGGTTGCATCCTCCGAACTCCGGCAGTGGCCGGTCCAGTTCAAACTCCTCAACCCAGCAGCCCCGTATTTCGATAATGCCGATCTGCTGATCTCTGCTGACTGTGTACCCTTTGCGTACGCCGGGTTTCATGCGGAGTTCCTGCAGGATCGGATCGTGATCATCTTCTGCCCGAAACTGGATTCGGACATTGACGGGTATGTCACGAAACTTGCAGAGATCTTCTCCCGCCACCCGATCAAATCGATCACGGTTGTCCATATGGAGGTCCCGTGCTGTGGCGGTGTGCGGTATGTGGTTGACCAGGCACTGGAGCAGTCGGGAAAGAAGATCCCGGTCACCGATAAGACGATCACCATCGATGGCAGGATACGTTAACGTAAGGTGAATATCCCTTCATCCCTCTTTCTTCCCGATAAGTTTCCGGTACGTCTCCTCACCCACACACTCCTTTGCATACTTGCACCACTGGACACACGAGAGAATATCGTTATAGATAACAAAGCCGCAGTTGTCACATGCCACTTTAACATCGTTTGAGAAGATCTCAACCTCGTTGCCGCACTGCGGGCACTTTTTTATCGAGAGTGTGGGGGTCCTGAGGTTCGCAGAACCGGGACAATGGTCAAGCACCGGTTACTCCCCCGGTTTTTTATATTCCAGCAGCAACGCCTCGCCATACTCCTTTGTCTTTTCTGGTGGGAACGTAGTTGAGCGCCTTCGTCCGTTTGAGCAGTTCCTCGGTGATGACAGTGTCATCGGAAAGGTTCAGTTTCCTTACCTCCGCGAGGATCCAGTCCAGCTGGTCAATTCCGGTCGCTTTGCCGTCAACGAGAATCTGCTTGATGTTAATCTTGTCGGGAGGGATACCTCCGCAGATGGTGCAATAATATCCGTCCTGATCATTCCCGCCCATACATTTACCCCCGGATCATGGTCAGCGTCATCTTGAATTTCGTGATGGCACTGAGTGCGTGGGGAGCGTTTGCCGGAAAGATGATGGTCTGGCCCGTCTTTCATCTGGAGGGTCTACCGGCAACCCATACCTCACACTCGCCATCAATGATCGTAACCACCGCGTCATACGGGGCGGTGTGCTCGGAGAGTCCCTCATTCTCATCAAATGAAAAGACGGTGATACTCCCGGCCTTGTTGTTGATGATCATCCGGCTCGCAACCGTCCCGTCCTGATAGGCGACCAGCTCCTTAAGAGTCGAGGACTTTTCCTATCAGTTCCTCCCGCTTCTTGTCGTGCTTATCCGGATTTTCCAGTTTGAATTCCACCATACTATCCTCCATGCGAGTGCATTTTTGATTCCGTCACTCATTTTTTTCCTTCAGCATTCCGTCGTTTATAGATCAAAGCCCCGGCAACCGGGCAGACATCCGTGCACCGCCCGCAGAGATAACATTCCGCTTTCCCGTCATCCCGTTTTGCTTCATCGGTCGGGCACGCCTTCTCACATTTTTTACATTCGATACAGGCATCAGTTCTCTGCAATCTGAACAGGCTCTTCCAGGCACCGAGCGACAACAGTGACTCCGTACGGGCAGACAAGACGGCAGAACGGGCGGTACAAGGTCATGGACAGCAACAGCACGACAATAAATACCACGGTGCCGGCAGTCAGTGAAAGGTAAAAGAAATCCCTGATGCCAAACCAGGCAAGTAACGAAGCTGAAAGTACGAATGCCATGAGCAAGAAACACGACAAAGAATGCCGCTCTCACTGCCATGAATGCATTCTTCTGCCGCAGATTGATTTTGGGAACCGGTGCATGATAGGCAATCTCCTGTACGGCACCGACCGGGCAGAGATACCCGCAGAAAAATCTGCCCGAAAACGAAGCGTCAGCAGCAAAACTACGGAGAGCCCGATGACGCCGACAATGAGCGGGGCACCCAGACCCTGTACATCCCGCAGCACGAGCTGCTGGAACTGGTAGGGTGCAACCGGTGAAAAGATGAGAAATCCCAGTGCCTGCTGAAATGAACGAGGAGCAGCCAGCCGATCTTCTGTCGCCATCGTCCGGAATACCAGAGATACGCAATGACAACGATCATCACGAGCGCGTAGATGAACCCGACCACTTTTGGAATCTGAGAAAAAACCATGAGCATTTATCCTCCTTTATTGTATCCCGGTTATGCCGGAACCGGGTAACATGCCCAGCTGCTGCATCAGCCCCATCAGGTTTGCCTCGCCCCACAGCTCGGCGATCTTTCCGTCCTTTATACGGAAAATTTCGATGCCGGTCATCGTAATCGCTTTTCCCGTGGGGGGAAGGCCCATAAATTCTCCTTTGTGGATACCCCGTGCCGTGAAGCGGGCAGTCACCTTATCCCCGTCTGCCATGATGTCATCGATGGTCACATGCAGGCCGTGAAAGGCAGCCCGGCAGGTGGTGATGACGTTGTTCATCGCCTCGATCCCGGGCCCGGGTGTTGGCAGGGGGGTGTGCAGGGAAAATTCCGGATGGAGCAGTGCATCGGCTGCCGCAAGGTCGCCTTTTGATGGTCCCACCTCGAAAAATTTCCGGACAATTGCGATATTTGCTTTCTCGGTGGTTGTCTGTGTCATGCAGTATGCTTGGCAGATAACTATTTAATTTTGTTGTCCCTAACAAAGTAACAGATGGATTCGGCAATTGAAAATCTTGTCCAGCTGGGACTCAAAGAATATGAGGCGAAGATCTATGTCGCTCTCGTCGGACTTGGGGAAACAAATGTCCGCAGGATCCATGAAGTCAGTGGTGTCCCGCGCCCCCGGGTGTATGATGTGCTCAATGCACTCGATGAAAAAGGATTCATTGAGATACGGCAGGGAAGCCCGCTGATGTATTATGCAGTCCGGCCGGATATCGTTGTATCCTTCTTAAAAAAAGATCTCGATACTGCTGCATCGGAAAGTGTGAAGACCCTTGAGGCGCTGTCAGTAGATGCCCAGCAGAATTATTCACCGATATGGTATGTTCATTCCGACTGGACCATCCAGCGGAATCTTGAGATGCTGGTTGAAGGTGTCACCCGTGAACTCATTGTCCTCTGTTTCAACAAGGAGACCTTGATAAAATTCCAGGAGCCGATTGTATCAATTGCAAAGGATCATGCGGTAAAAATCCTGTTCCCTGAAGGTGGTGCAGAGGGGATTGTTCCCCAAGATGGCATCAGGTACTTTGAAGCCGGAACACCAGAGGACTTTTTTGGGGTGAATGTTTTTGAAAAAATATTTTCAGCACCTATCCACCGTGAAGGTGCGCTCTTCAGACTTGAGTGCATTCTTATTGCCGATGACCAGGAATCCATGCTCATCTACTCTCAGAACGGGAACACGGATGGCGGTCATTATCACGCTTCCCTTCATCACCTGCGTTCAGAGCCGGTTGTTCTCCCAGATGATTGAAAATGCGCATGAAATTAACAGCATCGTGAAGAACACAAGTGAAAGCACGAAGTATGGACCGGAGAAAAAATCACATGGAAAACGAAAACCAATGGAGTCGTGAAGAATCATGACGAACATCCACAGAAGGAGCAATTCTCCAGCGGGACGGCAGGACGTATGCGGTCACTACCCGGATACCTGCTGGTATCGTAACACCCGAACAGCTCGAAACAATTGCCAGGGTCGGGAGAAGTATCATGTACCGATTCTGAAGATTACCTCAGGTCAGCGGATTCTGTTTGCCGGTCTTGAACCGGAAGATGTGCCCCGGGTCATTGCTGATCTCGGCCCGCTTGCAAAACCCGAGACTGCACCCTGCGTCAAGTTTGTCCAGGCCTGCCTTGGCACCGATATGTGCAGGTATGGCAAACAGGACTCGATCGGACTTGCCCGGGCCATTGATGAGACGTTCAAAGACCAGACGTTCCCGGCAAAGATCAAGATCGGAGTCTCGGGCTGCCCCCGCTGTTGCAGCGAAAGCCATACCCGGGATATCGGGATCGTCGCAACCCCCAAAGGCTGGACGATCTTCTTTGGAGGCAACGCCGGTACCCGGCCACGGTTTGGGGATCTCATTGCACGGGATCTCACTGCCGACGAAGTGGTTGATTGTGCCCTGCGTCTTGCCGGGTATTACCGGAGCCATGCAAAACCGCACGAACGGACAGCCCGGTTCATGGAACGCACCGGTATTGAATCGCTGAAATCGGAATTACTTTCATTAATTCCGTATATTCCTCTTGAAAAGGTGAAATAACTATGAAAATTACTGATGTTTCAAAGGTCCAGTCAGGACCAAACCCCCACCATGTGGATGCACGAAAGATTTACGATACCGACAATGCAATCGCCGTAGTGATCACCCTGCAGCCCGGTGAAGCACTCAAGAAGCACATGACACCGGTCGATGTCTTCTTCTACGTGCTGGAAGGCACCGGCATCGTCGAGATCGGAACCGAGCGGGCAACCGTGACAAAAGATCAGCTTGTCGAGAGCCCGGCCCGGATCCCGCACCTGTGGATCAACGAGAGTAAGGCAGTTTTCCGGGTGCTGGTCGTCAAAGTGCCCAAACCAACGGAAGAGACAAAACTGTTGTGAGGGGAATTGGGGATCAGTAACGATTGAGTTTTAAAAATCCGGTTCTTTCAGGGATCCAGGTTTACCCCCATTTCCCTATAGTTTCCCGATATATTGTTTCATCGTCTGCCGGTACCGTTCAGTATCCTTTTCAAGTTCAAGGATATGTTTTGTTTTTTGTTCATTATCTTCGGTCAGATTACGAATTTCTGTAGTGTACTCCTCAATTTTCCTGGAATAATCTTCCGTGGGTCCCGGTACCTTCGCTGCCTCGCCCTCGATTTCATTGATCCTTAATGTAAGTTTTTCCTCTGATTCTCTGAGTGCTCCAAGTTCGGCTTCTTTTTTCTGAAGCTGGGTTTTATATTGTTCGATGGTTGAACGCAGGCGTTCTGACTCCTTTTCCAGTTCAGTGATTCTTTTTGGGATTTTTGATTCGGATTCCCGGAGAATAACAATCTCATCTTCCATAGCCCTGATAGTCTGCGTCTGATGGACATTTGAATTTTTGAGACTCGCCAGTTCAGAATCTCAGGTCAGATACCAGGGACTTCTGGTGTTCAAGGTCCTGGAAGACCGAACGCAACTGGTTCCTGATTTGACGGTTCTGATCATACACGGAGACAAGCTCATTATTAAGAGTCGTATGCTCAACGCTTGCAGCAGAAGAGATCACACGGATCCGGTTCCACCCGAATAATCTCCCAAAAAAACCAAGAGATTTGATTTTTTCAAATAATATCCGTAAATTATCCGAAGTTGAGATAACCATCAATCACACCCTTTGTACTATCCAATAATGAATAAAACCGTTATTATTATTTATAAAATCCCTTCCGGAAAATTTATTCCCCGGACTTTACCTCGCTTTTTTGCCCACATTACTACAGACCACTTCCCGATATTTTATTGATTTATGGTGTGAACTCGAATGCTCCCATTCCCAGATCTCCCAGATCCCAGCTCTGGTGGAGGACCTTTCCTCGTGCATGAGGGCCTGCTGCTCCAAACGCGGTGAGAAGCGGCATATAATGATCGGGATACGGGTGGGCTTCTTCGGCGTAAGGAGCAATCGACCGGTAATTGACCAGGCTCACGCTGTCTCCCCGGGTAACAGCACGGGTGAGCCATTCATTGAATTCTATTGCCCATTCATCGGTTTCAGCACCCGGGCCCAGCGATGCTTGGGGATTTCCCAGCGGGTGGACTGCACCTCCGCTGCCAAGCACGAGGACACCGGATTCGCTTACGTCCCGTATTGCTTCACCAAGGGCAAAATGCGAAGCCGGGTCAAGGGATTGCTGGATCGAGAGCTGGACTATAGGTATCTCTGCACGGGGAAACATGAGTCGCAGGGGCACCCACGCACCGTGGTCCAGTCCCCGCTTGGGATCGACATCGCAGGGAATTCCTGATGATGCCAGAATCTCTGCCACCTGTGAGGCAAGGTCGGGGCTTCCCCTTGCCGGATATTCAATGCGATATAATTCCGGGGGAAACCCGTAAAAATCGTGGATCGTCACATGGGTTTTTGCGGTGGTAACACAGGGCCGCAGAGTATTCCAGTGTGCTGATATGCACAGTACTGCCCGGACCGATCGATAGCGTGAGCCCAGATCCACCAGGAATTGCCGTGCCGGGACATGTTCAAGCGTAAGCGTGGGTGCGCCATGCGACACAAACAAGGGAGGAATTGCTTCGGGGTCCATCGATAATTACCTTGATGATGCTCTTTACTGGTAATGGAAATACATGCCGATGATGATTAACCAATTGATGATTGAGCACTATTTTTGAGCACCCCTTGTCGAAATTTCCGCAATACGGGTATGAATAATTTCACAAAAAACAGGGGAATCTTTCTGCCAGAAGATTAATATGCCGGCTTCTGATACAGTCTCTCTCAGTGCATAGCCGATATTGGTTTAACCTATTCCCAACGTGAGAGACAGGTCCCTGTTGCCTCAGTAATGGGCCTGTCCGGCTGCAGGAAGAAGATAGTGTGGGACCAAAGGACTCGTGGAACTGGGAGGACATCCGGGCCGCCGCCCGCCGGACCATTATTGGCGCCAGGAAAAATATCGAAGATCCTTCGATATTCCAGAAGATTGCATTAATACCCATTCTTGCATGGATCGGCCTTGGGGCCGATGGAGTTTCCTCATCATCCTACGGACCACCCGAAGCATTTGTTGCACTCGGTGAACATACCTACCTGGCAATTTTTCTTGCATTGGGCACCGCATTCACCGTTTTTATTATATCGTATGCGTACAGCCTCATCATCGAACATTATCCCAGCGGTGGCGGGGGATATATCGTTGCTACTCATACCATCAGCCAGCGGGCAGGTGTGGTATCAGGGAGCGCTCTCCTCATTGACTACATGCTGACGATCACGGTATCCATCGCAGCATGTGCTGACGCGATATTCTCGTTTTTGCCTTATTCATATCATCAGTACAAACTCCTGGCAGCCTGCATACTCATCATACTACTGATTGAAATGAACCTCCGGGGGGTGAAGGAATCGATCATGACGCTTGCCCCGATTTTCCTTATCTTCATCGCAGCCCACGCACTCCTCCTTGGCTACGGGATTTTTGCTCATGCTCCGCAGATTAGCGTAGTCGCAGGGGGGTTCCGGACCGGGCTCTCCCATGATCTTTCAGCTGTCGGTATGATCGGAGTTCTGGCTATACTGCTGCGGGCATATTCCCTCGGTGGGGGAACGTATACCGGGATTGAGGCCGTTGCCAACGGGATGCAGATCATGCGCGAGCCCAAGGTTCGCACCGGCAAGCGCACGATGGCGTATATGGCACTCTCACTGGCCATCCTTTCCGGGGGACTGTTTCTCTGCTACCTTCTCTGGAACATCCACCCGGTTCCGGGTCAGACCCTGAACGCAGTCCTGGCAACGAATGTTTTTGGGGGCTGGCCTTTCGGAGATGTTCTCGCGGTGGTCACCATTCTTTCTGAGGGAGCATTGCTCTTTGTAGCAGCACAGACGGGGTTTATTGACGGGCCACGGGTGATGGCAAACATGGCAATCGATTCGTGGCTTCCCCGATCATTTGCCCTGCTTTCCGAACGACTCACGATGACAAACGGGATCCTCCTGATGGGAGGGGCGGCGCTATTTCTCATGGTCTTTTCGCATGGGTCGATCGTGTTTCTCGTCACGATGTACGCTATCAATGTGTTTATCACGTTTTCCTTATCCCAGTTTGGCATGGCACGATTCTTTTATAAAAACCGGTCCACGGAAAAGAAGTGGAAAACGCACATCCCCATCTATATCATCGGGTTTGTGTTGTGCTGCACAATCCTGGTTATCACCATCTATGAGAAGATTGGCGAAGGGGGCTGGCTTACCTTATTTCTGACTTCTGCGCTCATAGGGCTCTGCTTCCTGATCCACAGACATTATGAGAAAGTGGTAAAGGGATTGAGGAATCTGGATACCCTGCTTGATGTTATTCCTTCAACCGGCAGTAAAAATACCGACCCGGTCAACCCTCATAAAATGACTGCGGTGCAGTTCGTTTCCGGTTACCACGGGTTTGGGGTAAACACTTTTTATTCCATTGCACAAAATTTCCCCGGGGTTTATGAAAATTTCATTTTTGTTTCCATTGCTGTAGTGGATTCGGGAACATTCAAGGGGGCAGCGGAAGTGATTGCACTCTCGGATGCAACAAGGAATTCACTGATGAAATACGTTGATCTTGCCCGGGAGGCAGGCTTTGCTGCAGACTACCGGATGGATATCGGAACCGATGTCGTTGATGTGGCTGTTCCCCTCTGTAAAAACATCGCAAAGGAGTTCCCGAACTCCACGTTCTTTACCGGACAGATAGTCTTCCGTCATGAAAATCCGTTCCAGAAAATCCTGCATAACGAGACCGCGTTTGCTATGCAACGACGGTTACAGTACAGTGGCATCACGACAGTAATTATGCCAGTCCGCGCCGAAAAATAGGTTTTTAGTCTGAAAAACCGGAAATATTCAAAACGGAAGTATGCGATCCATACCTGCATCCGGTAAAGACCGGGGTTTACCCTTTATAACGATGGTATTCCATCTGGGGCAATCCACTCATGTACACAGAATCATCAAACGAATCGTAGAGCCAGTCGGTTATTTTACCGTTTACGGATTTTGTTGAATAGAGACCGGGTTCTTTCTTCGTCCAGGTACCGGTATCGTTCATTTCCCCCCGGTTTATGAAATAATCCGAGGAAAAATAAGTCTGGTTTTCATAAAAGATGATATGCCGGTCGGATGCCGGCTGCTCGCCTCCAATCCACTGCCCGATAATGGGATCGGGGGTATCGCTGAAAAAATGCGTACCTGGGAAGCTGGATACACCCTGCTATAAGGATTGAGCAGAAGACAAAAATCAATATGACACCCCCTTTTTTCACAAATGAGATTGAATAATTCTGACACGTTTAATCTTTCCCTGGTTTAACGTATCCAAGCCTATTTTTTACCAGCTGTGAGAATAGTATTCATGGATCCCCTTGTCGCGTTTGCAATCACCCTTGCCCTCATTACGCTGACCAGCATCCGGTTCAGGATCTCACCGTTCTTCACGCTGATTGGAGGTTCAATCCTGTTTGGACTGCTCGCGGGTCTGACGCTGGACGCGACGCTCCTGGGGGTCATTGCAGGTGTCGGAAAAGTTTTTTCGGCATTTGGAATCATCATCCTGTGCGGAGCCGTTATCGCCAGACTGCTCCAGGAACAACACCAGATAGAAGAGATCGTTTCTGACATCCGGCATCGTGTCCGGAATCCTCCGGTCATTGCAGGAGTATCCGGATACCTGCTGGCAGTCCCCATAACCTGCTGTATCACTGCATACATCATGCTGAACCCGATACTCGATAGTCTGGAAAAAGATCCCAAAAAACGCGCTGTTCTCCTGTATCTTTCCGCTATCGGGGCGATTATCTCGTACGCACTGGTGTATCCCACACCCGTTGTCATACCCCTCTTCAATGCGTTCTCACGGGGTATGAACCCGCTTGTGTTCGATGCTGTCACCATCCCGATCTCCCTTGTTATCCTTTCAGGTATCCTGCTTTTCTTCAGGTGGTGGTGTGCCGATGATAAAGCACCAGGTAAAGACCAGATACCCGATGCATCCGATAAAAGCCGTGACGCTGCCACAGCAAAAATCCTGTCCGTTTCGTTCCACCCGAGGGCATGGGCACCCTTCATTGCCATTATCCTGTCAGTCCCGGTTGCACTCTTTATCCTTGAGCTCTCCCAGATGAGCATGATTAATTTCATTATGCTTATCGGGGCAGTCACGGCCATTGTCCTTGCCCCGCAGGACGCACGGTCAGCGGGTTTGTCACAGGGAGCGAAACACGCAGGGGTTATCATTTTTGACATCTGCGGGGCCGGGGCGCTCGGGTTCGTTATCGTTAAAAGTGGTTTTGCGCAGGCAGCT
Organism: uncultured Methanoregulaceae archaeon; assembly: GCA_963768845.1. Lineage (GTDB taxonomy): Archaea > Halobacteriota > Methanomicrobia > Methanomicrobiales > Methanospirillaceae > Methanoregula. The sequence continues at coordinate 168,345 of CAVYJJ010000015.1, read as the reverse complement.
CTTTGGCAACTCACCCTCTTTATCCCCGTCATCCTTGTGCCGTTTCTGTTCGCGGCACTGATTGAAACAGCACAGGGTTCCCGGGTTGTGACAGCGGTCATTACCGCAGAAGTGCTCGCGGGTTCGGCAGTTGCCGCATCCATCCACCCCATCCCGCTCATTCTCCTGATCAGCGCCGGATCATGTGTCATTTCTTATGTAACGGATCCCTTCTTCTGGCTCGTCCAGCGTACCACCGGTGACGATGTCAGGACGGTGGTGAGGAATTACACGGTACCTGTCGCTCTTGTGGGGATAGTTCTCTTTATTATTGCGCTCGGACTGGAATATTTTGTATTCCGGTGACGTAGCACCTGCGCAAAAACAGCTGCACGGAACATTACCAGGGGATTACCCGGAATATCTGGGTTATTGGATACCTGATAGAACGGCTCTGTAGAATTCCTTTTATTATAGCACAAAATAAAAAAGGATAAACGCTTTGAAGGAGGGGACAGTGCCTGGCACCTCGGGACCGCCCCTGCGCAATGCGATAGTGCTGTTATTACCTTCCCGGGGGTTATCGCATCGGGGGGGGCCAAGTAGCGGGGGTGAAACCCATGAACGTCCGAGTTTTTTTAACATTTCTACAGAGCCAATAGAACAATTGTTCAAAAAAAAGAATGTTATTTCCGTCGCACGAGCAGCAATGCCATGCAGACAAGCGCAATAATCCCTGTTTCTCCTGCGAGAGGTGACGGTTGGGCGGGGGTACCGGTTATCTGTGGTGAAGATTTTTCTGAAACTACTGACAGCGGGGGATTTGTTGTCACCGCTGGTGTGCCCGCTTTATTGCGGAGTTGCACGGCAATTTCGCGATTTTTCTGGAGATTCGGGTAGGATGGATCGATGACCTTTACCCGGTCAAATGCAGCAATTGCCTCATCATACCGTTTCATGCCCGCAAGTGCGTATCCTTCATTGAACCATGCTTCAGCATTATCGGGCGCAAGAGAAACTGCTTTTTCAAAAGCATGTAACTGTTCAGAATACAGGACGTCTGCTTTCACCATATCATGCCCCACATCCTCATACCGGTAACCGATGTTATAGAGGATCTGTCCACGGTTTATCCAGCCGTTTACATAATCCGGATGGATCTCAAGGGAGCGGTTGGATGCCGCCAGTGCATCATTGAACTGTCCATTACGGTTGAGTGCATCTGCCATGCCGTTCCATGCTTCAAAATAAAGGGGGTCGAGAGTGACTGCCCGGGTATATACCGCAACCGCCCCGGTATAATTTCCTGATACGGTAAGGTTACGACCCTCATTGTACAGGTTCATTGCATCCGGGGAATATGCTGCTGCAGGGATAATTATGAGGGTGAAAATGAAAAGCGCGAATAGTGCGCTGCCGGTTATTGTTTTCATGTTCATATCAACCGGAACATATCTTTAGTGAAAGACCATAAAGGATTCTCCCCCGCGAAAAAGGAAACACGCGATCTGGAATTGCTCTAAAGAATCAGAAACTTCATCTGCTGTTTTTGGTGGGTCAGATACTTGAGTTTATTGTTCATGCCATAAATAAAATAAAAAAATAGAGATAAATCGCGTGATTTTGTAACCATGGGTTAAAATTCTTTTAAATGCTAAAATCGTCGTTTAAAATAAACAGATTAAAAAAGAAAGTTTAATATATAATTGATCACTATTCGAATAATACTTATTATGGACAGTGATTCATCCTCCCGGGAGATTACACGAACACTGGATGACCGGAAGGATATGCAAAATATCAATGACAGTACGGAATTTACCAGGGCGAAGTTACTGTTCTGGCCGATTGTTATCGCAGTTACCCTCTTTTTTGGGTTTTTTGATGGGATCAAAGGGGCGTTTGTTGGTTTCCTGTATGGGTTGGCGGGGGGCCTGTTTCTTCTCCATGAACGGTCGCGATGCAATAAAAAGTGAGAGCACTTATTCTCCCAGACACTTGACAGGGTTCGCTTCCCGCTGACGGTCGCGTCCATCGTTATTCGCCCCGCTGGTCCAGCATATCCCGCAGTGTGACATCCGGGTGGTGGTATCTTGGTTTCCCGGTAGTCCTGCCGCCGATCTCGATCGCTCCCGTCGGGCACCAGTGGATGCAGGCATAGCACTGGGTGCAGTCCCTGCCCCAGCCAACACCGGATTCGGTTACCGTTATGTTCCGGGTGGGACAGATCCGCCCGCAGATCCCGCAACGATTGCATGCAGCAGTTGCATGAAGCCGGCCGGGGTGTTATAGAGTGAGGTGGCAAGGGTGCTGGTGATGCTGCCTCCGATCTTCAGGATTACAGAGTCAGAACCTTCCGGTAGGGATTCCTTCCGATCCCGGATTGCTGCTACAACAGCCGGAATCCGGCTTTTTGCAACAGTATACTTCTCCTGCCTGCGGGAGGCATCCCCCATCAGGTCCATGGGGCCAATGTAATTTTCCGGCATGACAAAGACAAACCCGGCAGAAAGGGTCGACCCTTTTTCTTCAAGGAGCGTTTTCAGGTAAAAGAGAGCTCCCCCGGCCGTTCCCCGCAGGTGGCGATGCCGAAGATGTAGGGATTGTTGGTAAACCGGATATTCTGCATGAACTGCCGGACAATTGCCGGCATATTCAGAAAATGGACCGGGAACGCAATTCCCACGGCATCCGCTTCAGGAGCTGATCCCGCCAGGGTGTATTGCACGCCGGAGGGGGATGAGTTTCGTGTCGCCAAGCTCTTCTGCAATCCCCCGGGCAATGGCAAGCGTGTTACCGGTGCCGGTGAAATAATAGATAATTGTCTTCATTGTGCATTTCTCGATTCTTTTATCATCGAGACCAGCGCATTGACCTGCTTTGCATCCCGGATACCCTGTCTTGTCAGGACACATTGTCCGATAACTGTGACACCTTTTGCTTCGAGGGCTTTTTTCATGATCGGGAGAGTGTCCTTTGCTGAACTGCCGCAGGTGGCAAAGATAACGGCTTTTTTCCCGTCACACCCTTTAAGCGCGGCAATCGCCCCATTTGTCACCGGGGTAGCTTTGAAAGCCCAGACAGGTGTGCCAATGACGACCAGATCTGATGCCGATACATCGATCGTTTCCGGTATCGATCGCGTCGCACTCCTCCTTCATCGCCCGGTAACATCCCAGTGAGTACGCGGTAAGTGTGGAGTAGTTCTCTTTTGGTTTTACCTCAATGAGGTCTCCTCCGCACGCCTTCTGGACCTGCTCAGCAATTCCCCGGGTAATCCCGGAATATGAATGGTAAATGATACTTGTTTTCATGGTTTATTCTCTTTTGAAGGGTTCCTGCATGTCCCCTTGTTCCTGTGGTGTTTTTAATACTGGATTTACTTAAAATCTCCTTTTCATAGGGGATGCATTATATCAGGGCCGGCTATCATCAGAACCCGTGTGCAGTCGCTGCATCAGGTATTTGTATCCCCGTCTTACCTGAAGCATAAAGTTGCCCAGGAATCTCTCTCTTCTGGCCATGCTCCGCATAAAGATAGCCTCTTCTGAGAGAAACATTTCCTTGAGATGCCTGATATCCTGTTTGGGCGAGAAAAAAATGTACATAACAACACCTGATAGAAGAATCAGTGTCCCGATCACCTTGTCAGACAGGGACGTTGAATACAGGAGGTACAAACAGATTATCACACCGATCCAGGGAAGGATTTTCTGCCCGATCAGTTGTTTTTCCGTATCCCGGGTAAGGACGATCAGGGCAAAACAGGTGAGCAGGAACGCAAAAGCGAGGTTGAACACCGCAAACGAGATCAGGTTCGTGATAGGCGTGTAAATAGAGAGGAGAAACGCGATCACACCCTGGAGGATAAGTCCGACGTACGGGGTCCCGAACCGCGGATGAAGAGACGAGAAGAGCCGGGGAAAAAGCCCGTCAATGGACATTGCATACGATAACCGTGCTGTTCCGAGCATTCCGGACTCATCAGAACCTGACACAGAGAACAGCGCCCCGATGGTCATGAGAAGGGCACCTGCGGTGCCAAGGATTACCCCCCCGACAAGGATAAGGGGTGTGGACGAGTTTGCGAGATCTGCCCAGTTGACTGCGCCATAGACGATAAAATTTGTTGATATATAGAATAAGGCCACGATCGACATGCCAATGATAATTGCCTTCGGAATCGTTCTCGCCGGGTCTTTCACCTCAGCTGCCGGGAGGGTCCCCAGTTCAAAACCAGCATACGCCCAGAAGACGAGCACGAGTGCGGTTCCGGTTGCGGATACGCCAAGAGGAACAAAGGGGTGATAATTTCCCAGTATTACCGATGGTTGCATCACCATAAACACGATACCGGCTCCGATGAGGAGCAGCAGGGGAACGAGTTTGATTAGCGTGAGCACGTCATTGACCCGCCCGGCAAATTTCACCCCGATGATATTGATGGTGGTCAGGCCGAAGAGAAAAATGCCCTTGACCAGGATTTCATAAGGAGAACCCAGCGGCAGGAGATATTCAAGGTACCGGACAAAGGCAATCGCAAATACCGGAAGGGAGATCAATTCAGCGATCCACATGCTCCAGCCAGTAAGAAAACCAAAAAAATCATCGAAGGCTTCTGACACAAACGCAAACGGACCCCCGACTTTTGGGACATAGTAACTGCAATAGGCAAACACGAGGGCAATTACGGTAGCAAAAATCCCGGCGATAATCCAGATCACGAGGGAAAACGGCCCGAGCAGCCCTGCAGTTATCGCAGAGGCGATGTAAATATCCGCCCCGATAACAGAACCGACGATGATGCTGGTCACATCAAAGAGCGAGAGATCTTTTTTGAAATCCATGGTCCTTAAGGAAGAATGACCTTTTATCGTTAATATACCGGATGTTTCCAGGAAAAACGGAGGTTCTGGGATCTGCCCGTATTATGCCCGGATTCGATTTTGTCAGATGTTTTTCTGACCACCTGTTTGAGCAAATACTCCAGGAGTTTTCGATCAAAGAGGGGGTTGTCGGTACCTGAACGGGGCCCAGATTGAGCGATTCCAGGAATCGGGGATTGTATTGTGCCCGGATTTTGGGTAAAATGCACCCCGGATTTTCTCTGGTTTTGGGTGGTGATCAGTGTACCGGACATCAGATGACCGTAACCGATGGGGAGCCTCACATAGATCCTGAAAATGGCTCAAAATGGTAATCGGGGCCTGATTCGGGCATATTCGTTTTTTTCGCCAGGTCCCGGTAACCGGTCTGATTGGGGCACTTTTGATGATATTTTTTCAGATAATTGATATACGGGATTAGAATTCAGAATAACCCTGTTTAAGAGGAGGAAAACCGGCCTGTTTATTCCTGTTTGGATGGCGGATCTTTTTTCAGATGGGCTGGAGTATAGGGAGACAGGAAAAACCCTGTTTAACGACTTTCCGCTATATCCCCTTTACCAGACGTATCAGGGTGAACAGATAATTTCCATACCAGAGGATCCCCATGCCGACAGCCATTCCAAACGTCACCTGGAAATATTTTCTCTTTTCCGTGCGGACATCGTAGAGCAAAAACAGTACCAGCAGGGTGATGAACCCTCCGAAATGCGCAATACCATTGCTGGTAGATCCCTCCGCATTCAGGAACAACCCGAGGTCGATGCCCCCGACTATGATCAGCGCCAGGACAACAGTCAGCAGACCGCACATGACGTAAAACAACAGCCTCGACCTGAAATGTTCCGGATGATCAAACCCCTCGAGCATATCACCCAGCATCCAGAGGACGATGCTGATCATTGCATACGCGATGAACGCCGCTCCTACATCTGAAAAACCCTGTGAGGTTACACCAACACCAAGGACCGTGAACATGCCGATAGTCAGCAGCGACGCGATCAAGGGGACAAGGAGCAATGAACCTGCTGCCATAATCCAGAACCTCCGCTTGTTGTTCTCGAACGAAAAAACTGCAAGGAGAGCGAGCAGGTACGAAACGATATTTCCCACAAGATGGGGATACAGCTGGGAATGGGTGTAGCTGAACAAAAACCAGGTCTGCAGGTTCCAGGGATTCGCGGTGTTCAGGATGAAATATGAATTTTTGATGTCCTGGGGAATGAGATAAACCAGGAAAAGCACTGCGGGGATAATAACGAAAAATAGGATCCATTCATGAAGTGTCCAGGATTTCAGGTTGGTTTTTATTTGGGCTATATTTTTGGTGAAATCCTTGGAGATTTCCGGGTTTCCCATATATCTGCATCGGTGGGGGGTGGAATAAAGGTAGTTATTCAGGGGCTAGGAAAAGATGAATCAGTAGGAAACGTAGACGAGAGTGGAGGCAATACTTTGAGTACGAGCCATTAGAGCTCAGGAAAAAGTACAGGTTTTCAGGAATGATGAAAGGAGCGACCGAGGATAGTTGAGATAAGGCAATGTGATGCAGAACGGTTGGGGATTGATAGAAAAACACAATGGTGGATGATTAGGGAAAAAGTAGTTAATAATTAGTTGTACTTGCACTGGGAAAATGCAGAATTTCTAGGCCAGCATGTGTAGCATTTTTCCCTTTTCCTGCATCGACTCCGATACCGTAATATTCCATACACCAGCCAGTTGTATTCAAGGTCGCATTCCAGGAATTTGCCCCCCCTACGCCTTCAACAACCTTGACGGTATAACTGGATACTTCTCCCGGACGGCAACTCCCCCCGCAGAAAGTTCTCTCCCCCAATTTATCCGGAATATTGGATGGTGTGCAGCTATGAGCGAGCATAGAATAACTCACCGTGATTTCAGTACCGACCGGAAGATTTGTTGTTCCTCGGATGGTGAGATTTTCTCCTGCATGCGTTTCACCAACCGGATAAATATTTATCCACCACCAAGGTTCACGTGACGTGATATTGAAGCGTGCTATCGCAGTGATATTCTGATTCGCTTTGCGAATTTCAATCCGATAATGCGCCGGGGGATTTCCTTTCATGTCATAGTTATAGGAGAATGTTGCAAGTCCGTTACTTTTCTTTTCAACAGGAATCACAACATTTGATAATACACTGCGCACCCTCTCCTCTTCAATAATATTCACCCAGAAAAGCGACCCGTCAGGGTAATTCGTTGTTCCAGTAATATTTAGTTTGGTTGTCCCGGTAATATTAAACGGGGATTCTGAATGGAAATCCTCTACTGGATCGATCTGGATCCAATACAAGTCACCAGAAGGTTGGGAAGAAATCCCAGTTGGTGATTGCTGAATGAGAATTGTTGGAAGGGTAGTATTTTCTTTTTGTTGCGAGATGCACCCACAAAAGATGATGAATATCCCAATAAACACAACGATAGCGAAAGATCCCATGTTGACAGAATGCATCAAATCAGACCAATAATTCTTAATTCACGTTCATATTTATTTTAATGTAAATATTTTTCCTTAAACTCTTTAATAAGTTCATTTGCATGAATGTAATTAGCTTATGCGATTAGGAAAACATTTTTTCGAGAATTATTCCAGGTACCTTTTTAATTGTGCCGGGTATGACCATTCCAATTGGTTCTTTTTATTCAATTGCGTCCGGTATTTGCATTCGATAGCAAATTTTTCTTTTGTTGGAATGTATTCAAAAATAAAATCCGGATTTTCACTGCTCTCAACATACCTTCCAGTGTTTGTCTTAAATGAGTGAGTTTTTTCAACGACCTTACAATATTTTAGCAGAAAAGAGAGTCTGGACATGATCCTCGAATCTTTTACCGACTGTTTCAGGATCATTAGCGATATGATAATCAATTTTTTGAATTGCATCACCAAGTTTACCTAGAAACCCCATGATGAAAAACGATCCATTTTTCAGAGCATCAATGTTATGCAATGTATTGAGCCCCGACACAAGCGGGGTTCATACTCATCGCCATGTCCTACAACAAAATATAACCTAATAACATAAAAGGTGGGTTAAGAATGTTTTTGGAGGATGATTAGGAAAAAAGTGGTTAATTATTAGTTATACTCAGTACTGGGAAAAAAACGAATTTCTTGGCCAACATGTGTTGCATTCGTCCCATTTCCGGTAAAATTCCGATACTGTAAATTTCCATGCACCAGCCAGTTGTATTTATGGTCGCATTCCAGGAATTTACCCCTTCTGCGCCTTCAACGACCCGGAACGATATAACTGGATCCTTCTCCCGGTCGGCAACTCCCACCGCAGAAAGTCCTCTCCCCTTGTTTATCCTGAATTCTGGGTGGTACGCAACTATGGATGACCATCGAATAACCGACGGTGATCTCGGAGCCGGCTGTCAAGTTCGTAGCACCGGAAATAAAAATATACTTGCCTTTCTGTATGTTTTCAAGAGGATCCATTTGGATCCATATGGGAAAGGGCAGAGATGAGGTAATATTGAAACACGATGTGGCTGGATATAGATTATTTGAATCTGCAAGCGTCACCCGATATCGTCCCGGGGGATTGCCTTCCATATTATAAATAACAGTGAATGAGTTTGGTCCCGAACTATTACTCCGGACTTCAATATTTGTTTTTATTACGTCCCGTTCTCCGTTTTCTTCAAGGATAGCGAAACGCAACATGGTTCCCACAGGAAAATTCGTTGTGCCCTTGACCTTGAATTGTGTTGATCCGATAATATTGAATGCTGCATCAGTGGTAAAGTCGCTGATGGGATCGATATGGATCCAATACAAGTCACCAGGAGGCTGAGAAGGAGTCCCAGTTGGTGATTGCTGAACGAGAATCGTTGGAACAGTAGTATTTTCTTTTTGTTGCGAGATGCACCCGCAAAAGATGATGAATATCCCAATAAACACAACGATAGCGACGGATCTCTTGTTGACAGAATTCATCAGATCAGACCAATAATTCTTAATTCACGTTCATATTTATTTTAATGTAAATATTTTTCCTTAAACTCTTTATTCTCCCTCACCCCATCACAACCCTTATAATTCCTCCCCCCAAATACAGTCAAGCACTTTTACATATTGTGCTGACAGATGTAAGTCCGACGTGCTATCAAAGCACGGCCTCAACCAAGGCTTTGGGATTACAGGGAGTCAGTAAAAATACTCGACTTTTCTGGACTTACATAGAGTCATTAGGAGGCTATTATGGCACGAATGCATGCTCGAAGAAGAGGCAAGTCATGCTCTGTCCGCCCCCACCGGAAATCGGCACCTGCGTGGTCCAACACGGACGCAAAGGCGATCACCAAAGTGATCCTGGATCTCCGCAAGGAAGGCGCATCGGGCAGCAAAATTGGGCTTGTCCTCAGGGACCGCTATGGCGTTCCTGACGTGAAACTTGCCCTTGGTAAGCGTATCGGTGATGTATTAAAAGAGAACAAGGTTGCATCCGAGATCCCTGAAGATCTCCGCGATCTTATGATCAAGGCACTCGGGCTGCGCAAGCACCTGGGTGAGAACAAGAAAGATCTGCACAACAAACGTCAGCTGAACCTGATCGAATCAAAGATCCGGCGCCTCGTGAAATACTACCGGGGAACAAAGAAGCTGCCCAACGAATTCATCTACAAGCCAGAGACGACAGAAATCCTGTTGTCACGGTAATATAAAACATCGTCTGAAATACCATGCCCCTTGAATCCGCCGCAGAAACAGTCGCAGACCAGATCCGTCGCCAGGAATTTGTGGAGGTCTATGCCCACCACGATGCAGACGGCATAGCTGCTGGCACGATCCTCTGCCATGCGATGCTGCGGGCGGGTGTCCGGTTCCGTATGAGGGTCCGGCAGGAAGTCAATCTTTCAGAGCTGAAAGGAGACAGTGCTCACCTGCTCTGCGATCTCGGTGCAGGAATGGCAGATCTGCCTGATAAAACGATCGTGGTCGATCACCATATACCGAAGTTTGAGGGAGCGTTTCACGCAAACCCGAGGCTTGCAGGAATTGATGGTGAACGTGAACTGTCAGCAGCCGGGATGGCATATATTGTCGCCCAGAAGATGGGAGACAACCGCGACCTTGCCGGGCTCGTGATGCCGGGCATCATCGGTGACAGCCAGGAGATGGCTGGGAAAAATCTCGAAATCTTCAATGGGGCGATAACCGATGGCATTGTTGTTCCGGACCGCGGTCTTACCCTCCCGGGAAGAGACATGACCGAGAGGTGGTATATGGCAACCAGCCCATACCTCGACGGTATCAGCGGCACAGAACAGGCTATCGCTGATTTCATTGAACAGTCACAGGACCAGGCAAAAGGTGAAAACAAAAGCCGGCTTGATACCCTGCTCTCGCGGATAGTGCTGGAATCAGCCCCGAACATGACGCGGGCAAGTCTTGAGTCCATCTACGGGGACACCTACCATCTCCAGCGAGAGGTGATTGATGATGCCCATGCCCTTGCCGCAGTGATTGATGCCTGCGGAAAAACCGGTAACGGTGATATCGGGGCAACTCTTGCCCTCCGGTCTTCCCATTATCTCGATCAGGCATGGGAAATCGCCAGGAAGCACCGCCTGAATGTGATCGATGCAATCAGGAATGTCCGTCCCGCTGAAGGTTCCTCCATTATCTACGAAGTGCAGGACATTACCCTTCCCGGCGATGTCGCTGATATCCTTACCCGTGACCTGATGAATATGTGGCCGGTGCTCGTGTATGCTCATAACGGGGACCTCTGCAAAATCTCGGTACGCTGTCCGGCCGGGATTGAAAAAGAACTCGGACCGCTGGTCAGTGCTCTGGCAACTGCCTGCGGGGGTAACGGTGGCGGGCATATCCACAGGGCAGGAGCAACCATCCCGTACGGAAAGATGGGGCAGTTCACCAAAGGCTGGCAGGAGGCATTCGCAGCATGATGCAGATCAATGGCAGGATCACCACAGTGCACAGGAATGCACCCTGCGTTGCAGCGGCATTAACACCGGATAACCTCACCGGTATGACCACAACTGCACAAGGTGACAGGTGACGATGATACTTACCGGTTCGCAGATCCGTTCAGTCATCGCATCCATGGATGACTATCTCATGAACCTGGCTATTGCGGAGGACGCTTGTTCGTCTTTTTCGCATGTGCCCTCAATCTCAAAAATACCAACACCCGTCAGACACCAGGCAAACGCCACGGGGAAAATGACGGGTGTGAAGAATACCAGGGAGGATTTCCTCCAGGTGATAGTATGGCAAAGAAAAAACAGGTTGGAAGAAGAGTAGAAGGCTGGAAGGCCAAAAGCTGGTTCAAGGTGCACATCCCCGACAACCTCGGTAAAGTGTACATCGGTGACACCATTGCAAACGATGCTGAGAGCGTTGTCGGCAGGATCATGACAGGCAACGCTCGGCGAGATCATGAATGATTACGCAAAGCAGCACATCAAGATGAGCTTTAAGATCAACTCCGTTGCCGGCGATTCGGCATACACCGAATTCGTTGGCCACGAAGTAACAAGGGACTACCTCCGCTCGCTCGTCAAGCGCCGCAGCTCCCGCATAGACTGTCATGTTCCGCTGGTCACAAAGGACGGCAAGAAAGTCCACGGCTGACCATCAGCTGTTACACGTTTGCCCGTGCCAACATCTACGCAGGAGCACGCAATCCGCAAGATCATCACAGAAGCAGTCACTGCCCAGGCATCCGCATGGGACTTAACCACGCTCGTCAACGTGATTGTATCCGGAGAGATCTCCCGGGATCTCTTCAAGGCAGTCAAGATCATCTACCCGACCCGCAGGGTCGAGATCGTCAAGTCCAAGGTTGAGCCTATTGCAGCACGGATTTCAACAGTTTAATTTTTTTTGATTGTTTTCTGTACGGGTTTTTCCCGGACCGTGCAGGTTCGTTATCGGAGCGGAATCCGGCCGGAATGACCGATGGGTTGAGAGAGCCGCAACCCGGTCCCCTGTTCCGAACGTTAATAAAATTCCCCGCCACAAAATGGTATCCCTGTGACCTCCATTATCACCGATCCCCTCCGCCAGAAACTCCTGCTTGCCGCTATAGCGCTCGGTGTGGTAATGGACGGGATCGACGGATCCATTGTGAACGTGGCGCTCCCGACGATGGCTGCGTACTTCGACACGGACACGGGGACGATCGCGTGGGTCATCATCACCTACCTGCTCATGATGGCAGGACTCCTCCTCGTCTTCGGGAAACTCGCAGACCGGGGGTATGCAAAAAAACTGTTCCTCCTGGGGTTTGTCATCTTCACCCTCGGTTCTGCTGCCTGCGGGATCGCCCCCACGCTTGACATCCTGCTCGCTGCACGGCTCGTGCAGGGAATCGGGGCTGCGATGATCGCCGCCGTTGCCCCGCTGCTCTGCATCCGGTACCTCCCAAAAGAGATGCTCGGCACGGCCCTTGGCGTTATCGCCGCGACCGCATCCATCGGGTTTGCGGCCGGGCCGGCAATTGGCGGTATCCTCACCCAGTACCTGTCGTGGCACTGGATCTTCCTAGTCAACATCCCGATCGGCATCATCGGGATCCTCTTTGCGGCCCGGGTGATCCCGGGCGATGAACCGGAAGACCACACGGAGTCCTTCGATTACCCGGGCGCAGTCACGCTCTTTGGCGCCATGGTCTTCTGTACCTTTGTGCTGGAAGAGGTTGCCGCCCGTGGGGTAACGGACCCGCTGATCCTTGCCTGTGGTGCGCTCTGCCTGCTCTGCTCGGGGCTGTTTGTCATCCGGGAACTCACGACAGCAGAGCCGTTTCTCAACATCCGGATCTTCGCAAAGTGGCAGTTCACCGCGGTCCTCGTCGCATACCTGCTGGTCAATATCATCTTCATGGGCATCATCTACCTGCTCCCGTTCTATCTGACGATGGAGATGCACTTCGATATGGCGACAAGCGGCCTCTACCTCCTGATTCCACCGGCGGTGATCGCCATCATCAGCATCCCGTTCGGGCAGTGGTCGGACCGGCACGGCCGCCGGGTATTTGCGGTCGCAGCCTGCGGACTGTTCGTCCTCTTCAGCGCCATCTTTGCGGTCCTGTCTCCCGAATCCGGGATTATTCCCCTGCTTGCCGGCCTCATCCTGATGGGGGTGGCCTTCGGGATCGCAGCCGGGCCGGCCTCAAGCAGGATCATCGAGAGCGCCCCGAAAGGCGAGGAGGGAACCGGATCCTCGCTGATGGTGACCACCATCTATTTCGGCGGCGTGCTGGGGACGGCGATCTATGCGATGCTCTTCACCTTCGCAACCGCGAATGCCGGAGGGATTGTTGCCTTTACCGATCTCGATTCCGCAACATTCCTGACCGGTTTCCACATCACGATGGCCGCAGGTCTCGTGCTTTCGGTTATCCCGCTGGTGCTCTCGGCAATCGTGCCGGATGAGAAGAAAACCGCGTAACCCGCATGGAACACCATAGCGCCCGGTCAAGACCCCGGGAGAGTCATCAGGAAGGTAAAAAAGTTCATCCGGTTTTTCCCCACCACCAAGAAACATAATTAGTCACCCCATCCAACCATTCCATACGAATGACCGCGAACAAGATTCTCTTTATCGTTCTCGATGGAATATCCGATCGCCCCTGTCCCGCGCTCGGGGGTCTCACCCCGCTTGCTGCAGCAAAAAAACCTGTTCTTGACAATCTCGCGCAGGAAGGGTGCTGTGGCATTATGGATACTATTGCCGCCGGGCGTCCGCCCGGGTTCAGACACCGCACATCTTGCCCTGCTCGGGTATGATCCCTACACGTATTACACCGGGAGAGGTCCCCTCGAATGTGAGGGTTCGGGTATCCACATGGAACCGGGCATGATCGGGTTCCGGTGCAATTATGCAACCATATCACCTGAAGGGATCATCAGGGATCGCCGTGCAGGAAGGATCCATGATACTACGGACCTGAGCAAGGCGATCCAGGATGGTGTAGATCTCTCGAAGTTCGGAGTAAAATTTGTTTTCCGTTCCGGTGCCGGTCACCGGGCATCACTCGCACTCAAAGGCGAGGGAATCGGGCACTGCGTCTCGTCCAATGATCCGAAAAAAGATGGAGTGGCACCCCTCACGGTTCAACCCCTGAAAAAAACGTCAGGCGATGAAAAGACTGCCGCGGTCTGCAACGAGTTTGTCCGGCAGTCCACAAAAATCCTCTTCGATCATGCGATCAACAGGGAACGGGTAAAAAAGAATCTGCTCCCGGCAAATATCGTACTGATGCGGGGAGCCGGTGAAATGGGACATTTTGAACCATTTTCAAAGAAATACGGGATTTCGGGTAGTGTGATCTCGGCAGCAAGCCTGATTAAAGGCATCGGCAATGTTGTCGGACTGTCTCCTGTCCATGTTGAGGGAATTACCGGGTCACAGAACAGCAACATCCCCGGCAAGATCACCGCTGCAATAACCGAATTGAAGACAAAGGATTTTGTGCTGGTCAACATCAAAGGAGCCGATGAGTCCGGGCATGACGGGCTTGCTGAACAGAAGCGGGATTTTATCACAAAAACTGATGCCGCCCTTGCACCCCTGCTGGGTCTCAAAGGCTGCATCATAGTCATCTGCGCGGACCATTCAACACCCTGCACGATAAAAGATCACAGTGCTGATCCGGTTCCGGTGCTGATCCATGGGGACGGTGTCCGGATCGATGATGTCACCACATTCGATGAATTTCCTGTGCACGGGGAGGACTTAACCGGATTACCGGGACAGCACTCCTGCCAACAGCACTTGACCTGATCAACAAAGCACATAAATTCGGGGCATAATGAGATTTTCGGGGGACAGATGAAAGAGAGAACCGTAAAAAACTGGCACAAACACTGCCTGCTCCCTGACGGCACAGAACTGCAGGAGCACAGCATCAAGACCGACCGGAATATTGTGGTCGGGGAATTCTGCCAGATCGATTACGGCTTACGGGGAGCCGATGTCTACGTGGGAGAATCCTCAAAGATTCGCGAATATATCTGGGCAAACGGGGACGTGAGGATCGGGAACTGGTGCGAAATAGGAAACGACGTGATCGCCAAGCAGGACGCGTACATCGGTGAAGGCGTGAAAATCGCCGGCAAACTGGTTGTTTCGGGCGCTCTTGACATCGGGGAAAAAGTCGTGATCAAAGAGGGCTTTGATGCCAAAGGCGATGTCGAAGTGAGAAACCCGATGCCGGTCTTCATGTTCATCATCATCTACTTAATGACCATCCTGAAGATAGAGAACGAGAAAGAACTGGACCGGATCCTTGACAACCTGTTCTCTGAAGAGGAGAAGATGGAGATCCCGCTCATGATACCCGCCCGTTCGAAGCTGAACCTCAAACTCTTCTCGGTCCCCTCCACCATGAGGATCGGGAAAGGGTGCCGGCTCCACGGCAATATACGGGCTGGTTCCATTGACGTCCAGCAGAACACGGTCATCTTCGGCAGCCTCCGTGCCAGGAACCGCATAACCGTGGTCGACGGCGTCACGGTCCACGGCAATGTGGAGAGCGGAAGCACCGTCTACGTGAAAAAAGGAGCCCATATTCTCGGGGATGTGATTGCAAAAGCCCTTGTGCTCCATGAAGAGGCAAAGATTGACGGGACGATTGAAGCCCCGCACGGTATGAGGATAGAGCGGGGCCCATGAAAGCCACTGAGATCCTCGGCGT
Source organism: uncultured Methanoregulaceae archaeon (assembly GCA_963768845.1). Taxonomy (GTDB): domain Archaea; phylum Halobacteriota; class Methanomicrobia; order Methanomicrobiales; family Methanospirillaceae; genus Methanoregula. The sequence goes on along the minus strand of CAVYJJ010000015.1, from coordinate 152,777 downwards.
TGAGGAGGTCAGGTTTATCGAGCCTGATTTCGCTTCACTCACGGATACCAGGAACAATGCTGCCCTTGCAGCCATCAGAACTGATGAGGGTCGCCTCCTGCTGGATGAGTCAGAAGAACCATTGGCACTCGCATTCAGGGTATCTGACGGCTGGATTGCTGGTTCATTCCTGTGCAGGAATCCATCCGTTGCACTTATTGAGCCTCTTCGAAAATGTTCATGGGGAGATATTCCAGGAGGACCGGGCAGTCTGGGCAGCGGCAGTGCGCGAGTATTACAGCACTGCGCTGGTTACGACGGTTCCCCCGTTTATGGATGATCTGAATCCCAACCGGCACGAAATCTTAAAAAACCTCATCCACGGTTTCTGGGGAACCGGCAGGGGCGAGACCTGCATCGACTGCTGCTGTGGGTCAGGAGTAGGCTCAGCAGTCCTGCGGGACCTTGGGTTTTTACCCCTTTCTTATGACAATGACGAATCCCTCCTTGCCCGGGGCCTTCTGGAGAAGCGACTGCTCCCTGAAGAGACAATGTGGATCGATGCGACCATCGCATCACGGTATGTTGAACAGGTACCAAAAGGAGTCGTGATCATGGCCGGGGAGTTTAACCTGATGAACCAGGAAATGTGGGAACGGATCATCAGCGAAGTATGCTCGGTTACCAAAGAAACACTCATTACAGTCGGCACCGAAAAAGAGGCACTCCTTGTCCAGGAATGGGGAATGGCAATGGACAGGTCTGTCAGACTGCAGGAAAATCCAGCGGATCCCATCTATGATCTCTGGGTCTGTCATGTGCTGCCGCAATAACCCACCGCACCCTTTTTTTATTCCTGAAGATTCGAATTCTGCTGATTCCTTTGAAAGGAAGTAGCCAGGAATGGTCCGGATGACGACAACAGCTGCAAGATTGATCAACTCCTCCTGCGTGCGGGTCATGGTCATACCATGGGACAATACATATATGCCCCAATCTCCGATCGAAGGTAAAGAGGGTTTTGATGAAAGAATATGATTATATTGCAATTGGATCTGGGTCGGCCATGGAAATTGTCAGTGCTATTATGCAGGAACATCCGAACGCGAGGATTGCCGTAATTGACAAAGACGATCCCGGCGGGATCTGCCTCACCCGGGGGTGTATTCCCTCAAAACTCCTCCTGTATCCAGCGGAAGTTGTCAGGATGGTAGAAAGGTCCGCGGATTTTGGAATAGAGAGCACGATAACAAAGATCGATTTCCCTGCTGTCATGCAACGGATGAGAACTATCATTAAAAACAATATTGACGGTATCCGTGCCGGGCTTTCAGGTAACCCTCACCTCAGCTACTATCATGCCATTGCCGAATTTACTGCACCCTACACGCTCAAGGCTGGTGATGAGACCATTAAATCAAAAAGAATATTTTTATGCACCGGTTCAAAACCTTCGCTTCCCCCGATCAAGGGTCTCGATACAGTACCATATCTTACCAGTGACTCCATCCTGTCTCTCGACAAATTACCGGAAAGCGTTGTAATCATTGGTGGAGGATATATTGCCGCAGAATACGGCCATTTCCTTTCGTCAATGGGTTCACAGGTGACGATCATCGGCCGCAACCCCCGGTTTATTCCTGAAGCAGAACCCGAAATATCAGCCCTCGCCCAGAGGGAGCTCGGAAAACATCTCACCATCCTCACCAACCATGAGGTAAAACAGACCGATCGGGGACCGGACACTAAAATCACGATCACCGCTCTCAACCGGACCACCAAAATTGAAGCAGCAGTGGTTGCCGATACGGTTCTTGTTGCTTCAGGAAGGGGGCCGAATACCGACATCCTGCATCCGGAACGTGCCGGGGTCAAAACGGATAAAAACGGGTGGATCATCACCGATGAGTATCTCGAGACCAGTCAGCCGGGAATCTGGGCATTGGGGGATGCAAATGGGAAATTCATGTTCAAACACGTGGCAAATTATGAGGCCCGGATTGTCTATAACAATGCGATCCTGAAAAAGAAAATTCCGGTTGATTACCGGGTCATCCCCTATGCAGTCTTTTCGGATCCTGAAATTGCCAGTGTTGGTCTTTTGGAAGACGAAGCGATACAAAAATACGGCGCTGACAACATCCTGATCGGCTTTACCCGGTATGAAGATACTGCAAAAGGCATAGCAATGGGGCTGAAAGATTATTTTGTCAAAGTCATTATCGAAAAATCCAGAATGAACATTCTCGGTGCCCATATCATCGGGCCGCAGGCATCTGTACTGATACAGGAATTTATAACCATTCTTTCATCACCTGAACCAGCGTTGGGCGCAGTTACCGGAACCATGCATATCCATCCGGCACTTTCCGAAGTTGTCCTGTGGGCATGTGGAAACCTGATGACACGGAAGAATATCACGACGAAATCTCCGGGCATAGCGGGCAGGGCGGGCAGGCGGCACCTTGATAACCAGATCTCTTTTTTCCCCCTGCCCATGGAAAGAATTGAATTACCGTATCAGGCAGATGTCGGAAACCCGGGGTGATCTTTTTTATTAATGGTAAACGGTAATTACCGTAAGGTTGTCTGAATGTTCAAAAAAGTGTTAATTCCTCTGGATTTTTCCGGGTATTCACAAAAAATCCTTGACCGGATCAGAGAGATTCCCGGGGTTAAAGAAATAGTGCTCCTGCACGTGGTGGACGCGACCCGTCCCGTGGGACTGATCTGGAAAAAAGGAGCCCGGAATTAAAAGATGCTCAGGCTCTCCTTGAAGAAAAGAAAAAATTTCTTGAAAATCTCGGGTTTAACGTGAATGTACGTACCGATGTGATAGTGAATGCAATTACCCAGGGAACCGTTGCGCTTACGATCCTCGAGATTGCAGAAACAGAAAACGTATCCCTGATCATCCTGGGTGCACGGGGTATCAACCCAATCCAGTCACTTCTTTTAGGGAGTGTTTCATCCTCCGTACTCCGGCATGCAAAAACGAATGTTCTTATCATGCATCTCAATCTGGAAAAGGACAGTCCCCCGGCATCATCCAGTACGGTTCATAATGAACTGTTCTCAAAAGTGCTGGTGCCAACAGATTTTTCACCGTCTGCCAGCGAGGCATCCGATTTTGTAAAAACGATCCCGGGAATCCAGGAGACCATCTTCCTCCATGTCGTTAATCGCGTGGAATCAGACAAGGAGATAGAGGTTTACCGCAAGGATGCACAGACACGGCTTATTGACCTGAAAAATGAGTATAGCAATACGGGTGTTGAGGTAAAACTATACGTCCTTACAGGAGATCCTGCGGAAACGATACTCTCGATTGCGGAAACAGATGGGGTTTCCCTGATAGCGATGAGTGCCTACGGCACCGACTGGTTACGGGAAATGCTCCTTGGCAGTACTACATTCACGGTCGTAAGAAGTACTCATACACCGGTTCTTGTCATCAGGACCGGACAGGAAAGTAATACTATCCAAAAATAGAGGTGTGGCGGTAAAAGTGCTCTGAATGGACGATCATGGCATCCGTTAATAAGAACTACTTTACAATAAACCCTCCCGGTTGCAATTTTTTATCCTGGAGTATCTTTGCCAGGTATATCGGGCACCAGAATAATCCATTCTTGAAAAAAAACCTAATTTTCCGTTCTTTTAACTATCGATTTTGTCATGGCAACAATCCACCTCCAGTGTAACACAAGGTGAGCAAGGACTAAAAGACCCATGGCAATTCCGGAAATGTCATGGATCAGTGAGAGCGTTGAAGCCGGAACGATCAGAAAAACACCCTGAAAAAACCGGGTCCACTCCGGGAATTTGATGACCCCGGTACTACATGACAGAAGAAATGTGATGATCAGCCCGCAATCGATGAAATAATTGATTCTGACTTTATCTGCCACCTGTTCCCCACCACCTGTTCTCAGGATTGCAATGAAATATCCATTTACTCACGTATTGATTAATCTTCTTTCGTGTTACATTTGACAGTGCCATGGTAATGAGATCTCGTCTTCGTTGTCGGGCAACCAGGCAACTTGCGGGTCATTTCCGGGATCTTTTTTCTGCACAATTTTTTCGTAAGATTTTACGGAAATAAGCGTATGCCTGCCCGGGTTGCCGGAAAAAAGAACAATGTGCAGAACGTGCCGGATGATAAATGCGAATACTTCGGGATAATTAACCAATACGCGAGGGTGACGCACTGGGTCTGGCCGGTGCCGGCGTTTTTTCAGGCTCGGAGAAATTCACTTACCGGACCTTTTAGGAGATTGGGCGGTACCGGAAAGGGTTTCAGCTGCTCCGGAACAGGAAGGCAAGCAGGACTGTATCCCAAATAAGCCTGTAAAATGCTCCTTTTGGCAAAAGGACACAGATCGAATCCGGTTCCCATGGAAGAGTGTCAACTTCTGTGGAAAATAGTCTTTTAATCCGTTATTTTTGGAAAATACACGTTTTAATCAGAATAAAACATGTCAAAATAGCGGGCTTACAGCAGCCCCCTTTTTTGGCTGGATAGGTAGCACGGTCAAGGGGAAAAGAACACCTGTTTTGGGGCCCGGAAACTTGTACCTCTCGTCCGAAACCGACGTGGATTTCACGATACATTATGGAAACTGTTTTCATGCAAAATATCCGGAGGAGTCCTTGGCCCGGGAGAGATCGCGTGGAACCTTATTTGAGTAGGGGGCCGGTGAGCGTGGGGCATCTGGCAATTACCGGCACATGAACGGGCAAGGGATCTTGCACGATCTCACTTTTCTCCCTCATTACCTCCTCCCCTTCCCCTTCTTTTTAGTCCCCTGCTGAGCCCCCAACTGCTCCTTCTTCAGCGGAATCCCGGGGTGGTGATGCCCCACATGCATCTTCGCTCCCGGTGACTGCTCATGCCTCGGCTTCTCCGGCTCCCGCAGCCGCTCCCCAGGTCTCGAAGGCCCCCTCTTCTTCTCCGTCCGGTTGTCCTTGTGCACATCCTCGCTCTCCAGTTCCCCGATGATATCGAGCGGCTCGAGGTTGCACTTCGTCAGCCGTATAATCTCCAGCAGCCGCTCCATGCCGATGAAATGCTCCGCCATCACTCTCGCGAGCGGCGTCATCACGAGCCGGGTGCCATGCCTCTCCACCAGCTTGTGGGCGATGAGGTCCGGCAGCACGGGCTCCATGCTCCCCACCATCATGCTGTTGATCCGGTTGAGGTCCGCCTCTTCGCCATTGCAGGCGATCGCGTTTGCCACGTACTCCTCCGAGCTCGCCTCGAACTCGTGCACGGGAGCGACTTCTTCCATCTCGCCTTTCAGCAGCTTGATGGCGATCTCTTCTTCCGTGCCCGGGTTCTCCCGCGAGTAACTGCCACCGGGTTCTGCCAGGATCACAACCCGCCCGAGGTCGTGGAAGTCGGGGCGTCCCGCCCGGCCTCCCATCTGGTTGAACTCCTGCACCGAGAGCCAGTCGCGGCCCATCGCCAGCGCATCGAAGATCACCTGCGATGCCGGGAAATCCACCCCGGCCCCGAGAGCAGCGGTCGTGACTACCGCCATGAGTTTGCCGGTCAGGAACTTCGTCTCCACGTCCCGGCGTTCCACGGAGCTGAGCCCGCATGGTACGCGGCTGCCCGGATGCCGAGCGCATCGGCGATCGTGTGGCACCGGGCCCGGGCGTTCGTGAAGATGATCGTCTGGCCACGGAAGCCTTTCGATGAGGTCCGCTTGTACTCCTCGGTCGTCATCTGCTTGATCATCGGGATCTTGTTCTTGCGCTCGGTAAAGAGGAGGTAGCGTTCCAGCCCCACCGGGCGGTCGGCATACACCACGAGCGTGCAGTTCAGTTTCTTTGCAAGAATCTTGGGCGAGCCGATCGTTGCCGAGAGGTACAGGAACTGGGCCTGCGGGGCGAGATACTTGAGCCGGGCGATCATCCCGTCGAGCCGGTGGCCCCGGTCGGCATTCTCCAGCATCTGGACCTCATCGATGATCACGGTCCCGATATTTGCCATCTTCTGGCCCCGGCGGATCATGTTGTCCACCCCTTCGTAGGTCCCGATGATGATCGGGGCCTGGGGATTCCGGTCCCCGATCTTCCGGGTCTCGGGAAGATTGAGCCGGCTCGTGCCCGTCAGCAGGCCCGACTTGGCAAACTTTGCGTAGCGTTCGGTGAAGCGTTCGTACTTCTGGTTTGCCAGCGCCACCAGCGGGACTAAAAAGAGCGTCCGCCCCCGGCCCTCCAGGTAGTTCTTCATCCCCGCCATCTCACCGATGAATGTCTTGCCGCTCGCCGTTGCGGCCACCACGAGCAGGTCTTTTCCGCGAAGCAGCCCGGCCTCAACTGCCAGGTGCTGCGCCGGCATCAGCTGCGTAACCCCGCTCGCTTCCACGAACTGGCGGGGCAGTGGCAGCTCATCGATCGAGGCCGTCGTCATCACGGGGTGGGCCTCGAGCTTGTCGAACATCGCCGACTCCATCGAGATCTTATCGGACGAGAGGGTTGCTAACACCCGGTCAAGGTTGCGGTAACTCGCGAGCAGTTTCTCGAGATGCACGATCCCCTCGAGTCCCAGCCGGCCGATATGCGAGACCTCGCGGCGGAGTTCCTTTCTCCCGCAGTCCAGGCAGATCCGCTCGTTCTTGCCAAACGTGATCGCGTTCTCGTCATTAATCGGGGTATACCGCTCGTCGAGCAGGCACATCCGGCAGAGCACTCACGGGCCCGCTCCTGACCTGGAACGCTTCCAAAAACTCTTCGAAGAGATGGTCTTCTTTTACCATCCGCACATCCGACTCGCGGAGCTGGGCTATCAGTTCCTTTGAAGGGGTATGGTGATAATCTTTCTTCCCGCCCCATTTCACCCGGTACTTCGTGGGCCGGGGACCGCGGGGGGTATCGTTCAGTTCAACATAGGCTGCGCCCCGCACACTCTTGCCGTCGTAAAAGAGCAGTTTGTAATTGCCGCTGCGCTGGAGCTGGACGATGATCTTCATGGTGTGATCAGGTCATGGATCTTGTACGCGAGTTCCACGCTCTCAAGTCTCTTTAAAAAATCCGTGAACTCTTCATCAACAATGACAATCGCACAGTCGATCCCGTGGAAAGCGGCCTCTATGACACCTTCCCGGGCACCAAAGAACATATCCGGTTTTTTCCCGGCCGCTTTTAACGCAATATATGCTTCAAGCCCTACCGCTGCGATGACCCCCACCCCGTTCGTCACCTCAAGCAACCTGCCCTTTTGTATTTTTTTAGAACCCCCGTGCTGGATCCGCGGGACCTTGCAGACATGAATCATCCCTTCCTTGTGATCGATGATCCCGTTCAACCGTGCGACACCCACATCCTCATCCTTTTTCGCATCCGCAATAACCGTCCCGGTTGCAGCCAGTGGCTTTTTTCCCGCGTAGAGAAAGCCGCCTTTCATGTATACGCCGACTTCATCCCCCTGGTGTAACGTTTCTGCAGCAATAGCTGTCCAGACAGACACCTGCTGGATGATATCGCGCCGGATATGCCGGGCATAGGATTCAAGTGACTCTGCATTCTCCAGCACCCATTCGATACCGGACCGGGTCACCTCGTAATTTCCCCTGCCAATCGCAGAAACCTTCCCTTCATCCACCAGCTCACGAATATATTCTGAAATAGCCTGGGGGGTAACCCCGAGTTTTTCAGCGATCTCCTGTTGCCGGACTGCCGGCTGGTGCTCGGCGATCTCAACAAGAATCTGCAATCGTGATACTTCACGTTTGCTGCGCAAAATAGAATAAAGGGGATCCTTAGCGCCCAGTGTCAAGCAGCACCAGTCCCTGTCCCTTGACATCCATGTGGATGATCCGTTTGGCAAGTCCTTTGATGAAGATCGGACTGACATTGAATTTCCGGGAGAGATCATTGATGGAGCTGTTACCCTTGATGAGTTCTCCTTCTATCTGTTCCACGACTTCACGGAGGTTCTCATCATTGGACAGCGAGATATACAGAATATCAGAAAGATCTGAAAGGTTGCACTGGAAGTTCGCCCGGAATTTATTATAGGTTGCACGGAACTCTTTTTGCGGTTTTGCACCGGGTTTTGGCATCCGCCATTGTTCCTCCACGAGGTTACCCTTCTTTAAAATCTGAAGGCACAGCGACACACCATCGTTGTCGATATGCGCCCGTATTTCCTCTTCTGTCAGCCATGATTTGTTCAATAGTTCGTAGACCTTCTTAAACGAGGGGTCGTTGAACGTCATCAGGAGAGGAACAAGCTCTACGGGATCGTTTACGATTCGAATATGGCCCGGCACAATAAAACCCTATACTTATATGGTTCCACGAATCAATAAATTTTTGCGGCATACCATGCAAAAAACGGGCAAAATCACAGTGCGTGGAATTGTTCAGGGAGTCGGGTTTCGCCCGTTTGTCTATGCACGGGCATGTACCCTGGGAATCTCCGGGATCTGTCAAAAATCTCGGGAGTGAAGTGGAAATTTTTGCCCGGGGAGAACAGTTCGAACAGTTTTTGGCAGAAGTATCACGAGGCCCCCCCCTGTCCCGGATTGACTCTGTGGAGGTCACTCCCGTCAGCGAAGAGATTCCTGAGGGGTTTATCATATTGCCAAGCGGTTCGGGTTCAATGAGCGGCATGATCCCACCGGATATCGCAATCTGTAATGACTGTATTGACGATATTTTCCACCCGGGCGGAAGATATGATAATTACTGGGCAACATCCTGCGTTAACTGCGGACCCCGCTACAGTATCATCAACACGCTCCCGTACGACCGAGAGCGGACTTCGATGACAGAATTCCCCGTGTGTGCGGCATGTGGTCGGGAGTACCGTGATCCCGGCTGCCGCCGCCATCATGCCCAGACAATAGCCTGCACAACCTGCGGCCCCGGGCTCGAACTGTCCGATACACAGGGAAATAAGGTATACGATCTGGATCCCATCCGGGAGGCAGCAGAACTGCTCGATGCGGGAAAAATTCTTGCGATGCGGGGCGTGGGTGGATTTCACCTCGCATGCATCGAAGAATCTGCCGATGAACTGAAGCACCGGCTCGGACGGATCGAACAGCCTTTTGCCATCATGGTCCGCCCGGACTATATTGAGCGACTGGCTTTAGTTTCAGACCTGGAAAAACGGGGCCTCGAGAGCCCGGTCCACCCGATCGTTGTCCTGAAAAAACGCGATCCAACAGCTCATGCGGCAATAAGCAATCTCCATACCATCGGATGCATGCTGCCGTATACCGGGCTTCATCACCTTCTCTTCCATTACCTGAAACACCCACTGCTCGTTATGACCAGTGCCAATATGCCCGGTTACCCGATGATTACCGGTAATGACCAGGCCATGGCAAAGCTGAACCGCGATGTCGATTTTTTCCTCACGCACAACCGGAAGATCGTAAACAGGTGTGACGATTCCGTGATCAGGGACGGATATATTATCCGGCTCTCCCGGGGAATTGCCCCAAAACGGACCGCAATTGATCTGGGGAAAAAATGTATTCTTGGGGTGGGCCCGGAACTGAACGCGAATGCCACGCTCTACCGGAACGGGTTTACGGTCACCTCACCGCACGTGGGTAACGTGAGAAACCCGGCAACACTCGAATATCTTGAAGAAACAATAAGGAACCTGCAGCGGCTCCTCGGGGCAAAATTCGAGGTAATTGCGCACGACCTGCATCCCCAGTTTCTCTCCACCCGGTTCGCCCGCGAGATGGCCTCGGATCACGGGCTGGACCTCATCCCGGTGCAGCACCACCGGGCGCACATCGCAGCAACAACGACCGAGCCCTGCATAGGTATTGCAATTGATGGTGTCGGATACGGTGATGACGGTACAATCTGGGGGAGCGAAATCTTTTCCGGGCAGGTGCCGGACCTCAGGCGGGTTGCCCACCTTGAACCAGTTGCAATGCCCGGAGGAGACCTCGCGACGCGGTTTCCCGAACGAATGCTCTATGGGATCCTGCCGGATAAAGAAATCCTTTCTCTCCTTGCTTTGCGGGGCTGGTCTGATATTGAGCTCAGTGTGCTTGAAAAACAGGTGGCACGTGGATTCAATGTTGTACAAACTACCAGTACCGGGAGGGTTCTTGATGCCGCTGCCGCACTTCTGGGGATATGCCGTGAGCGTACCTATGACGGGGAACCTGCAATGAAACTGGAATCTTTAGCATCGGGCGGGCGCACTGAAGAATGGGACCTCGTCTTTTCTACCCGGAACGGGTGCGAGCAACTCTCAAGCCGTTCACTCCTGCAGGACGCATTTATCCGATTGCAGGCAGATCCTGGCAGAGACTTGCGGGTGATCCGGGACATCGCCGCCTCTTTCCAGTACAACCTCGCCCGGGGAATCGCACAGCTCGCCATCCATGCAGCTGAACGCGACGGTCAAAATAAGATTGCCCTGAGCGGGGGGGTTGCCTATAACCATGCAATCCGGGAAACCATTCGTACAGAGATCACCGGCCATGCGTTTGAATGTGTCATGAACATGGACTATCCCCTCGGTGACGGGGGCGTCTCATTCGGGCAGTGTGTATATGCTGCCAAACAGCTGATAATAAAGGACTGAATGCCTGCCACAATCTGATAAAAACGAACACCTTTATCTGCAGGAAACATAAAAAAGGAACCACCAGCCATGGACATAACTGAACGGATTATCTATCAGGAAAAGATGATTAAAAAACTCGAAATGGAGCTCAACGATCTCCGCCAGGGTCTTACTGTCCTTCAGGATTATTACTGCGATCTCTACAGCGTTTTAACCCGGCAGGAGATCCTGGAACAAATGGAGACGGTGGTGGTAAAGCCGTCTGATGATGACAGCGAATTTGACGGGATCTGGAGTTTCCACAAAGAGGTACTCATCCCGGAACCATCGGCTCATATTTCCTGTGCCGATGTGTATTCTGCATTCAGGAAATACTGCCAGAGAACCGGAAAAGCGATCGTGGAACGGGGAGCATTCGAATTTATCTTTGCCCGCATGGAAAATCCCAGCCCTGAACTCTACCGGGGTGAGTGGAAAGGGTGCAGGATAAAACAGCTATGAAACCAGCCACCATTTTTACCCGGTATTTTGTAAGTTCATGACACATTTCAGAATAACCCGCGATTCGGAAATCCCGCTGATCGGTTCACTCTACTTTGGCATCATAGACCGTGGAACCAGTATCCTGCAGGTGCGCCCGAGTTGCGGCTGTAATTTAAATTGTCCTTTTTGTTCGGTTGATGCAGGTCCTGAGTCAACTACGCGTGCCACCAGCTATGAAGTTGAGATGGAGTACCTGGTCGAAGCAGTGCAGGAGATCGCACAGTTCAAAGGAGCAGGAGTCGAATGCCACATCGATTCTCCGGGTGAGCCGGTGATGTACTCCCGGCTTCCTGATCTCATCGCAGAACTCAGGCAGATCGATGAGGTAAAAACCATCTCGCTCCAGACCAACGGGACGCTGCTTGACGAATCAAAGATTGCAGCTCTGGAATCGGCGGGACTTGACCGGATCAATCTTTCCCTGCATGCTCTTGACCCGGCAATTGCACAAACGCTCGCAGGTGTCGACTGGTATGATATTGAAAAACTCACCGATGCAGCAAAAGCGGTTGCCCGTAGCAGGATGGACCTGCTTATTGCACCGGTGTATATGCCCGGAATCAATGATGCTGAGATCCCGAAAGCTGATCCGGTTTGCGCAGGAGATCGGCGCCGGCAAACGGTTCCCGCCACTGGGTATCCAGAAGTTCGAACACTACCGGTACGGCAGGTCACCCAAAGGAGTGAAAGCCCAGAGCTGGTGGCAGTTCTTCAACCGGAGCATCAGACCGTGGGAAAAGGAATTCGGCATCAGACTGCAGCTTGACCAGGCACGGGACTTTGGCACGGTGAGACGCCCGTTTATTCCTCTGGTATTTTCCAAAGGCGAGAAAGTGACAGTCGAGGTCCGGGCACCGGGGTGGATCCACGGGGAGATGCTCGGTGTTGCCCGCAACCGGGTTGTTTCAATATACCACTGCCCGAAAGAATCAGGGCAGGTGCGGGTAAAAATCGTGGCAACCAAGCACAATATTTACGTCGGTGTGCCGGTATAAGGAAAGATCCCGCAACCAGCAATTTTTATCGTCGGATAGTCTTATATCCGAACCTAAGAAAAGACATATGCATGGAAAAATCCCGCCCGTTTTGGTATTCTCTCATTATTCTTTTCTCAGTAACTCTTGTACTGGTCTCGGGGTGCACAACCACGACTCAGGACCAGCCGGTTCCCCAGACAACCCCCATACCTTCCACAATTCAGACCACAATACCTGTATCGTTAACAACTGCTCTGCAGACCACTCAAAACCCTACTCTTCCACCTTTCACAACACCCCCGTCTATCACATCTGACGATATAACCCGGCATTTCATGGACATTGCGTTCGGGTCGGGAACCACCCAGCTTGACCGGCTTTCCTATAACCCGACGGGCTCAAAACCACGAAATACCCTCTCGTTATTCAACGGAAACAATGCAGATATGGCCCTTATAGGGTCATTCATCACCGAGTTCAACGACCTTTCAGCCACCAACCAGTTCTCTGAAAACATCAAGACCACATCAAATGCCGATATCGTAATACAATTCGTCGCCGGGACCGGGATGGATGCAATTCCTTCGGAATCCTACACAAAAGAATTCAAATCCGGGGTATTTCGTATGCAAAGATCGGTCCGGGGGTTATCTATGTTAATGATAATCTCAAGGGTGATTTGAGGACCCATATCATCCTTCGGAGTTTCCTTTACGAACTGGGATGCAGGGGTGAGACCCTGAAATACCCGGACAGCATGTTCTATTACGACGATAATACCAACATCCGGCTCAGCCTGATTGATAAGAAGGCGGTCCAGATCATGTACGGTGCAGGCCTGTACCGGGGGATGACGGTCGCAGATGTGAAGAATGTCGTGAATGTGAGGACGTATTAGACGAGTCCGATCCATTTTTTCTTTTTTTCTGTCAGAAAACCTTTGAATAGCAATCCGTCGATTGGTACAGAGGTGAGAACAATGCCAGACGAGATTATTGTCGTAAGCACACCGTATCTTCCGGGATACCGGATCGCAAAGACCATCGGGTTCACGTGGGGACTTATCGTGAGGAGCCGGGGCCTTGGCCGCAACATTACCGCGGGTCTCCGATCCCTTGCCGGTGGCGAGATCCATGAGTACACAGAACTTTTGAACCAGTCGCGTGAACAGGCTCTTGGCCGGCTGAAGGATCATGCAAAAAAGATGGGCGCAAATGCGGTGATCGGAGTGCAATTCGATTCATCCGAGATCAGCTATATGACCGAACTGCTCGCGTACGGGACAGCGGTGGTTGTTGAGAAGGAAACAGAGAAAACAAGCCCGGTCCGGCTTGAGTGAGAAAGATATCCCTTTTTAGTATTTTCATCCTGACTTTGGTTTTAAAATTGAATCTGAACCTTTTTTGGGTAAGAATGAAACACCATAATGGGGAAAATAAAACAAGGATCGACCTGTGCCTTAAGAAGTAAGAAAAAAGAGAATTATCCGAACAGGGCACCAAGCCCTGCCATACCGCTCTCTTCGTCTTCCTTCTTGTGCTCTTCCGGTGCTTCTTCCTTTGCGGCTGCGGCTGCATGGCCTGCTGCTGCGGGTGCTGCTGCTGCGGCTGCAACCGGTGCTACGGCGGCCTTGCTGATTGCGTCTTCGATGTTTACACCATCGAGTGCTGCAATGAGTGCCTTTACGCGTGATTCGTCTGCTGCTACACCTGCGGCGGTAAGTACTGCCTTGACGCCGTTCTCATCGACCTTCTTGCCTGCCTTGTGCAGGAGAAGTGCTGCATAGATATATTCCATCTTGTTCACCTCAATATCAAATACTTATTTTACCAGGCTTTTGACTGCCTGGCTTTCCCTGTACGCTTTACCGATAATCGCATCAACAACGTCTTTTTCATAGATCGCTGCTTCGACTGCAAGTCCGCGTGCATCCCTGACTGCTTTGGTCAGGATTGCTCCCATCGTATCCTTCGTCGGGATCGCTGCATTGACCGACAGGTTGAATGCCTGGAGTCCTGCGAGCTGGATCTGCCCGAGAATGACGGTCTCATCAACGGCAAGCACGGATGGCTCAAAGATATCACCATCATGGTATGCAACCTGCAGTGCAAGTCCGACATCCATTGGCTTGATATCGAGTTTTACCAGAATGGTTGCAAGTTTTGCCGAGATGACCTCGCCTTTCTTTACAACGGTCTTGGTCTCGCGGATCTTGACCTTCCCGGCTTCAATAGCTGCGGGAATACCAGCCTGCTGGAGCTCACCGACAATCGGGCCCGGCTTGAAACTTGTCGGACCTTTTTCGATAACGATATCCTCCGGCGCTTTTTCGCCGGCCTTGGCCGCCATCTTTGTCTTGGTCTTTTCCAGCTGCTTGAAGAGCTTGAACGGGTTGTCGTTGGTGAAGATAAGCGCCGAGTGACCGGACACGTATTTCGTGAGTCCTTTCACATCGCCACCGATTTCTTCGAACGCATGCTTGATGAGCGTGTTCCTCGTCACCTTGATGACCGCTTTACCGCGGAGGTTCCTGCGGATCTGCTGCACCTGCTGTGCCGGGATACCGTACATATCGACGAGCCCGATCAGCGTGAACTTTTTTGCGTTCGCCTTGATATCAGCGACCTCGTCCTTTTTCCAGGAGGGGAGGTGGTGTGTATACAACGCCATTATTCCAACCTCACTGCAGGACCCATGGTCGTCTTGACAAAGACAGAGCGGACGTTCAGGGGACCCTGTTCGAGAACAGACTCAATCCTCTTGACAATCGCTTCAATATTCTCAGCGACCTGTTCGGGCTTCATTGCCGTCGAACCGACCTTTGTCGAGAATACCGTCTTGTCTTTTGTCCTGATCTTCACCGAGTTTCGCAGACGCTCGACAATCGGACGGATATCCGTCCCACCGGCAATCGGCATCGGCATTCTGCCCCTCGGACCGAGCCGGGGACCTAAATACCGTCCGACCTGTGGCATAACCGCCATCTCAGCAAGGAAGTACCGGTATGAACTGGCAACTCTCCGTGCTTCGCGGGGTGCACCACCAAGCCGCTCAACTTCTTCAGGGCCGATAATCAGATCAACCTTGGCATCTTTTGCCTGGGTAACGATATCCCCTTTCCCGATCACACAAATCCCGATGTTTTCACCGAGTCCATGGGGAAGAAGAATCGTCTCGTCGATACGATTTTTCGGCTGCGCCATATCGATATTCTTGAGATTGATGGTAATATCGATGCTCTCAGAGAATTTACGCTCTGGCGCCTTTTCAATAGCCGTGTTTACGGCCTGTAAAATTTTGGCCCTATCAACCATCAGATTCCTCCATAGTTCACGACCTTCCGATCTCCTATGGTTTTCTCATGTTATTTCAAAAGAACACTGTCATACTTGCCTTCATTGATGAGGGCGAAGACATCTTTTGCCTTCTGACCGTCAATGGTAACTCCCATGCTGACACATGTACCGACGACCTCTTTTACTGCGGTCTTCAGCTCATAGGCGAGCATGCCTTCGAGTTTCATGTTGGCAATCCTGACAGCGGCCTCAAATGGTAGATTACCTACCACTTTGACGTTGGGCTCTGCGGAACCTTTCTCGATATTAGCCTCTTTTTTAATGAGCGCCGTAGTGGGCGGTATACCCACCGTGACGGTGAAGTTTTTCTTTGCGTCGACTTCAATCTTGACCGGAACCTGCATCCCGTTGAATGTAGCGGTCTTCTTGTTGATCTCATCGACAACAGCCTTCACGTTGATACCGAGTGGTCCGAGCGACGGTCCCAATGGGGGACCAGCGGTAGCCTTTCCGCCGGGTACTAAAACCTCGACCACTTCTGCCATAGTCTTTGCACCATGCCGTCCCGTAGATACGGGTTCCAAGCTTGGGTCTGTAAATATTGATGGGAAAGGAAATAAAGGTGATCTTGCTTCTGAGAGAGGGTTGATTATCACTGCACTAAATCCGGGCCCATTTCGCCCCCTCGTTTACCCTTCCAGCGCACCCAAAAACACAGACTTGTCAATAACCACCACTATTGTTTTGAGATTTTCCTGATTTTACCGCTGCTGCTCCAGCAGGAATCCGAAAAAAGAGTTGGGGGTTTACCGGTCCTTGAACTTCTCGACGACACGGACGTTATCGCCCCGTACCGTGATCGGAATCGGGACAACACTCTCGTAGAGTTCGACCGTGATCTCTTCTTTTGCAGAGTCAACGCGCTTGACGACTGCTTTTTCGCCTTTGAACGGCCCGGCGATTCAGCTCAACGATGGTGCCTTCATCAATACCGGCGACAACCGGTTTTGGAATGAGGAAATGCCCGACTTCGGCAAGGCTCGTTTCACCTTTGATTACAGAACGTGCATGGGCAACTTTCTCCACGAGCTGCTCGATCCTGTTCAGCTTCTCGGGAGTTTCTATGAGAACATAGCCCTGCAGTTCATTGGGTACAATGATCGCGGTCACCTTGACGTCTGTCGCCTTGGTGTCTATCGCCTTTAAGATGTTGTCCGCAACGGTCCGCTCCTGCTTGGAGGTGGTCTTAATCGCAAAGATGCGATTGATAAATACCTCAGGCACAAGCGGGGGCTGCGGCACTCCGGGTACTGGGGGGGTTGGTTGTGTCATACCCATCAGTGCGGCAATGCGATGAAGAACTCGTAGATGACAAAACCGACCAGCCCGATGAGTAATACACCGGCTGCAGCGACGGTTGCGATCTTGGTAAACTCTTCCCGGGTGGGAGTGCGTGCGAGTTTTAACACCCGCATGTATTTACGGAATAACTCCTCGTGGAGTATATCGGTTGTAATTTCAGGCTTTGAAATTTCCATAGGTGCTCACTTGAGAAAATCAATCTCAAACTGTTTCTGTACTTTGGGGGTAAGCTTCTCATTACGACCATATATTTGTGGCGACCGTACGCCCGTAACAACCAGCAGGGTCCGCATCTTATTCTCCATTGCAGGGTCAATCTGTGCTCCCCAGATGATCCGCGCACTGGGGTCAACACGGTTATAGACTTCCTGGACAACTCCTTCAGCCTCTTCCATGGTCATATCCGGCCCACCGACCACATTCACAAGGGCCGCTGTTGCACCGCTGATATCCACATCCAGGAGCGGTGAACGGATCGCCTTTTTAACCGAATCTGCCGCTTTATCCTCGCTGTCACTCTCGCCCATACCGATCATGGCAACCCCGCCCCGTTCCATGACCGTGCGTACATCGGCAAAGTCCAGGTTAACGAGCCCGGGCATGGTAATCAGTTCGGTAATGCCCTTGACCGCACGCATAAGGACTTCATCGGCCACTTTGAAAGCGGCATAAAGGGGGAGCTTGGGCACTACTTCAAGTAACCGGTCGTTTGGTACAACGATTACCGTGTCCGCTACATCCCTGAGGCGCTCAAGACCTGCTTCAGCATTCTCCATGCGGATGGCACCTTCCGCGGCAAATGGCAGCGTAACGATTGCAATCGTAAGCGCCCCTTCCTCACGTGCAGCCTTGGCAACAACCGGGGCGACACCCGTTCCGGTACCGCCACCAAGACCGACGGTGATAAAGACCATGTCGGAACCCGAGACAACCGCACGGATCTCCTGCTCGTTTTCCAGTGCCGCCTCTTCACCGATCTGGGGTATGGATCCGGCACCGAGCCCGCGGGTTCGCTGCCTGCCGACAAGGATCCGCTGATCTGCACGGGTGCGGATAAGGTGCTGGGCATCCGTATTGATTGCAATGAGCTTCGCCCCGTGAATGCCTTCTTCCATCATGCGGGAAACGGTGTTCGATCCCCCGCCACCACAACCAATTACAGTGATCTCGGTCTTGAGCTCGGCCAGGATCTGGTCAAGGTCTTCGTTATTCTGCGAGACTGACACGGTTTCGTCCCTCGCCTTTGTGAGTGCCTCTTCAACAATTGACCTGTTCATGGATACTTCTCCAACCCCGGGATGTGGATATTAACTTCACTGCAGGAAGACACCATGGCAGGTGTAATCAAGCGGCCATTGACCTCGACTGACCTGCCCGACACAAGGTCCTTATAGGCAGGTCCTGACGGTACCCCGAGTTCGCGCGCTTTACGGGGGTCGAACCGCACCTTCTGTATAATCAGGGTATCTTTCTCCGTTGCAGTGATCTCTTTACTACGTATGATTTTTACGCACAATGTATTTAAATCATTTATTATTCGTGACGAATGCTCCTCAAATGTGATAAATTCGGGAAGCAGACGATTATCCTGATTGGAAAGGTGAACAACGGGCAATGTAGCAAGATTTTTTATAAAGACCGGCTCATCGGATTTTATCGCTTCATTCAATAATTCCGTATTCATCTGGACCCTGCAGAGTGTCCCTTCACCCTGCAGGTCGTGGACATAACACCGTGCCCCGGTACAAACCTGCTCTGCCATCGCCCGCACCTCAAGGTATGTCTCCCAGGAAAGGTGCCCTATTGCCATTATCTCGCTTTCCGACAAGCGGAGAACCGGACATTGCCTGAGGAGAGCGGACAGGTTGTTGAGTGCTTCGCGATTCAGGGCTTTTCGGTCAATATACGCGGCTACAGCCCCGCCTTGCACAATCATTGCCCGGACCATTTCCTGATCAAGCCCTGCAACTTCCCGGGTATGGGCGATGTGGCCAAATGCTCCACGGGAGGTGAGGGCAATTTCGGTTTCCCGTGTGGCATAATGGGTACCCCCAAACCCTATAAGGGGGACCGGGTTGACCGGACATGCAGACAATACACTTTCAGCAACAGCCCTGCCGGCAACCGGATCCGTCCATTCTTTCTCAGTACATCCGATTTCCACAAAAAACGAAGGGTGGGAAAGACCCGTCGGACCGTGGTGGGTGACTTCATAGGAAACACGATATCCTTCCGGACAGTGTTTTGAGAGCGCACGGAGTGTTGCCTGCATCATTCCGGGGGCTGCAGGTGCAAGGGTCCGGGGGTACCTCCCACTTCGGCGGTTCCAAAATTCCCGGTCACGTGTACGGTAAGGACGCGTACCGGGTTAACGCTGTAATGCCGTGAGAGGAAGACAATGAGATCTGCATCGATCTGTGCATCGATATGTTCTGCATGGATCAAACGCTCACCAGTCTCGATAAACTCATAGGTCCGGTCCTGCACCAGCGTCCCTCCCGTCAGATCGGTATCGAGAAGCTGTTCGATATGGTGCCGGATGTTCACTCCCGCCTTGTCCTGCCGCGAGTTGATGAGCGCTACCTTCATTATGGATAATGTGGCGCTCCCTCACGATTAAGGGTGTCTTAAAAGAAGAGGAGTAAACACTATGAGGAAATAAACAAAATAGTGTTACCATGGACGCAGACAAAATAGCTCAGGCTTTTCAGAGTGCCGGGATTGAGAAAACCATCACGTGCCCGGAAGCATTCTCCATTGCCGCAAAATTCCATATCCCCAAAAAGGAGATCAGCGAGTACTGCAATGCCCACGGAATCAAGATACGCGGCTGCCAGCTGGGCTGCTTCAAATGAGTCTTTTTTTACAGGTAGTTTCAGTTACAAAGGCGATTGAAGAGATCAGGAATCTTGCAGTTCCCTGCGGTAATGAGTTGGTTTTGCTTCCTGAAGCATTTCACCGCATCCTTGCACAGGATGTACGTTCTGATGTCGATATCCCGGGGTTTACCCGCTCTGTCGTCGACGGATTCGCTGTGCGGTCTGCTGAAACAACGGGTTCCAGTGATTCTATCCCTTCGATTTTCACCCTCCGGGGCAGGGTTGCGATGGGCGAACCCGGGCAGCACCTCGTACATCCGGGTGGATGTATCTATGTCCCTACCGGAGGAATCCTGCCTGAAGGTGCTGATGCCGTGGTGATGATCGAACATACCGAACAGATCGGCGATGAAATCCTTATCAAAAAACCCGTCGCTCATGGGGAAAACGTCCTTTTCTTCAATGAGGATTTTTCAATAGGAGAGACCGTGGTACAACACGGTAAGCGACTCTCTGCGCAGGATATTGGTGTGCTTGCCGCATCAGGCTGCACAGATGTACCGGTCATCAGGATGCCAAAGATCGGGATCCTTTCGACCGGCAACGAACTGGTACCGGTGAACGTCCGGCCGAAGGCAGGACAGGTGCGGGACGTGAACTCCTTCGTGATCGCATCTACCGTGAAGGATTGGGGGTGTCTTCCCGAAATCTACGGGATCGTTACGGACGAACGGGAAGCACTCAGTTCAGTCATCAGCCGGGCAACTGCAGAGTGCGATGCGGTGCTGATCTCTGGGGGGAGTTCGAAAGACGACCGCGACATGGTGGCAGCGATTATCGCTGAACAGGGAAGGGTGCTGGTCCACGGGATCGCAATTGCTCCCGGTAAGCCCACTATCATCGGACAATGCAATGGCAAACCGGTCATCGGGCTTCCGGGCCATCCTGCTTCTGCATTCATCGTGCTTATCGCGATTGTCCGTCACCTGATAACAGCGATGACCGGTGAAACCGGCAGCACCATACAGACCCGGCAGGCTGTTCTTGGCCAGAATGTACCTTCCGCTAAAGGCAGGGAAGATTACGTGAGGGTTTTTGTGAATGACGGGATTGCTACACCCCTGTTTGGAAAGTCCGGGCTGTTAAATACCCTGGTGAGAAGCACGGGTGTAGTGCGTGTGCCGGCAGAAAGTGAGGGGCTGGAAACCGGAACTCACGTCGAGGTGATCCTGTGGTAAAACGATATCTCACGGTTACTTCCCTGAGTGAAACCCTTTTACTCCTTCGCACAGGTTTTTCCTGCATCCCTTCAATGGAAAAAGTCCCCCTGATCCAGTCAGTCGGGAGGGTGACAGCGGAGCCGATCTTTGCCCGTTATTCGGTTCCCGAAGTCCACCTCGCGGCCATGGATGGTATCGCGGTCAGGAGCACCGACACGCAGGGTGCAAGTGAACAGCACCCGGTCACCATCTCACAGGCAGCCAGGGTGAACACTGGTAATGTTGTGCCTCAGGATTATGATGCCGTGATCATGATCGAGGATGTTCATGTCACTGATGAGGGATTTACTATCAGGAAGGCAGCACCCCCGTGGCAACATATCCGGCCGGCAGGAGAAGACATTGGTGAATCGGAGATGGCACTGCCATCCCATCACCTGATCCGCCCTTCCGATCCCGGGGCTCTCGCCGCGTACGGTATCACTGAAGTCCCGGTCCTCACGGTACGGATTGGTTTAATCCCGACAGGAAGTGAGCTCGTCTCACATGGGAATCACCCTGCCCCGGGGCAGGTCGTAGAGAGCAACACCGTAATGGCTGAAGCGATGCTGGGCTCACTCGGTGCACGCTGTACACGATACCCCATGGTAAAGGACGATCCGGCTCTGATAAGAAAAACGCTGCAGCAAGCCGTTTTAGAAAATGATCTGGTAATTATCTCTGCGGGATCCTCGGCCGGAACAAAAGATTACACAGCCGATGTGATCGCAGGACTTGGCGAGGTGCTGATCCACGGGGTTGCGATTAAACCCGGTAAACCGGCGATCATTGGGCGGATCGGGAAAAAACCCGTTATAGGTATGCCGGGATATCCCCTGTCGGCATTGACCGTGCTCCGCGAGATCGTCCTGCCGCTTCTCAATGAATTCGGGCTGCCTTCGGTCTCGTTCGGGACAGTTGATGCACGGTTTACCACATCGGTCTCAAAAGAGATCGGAAACGACGAGTTTATCCTCTGTTCACTGGGACTCGTGGGTACATCATGGGTGCTTTCACCCCTTTCACGAGGCGCGGGTGTACAGATGAGCGCAGTGCGGTCCAATGCGTACCTGAAAATACCGGCAGGGGTCGAAGGATTTGAACGGGGCAAAATCGTTCCGGCAACCTTAACTGTTTCCCGTGATACTGCAGAAAGGGCACTCCTGATTACCGGGAGCCATGATCCTCTGCTCGATTATCTGGCCGACCTTCTCCAGGGCAGGAATGTTGAACTCCACTCTACCCATGCCGGTAGTATGGGAGGAATCCTCGCCCTGAAGGCAAACGAGTGCCACGCAGCTCCTGTCCACCTCCTCGCGGAGAACGGGGATTACAACATCCCGTACCTGAAAAAATACCTGCCTGGCGAGGAGATTGTACTCATCTGTGTCGCCGAGAGACAACAGGGCGTTGTATCTAAAAACGGCATCGGGTTCGATGACCTTCCCCACCACACATTTGTAAACCGCCAGCGGGGATCCGGGACCCGTATGCTGCTCGATCACCAGCTCAGGCTCAAAGGGATCAACCCATCGAAGATCCGGGGTTATGAACGCGAAGTGACTACACACCTTGCCGTTGCCCTTGCGGTAAAGTCCGGTGAAGCCGATGCAGGGATGTGCGTGTATAGTGCGGCAAAGCTCTCGGGCTTGAATTTAAGCCGGTGGCATCAGAGCGCTACGAGATTGCCATTCGCAAAGAGCACCTTGAGGACCCACGGGTATCAGAACTCTGCGGCATCCTCGTCTCTCCTGCATTCAGGCAGGTCCTGGACCGGCTCGGGGGCTACGATACAAAGGAGACTGGTGTGCGGCGTTCACTGCCCTGAGTACCGCTTCTTCTGGTGTCGCACACATCGCAACACCTTCAATATCCCATGTTTTCAGGCCAAACACGGGGCGTTTTGTTTTTAATGCGATTGCGATTTCTGATAGCGTGCCGTAACTTCCCCCGATCGCGATGACTGCATCGGAGGACTGCACAACCAGGGTATTCCGGGCATGCCCGAGCCCCGTACGGATGACCGAATCGAGAAACATGTTTCCATTGCCGGTATCGGGAATGATTCCGATAGTCAGGCCCCCCCGTTCCCTTGCACCCCTGCATGCCGCTTCCATCACACCGGATAGTCCACCGCAGACCAGTGTTTCCTGGTGTCCGGCGATCAAACGACCAACGGCAAGGGCAATTTCATATTCTTCAGGAGTCGTATCCGCAGCACCAATTACAGCAATCTGTCCCATGTTTTTCCTTCCCTATTCCATCCCGCCGTTCCGGTTGATCACCATTAACCGGAGTCCGTCATCTCCTCGATCGCATACCTCGGGCCTTCACGTCCGGTACCCGATCCCTTCACACCACCATAAGGCATCTGGTCGACACGGAAGGTAGGAATATCGTTCACGATGACTCCACCGACTTCCATTTCTTTGAATGCCCGCATAACACGGTTGATGTTCTGGGTAAAGATACCGACCTGGAGACCGAAACTGCCGGTATTTGCCCTTAAAAGTGCCTCTGAAAAATCATCATAGGGAGCCACGGATATGACCGGAGCAAATACTTCCTCACGGATTACCCTCATATCCGGTGTCGTGTCTACGATAACCGTGGGCGCAAACAGGGTATCTTCAAGAGTACCACCGGTCAGGACCCGTGCACCCTGCTTTACCGCTTCCTTTACTTTCAGGTACGCCTCCTGTGCTTTTACCCGGTCTATCATCGGACCTACATCTGTCGAAGGTTCGCGGGGATCTCCCACCTTAAGTCCTTCTGTGGCAGTGAGAATCTTTTTAAGGGTCCGTTCATACACGGGACGGTGAACCAGCACACGCTGGACAGATATACAGATCTGCCCGGCATTTAAAAAACCCCCGGTAACTATCCGTGTCGCAGCATAATCGAGGTCCGCATCCTCATGAACGATCACTGCCGCATTTCCTCCCAGTTCCAGTCCCACTTTCTTCTGGCCTGCAATATCCCTCAGGTGCCACCCGACTGAACAACTTCCGGTAAAGGAGAGATATGCTATCCGGGGATCCCGGACCAGTTGCTCCGCACGGACATTCGGGCATGGTACCACACTCAACGATTCAGGAGGCAGACCTGCTTTTAGTACCATATCACCAAGAAGCAGGCTGCACACAGGTGTAGCCGACGCGGGCTTGAGAATAATGGAATTTCCCGCAGCAATTGCAGGCCCGAGTTTATGGCAGGCGAGATTCAGGGGGAAATTAAACGGGACAATCCCCACAACAGGCCCGCGGGGAAATCGCTCCAGAAACCCGGTCCTCCCTTCTGTATCATCAGTCCAGTCGAGCGGGATAATCTCTCCATAGATTCGTTTTGCCTCCTCAGCGGAAGTCCGGATAGTTACTTCCGCACGTGACACCTCAGTTGCTGCGAACTTTTTTGTTTTACCTCCCTCCATTACCATTACCTCAATAAGCTCGCGGGATCGGTCATGGATCTCATCAGCGAGACGGGAGAGGATACCCGAACGTGTACCAGATGAGAGATGGCGGGTTTTTTCAAAACCCCGCACTGCGGCAGCTACTGCTTCATTCAAATCACCCGGACCTGCCTGGCAGACCCTTGCATAGATTTCCCCCGTGTAAGGAAACAAAACATCTGCGATTTCTGAGGTTTCCTTCTTCTTACCTCCCAGGATTATTGGATATACTTGCATCATCGATCATTCCGGTTCTTAATGCTGCATTGTCTCGCTACATCAAACAGATTCGTAGGAGTACGCTGACGGCATTACGATGTATCGGTATTACCATGCCGGGATAAATAAAGTCACCCAAAACCAAAGAGATTTTTTAAAAAAGACTGGAGATAATTCTCTCTCAGAGGCGGGTTATCTTTACCGGTACGCGGAACATGGCATCGTTGACACCGGATTCCTTCCGGTCATCCGCACACAGGAAATATTGACCCTGGTTCTTTATGGTAACGGTCTTTTCCTGGGGAACTGAAATATCGTTGAGCTGGACAAGGGGCGCAATCCCTTCATACACCCAGGTTTTCTTTACCGCATCCCATGTTGGTTTAACCGTCTGGATCTTATCATAGTCATCGACTTTCAGCAACAGGACATTTACGTTGATCGTTCCACCTGCCGGTGAAGTTGCCCAGATCGTATACTTCTGATCCTGATAGAGATAATCCACGCCGAGTGCCTTGTGGAGGGCAATACAGTAGAAGTCATTATAATGAATATCGATCGTGGTTTCGAGCCCGGAGCTTTTAACCGTCTGCTGGGCTGATGCTGCCGCTGTCACAACCGGAGCAGCCGGAACTGGTGTTGAAACCGTTGCTGTCGGACCGGCACCGGTATTCGGTATTGTTGTACATGCGGCGGCGCAGGAAAGGAGGATTACCAGTACTGCAAAAAGCAAAGAATATCCTTGGAATCTCATGATGAGAGAATTCAAATGAAATAGTTATATTTGTTGCGATTTCTATCCGCCGGAGATACAACACGACCTTCTGCAAATGAATCCAACAGACTGGTACTGGTGAAAAACTACTTTGTCAACCAGCACTAATATTCCCTTACGCACAATTATCTGCGTCCCATAAAAATTCAAGAGGGATTTTGTGAAGGAAGTCACCGCTAACTTCAATGCACAGTCGATCGAGCGTGAAGTACAGGAACACTGGCGCACCAACGATACTTATAAGGCCGTAAAACAGCACCGCAGCACTGGAAAGCCGTTCTTTTTTGTTGACGGCCCTCCCTATACAACGGGGACCATTCACCTGGGTACTGCATGGAACAAGATCTTAAAAGACAGCCTGCTGCGATACCAGCGGATGAACGGCAGGAATGTCATTGACCGGGCCGGCTACGATATGCACGGGCTGCCGATTGAAGTAAAGGTAGAGCAGGCACTGGGTTTCAAATCCAAAAAAGATATTGAAAAGTTCGGTATCCAGCCCTTTATTGAGAAATGCCGCGAATTTGCCATTGGTAATAAATTACTGATGGACGACCAGTTTGCCAGTCTCGGTGTCTGGCTCGATTTTAAAAATGCTTACCAGACGGTAAAACCTGAATATATCGAGGCTGCGTGGTGGACGCTTGCACGTGCACAGGAGAAAGGAATGCTCGAACGCGGGCACCGGGTAGTGAACTGGTGCCCGAGATGTGAAACAGCTATCGCTGACGCAGAAGTTGAATACTGGGATGAAAAAGACCCCTCAGTCTTTGTCAAGTTCCCGCTCACAGGAAAACAGGACGAATATCTTGTTATCTGGACAACAACCCCATGGACCCTTCCCGCCAATGTTGCAGTTGCAGTTGCAGAAGATGTTGAATATGCAAGGGTCTCTGCCAGGAAAGACGGACGGGTTGAATACTTCTGGATTGCAGAGCCGCTGGTTAAAACGGTATTAAAAAAGGGACGCTACCAGGACTTTGCCATCCTTGAAAAGAAAAAAGGTTCCGATCTGAGGGGCTGGAAATATGGATCGCCACTTCATGAACATGTGCCGCTCCAGCGCGATATTGACCATAAGGTGGTAACTGCAGATTTCGTCACGCTAGAAAATACCGGAATCGTGCATATCGCCCCCGGACACGGGTGGGATGATTATGTTCTCGGGACAAAAGAGGGTCTTCCTATTGTCTGTCCCGTTGACGGGGCAGGGAGGTTCAGGCCAGAAGCAGGGACATTTGCCGGACAGTACGTCAAAGATGCAGACGAGAATGTACTGGTTGCACTGGGAGAACACCTGCTGGCTAAAGAGATGGTTGTCCACCGTTACGGTCACTGCTGGCGCTGTAAAACCCCGATCATTTTCCGGGCGACCTCGCAGTGGTTCCTGAAAGCCTCGGAGATGCGTGACCTGATGCTTGCTGAAGTTGCACAGGTGACCTGGTATCCCGAATGGGCAGGGAGTGCACGGTTCTATGACTGGATCAAGGAGGCACGGGACTGGTGCATCTCCCGCCAGAGGTACTGGGGTATCCCGATCCCGGTCTGGGTCTGCCCGAAATGTGACCAGTACCGGGTTATCGGTACAATCAGGGAACTGGAAGAAGCCAGCGGTACCCTGATAAAAGACCCGCACCGGCCATTCGTGGATGAAGTGACCATCCCGTGCAGCTGTGGCGGCACGATGAAGCGGGTTGAAGACATCTTTGATGTATGGTTTGACTCCGCGGTCGCCTCCTGGGCAACACTCGGTTTTCCGGGGAACACAGAAGAGTTCGGGAAACTCTGGCCTGCTGATTTTATCACCGAAGGGCAGGACCAGACCCGGGGCTGGTTCTATTCCCAGCTGGGCGCCAGCACGATTGCCTTTGGCAAAGCTCCCTATAAAAGCGTCTGCATGCACGGGTTTGCGCTTGATGCCGAGGGAAAGAAGATGTCAAAAAGCCTCGGAAATGTCGTAACACCCGAAGAGGTCATTGCCAAAGTCGGTGTCGATGTGCTCAGGCTCTACGTGCTTTCCTCCTCTGCTCCCTGGGACGATCTCAAATTTAACTGGGAAGGAGTCGGCACAACCAACCGGGCGATAAATATACTCTGGAATGTATACCGGTTCCCGCTTCCCTACATGATCCTCGATTCGTTCGAACCTTCAAACAGGAACGGCATCTGGGACGGGGCGTATATCAGGGCGCACCTCAGTCATATGCCGGATGAAGACCGGTTCATCATCTCCCGCATTAACTCAGTTGCTGCCACCGTTGATGGTGCAATAAAAGAGTGCCAGCTCCACCGGGCAACCCGTGAACTGGTGAATTTCATCTTGGAAGATCTTTCCCGCTGGTACGTCCAGCTCGTCCGCCCCCGTATGTGGTCTGAAGGTGAATCGGTTGACAAACGTCATGCCTACGAGACCATCTATTACGTCATGCGCCGGCTCACCAGCCTCCTTGCACCGTTCTGCCCCCATATCACCGAAGAGATCTATAAAAACCTCAGGTGCGGCAACGATCCCGCCAGCATTCATCTGCTGGACTGGGATGCCGGGGATGCATCGCTTGTCGATGGAGCTCTCGAACATGCCGTTGAAATTGTCCGGTCGTTTGATGATGCATGCGCAAATGCCCGGCAGGCAGGAAAACGGAAACTCCGCTGGCCGGTATCTGAAGTAGTAGTGGTAACAGCGTCAGAAACGGTAAAAGATGCAATTGAACGGTTGAATGCAGTCTGCATGGACCGTGCTAATGCCCGGAAGGTCTCGGTCGTGATGGGGAGATGGGACCGTATCGGCTGGCAGGCGGAGCCGGTGATGAAGGCGCTTGGGAAAGGATTTGGCAAAAATTCGTTTAAGGTCAAAGGGCTCATAGAGGCTGCCGATGGTAACCACCTCAAATCGGAGATCGAGGCCGGGCGCAAGGTAAAACTCAGCGCCGGCAGCGAAGTTTTCGATATAGGTGCGGAACATGTGACCTTCAAGGAGAAACTCCCGGCTGATATCTTCTCCGCCCCGATGCCGGACGCAACCGTGTATGTGGATGTCAGGCTCGATGACAGCCTCGAAACAGAAGGCTATGAGCGCGAGGTCATACGCCGTATCCAGGAAATGCGCAAACAACTCGACCTGGTCGTCAGCGAATTTATCTCGGTGGAAGTGCTGATCGGGGATACAAGAGTTTTCGATCTCCTGAATAATAACCGTGGAGAGAACATTGCAGGGGAAGTCTTAGCCGTTGTTCCCGGCAAAGGAGTCCTGTTTACTTTCCTCAAAGCCTGGCGATACCCTCAGGAAACATGACTCAATAAAGGACTGGGAGATCGAAGGAGCAAACGAGACGGTCACTATGACCATCGGGATCTCCCGTGCCGGATAAAGAAGATCTTCTATAAAGGCGAGGACTGATCAAAGTGTCTTAATCAACTAACCTGAAAATGTCTATTTGCCGGTAGAAAAGCCTACCTGCGTCTCTTTATTGCAACAGATCAGGTTCGCAGGGATTTTCCCGACTTCTTTTTTACTTCCCGACCAGATTCCGGAGGAATGCCTGCCCATCAGGAGAGGTAAAAATCAGAAGATTCCGCTCAACAGTGACCGCACTCCGCTCTGCCACCACAGCCTGCCGGGTGATCGGGTTGAAACCTTCCTTTTCAGTTATTTTCTTGTAAACCAGAACACCGCGTCGCTGCCATGCCGGGGTATTTGCAAGATTAAAACCACGTTTATGCATCAGTTCATGGAGGGCCATTGCCGGGATGCCCTTCAGGTGTTCTGCAGCTTTTTTTGCACTCATTCCCTCTTCAATCAAGGCCTGCTGGCACCAGCCGTTTATGTGGTTACGCCATGCTTCGTTCTGCCGGTTGGCCAGATATTCCATTGCGTACGCAGGGGTTGCCGGAACAACCCGTGCATCGAAGGAAAGAGGAGTTGTAGTTCCGAGAGCAATGGTGAGTGAACTTGCGGCAAAAGATGCTGAAACCGAATCGATCTTTTCTACCCGCCCGCCAAATGGCAGTTGTGCAAAATAGAGACTGATCTCATCCGAAAACGTGAACGCAAAATCAGGGCAGAGCCCGCTGTCTGCTACGAGAGCTGTGCAGACCCGGACCATCGCGTCACTGAACCGGTCATCAAACGGTTTTTTTAATAAAAGATTCTCTGCAAGCCGGTGAAACGCACGCCCGTCAAGCCTGACAAACACAGGGGGGAGGGTAGTGATAGTTGAAAATATTTCCCGGTTTTCCATACAAACAACCAGGCGGGAGCACGGAAAAATATGAGATTTTTGTCCCGCAGCAAAATTACTACCTGCTTACTCTTCCATACTGCCGCTCGTAAAGGCTCCGGGCAGGTGGCGGATCAGCACAATATCATCGATAGCGCTGATGATACGGTACGGGATTTTGAGGCCTTTGTAATTTTTCAGCTCGAAGAGGCTGGTCGTTGACCTTGCTGACTACAATTGAATCTATCTTCTTCTGATCCACGTCAATGAGAACATCTTCGACTTCACCGACAAACATCCCTTTGTCCGTATAGATCTGAAGCCCGAACAACTCCGTAATCTGGGTTTCCATCGTTATCAGATGAAAGTATATACTTAAGAGTTAAAAAGATAATCCTTTGTTATGGACGGGTCTTTTCGTATCGGGCGCATTTTCGGGATTCCGATCCTGATCCACTATACTTTTATCCTGGTCATTCCCCTCTTTGCCTGGATAATCGGGAGCCAGATCGCACTCACTGCCGGTATGATTAATGAGATCTTCCAGGTACCGGTTGACACTACCTTGCTTACCGACGGTTACGTTCCGTATCTCGTCGGTATCATTGTTGCTCTCGGACTTTTTGCCGGTGTCCTTGTGCATGAACTCGCACACTCGCTGGTTGCCCGCTACAAAGGGATCCGCATCAACAGCATCACCCTCATGATATTCGGGGGAATTGCATCCATGGAGGAGGGAGTACCGGACCCGAAAGCTGAACTGCCTATGGCCCTTGTGGGACCCATTACCAGCCTCGTGGTTGGCCTCGTCAGCAGCGGGATTGTCTATGCAGTCCCCGCGGTAATTTCAAATCCTGCTTCTGGCGGAGTATTGGTCTTTGTTTTCGGGTATCTCGGTGTGCTCAACATCATCCTGTGTGCATTTAACCTCCTGCCCGGCATTCCCGATGGACGGCGGCAGGGTGCTCCGGGCATGGCTGGCCACGAGAATGCCCCTCTACCGTGCAACAAAGATCGCCGCCGATATTGGCAAAGGGTTTGCCATTATCTTTGGTATTATCGGGCTTTTTTCCAACCCTTTCCTGATCTTAATCGCGCTGTTCATCTATATCGGGGCAAGCGGTGAATCGACAGCGGTGAAGTACAGCTTTCTTCTCCAGAATGTAACCGTTGGAGATATGATGAGCAGCCCGGTAACAACCGTCTCCCCCACCATGCCCTTAAGAGAGGTGATTACCATGATGTATTCCAGTAAACACCTCGGGTTTCCCGTAGTGGAGCGGGATACCCTGATCGGCATGGTAACACTGGCTGACGTAAACCGTACATCCCAGATAGACCGGGAGGCGATGCAGGTCCGGGACATCATGACCCGTGATCCGGTGACACTGCCTCCTTCGGCTC
Source organism: uncultured Methanoregulaceae archaeon (assembly GCA_963768845.1). Lineage (GTDB taxonomy): Archaea > Halobacteriota > Methanomicrobia > Methanomicrobiales > Methanospirillaceae > Methanoregula. The sequence continues at coordinate 121,918 of CAVYJJ010000015.1, read as the reverse complement.
CGGTGATTGATGCACTGAAGATCATGTCTGCCCGAAACTTCGGCAGGATCCCGGTTGTTCAGGATGGAAAGATTCTTGGGATTGTTACCCGCACCGATATCATAAAAGTAACCGAACTGAAGCAGATTTAGAATTTCAGCAGCAGATCGATACTGGATATCCCTGCTATCTTTCGGTACTCCTCTAATGTTTTAAAGGGGCGTTTTGCGATTACCGCCGCCGTTTTTTTCTTGCCTATCCCAGGAAGCCATTTTAGTGCTGATGCGGAAAGCGTATTGATCTCAACCGGTACCGGTAACGCAGTCACTGATCGCATACCCCAATCCACCACAACCGCATCGATAATAGTCCGTTCAGCAAGGCGGACAGGTATACCAACAAGAATGGGGTACGAACCCATCTGGCGACCGAACGAGAGATCACCGGAGACTTCAATCCGGACCTCACTGAGCACAGTTCCAACAGGATAGACCCGCTGGAGCAGAGGGAGATCAATTTTCTGCCGCACGAATTCCTTGAATGCCCGGAACCGGCGATCATATTTTCCCAGGGTATTATTCGTGTAGGCAGGAGTACCTTCAAACGGCATCACCTGCCGGATGTTCACGCGCCGGACTAAAAGACCCTGGTCGCGGACCCTGACAAGGAATTGTTCGTTCAGGTCGTACGTCTTCTCTGTCTCACCCGCAAGACCGCAGACAAAATTGAGCCCGGGAAGCAATTCGGGGACATTTTCCCTGCGCATCCCGCCTTCTTCATTCACAATCTGTATTGCCCGCAGAACATCCTCTGAATCTGCCTTAAGATTATTTGCCCTGACCACTGCGGGATCGGCGGTTTCCATGCCAAATGCAGCAACATCCCCGGGGGTATGGTACCGTATGATTTCCCGCAGTGCTTCACGGCTTTCGTTTTCGTGTCTGGCTATTGTTGCAGGATTCGTATTATCAATATGCAGGGTTTTCAGGCCGGGTGCCGAGGCACGGATCGACGCAAACAGGTTTCTTATGAGATCCGGACGTGGCGCGGGATATTCCCCGGCTCCCGCACCATAGGCGAGGATATCCGGCTGCCGCCCAACCCTGAAATGCCTCGCCCCGTGAGTATACAGGGCTGCAACCTCCTGAGCGATACCTTCGATACTGCGGTATTTCGGACGCCCATAGAACGGTTCGGTACAGAATGAACATCCTCCCGATGCACCATGAGAACAGCCCCGTGCGGTCTCGAGCTCACACATCACGTACGGGTAATCCGGATGCTGTTCAATAATCCCGCTGCCAGCGATGCTCCATGGATCTGTCCGGTCATAATCAAGTGCACCAGCAGGTTCATTGCCGGTAAGATAGTTATCGAGTGCCACCGCCGGTTCACCATTCAAAAGGGCATCAAAACCGGAAATTACCTGTTTAACAGCCCGCTGTCCGCCCTCGTGGGCATACCCGAACCCTATCGGACCTCCGATCAGCTTTCTGGGATTGCGGATCATGTGTCCTACCTGCTGGATCTCGTTGAGCGTCGCGGGGGTGCCGCCGAGATATTTTCCTGGTACGGTTACACCCGTGATCATGACCAGCAGGTCCGCATGGTCCAGCAGGTTAATCGTGTGCGGGTCGTTGCGGAGCTGGTCAATGGTCATGTATCGCACGGTAAACTTACGTCCGATCAATGCACCGGCAACGGTGCGGATGTAAGGAGAGATATAAGGCGGGACCCCGAGGCATGCCGGTTCGTCAACGTACCCGTCAAGAATGAAGGCTTCAGCAGACATGGCCGATCGCCGCCAGGAGCTTTCGCGCCCAGAACAGTTTGCCCCGCTTCATCGGATCTACGTTTGAATCATCGAGGTCAAACCCAATGATCGTTATATGGGCTGCCCCCAGACTCATCAGCAGCAAAAACTGCGCGATCTCCATCAGAAAAACCACCAAAATTGTAGACATTTTTGAAAGGTGCACCCTGGGTTGTGGCAACAACCGGTCCCTTAAACCTCGGTACCCAGTACCGGAGGAGGGGCATATTGTCCCCATGGGCATGGATTACTACAATCGTACCCGATTCATTCAGCTCAAGGAATCGGTCAGTAGCACCATCAAGATCGGTAAAAACTGCATCCGGCACAACACCATGTGCATCAAGTACTTCTGCGGCAGCATCGGCTGCAAAAACTACTCCTTTGATTTGTTTAAGTTCATCTTTCAGACAGGGGGCATTACCACAGACGGTGATATTATTGCCGCACGTGAGAGAAGCAAGAGATAGGATATTATCCCGGGTCATAAGTGTCGCTAACAGCCGGGCTGCTTCTTCATCCTGTGTCCGATCGAACCCGAAATATTCAAGGATATCGTTGTAATAAGGCTCCCAGACCTCAAATTTCATAATTTACCTCAATACTTGCTTCACCCGGAACTGGCGAATTCCAGGATCTGTTGTTCATGGGTTCTCTCCGCAATCTGGGAATCCTGGATACCTGGTCTTCTCCCGCAGAGCCTCTTGTTTTTTTTGGGGGAATCCATACCAGCAGGGTTATCGGGTTTTTCTGAACTTATGACCCGTTCTTTTTACCTTCATTCTCCAGGCCCACAAGATTCTTGAACTTCTGCAGTATGGGCTCAATAACAAACTCAAGCAGCTGGACTTTGTTTTCCACTTTGCCGAAATAATGGAGCGGGAGCTGGGCTGCCGCCATGTTCGGGTGACCTCCGGCATCACCCATTTCTCCAAACGCTTCTGACAGAGCATTGCCGATATGCAGCCTGATGTCGCGGTTGCGTGCCGATATCACAATCGCGTTATCAGTGATACCATAGACAAGAGCGGTGTTTACTCCTTCGAGCGTGATGAGAATGTCTGCAGCCTGCGGAAGTGCATCGCGGTTCATGACATACCCTACATTGGCAAAAAGATACCCGCTCTGGATTTTTCGCTTGTTGATCGCAGTGCCGATCACATCCAGGGTTTCCTGTGACATGGAGGGCGACATGATCTTGTCAAGCAGGTCTGCATCAGTGAGGGGCAGGAGGAACCCGGCGTAATTGAGGTCCTGGGGTGTCACGTTCCGCTTGAATTCCTTGGTATCTGTGCGGATTCCATACAGAAGCGCCGTGGCAACACGCTTGTCAACGGGCACATCGAGTTCCTGCAGGTACTGGGTAAGGATACTTGCCGTCGCACCAACACCAGGACGGATATCAATAAAAGTACTTTGGGTTGCCATGTGATGACCATCTTTGTGATGGTCGATAATGATATTGATCTTCGTCTGCGGTGGCACATCATTATTCGCACCTGGTGCTGAACAGTCGACCAGGGCAATATAGGTGCATTTCTGGAGCGCTTCTGCAGTCAGATGTTCCATTTTGATATCAAGCAGGTTGACAAAAGTCCGGTTCTCCTGGTGACCGATGCTGCCTTCGTAAAAGATCCGCGTGGAGAGTGATTTCGGATTGGCATATTTTGCGATCTCGGCAAGCGCCATGGCTGATGAGATAGCATCCGGATCCGGGTTTTTATGGGTAATGATACCCAGTGTGCCCTCCCAACCTGCAAGAAGGCCAAAAAGGCGCTGCGATATCCTGCTCGAATGCTGTTTTTTGATCTGTAAAAGCGCAGAACGTGCAACCACTTCCTGAGGATAGATCACAAATTCCGCCCCGGCAGCGGTGAGCTTCTGCCCGTTCAGGGGATCTGTTGAACGTGCGACTACCTGAACAGCAGGGTAACGCCTTTTGATGGTAAGGACCGCAGCAAGGTTTGCATCCCCATCTCCCGCCATTACGAATGCTATCTCGAAAACCGGTAGTCCGGATAGCATATCCGGTGAGGTGATATCCCGCAGGTATGCATCATATTTCTGGTCACGGAGATTTCGCACACGTGCCTCATCCTTGTCAACCACCATCACGCGCTCATTCTCGTGAGCAAGTTCCAGTATGATGTTGTAACCATTCGTCCCGCACCCGAAAATGCAGTATTTTGTCGGTCCCGGTTGTTCAGACGGGGCTTCTTGCGGCATGGTACACAAAGATGGATCATTCCAGCGTATTAAGGGATTCCAAAAGCAATTACTCCAAAACATTTATTCGGCATTATCAACCACATTACTAGGTCAAACAAGCGTGGGTCTGTAGTCTAGTTCGGCATAGCGGCGGACTCTTAATCCGCAGGTCAAGGGTTCAAATCCCTTCAGGCCCGTTTCTTTTTTTCTCTTGACGTGCAATTGGAATGATCAGTCTCCTGCCATGCAGGTAAAATGAGACGCAGGTGCAAGAATTCTCCCGGCCTTTTTTTTCTTAACATTACCGGATAATTACCCAAGGGAGACCAGACTGCCTTTTACTATCGTTTTGTCCGGCTGGCATCTTGCAAGACATTTTTCATGGTCGTAACATTCATTGGTTAAGAAATCAATTGGTTTCATCCTATAATCCACACCGCACAGGCCATTACATGTTCACTATCCTCTACGTTGATGATGAAGCAGCGTTACTCGAGATTGGCAAACTATTTTTAGAGACCCGCGGGGTATTTTCCGTTGATACCGTAGATTCAGCTCCAAAAGCGCTCCTCGCATTAGCAGGAAAAAGCTACGATGCCATCATCTCCGATTACCAGATGCCGGAAATGGATGGCATTGAATTCTTAAAGCAGGTCCGGGCCTCAGGAAATACCATACCCTTCATCATTTTCACCGGCCGTGGAAGGGAAGAGATCGTCATCCAGGCATTGAACGAGGGGGCAGACTTCTATCTCCAGAAAGGAGGGGAACCGGTATCCCAGTTCGCCGAGCTGGAGCACAAGGTACAGACGGCGGTCTTACAGAGAAAAGCAGAGGCCAGCATCCGTGACCACGAGCGCCGTGAAGCGGACATTATCAACTTCCTGCCTGATGCGACCTTTGCAATCGATACAAAGGGTGTCGTGATCGCGTGGAACCGCGCAATGGAGAAGATGACCGGGGTAAAAACATCAGACATCCTCGGAAAAGACAGTTATGAATATGCCATACCGTTTTATCATGAACGCCGCCCGATCCTCATCGACATTGTCCTTAAAGATGATCCGGTAACCGAAGGAAAATATCCGGCAATAATTCGGGAGGGGACCACACTTTTCTCCGAGATAACGATTCCCCACTTCAATAACGGCAAAGGAGCCGTTCTCTGGTTCACCGCTTCTCCGCTGTTTGACACCCGTAATACCATAGTTGGTGCTATTGAGTCAATCCGCGAGATCACGGAGCGAAAGCAGGCAGAAGAAGCGCTGCACGAGAGCGAGAAGAGGTTCCGTGAGCTCTCAGACCTCCTGCCCCAGGTCGTCTACGAAGTTGATACCAGCGGGAACCTGATGTATGCAAACAAGATCGCATTCGCGTGGTTCAGGTATTCTGAAGAGGAGTTCCGGAAGGGGCTTAATATCCTGGACATGCTGATCCCCTATGACCGGGATCGGGCTGCGACGGCTATCCGCGCCATGCTTGAGGGAAAGAGGAGCACGGAAACCGCGGAAGAATACCAGGCCTTGCGGAAAGATGGCAGTACCTTCCCCATCTCAATCTATTCCTCACCGGTTGATGTCAATGGACAGATCACCGGGCTGCGGGGTATAATCGTCGACATCACAGAGCGAAAGAAAGCAGAGTATGATCTGAAGAATTCAGTTGCTTTCTTAAACAGCCTGATCGACCAGAGTCCGACCCCGATGTGGATCGCTGATGGAAGGGGCATACTCATCCTCATCAATAAAGCATGTTGTGACTTGTTACATGTCGATGAAGTCTGAGGTCATTGGAAAATACAACATTTTTAACGATAACATCATCCAGGAACAGGGTTTTATGTCCCTTGTCCGCAATGTCTTTGAAAAAGGGAATGTAGTCCGTTTCCCGATAACCTATGACACGAAGCACCTGAAAACCCTGCACCTGGATCAATTCGTATCGCTCGTACTTGATATAACCATTTTCCCTATCCGTGATGCAAACGGAAAAATCACGAATGCCGTCATCCAGCACACAAATATAACCGAGCGTAAGAAAGCGGAAGATGCCCTTATGGAGAGCGAGATCCGTTTCCGTTCTCTTATCCAGAACGCCTCTGATATGATCCGTATCATCGACCGTGAGGGAAAAATTATCTATGAATCGCCCTCAACCGAGAAGATCATGGGGTATCCTGCCGGTGAAAATATCGGGAAGGATCCCTTGAGCTCATATTCACATGGATGACATTGAACGGGTAAAATCCGATCTGCAGGAGGTCTATGACCGGAAAAATCCCGGTACCCCGACGGAGTTCCGGGTCAAAAAGTCCGACGGTTCATACATCTGGGTCGATGCAATCGCAACAAACCTGCTGGATATCCCTGCGGTGAATGGTATTGTGGTAACGACCCGCCCAATCGAACAGCGTAAAAAAATGGAAGCTGCCCTTCTCGAGAGCGAGGAGAAGTACAGGAACGTAGTCGAAGACCAGACCGAAATGATCTCACGGTTTTTGCCGGATGGAACGCATGTCTTCGTTAATGAGGCATACTGCCGGTATTTCGGAATGAAACGTGATGAAATACTCATGCACCGTTTCCGGCCAAAGATCCCTGTTGAGGACCAGGAGCGAGTTAAACATTTCTTTGGATCCCTGACCCAGGAACACCCGGTCGACACTATCGAGCACCGGATCATCATGTCAAATAATGGCATAAACTGGCAGCGATGGAACGACCGTGCAATTTTCGATTCTTCAGGAAAGGTAGTTGAATATCAGTCTGTCGGGCGCGATATAACCGAAAAGAAAGAAGTCTGAAGAGGCACTCAGGCAGAGCCAGGAAGAACTAAGGGCAGCATACGAACAACTCACGGCATCGCAGGAGGAACTGAAGAGGCAATATAATGAACTTGCATTCAGTGAACAGCGAATCCGCGAGAGTCAATCACGACTTATGTTTATTCTTGGTTTCTACGAGAGAACCAGACTGTCGGAAAAAAATCTCCTCTCCTACGCTGTCGAGGGAGCGGGAACCGTAACCGGAAGTCCGCTGGGATATCTTGCATTTCTCAACGAGGACGAGACCAAGCTTGCAATGTATGCATGGTCACAGACTTCCATGCAGGAATGCTCAATGCCGGAGAAACCAATTGTCTACGAGGTAGAGAAGACCGGTCTCTGGGGGGAGGCCGTACGGGAGCGTCGTCCTATTGTCACCAATGATTACCAATCCCCTGATCCCAGAAAGAAGGGATATCCCGCAGGGCACCCGCATATCATCCGCCACATGAATGTCCCTGTAATGGATGGCGACCATATTGTGATTGTTGCCGGTGTCGCAAACAAACCATCAGATTATACGGATAGCGATGTCAGGGAGCTTTCCCTTCTGATGCAGGGTCTCTGGCAGGTCCTGAAGAGGCGTCGGACAGAAGAAGCACTCCGCACAGCTGAACGAGCAGCTCACTGCCAGGGAAGAAGCCCTTCGGGAGAGTGAATCGAAGTATCGGCATATTATAGAGAATATCCAGGACGCCTATTTCCGGGCGGACAAAAACGGGAACCTGACCATGGTGAGTCCTTCAGCAGCCCGTATCTATGGGTACGGGTCAACCGATGAGATGATCGGGATCCCTGCTGCATCCCTGTACAAAAATCCCGCCCAGCGGCACGAGGTGCTTCAGAAACTACAAGTGAGCAAAAAAATCACCGATTTTACCGAGAAGCTCTGCGGAAGGACGGTACAACCTTCTGGGTGTCATTAAATATCCAGAGTATCAGTGATGATGAAGGCCGCATCGATGGCACCGAGGGGATTATCCGGGATATTACCGAAAGGAAAAACCTGGAGCAGGCACTCCACGAAATTAACCGAAAACTCAACCTCCTGACCAGCATCACCCGTCACGATGTGTCAAACCAGATCTCCGTTTTGCGCGGGTTTGCAAAGATTGCAATGATGAAGAAGCCTGATCCGGTTATTGTCGATCTGCTTGCGAAGATCGATGCAACGGGAGCCGTGATAGACGGCCATATCGCTTTTACCAGGACATACCAGGAACTTGGCATGCACGCTCCCGGCTGGCACAAAATCAGTGAACTGGTTGCACATCAGAAAACGCATGGGATAACCCTGTCATGCACGTGCGAGGCCGAAGTTTTTGCTGATCCCATGCTGGAGAAGGTTTTCATCAACCTCGTCGATAACGCTGCACGGCACGGGGAACGGGTAACCACAATCAAGGTCAGACTGCAAACCTGGGACGGACGATCTTGTAATAACCGTTGAAGATAACGGTACCGGGATACCCCTGGATAAAAAAGAGAAGATATTTGAGAAGGGGTACGGGAAGCACACCGGATTTGGCCTCTTTTTAGCCCGTGAAATCCTCGCCATTACCGGCATCACGATCCATGAAACAGGCATTTACGGTAAAAGTGCCCGTTTCGAGATCCATATACCGAAAGGAAAATACCGGGGGGCAACTGAGTCCTGCAATAGTAACGATTACCTCTGATACCGGGCAACCATCTGATCGTCAGAAGTGATTATTTCAGCCAGCCCATCTTCACCCACCGTTCATACTCCTCGGGACGGAAATCCTTATTCTCTTCCACAAGCGTGCGGAAATATCTCCGGTTGTCAGCAATGATCACTTCCTGAGATGGATCAGAGAATCCCTTTGAGATTGAATCCGCAAGTTTGCGGCCAAGAACTATTGCAGCAGATTCCGCTGAATCAACAGTTTCCGCTTTTCCCGCAGTTGCAACACTGATTCCCCCCACGGATATAACGCCAAGATAATTCAGCACGTGATTCAGATACACAACGGCATCATCCCCTCCGGATTCAAAAGTCGTTGAAACGGCGCACCCAAACTTCCCTGCAAGTACCTGGTAGTGGATAGCATCGGCGAGCCGGTCAAAAAATACCTTCATCTGGCCGCTTATATTATCGATATAGACCGGTGAACCAAAGACGATTCCATCTGCTTCCTGCATCCGTATAAGGAGAGCAGGAACATCGTCATCGTTAACGCAGGTACCATTCAGCGAGCAGGCGTCACAGGCCGTGCAGGGTATGATGTGGTAATCGACAAGGTCGACCATCTCAGTCTCTGCTCCTGCTTCAGCTGCTCCTTTGAGTACAAAACCCGCAAGTTTTCGTGTTGTGCTGTGGATGGATCGGGGACTGCCGTGAATTGCCAGGATCTTCATGGGGGGGCTCCTCTTTTTTAAGATTGGTTATCGGGGTTATTATGGATATCAGGGAGTTTCCTGTTCTGCCTTCCTTTTAAAAATCCAGGCACAGCAAGCATTTTGACATCCTGCCGGGATTATTTTTTCAGGACTCCTTCGAGCCAGTCGCCAATGAAGGCGCCTATGATAAAGATAATCACAAAGATGATAATCTCGATAAAAATTCCAAACACTCCAAGGAAACCAACACTGATACTCAGGTCTCCGGGAACAACGAACATCGAGACGAGCACAAAGATAATACCTATGATGATCCCTGCGATTGCACCATTCCTGAGAATGCCCATGAGGTCTTCTTTCCCATGGTGAAAAAAGCCAAATGCCATACCAAAGATAAAATTCAATAGTTCAATCCACATCCGGATGCTCCTGATTTAAGCAGTATCGCATCCCCCCACTAAAAAGTTTCCGGAATGCAAGCAGGAATCGTGTCCTGGTATCAGAAAGAAACACCATCGGTTATTCAAGAGTGATGAAAACCTGCCGCCAGGGTTTTCTCCCGATAACCCGGGTTGTATGACCTTTACCGGAAACATCCTCAGCAAGGAGGACGTCTCCTTTCCCAAACCGGCGTTTTTCACCACTGCTCACGGTAATTTCAGCTTTTCCTTCAATCGTGATAACGTACTCCCGGCAGACTACATTGTGCCAGTCATACTGGTATCCGGCAGGGACTTGCCGGAAGAAGAACGCTTTTACACCGGTTGGAACGGTAAAAAACCCCAAAGGCCCACGGGATTCCAGCGTAACCTCAGGCTCATCAAAATGGGACTGGTTATCCTTCCCGGTATATAAGCGCGTGATTCGCATATGCTATCTTCTGGTAGTTTTCCTGATGTTAAAAATTCCGAAATGTGAACCGGCAATTCCGCACGGTTTTACGAAAGGAAAAAAATTTATTTCTTTATCGAGGATTTTTGTTCGTGATGGAGCAATGAACACTTGTTGACGCACTCCCAGTTTTCCGGCAGGTATTTCCCGTCAGCTCCTGGTTTCATGACCGCATTATGCTTTGCACCGCACACAAGGCATTCCATAAGTCCCGTTGATTCGTCAACGATTTTCATCACTTTTTCTTTCTTTTTCATGCTATCAATGTCGAACTCCAACAGTGATAAATTGATGGAATGATGGATCGGGTCCGGCATAATCCGTGCACCCATCCTTCTATGGATTAAGGAGTATCAGGAATACACAAAAATGATTCCCAATGGGTTGATTTGCTGTATCTTCCTCAAACGCAGCAGATAAATCCTTACAGGTGAACAAAAGAATACTTCACAGGCAGGTATGATACTGATGAATTTCAAAGGGAGCAGAACAGAAAAGAATCTCCTTGCCGCATTTGCAGGGGAATCTCAGGCACGCACACGATATAGTTTCTTTGCGAGCGCAGCGCGAAAGGAAGGCTACGAGCAGATAGGATCCGCATTCCAGCAGACCGCCGATGAAGAGAGAGAGCATGCCAAGCTCTTTTTCAAACAGCTGCAAGGAGGGGATGTGGAGATTACCGCGGCCTATCCGGCGGGCGTGATCGGGACCACCAGAGAGAACCTCAGGGCGGCTGCCAATGGGGAGAAGATGGAATGGGGCACCCTGTACCCTGGTTTTGCAAAGTCCGCAGACGAGGAGGGTTTTAAAGAAATTGCAAGCCTTTTCAGACAGGTTGCCAAAGTCGAGGCGTACCATGAACGGCGCTATACCAAACTCCTCGCAAATCTTGAAAAGGGCGAGGTATTCGTAAAAGCCCTCCCGGTTAAATGGTATTGCCGGAACTGCGGGTATGTTTCTGAAGCAAAAGCAGCCCCGGAAAAATGCCCGGTATGCGATCACCCGCAGAGTTACTTTGAGATGTGGGTAGAGAATTACTAAACACCAGATCATTTTTTTCAGACAAGAGTCATCGCTGGGGTTTAATCGTTGTCGCCGTACTTTTATAGTAGTTCACTTAAATCTCCCTGACCTGAGTTCTTCTGAAAGCGTTTCGCATACAATTCCGGTTCCGCAACACTTTTTTCTCATCACCGCAATCAAACCATTATGCCAACATCCGGTCCCGGCCGCCTCTTGTTTATCGTGTTCCTTATTGTCATTACCATCGCAGTAGCTGTTGTTCTGAATCCCAATACCCACGAGATTGTTCCTTCAAATGGCATGGGAATCCTGACCGGCAATGTGACGATAGGGCCGCTGTGCCCGGTTGAACCCTGCGCCATCTCGCAAGATCTGGTAGTTGCTGCATATACAGCCCGGCCAATAATAATCACTACAGAAGGGGGTTTATTCATCGGATCCGTGACTGCTGATCCAGACAGCGGATATTCTATAACCCTCAGACCTGGGATCTACCTGGTCGATATCCAACACCAGGGAATAGGAGGAAGTAGCGATTTGCCAAAGAAGGTTACCATCAACCCTGGAGAAACGGTCAGGCTCAATATCACCATCGATACTGGTATACGGTGAGTCCTATAGTATGTACCGGCTTGATGCAAGCAGAAAAAATGCGAACAGGATGATGATGATAATTGCAGCCATGACCATGAGCCACGGTATTCCCTTACCTCGTTTCCTCTCTGGTGCATGCCGTGTCTCATCATACCCGCTGCTGGTCGCAGTTACGGTATTGCCCCTGCCATATCGTATGCCTACGCCAGGTACGGGTTTTTTCTTCCAGGACCTGATGGAGGTACACTGATGATTGGGGGGCAGCCGGCACTCCGGGCAGAATTTTCCGCCGCAGTGCTGGCAGGTAAACGGCAGGGTGCATTCTTTGCCGCAGGAATCACAGCGTACCATGACAGAGCAATACGTTTTTCACGGTTAATATAGATGATTACCTAAATTTTGGGCTCTGTAGAAATGTTCAAAAAAACTCTCAACGTTCATGGGGGTTTCACCCCCCCACTTGGCTCCCCCATGCGATAACCCCCGAGAAGGTAATAACAGCACTATCGCATTGCGCAGGGGCGTCCGGGACAGGCCTGTCCCTCCTTCAAAGCGTTTGTCCTTTTTTATTTTATGCTATAATATTAGGAATTTTAGACCCAATTTTTCCTTTTTTTAAAACGTGATGTCTTCCCGTGGGAATCTAATTTTTGGCATCGGTTTATCAGCGGCATAGCCAACCGGACAGAGCATCACTGGCACAAGATTTGCCGGGATATTAAGGATACGGGAGTACTCCGCCGGATCGAAACCGCCCATCGGGCAGGAATCAAAACCCAGTGCTTTTGCTCCGTTGAGAGCATTGCCCAGGGCAAGATACGTCTGTGCCTGTGACCATGCACGTTTCTGGTCAACTGACATTTTTCCGGTGAATTCGCGGGACATCCCAATCACTATTTTTTTAATATCCTCTGCAACTCCGTGTTTTTGCATGAGTACTTCTAGCCTTTTTATCAGTCCGTCGTAATCAGAGTCAGCACAAAAGACCAGCAGGTGCGAACATGTCGTGACCTGCTGCTGGTTATTCGATGCAGGGAGGAGCTGCTCTTTTATTTTCTGGTCTGAAACTATTTTGATCTTCCACGGCTGAAGGTTCAGCGCTGAGGGCGCAAACCGTACCAGTTCAAGAAGTTCTCCAATCCTGTCCTCGCTGATCTTTTTTCCATCAAACTTTTTCGTAGCGTACCTCTGCATCACGATGTCTTTGAACTGCATCTCTCAACACTCCGTTATTATGTGCGTCATATCCAGTCACCAATATTTATAGGTATAGAACATCCGATCAGAAATTGTCCATTTGTTCTTTCTGGCATTGCCGATCAAACTCCTTATGCTTTTATACACCTGACTACGTATGCATGGGGCACTATTTCCGGGGCGACGTGGTGATCGCCCCTGTCGCCTGTGAAGAACGGGGCGGAATCAAAACCCGCCCTGCGGTGGTGATTGGAACAGGAGATCGTGGCGAGGTCTACGTCTGCCCGATCAGCAGTAAGTCATCAACCGATGCACACTGTGTCCCTATCACTATCGATGATTTTTCAGATGGGGGTCTGGATCTTTTTAACGAAAGCTATGTCCTGACATCGCGGGTTTTTGTGATCCGGAGTGGTGCAGTCCTGGGAAAACGGGGGCGGCTTACCCCCGAATCTGTATCATCGGTATTAACCGGGGTGCCTCAATCGCTCATTCCGGAAAATGAAAAGGCAAACAGAAAAAAAGGTTCACGAACCCGGAGATAATGGTATCAGCATAAATTCATATCCTTATTATCCGGAATAGGAGGTTGTCGGGATGGACATTGCACATAGTCTGAACGAGATCGAAGCACAGGTGGGAAGATTATCCCCCATGCAGAAATTCCTCCTTGGCACAGACGGGTCGGTCACGCAGATACTGGAAGCGATTACGGGCACAGCGGTAGTAATCGAAACACGGGTTCAACAGATTATCGCCGCTGATCCCATAACTGCGCAACGCCTGGATATCAGCCAGGGCGATCCTGTCAATTATCGTGTCGTCGAGATTAAGAGATCTGGCGGGGAGGTGTTAATCTACGCAATATCCCACACACCCGTTTCCCGTCTCTCCCCGAAATTCAAAGATGACCTTATAAAAGCGGATATACCCATAGGGAGGATAATCCAGAATCATCGGATCGAGGCCCGGCGCGAGATCCTGAATGCCGGGGTTTCTCCCGCAACTGAGGAGACTGCCAGGATATTTTCCCTGTGCGGCAAAGAACCGCTGCTCGAGCGGCAGTACCGGATCATACATAATGGTAAACCACTGATCTTTATCGAAGAGCAGTTTCCCTATAACAGGTTTCTCGATGAACGGCGGGTGATAGTCCAGACACCTTCCCGGCTCCACCTCACGCTCATCGATATGCATGGCGGATCCGGTCGCGTCGACGGAGGCATAGGTATCGCCCTGGATGACCCCAATATACTTATTGAGATGCGCCAGAGTCCGGAGCTTGAAGTGGTCGGTTGCGACACCGTCACGCGGGAACGTATCATGGATACAGCCCTTCAGGTACTGAATGGCTTGCATGCAGGAGGGATGGTATCCGTCACCGTGCGAAACTACTATCCTTCACATGTCGGTCTCGGGAGTGGAACCCAGACTGATGCTTGCGATCGCCAGGGGAGTCGCCGAGCTTTACGGGAGACCACGAACGGTGAAAGAGCTTAGCCCTGCTGGTTGGCCGCGGGGGTACGTCTGGCATCGGAACGGCAGCATTTGAATTCGGGGGATTTATCGTTGACGGCGGGCACGCGTTCGGGCAGAACGGTGAAAAGACCGATTTCCGACCATCCGCAGCTTCGCGGGGGATCAGGCCCCCTCCCATTATTGCACGTTATGATTTTCCAAAGGACTGGAAAATCCTGCTCGCAATGCCCGATCTTCCCTCAGGTGCCAGCGGTGTACAGGAAACTGATATCTTCAGGACCCATTGCCCAGTCCCGGTTGAGGAGGTCCGGAAGGTCTGCCACGAGATACTCATGCGATTGCTTCCCGGTATTGTCGAACAGGATCTTGACGTGTTCGGCTCATCGGTCAATGCCATCCAGGGACTGGGGTTCAAGAAGGTCGAACTAAGCCTTCAACCAAAACAGATCCCAAAACTCATTGAAAGACTGCGTTCAGCGGGTGCAGCATGTGCAGGAATGAGCTCGTTTCGGCCCGGTCATCTATGCCATAGGGGATACCGATATGCGGGAGATTGAACAAGCCGCCCGGGCATTTATGGACAACAATTCGGGAGGAACAACACTGATTACCTCCGCAAGGAACAAGGGAGCATCGGTCAGGATTGCCTGACTCTGCTGCGAAAGACGGGTCCATATCCTCACAAAGGTCCGCTGACTTTGTCACAGCATCTTCTGCATCCAGACTACATCGAATAGTTCATCGAATTTCACACCGGCATTCTGCAGCCGGCCTACTTCAGAGAATCCATTCCGCACATGAAAGTGAATACTCGGGATATTTTTTGAGGCTATATTTGCAACCAGCGAGGTCATCCCCAGGTTTAATGCCTCGGAAGTGAGCCGGTCAAGAAGCATATTTCCAAGACCATGCCCGGTGAATTCCGGCATGAGGAAATAGGTAAGCATTCCTGTTTTCATAAAGGCAGGAAACGGCAGGACCGGCTTGATTAATCCAAATCCAATCACCTGTTGTGAATGTTCAAGAACGTAAAACGCAAGGGTTCCCTCGCGCAAAAATTCAAAAAACCGATCGTTTACCGGTATTTCAGGATATGCGGCATAACTGGTCGTTGCATAGTGATTGAATATTGCAATAATCCCGTGACGGTCACTGGTACGTACCTTCCTGATAATAACGTCTCCCTGCCGGTGCTTTCCGTTGTTCAGCGACACATCGGGTATTTGGGGTTCTGCCATAAACTAACACCTTTTGATAGGAATCAGGTATGAGTCACCTGTGCAGGCAGGCAATGATCAGGATTATTTCCCAATCTTGACAAGCATCTCTTCCAGCGACGGGTACCGGGACTCGATCTTCTCCACCCTTCCCCCTGAATCCTTAATGGTACCAGTGCATTCGTCGAGTTCCTTCATGTCCTCTGCTTCGCAGATGTAGAACCCTTCTTCCTGCCGGTACGTTTTTGAATGCCCGATCAGTCTGCCCGGGTCATCAATTGAGAAGAAGATCGTATAGGTAAGAGAACCGAACTGGTCACGGAGCTGGTTCATATTCCCGAAGGCAACCATTTTACCGCGCTTCAGGATCATCACCTTGTCGCAGATTGCCTCAACCTGGTACAGGTTATGGGCCGAGAGCACGATCGTTTTACCTTCCTTTTTGAGCGTTCGCAGGTAGTCGGCGATGAAACGCGAGGTCATGGGATCGAGCCCGCTGGTTGCTTCATCATAGACCAGAAACTTCGGGTCGTGGATGAGCGACCTGGCGATCGCAACTTTTCGCTTCATACCCTTGCTGAATTCCCCGATCTTTTTGCCCTCGGGTTCAAGCGACAATGCCGCGAACAGCTGGGTTGACCGGACCCGTATCTCGTGAGCCGACAGCCCGTAAATCTCGCCGAAAAATGCGAGATAATTCTCTGCTGTCATCGTCTCGTACAGCCGGGACTCCTCCGGAAGATACCCGAGATTTTCTTTCAGCAGTACCGGGTTTTTTACCACATCTATATCGTTGATATACAATTCCCCGGATGTTGGCGCTATCAGGCCGGATATAATTTTGAGGAGTGTCGTCTTACCCGCCCCGTTATGCCCGATGATCCCGAAGATCTCACCGTCCTCAAACTCAAAACTCACATCGTCCAGGGCAGTAAAACCGTCGAACTTTTTTTTCAGGTTGCGGGCAGTAATCATGAGATGATACCTTATCGATCTGATTGCCCGGGTACTAACATATACCTTAGGTTCCTGGCATTCCTCCATCAGGCCCGGGAGACCCTTACATTTCAAAGTATGATAATTTCAGCGGGGGGGTACAATTTACCGGGGATTATCTCCCAGGACTAGAGTGCCTCCGAACTTTCGTAAATCAGATATTGCCTGGCGCATGAAAGAATGTCAGCACCGATGATTATTTGACCGATACTCTATACATCTGTGTACTCAGACTATCACTCGTACGGATGTCAGGAAAAACCAGCGATGGCAGCAATGAATCCAACACGCGAAAGGACCTATCATGAGCACGCTTCGTGATATCGCAACTATTGCCAGGTGGGAAGTAAAAAAATCCTTCTCCATGATGAGCCGGGATGTGCTGCCGCTTTCAATCGTCCTTTTTGTCCTGCTGATGCTTGCAACCGGTTTTACCGCACAGACAGGGTTGCACCTGCAGGACGGAATGTACCAGGTTGGAGTCGATGACCCGAAGATTGCCGAACTGCTGGCAGGTGATGCGAGATTTTCTGTTTATCTCTTTGATGAACAGGCCCTGTATGCCAACAGGAATTCATTTGATCTTATCATTGTCCACGGGAATGTGTCCAGCCTGGGAACCGATAAAGCAAATTCCGCACAAAAAACACTTGAACGTGATTATTCGAAGTATGTCAACAATGTCTATAACACTGAAAACGACCTGTTTGCGGCATATCCGCTCTGGATTGATGCCCAGAGTGTGAAAAGCGAACTCACGTTTCTGGCAACCCAGAGTGGGCAGTATGTGAGTGCTACCCCCCGGCGGACGGCTCCTGTCCCCGAAGGGGAAATCCAAAATATTCCGACCCCTTCAGCGGCACTCGATATATCACAGGAGGACCTGAGAAAGGAACTGGTCCAATCGAATGCAAAGAACACCCAGATCTCCCGGTACACTGAAGTGCTCTCCAGCAGCAGCTCGATGGGGACATTCAAGACACCGTCCCAGCTCTCTCCTCCCCTGCCCTTTGATTCCATCATCCTTGTCTTTGTCTTCATCTTTCCGCTCTATTTCACCTCCCAGTTTTTTATGATGAGCATAATGAACGAGCGCATTGAACGCAAAGGTGAGATCCTCCTTTCTACCCCGGTAAGGACCTCGTCGATAATCATTGGCAAGGCTCTCCCGTATTTTATCGGCATGCTGGCAATATGCGCCGGGCTTACCCTGTACATCAAAGCATCGCCAATAATCATCCTCCCGCTTATCTCCGGTTATCTTCTTTTTCCTGGCTAACGCGTTACTCATCGGGATGCTCTCGCGCAGTTTTAAGGAACTCTCCTTTATCTCGATATTCTTCTCGACAGTAGCCACTTCATATCTCTTTTTCCCGAGTATCTTTGCCAATGTCCATGTCATCAGCCTCATCTCACCCCTTACGCTAATCGTCCTTACCATTCAGGGCTCATCCTGGACAATAACCGATTATCTTTATTCAACCTCTTTATTCTGGCTCACGGGAGCGGTTCTTTTCTATATTGCTGCAAAAAATTTCAAGGAAGAACGGCTTTTTTCAGAGAAGAGACTGGTATCCCGCATGAGAGAATTCCTCTCAGAGATCCTGCCACAGAAATACCCGTTTCTTTCGCTCTTTTTGTTAAGCGGATTCTCCATACCGTTCGTCTTCATGGTCCAGATGATGTGCCTTGTGCTCTTCTTTAACCTCCCCATGCCCTACTCGCTGGTATTCCTGCTTCTCTTTGCTGCATTGGTCGAAGAGATTGCCAAGGGTGTAGGCGTATACACGATCTATTCCCGCGATCCTGCCTTCTTCACCTGGAAAAACCTCGTGCTGGCCTGTGCTGCAACAGCGATCGGATTTCTGGTTGGCGAGAAACTCCTGCTCTTTGTTACTCTCGCACAGATTTCGGATTCGGTGTTTGGGAGCATCCTCTTTTTATCATTAGGGTCTCTCTGGCTGCCCCTGCTCCTCCATTTCGTCTGCGTGCTGATTGTTGCTTCAAGCCTGAAGACCTGGGGCAGAAAAGGATTTGTTCCCGGCCTCGCAGTTGCCATGGTTGTGCACTGCCTGTATAACCTCTATTTCATTCTGGGGTGGCTCGGATGAAACCCAGACACCTGTCAATAATTGCCAAAAAGGAGTTCAAAGGCCTGTTTAACGAGAAAACTATCCTGCTTGCCGTTTTATTGCAGCTCTTCATAGCCCTCTTCTCCTCATTCCTGATGGTCGGCCTGACCTCGATGTATGATCCTTCCTCTCTCTCGAAATATTCTCATTCCCGGTACAGTATTGCCTATGCTGGAAATGAATCGCCATTACTGATTTCTCTTCAGCAAAGTACGGATTTTCGCGTCTATCAGATGGATCTTTCAACAGCTGTAACAGCTCTTAAGGAACGCAAACTCGCTGCAGTAATCTACGTACCTGATACGCTGCCGGACGCATCAGATCCCGTTAAGATAACGTTGTATACCCTGCAAAATGATCTTCAGGCAGCTATTGTCGACGTCAAGCTTAAGGATATTTTTCTGAAATATGAACAGGACCTGAGGGAAATCCGTGCAGATCGTCTGAAGGAAGAACTCATAGGGATTCGAACCGCAAAATCTGGGGGAGGCGGGGACTTTTACGAATTTGTGTACGGTCTGCTCATTCCCCTCCTTGTCTTCATGCCGGCAATTATCGCATCAGCACTTGTCATCGACCTGATTACCGAGGAGTACCAGCACGAAACGTTAGAGACCCTTGTCTCGACTCCCATTACATTTACCGAGATGGTATGGGGAAAAGTGCTTGCCTGCGAACTGCTTGTACCGATACAGGCGGGAGCCTGGTTGATCCTCCTCATGATCAATGGTATTGCGATTCAGAATGCCGTGTTGATCCTCGTCCTTGTAGCGATCTCTTCATTTGTCCTGATCCTTCTTGGTACACTGACCGCACTGCACTACCGTGAAAGGACAGCGGCACAATTCATCTTCTCTACTGCACTTGTCGTAGTGATCCTTTTTGCCCTGGCATTCCCGGAAAATCCCCTCAATCTGCTGACAAGGCTCGCCGTCGGAACTGCGGCCGGGGAACAATGGCTTGTCCTGGGAATTACGATCGGAATTATTCTCATTCTCAGTTATGTGACAAACTTGTATGCAGAAAGGATAGCCAAAACACATCAGACGGGTTGATGGGGGAAAAAAGAGTTTTAGTAGGTTGGTGACGATAGCGGTTTATCATATATCTTGTAGGTTTTACCGGCACTGGTGAGGAAAACCGCGACCTGATCTACACCTCTGGTTCCCTCAATAATCAGCTCATCACCCCGCCGTGGTTTTATGGCCCCGTTATTTAAGAACTTTTCTTCGACCGTCCCGTCCGAACGGGTAACCCGCATCATAATGTTCTGGACAAAGACCTCCCCTTTACCTCCGTTGTAGAGCAGGTGAATCGTTGCATCAGGACGCTGTTTCTCGACATTGATATCAACATATTGTTCCACGGGAAGGGTTTCAACAGCAAGGGGTGTCGCTATTACGGTTCCTGCAGAAGTGGGTATTGTCGTGAGGGGGGCGGGAAGGGTTGTTTCCGCGGGTTTGATTTCTGCCTGTGTCGGGCCTGTACAACCAGCAGAGAGCGCACAGAGACAAAGCCCAAGCAACACTAACAGAATTATCGTGGTTTTCATGAAGAGTGCTTTATTTTTTTTTATATTTCTGATTTGCGCTCATCAATCGTGCCAATAACAATTTGTCGGGAGGTACAGGATTTTTCCAGCAGTACGCGGGTCCTTGCAGCACAAAATCATGAAATGGCAGAAAAGAACAGTTAAATTAAAAAGGACACCCGGATTAAGTTTACATATCAGGAGTAAAAGGGAATGTTCTGTCCAAAATGTGGAAAAGAGACTGATGCTTTAGGAAAATTCTGCCAGTGGTGTGGGGCGGATATTGTAACATCCCCCCCGTTAACACCCATGGCCGCTCCTGAAGAGGAGGAGGAAGGGCCCGATGTTGGTGTATATGCGGGCCTTGGCAGGCGGATAGTCGCTTTTATCGTAGATTTTATTCTTATTCTGCTGCTGGATGCAGTTGCAGCCGCAGTACTCGGTCTTTTCAGGGGATTACAGATCCTTTATTTCTTTGCAGTCGAGCATGCCTCTATTGACTCACTTACAACAGAAGGATCCACTGCTGCATTTTTAGGATCTGTCGTCGCGGCATATGGTATAGTCGTTGTCATTATACCGTGGCTGTACTACGCCGGGTTCGAGTCGTCCCGCAGCCAGGCCACTCCTGGTAAACTGCTGATGCGCATAGTCGTGACTGATCTTGAAGGGAACAAACCCTCCTTTGCACGGGTTACCCTTCGGCACTTTGCTAAATTCATCTCCACGCTGATTATCTTTCTCGGATTCCTCATGATCGGGCTTACCAAGAATCGCCAGGGACTCCACGATAAGATTGCCGGATGCCTTGTGCTTCTTCAGGATTAAGGATCTCTTTTTTTTATTTTTTTTGCCAGACGAAAACACCCATATAAAAGTTTGTTATCGGTATTGGATCTTCATCCAGAGTAAGAAAAGGACAAGCCCGAACGTAACGATATTTGCAACAATAATGGGAAAAGAATCGATCCAGATGCCATATGCGGTCCAGAGGAGCATCCCGGCTGCAAAGAGCAGGAGCATCGCAAGAGAGAAATCCTTGGTTTCTTTAATCTTCCAGGTGCGGATAACCTGAGGGACAAACGATAGTGTGGTGAGGGTTCCTGCAATATAGCCGACGATGATGGTTGTATCCATGAAATATCTCCTCTAATATTTTTCGTACGATAATTTAAATGCCCGCCAGGTGGCTGCGCAGGCCTCCTGCCCTTCGGGCATTTCCGGAAGTTGTCGGGACGAGGGCTACTGGATCGGGATTGATATACTGCCTGAATTGTGCTTCATTCCAGCCTCCGGTCCAGCACCGGTTCATTGCCCGGATGGTTGCGATAACTTCCTCACTGCGTTTTGTTATTTCCATTATAATCCACTACAATTTCAGCGGGAGGACAGGGAAAAGGGTGATGAACGCACAGTGTGAAAGTGCTGTTTGAATATGGAGTATCAGAATTTTGCACAGGGTGCAACGTGTTCACGCAGGTGATTTGGCATCTCATTGCCTTTGTCCGATCGGATCTTCATTATTATAACCCGTTGCCTTGAAGAACGTATAGCAGAAAACACCGTCCTGCTCAGTAGTCCTGAAGAGGTCCCGGATTCCCTGCTCCCAGTCATCGTTACTGATTAATCCCTGCTCAAGTGCAGCATTCCTGACTCCTTCAACCATGGCATTGAATGTCAGCCGGGTGAACCCGTCAACCAGTGCAGGGCGGGAGGCATCAACATACACCATACGGGGTGAGACTGCCACCTGACTAAATCCGGCAGAGGTGAGAAGTGGATACAACTGTCTTCCGATAAAGGCATTACCTCCCATATTTCGCTGGATATAAACAAGACAGTCAATGGCTTTCTGTGCACACTGGCTTTCGGGATAGAAAAATGCCGAACCGTGATCACCCTCAATTACCGTGATCGTCCCGCCTTTTTTCAGGAGCGGGCGGAGATTGTTCCAGCGCACGCTGTGGCTCTGCTAAGATGTTCGAGCACAAAACAGACAAAGATATGATCGAACGTCTCAGGCTCAAACGGGAGATGAAAAATATCCCCCTTGAGGAAGGTCACATTGGTTATGCCTTCCTTTCGGGTCATAATCTCTGCCCGCTGAAGTGAATCTGCCGAAATATCTATCGATGTAATATATGCACCGGGGCTGTTTTTTGCAAGAATGACTGTCTGCGCCCCGATACCGCAACCGGCTTCCAGTACACGTGATCCTTCAGGATACCGGGTATCATCATGTAAAAGGCGGTCAGGGTCTGTGCCTGGTCAGACAAGCCGTTCCGATTCGCGTTCTGAATAACCATGGACGTATGTTTTTTGAGACATGGGAAGGCACCGTGAGATGTTTATCTAAGAGTGCCATGGACAGGATAATAAATCCTGACATATCCTTCCTGTCGACACTTCGGGATTTTACCCATCTTCAAAGGATTGCACAAATAAGAAATGCTTAAAAGAAAAGGCCAGGGCCGAGATTCGAACCCGGGTCGGAGGATCCACAGTCCTCTAGGATAACCAACTACCCCACCCTGGCAGATGTCCCTTTTACATTTGCACCGGACTCTGATTAATGTATCTTTGTGAATCAATCGCCTGATTAAAGAACATGCAGACAGTTTTTTTTCCGAATACCTAGATGTCATATGGTGATTATTAATAGGGTCAGGTGTCCATTACATATCAGGTGGCTCTGAACACAATTCCTTAACCATGCGGCATGGCACTTACAGGCGACAGTGCCAAGGAAGGGATTGGTTTTTTTATCCTCGTACCAGAGCGAGAGAACGAAAAGGGGGAGAGGATATGGCGGAAAACCCGAAGATCAGGACGCCGATTGTCTGCGTTATGGGGCACGTTGATCACGGGAAGACCTCTCTTTTGGACCGTATCCGCGGTTCATCCGTTGTCAGTTCCGAGGTGGGAGCAATCACCCAGCATATCGGTGCGACCATTGTCCCCATTGATGCAATACGATCCATGAGCGGGACGATGGGGAAATCCCTCAATATTCCCGGCCTGTTATTCATCGATACCCCGGGTACACCATGCATTCACCACCCTGCGGGCACGCGGTGGGGCACTTGCAGATATGGCTATCCTTGTTGTCGATATCAGCCAGGGGTTCCAGCCCCAGACAATCGAAGCACTTCAGATCCTGAGGAACTGCCGGACACCGTTTGTCATTGCCGCAACCAAAATTGACCGGATCCATGGCTGGAGAGTGTTCGAAAACGAATCGTTCCTCACATCGTATTGCCAAACAAAACGACCGGGTGAAAGGGGATATTGAGAATAAAACCTACGAGATTGTTGGAAAGCTTTCAGAACTGGATTTTTCAGCAGACAGGTTTGACCGGGTATCTGATTTCAAACGTAACCTGGCAATAGTCCCGGTGAGTGCCCACACGGGTGAAGGAATTTCAGACCTCCTCCTCGTGATGATTGGGCTTGCCCAGCGTTATATGGGGGATGAACTCGTACTTGAAGTCGAAGGGCCGGGAGCAGGTACGGTTCTTGAAGTGAAAGAAGAACGCGGACTCGGGACAACGCTGGATGTGATTCTCTATGACGGGACACTGGCGATTGGCGATGAGATCGCCGTTGCAACGCAGGATAATGTGATAGTGACAAAAGTGCGATCGCTGTTAAAACCCCGCCCCATGAAAGAGATCCTCGTTGAGGACAGGTTCGAGAGGGTTAAGTCACTGGTCGCAGCAGCAGGGATTAAAGTAACGGCTCCGAACCTCGAGAACGTGATCGCGGGATCGCCATTTTTTGTAATCCGCGGTAACCGCGAAGAAGTTGAAGCAAAGATAAAAAAAGAGATGACGGAGATCCACGTAAAACTTGCCGATGAAGGGATCGTGATCAAGGCAGATACCATAGGGGCACTCGAAGCGCTCTGCAAGGAACTTGAAGGAAAGGGAATCGGAGTCATGCGGGCAGAAGTCGGGCCGGTAAGCCGGCATGACCTGATTGACACTGAAACCATCAAAAATCCCACATTTCGCGTACTCCTCTCTTTTAACACACCAGATCCTTCCCGACGCTGCGGATATGATTAAAAACCCCCTTTACACCCAGGTGAAAGTATTTGAGGGGAGAGTAATCTACCAGTTGATCGACCAGTACCTCGCATGGCGCGACGAACAGAAAAGGCTCCTGGAAAAACAGCGTTTTGAGCATATCGTCATGCCGGCGAAGATCCGACTTCTGCCCGATTGCGTATTCCGCCAGAGCAACCCGGCAGTTGTGGGTGTGCGGGTGCTTGGCGGGAAATTGCGCAGTGACATAAATCTTGTTAAAACTGACGGAAAGAAAGTGGGGCATCTAAAATCCATGCAGCTCCGCCAGGAATCTATCCGTGAAGCGGACGCCGGGCTTGAAGTCGCGATTTCTATTGAAGGGGTTACCGTCGGGCGTCAGCTGAATGTGGGAGATGACCTGTTTGTAGATGTCCCGGAGCGGCACGTCAAGGTCCTCGAACGGGAGATGCTTAAAACATTAAACGTAAGCACGCAGGAAATTCTTGAAGAGTTCACGACAATGAAGAGGAAAGGAGATCCGTTCTGGGGAAAATAACCAGGGTTCTGTTACACCAGACGCGAGGGTTTAATAGCGTACCAGTATAATAAAATGGGTACTTCTCATGTGTAGGCATAATTGCCGGCAACCAGAGACGTGAAAAAATCCGTTCCATGGATTTTTAGTGAAAATCAATACGGAGCATAACAATGGTCGAGTTAAAAATCGTCGTATCAGACCCCAAGACCGGTCGCGCCTATAATGTTGACGCAAGTGGTGGCGCAGCAGGAGCAATCGTGGGCAAACGTATCGGAGATGAAATCGATGCAGGTGCAATGGGACTTGCAGGGTATAAACTCCTGATCACCGGTGCATCCGATCGGACCGGAATACCGGCAAAAAAGAGCCTCCCGGGTGCAGGGCGAAAAAAACTCCTTATGACAGAAGGTGTCGGGTTCCATCCGACAATGGAAGGAGAGCGCAGGAGAAAGACGATCCGATCAAACGAGGTCACCGCCGACTTCGTACAGATTAATGCCCGAGTCACCTCATACGGAGACAAAACCTTAGAGGAACTCTTCCCCAAGGTTGAGGGAGAGAAAGCAGAGAAAAAGGTAAAAGCCGGCAGAAGATAATATATCAATTTTTTAATTTTTTTCGTGAGTTTTTTCTTATTTTCGGCTGTTGTCAGCTGAAAAAAAAGAGGATAAATCTTAGATTTTATAAGTAATGCTGGCTTTACCAAACGGGGTTGTGTTCGTCGCAGATGTTAACGATTTCCCGTTTTTCCAGAGTTCAACAGTAATATCGTGTTTTGTTGATCCGTCCAGTTTAGAGAAGGATGCGGTAATATTTCCTGTTGCATTGACGACTTCGTATACCCTTTCACCGGAGTTCCTGACATTTACGATGGCACCGTTCATGCCATAGGTTCCATTAAAAGAGCCAATATAACTTACCTTCACAAATACTCCCGTGGGAGGGATAGTAACCTGTACCGTCGGCTTTATTGTGGGAGCCCCTGATACCTGTGAGCCGGGGGTAGTGCCTGCGGTGGGCACTACAGTCTTCGTTCCTGAAGGGGACTTTCCGGATGTATCTCCGCTTCCCATGAAAAATACCAGTGCTATTACCACGACTGCAATTACACCAACTATCGCAGCTGATGGTCACCCATGGCTTACCGCCAAGATCATTACATCTTCGTTTCATGAATATACCTCGTGTAAACTTGCCTGAGGATATATAAGCGATAAATTAGCGAAATACTTTGTTGTTACAATGCTGTTTCTGGCCGGATCCGGTCACGGGTCAATATAAAAAAACGGTGCAGGATTACCCATTTTTCACGCTCACTATGAGCGCTTCGCGTAAGTCTTTGAAAGGAACATGATATTTTTTAGCCAGAAGAACCAGGGCTGCCGCAGGGAGGAGATTCCCATCAAATCCCTCTTTAATGATATGATTCATTTCAGAAACCACTTCGGTCTCCTCTATTCCCTGTGCCTGCGCAATCCTGCCAATCAGTTCCTGAGTCGGATCATTACGTTCAAAGATCGAAGATGTTGGTTTGAATCCTACGGGGATGGTAATCTCAGTGATATCAAAACGGGGAGTAAAAATCCCGTTTGCCAGACCGAGAAGGCCGGCTTCCTCCGCCCGCTGGAGAAGCATCGTTGCCTGTTCGGTGCTCATCCACTTCCGGTCGAGCGCGTAATAATAGACGAGCTCATTCTTTCGCATCCCCAGTTTCCGCGTATGCTTGAACGGTGCCGCGACAGTTGTTTTTAGCGTCACGTATGGGTACCCAGAAGAATGTTTTTCATATCGAGAGCGTCAAGTCCTTCACCACGCCCTTCCTTTGCGATATCAATGTCGGTCCTTGTTACCTGATCAGTCAGCCTCAGGTAGAATACATCATTTGCAATCGGAACCTTCGCACCACCTCTTAGTGCAAGTGCAAGGAGGGATACCTGCATATCAACCGCTTCGGTGATCACCCCAGGACGCCGGATATCCGGTGTAATATCCCCGAATGTCGCCCGGTCTATTGCAATCCTGACCCTCATCTTGACCTTAACAAGTTCTTTACCGGTTGTCTTGGTCGATTCGGAGTTATCAAGATCCGCGATATAGTTCAGCGTTTCATTAAACGGCATTCCCATCGCAAACGACAGATCCACCCGCTGCGGGAAACGATAATAGATCCTTCGCATATCTAGACTATGTGCGGGACTTAAAGAAAAAAGATTGCTGAATACATCATTAAAGGTAATTTCACTCAGTGATGATGCTGATACTACCAGAGGACCCCGATAGGAGATCCACAGTATTTACAAAAAAATTCAATAGATCTGATTTTACTATTCAGATTATTCGAGTAACACCGCGTTAATCACGCCATCCTGACCCGGACGGCTGACGATTCTGGCATTTCCGATATCAGTCTTGATGATTGCGCCTTTTGTCAGAAGATTCCGGCGCACGTAGTTTGGATTGGCCCCATTTTCTACAACACTTGCAATTTTAACCTTTTTACACTCACCATTTGTGAGGTTTGTTACATTTGCAAAGTTTGCACGGTATGAACGCACTTTCTGGTTCGCACCTGTGGTCCGGATATTCTTTCTCCGGTCTTCACCAATATGGGTATCTGCGGGTGCAAGACCGATTTCCGTCCTTCGTTTCATCTGTGCCGGGCGGCGCCTGCCCCCGGTAACCTTACGTACTGATTCTCCCTGCCATTGCATAGTGTCACTCTCAATAATATTCTGCGGGAACCTGTCCCGAAGATGGTGCTCTATATATTCCCTTCAGAATTATTTATAGTATTTCCCGATTGGTTCCTTTCCATACACCGGACTCACTGAATTGTTCACAGGTTTGATCATTTACAAAAAATCTGCAGTAAAAAAGAGATCCTTGTTGGGCAGAACCCTGCTTTTTGCCATAGTTATGCAAGGATGGAATCAAGGAGATCCACGATACCATCACCGGTCTTCAGATTAGTCCTGAATACCGGCATTTTGGGATTGTACCGGTGAATGTCTGATTCCATCCGGTCAATATTTGCCCCGACAAGAGGGGCCAGATCAACCTTGTTGATTACTCCGATCGTGCAGTCACGGAACATCATCGGATGTTTGTTTACCACATCATCACCTTCCGTTGAGCTCACAATAACGATTCTTTTTTCTGCCCCAAGACGAAAATCCGTCGGGCAGACCATATTACCCACATTCTCAATAAAAAGTATATCAATATGGTCAAGAGGCAGGTGTTCGATCGCATGTTCTACGAGGTGGGCGTCCAGATGGCACTCTTTACCAGTGTTCGCATTGAATGCCGGGATGCCCAGGGCTACAATCCGCTTGAAATCATCGTCACCATACACATCTCCGGCAATAGCACCCGCACGTAATCCCCTTTTGGTAAGCAGGGGAACAAGACGCTCAATAAGTGCAGTTTTTCCTGATCCTATGGCTCCCAGAAGATCGAATGCCCGGACACCATGGTCTTTTAACCGTTTCGCATTATTGTCAGCAAGAGTGTTGTTGACGTCGTAAATATCCTTCTCTATCCTGACGTCGATATGATGCATACTGTAAGGTACGAGCGTACACTGTTTATACCTTGACCCACAAACTCTCCTGTAATGGTTGAAGGCGAGTGCATACTGTATCCCTGCTACTTCAACGCTTCTTATTCACGGCGTCAGGGACGAAGGGTTTCACTGAGCTGCGGAGCGAAGGCACCGGTGATCAGCGATCTCGAACGCGCATTAAAACGTGCTGGTGTGACATTCAGGATTGAGGAACACCACCACCCGGCACACTGGTTGCGGCACGAGGGGCGGATTGTTGCAGAATGGAAGGAGAGCAAAGAGGCTCTTATCAAAAAAGTTGCCCAGAGACTTGAGGTGAAACGATGAGTGGTTTATATGACCTGCATACCCATTCTCTTCTCTCTGACGGGGAGATGCTTCCCCTTGAATTGATACGAAGGATGGCTGTTCTCGGGTATACAAAAGTTGCAATTTCTGATCACGTTGATCCCTCCAATATCACATCTGTCATTGAATCAATACTTGAGGTGCGGGAGCCGGCGAAGACTCTTTGGAGTAACCCTGCTCTGTGGTGTTGAAATTACCCATGTACACCCATCGCAGATAGCAGACCTGGCAAAAAAAGCAAAAGACACCGGGGCTGACGTTGTTGTTGTCCATGGTGAAACAGTGGTTGAGCCGGTGGCCGCAGGAACAAACCATGCGGCATGTGGATGCAGGTATGTGAACGTCCTTGCTCATCCGGGACTTATCACTATTGAGGATGCACTACTCGCAGCACGAAATGATGTTGCTCTTGAGCTGACCTCACGGGGCGGGCACAACCGGACAAACGGTCATGTAGCCCAGGTTGCCCGGGAAGCAGCATGCCAGATAGTGGTGGATTCTGACGCGCACGCACCTCATGACCTGCTGGATGAGCGCGCGAAATTTGTGGTTGCAAAAGGGGCAGGACTAACTGATTCTGAGTGTAAAGGGGTTATATCTTTAAATATCGACCAGTTTCTTGGTTCCTGAAATTTATATTTAAACTTTCACGCAATGTTTAAATACTTCTTCGTCTTTTATATATAGATTACTAAATTAATTTAGTACCATCATATCCTTGAAGGTTATTGTGTGAAAGTTGTTGGTCGAGCGATGAGCACCATTGGCAACCGGATGCTCATTATACAATGTGATGCTGCCCAGCTCCCCCCACTTTACAGCGAAGTGACTGACCGCAGAATGAAACCGGTTGGGAAGATCCTGGATCTCTTTGGCAATATCAAAGCACCCTACGCCGCGGTACTCTGCCGGGAAAAATGCACCGTCCAGCCGAATGAAAAACTCTTCGCTAAATGATTACAGAATACCGGGGATATTTCAGGTTTACACGTGAGAAAAATAAAAACATAGGTGATGAGAGATGCAGGAAATTGAAAAATTAAAAGTCCTTCAGAGTGAACGGGAAGCACTCAAATTACGTACGAAGGCAAAAGAAATAGAGAAGAAGGCAGAAAACCATACCGAAACGGTCTGCCCGGAGTGCGGGGGCAGGCAGCTTGTCCATGATTATGAACGGGCAGAACTGGTGTGTCAGGGTTGCGGTCTGGTGATTGACGGGGACTTCATCGACAGAGGTCCTGAATGGCGGGCATTCGACCATGACCAGCGTATGAAGCGGTCGCGTGTCGGGGCACCGATGACTTTTACGATCCACGACAAGGGTCTTTCAACAATGATTGACTGGCGCAACCGTGACTCCTATGGACGGGCAATATCTTCAAAGAACCGTGCACAGCTCTACCGTCTCCGCAAATGGCAGCGCCGTATCCGTGTAAGCAATGCCACTGAACGCAACCTTGCATTTGCCCTGTCTGAACTTGACCGTATGGCATCTGCTCTTGGCCTTCCAAGAAACGTGCGTGAGACTGCAGCAGTGGTTTACCGTGATGCCGTTGACAAGAACCTGATCCGCGGTAGGAGCATCGAAGGAGTAGCTGCAGCAGCGCTCTATGCAGCCTGTCGCCAGTGCAATGTTCCCCGGACGCTTGATGAGATCGCAGAAGTATCCCGGGTATCCAGAAAAGAAATCGGCAGGACATACCGTTTCATTTCGCGGGAACTCGGACTCAAGCTTCTCCCGACATCCCCGATTGATTACGTGCCGCGTTTCTGCTCCGGGCTCACCCTGAAGGGTGAAGTGCAGAGCCGTGCAGTCGAGATCCTGCGCCAGGCCGGGGAACGCGAATTAACCAGCGGCAGGGGCCCGACCGGTGTTGCCGCAGCTGCAATTTATATCTCATCGATTCTTGGTGGAGAGAGGCGCACCCAGCGGGAAGTGGCTGAAGTAGCCGGTGTCACTGAAGTCACCATCAGGAACAGATATAAGGAACTGGCAGAAAAGTTAGATATCGAGATTATTCTCTGATATCATTTCATTTTTGGGCTCGTAGATCAGGGGTAGATCGTTACGTTCGCAACGTAAAGGCCGCGGGTTCAATTCCCGCCGGGTCCATATCGTTTTTCAGGTTTTGTAGAGCGGAGCAGCGTACTGAAAAATCCGGGGCATTATATCGGTTTTTCATCCAAGTCTGCTTTTTTTTTCCACAATCGATATATCATCCTGTCAGATACCTATATAGTTACAGTAAATATCCATTCACCAGAGAATGGGGAGTTTCCGATGATACATCCAGATGGATACAATAAATATATTTTCGCCATACTTTCAGCTGCTCTCATCATTATCCTGCCTGCCAGCGCTTTCACGGTGGCCATGTACGGTACCAGTTCCGGGTTTAATCCTGACCTCCATAAGGATTCTGTCATTGTATTACATTCAATTCCCGGGTCATCCGGATCTGATCTTGACAGCAACATTGACCAGTTTACCGACCCTGCAGTTGATGTAATTGTTCTTGGTGGAGATGATTCCTTCAGCCAGTCGACTGCTTCAAAAATCGAAACATCGGTAGCGGCAGGTAAGATCCTTGTCATTACCTTCCCATGTAACCGGAAATTCGATGCGAGCCTCCCGGCAACCAATGGTGGGACTTCCCAGAGTGAACCTTCACTTGAGGTGGTTAATCCCACAAAAGTCCTGCCAAAGGAGATTTTTACCGGGCTCCCTTCACGATATTTCCTGAAGGTTACACCGCAGGACAGGGAACAGGCAGTTGCAAAGAAAGGATCTACGTCCCTTCTGAATTACGATACCGGTACCCCCGCTCTTATCTATGGGAAGTATGGGAAAGGTTCCGTCATAGAGTGGTCTACAGCACCGGTCCCCACGTATATGACGGGGGATGAGGCCGATACGATAAACTATCGTTTAATTACCAAACTTCTTCCGGTTGTTTCACCTCCACTGGTTGTGGAGACCACCCCCGCTGAAAATGTGTCCGGTACTCCTGCCATGACGCCAACGGGATCGGTAAATCCACTGCAACCGTCCGGAAATGTTACCGTCCATTCATCTCCACCCGGTGCAAGCATCCTGATTGACGGCGTGTATTCGGGAACCACACCGACTACGGTATCGGGTCTCAACCAGGGAAATCATATCATCAGGCTGGCATTAAGCGGGTACTATGACTATGAGGGGACTATCTATGTTATAGCCGGCCAGACAACGAATGCGTTCGGGTCACTTCCCCCTCTGAACCAGTTTTCATCACAAAATACCGTTACTCCCATCGCAACGCCGATTGTTATAGCGGTGCCGGTAACTGCGGAGCCAACCCAGAAACCGGGAGGGCTGGATAACTCAATCCTGGTAGCAATTATCGGGGTTGTCACCGCAATTATCGGGGCAACAGCAACGATCTTTTCGCATATATCCAAAACGAAAAAGGAGTAGGGGAATATCTGGGATTGGCAAATATCAATTTTTTTCGGCTCTGTAGAATTCCTTTTTTCATAGCACAAAATAAAAAGGACACCTGCTTTGAAGGAGGGGACAGTGCCTGTCCCCCCGGACCACCACTGCGCAATGTGATAGTGCTGGTAATTACCTTCTCGGGGGTTATCGCATTGGGGGGAGCCAAAGTGGCGGGGGTGAAACCCCCATGAACGTTCAAGTTTTTTGAACATTTTCCCATGAAAATCATGTCTAACAGTTGCTATTTGGAATTGGAACCCTTCTATCGATCAGTTATGATGAATTCCGCCGCCCCCGAAGGGACGCCCCCGCGGCGGATCGGTGACTAAAAATTCAAAAATCTTCTTGCCCGCCGTGCCTCGGAGAGGCCCTGAGGCGGGGTTCATCAGAGAAAACCGATTTTCGTGGATTGGGTGCGAACACTCTGTTCATGCCCGTTTCTACAGAGCCTTTTTTTCACCATTGATCAGTAACAACTATATGGAATCCGCGGAAAAATAGTATGCCGCAACCAATCATGAAGGGCTCGTAGATCAGGGGTAGATCGTCACGTTTGCAACGTGAAGGCCACGGGTTCAAATCCCGTCGAGTCCACTCGTTTTTAAAAAAATTAATCAGATCCAGTCGAGCAATACGGTCGGTTTTTCCTGTTCTTCACGCTTTTGCAGCTTTTCTTTCACGTTTTTTACCGCATATGGTTGCAGGTGACGGTTTTTTCTCAAAACTCCCGTAGTCCATGTAATCGCGGGAAATCGGGTCATCGCCACCCACGATAATTTCCTGGAGAGGAGTTACCGGCTCATCATATTGAGGGGGTAATGATGAATTCTCAGCCGGTTGTGAATCGTAACCCTTTTGAGGAGGATTTTCCATTATGTGAACCGGTTCTGTCAGGATCAGTGGGGGTGGCGCAACATTCTGCCGCGAAACCGGGTTCTGGGTAGTAGTACCTGCGGCGGCTGGTAAATTTCCTGACCGGAACAAGAGGAAATCAACGAAATCTTCAATTTCCTTTCGTTGATCGGGAGTCAGCCGGTCCAGTTTACTCTCTAGTGATTCCATATGGCATGCCAAAGATTCTCTGTCTGATGAAATATCTCTCCTTATTTGTATTTAAGCCAAAGACCTGCATGTTCATGGCCTTTGTTATGGTCAGATTAAGAAGGACTCAAAAAATCAACATCAGGAAGCGGGAAAAAGAAGATCGTGTTTCCTTTTAACAAAGACTTATTCCCAGTGGTGCTGGTAGCCTCGTTTCTCCACGGGCTTGCCATCGATCAGGACTGATTTTTCCGAAGTTGCAGTCCCAATCACGGTATAGGACACATCGGCAACCGGATGGCGGTGGCGGGGAAGCGTAAAGATCAGCTCGTAATCGCCTCCTCCGTACAGTGCCAGTTCCCGTGCCTGGTCTGCAGGAATCCCTGAGGGAACGGGAAGTCTGGCTGAATCAAGGGAAAATCCGCATTCATTGACACTCATCAGATCATAGAGCGAGAGTGCAATCCCGTCGCTGTCATCCATCATGGCGCTGACGCCCCCCTTTGCAAGAAGTCGCCCTTCTTTTATGCGGGGTTGTGGTTCGAAGAGTGCTTTCTGGTACTGGAGATACCCGTCAAGATATGCCTGCGCCTGGCCGGGTATCCCGGTTATACACACAAGATCTCCCGCTGAGCACCGGTGCGACGCACGATGTGGGACCTGTCAACAAGACCCAGACCGGTAGTAACGATAGTGAGCTCGCTATGCCGGTCAATATCACCCCCGATAATTTCCGCACCGAACAGAGTGCAACAGTCCTTTGCACCCTGCATGACACCGGCCAGGTCCTGCCACGTATCAAGTCCGACTGCAATGAGAAGATATTTTGGCTCTGCACCCATGCTCGCAATATCTGAGAGCGTGACTGCGGCACTCATCCAGCCGATCTGCCACGTGCTCATGCCCTCCATAAAGTCTGTAGTCCGATGGAGCATATCCGTCGTCACCACCATGACCTGATCACCGCACGGCACCTCGGCACAATCATCCCGGCATTTCTCTTTTCCGACAATTCCCATTACGACCTTTAAGAGTTCACGATCATCCACTCTTTCGCACCTCCTTACCCCGTTCGCTCTTATACACTTTGAACATGTGCTCGATCATTTCAGATTTCTTTTCCCGTTCGTGCTGGACCTGCTCTTCCTGCCATCGCGCAAGTGCAGTCTCTAACGTTTCCTTACTGGAAAGCCCGCGTTTTCCCCTTACCTGAACACCGGTAGTCTTTGTCAGAAAGGAGGGGGATGCCCAGTTCCCGGAATACCGGAAGCATCCGGGGGTCGCAATCGGCGAGTAATGGCGCAGAGGTAACGATCGCTTTTATCTTGATTTCTGCAAGCTCTTTCACAACACTTCTTCCCCACCCATCAAGCCTGGTAACAAAGATAATATCACCCTCATCAATCCCGACATCCTCAATAAGCCGGCGAAGGCCTTCTTTTGTCAGGGCATCCATCACTTTTACCGGCACAACATCGCCATCCATGGATAATTCGGCAAACTGCTTGATGCGCACGAGACGTCTGGAAAGATTCCGTGGAATGGCGCTCTTCCTTTCGCAGCCGTTTCTTTAAACCCTGGATAATAACATCCTTTTTTACCACTTCGGCATCCTTTGCAACCTGTGCATCCTGTGAGGTGTGGATCTTCCGAACCCGGGCCTGGAGCCTCCGTATTTCATAGTCTTTTTCCTTAACTTCCTCCTGAAGATCGGCAACAAACGTACGCAGGCGTTTTACCATCCCGTCAAGTACCCTTACTTTCTCGTCATGCTTTACTTCAACCGGAGCGGCGGGAGCATCGACTATCCGGGCCGGCGTTACAGAATTCATCTCGCCAATAACCTGATCCAGCGACTGCCCCCTGATAACCCGTGCCCGGACTTCGTCGAGATCATGACCTGGGGGATCCGTTTCAATAAGTTCTGGAATTTATGCCGGTACTGGCGATATGCATCAAGAGCAGCAGACAGTGCATCCCGCTCATGATCATTTCCGTATGCAAAGGATGCGGTGAGCTCGATCTTGGTCTCGACACTCACATCCTGTTTTGGGGTGTATGCTACCGCTGAAAAGGCCCTCCTGATCTTTTCCACAGAGTAAGGCATTTCCTGCACATCGGATGCGATAATCAGGGGTTTTCCAACGCGGAACAGCGACTCAACAACGTCTCCCATGTTCATCTGCCGTGAACTCGCCAGATGGAGGAGGTTGCCATCGAGATCGAGAGCCGCAACAGCTGTTGTAGTCCCCGGATCAATACCTGCAATCAGGTATCTCGGCTTGCCCGAAAGTGGACGGAACTGAATTCTCTCAAGGCGTTTACCGCTGATCCGGACCTGAACATCAGCACCATGATATGTTGAAACCGGTACCTTTTCCCGCGTTGCAAAAACCCTAAAAGCTACCCTGCTGCACCCCCCAAATGCACGGGTCTCTTTTTTTTCATACCGGAGACCAGCTGCGACAAGAGCCATCTCAATTTCCCGCCCTTTTAATTGCACCGCTCCATGAATTTTGCGAACATACCGGTTCTGGCTCCACCCGCCCTTT
Organism: uncultured Methanoregulaceae archaeon; assembly: GCA_963768845.1. Lineage (GTDB taxonomy): Archaea > Halobacteriota > Methanomicrobia > Methanomicrobiales > Methanospirillaceae > Methanoregula. The sequence goes on along the minus strand of CAVYJJ010000015.1, from coordinate 86,123 downwards.
CCCAGCGACCGGTGGCGGCTCACAACAACATCGCTTTCATTCTCAAATGCAATGACTTCTGCACCTGCTCCAAGAGAGGCTACCTGTGCTGTCGTCCGGGCTTCAGCCCAGGGATCGAACCGGTTAAAGCTGATGTTATACCGTGCTGCAACCTTGCCAAGTGTCTCCTTGCGTTCCCCGCCCGTCACCTGGACGAGCCGTGTCTGCGGGGGCAGGTTCTGCAGGAAGAAAAAAAGTTCATGCTGGTCGGCCGCGATTTCCTGCAGGCTGTCTACCGCAAGGATATCCGGTTGTTCTTCATTGAGTGCCCGGAAAAGACGAAACATCGAGACTTCGGACTCGCTCTCGATGGTCTGTCCCTCCATCCGCACAAGGGCATACATGGGACGCCGGGACCGGGATCTGACCGAACCTTTGATGACGTCAATACCAAAAACCCTTAATCGATCACGCATCGAATCGCATCCCCGCGATCATACTGCAGGTTGTATTTTCGTTTAAAAAAAGAGAGGACATTATCGATATCGCGCTCAAGGATGGTCTCTGCATTCGGGTGGTCGACCCCTATCCATTGTGGCCAGTCGATAAGTACACATTTCCCCTCATCCATGAGAATATTATATTCTGAAAGGTCGGCGTGGATAATCCCTTCATGATATGCGTGACCTGCATTCATGAGGATCTCATCAAGCACTTCTTTTGGCTCTTCAAGGCGGCAATGGTTGAGGTTTGGGCCGTTAATCAGTGCCATCACCACTGCATGGCGGTTCTGTCCTATCGGCAGGGGAACACTGACCTTCGGATGAAGTGCGGTGAGAGCCTGGTATTCCCGTTCCGCTGATCTCCGCGATGCGATCAGCCAGGGACAGTGTCCTTCTTCGGGCATATAATCCCGGTTAAGGCGGGCAGAGGAGAATGAACGCTGGCCAACCCGGTGCAACTTTATCGCAACCGGGCCAAGCCCCAGAGCTTCGTATACCACAGATTCCTTTCCCTCACCTATCTTCGATCCAAGTGCGGATATCGTACCGTTTCGGGTGAGGGTCATGAGTGCAAGCGTATCGTAACCGCCAAACACAAGCGAATATCCATCGTAGGGAACGGGATTGAAACGGACCATCCCCCAGTCTATCAGGCGGGCAATGCGGTAATTTACTTCGGATTCGGAAAGTCTGGTCACCAGCTTGATCTGTTCCAGCGGCACCCAGGCATAGTGCTTCATCCCGCGTTCAAGTGCGTTGAGGATGGATTTTTCATATTTATTGAGGGTGCGGATACGCTCTGCGGCGATAACCATAATCGTTAGAGTGGTTATGTGTCAGACTATAAAATCGCAGTCTCTGGTGTCAATCCACCGGTTAACACAACTTTAAACATCTTTTATTATCCAGATCACAATGGAATTTGCAAATGCAGTGCAGCAAGTGCGGGCGAAAAGCAGTAGTTTTCCAGGAATATTCCGGACAACACCTCTGCCACCAACATTTTGATGCTGATGTTGAAGCCAAAGCAAAACATGAAATCCGCAGGAACCATTGGTTGAACTCCGGTGATCATATAGCGGTCGCGTTGTCGGGTGATGCCTGTAGCAGTGCCCTCCTCTATTTTTTAAAAAAACTCACTTCGAATCGCCGGGACATTCGTATTTCTGCCATCTCGATTGATGAAGGAATTGCCGGATATCGTTTTTTAAGAGATTCGACAGGGATTGCCGAACAGCTGCACATAGAATGTATCACCGGATCGTTTCAGGAAAATTTTGGGAAAAGTATCGATGAAATTGCAGAAAAAAAAGGTATCACACGTTCCTGTAATTATTGCCGTGTACTCCGGAATTTCCTGCTCTACCGGATAGCATTGGAAGAAGGGGCAACAAAAATTGCCGTCGGCTCCACGCTTGATGATACCGCAGCCCAGGTGCTGAACCATATGCTCCGGGGAAGTCCTGATTCTATTGTTTGCACAGAGAGAACAGGAAGTGAGAAAGTTCCTCTGATCCAACCGTTTATCGCTGTTCCAAAAAAAGAGATTTCGCTCTATGCAGATCTTCATATCAAAGAGTATAATCGATCCTGTTGTCCTTATACTAATAATCACTGTGAGGAGGACGTGAATGCGATGCTGAACGAGTTCACGAATCATCATCCGGCAACAAAATATGCACTCCTGAGCCTGAAAAAAAACCTGACACGTATTGCGTTTCCATGAGGGATTTCTCTTCCTCCTGTGAACGGTGCGGTGAACCTGTTGTTGGCATATGCCAGAACTGCCGGATAATTGATGAGGTAACCTCATGGCGCATTAGGAGGGGAAGAGTCTGGAGGGCAATCCGGAATTCTCCCGGGCATCCAGATATCGATCTATTTCTTTGCGTTTGCCATGCTCATCGCCCTCTATACCTACGTATTTCATTCCTACTATCCGTTGCTTGAGAACAAACCCCTCTCATGGACTGAGGCACTGCTTGTTTGTGGTCGAATCGATGACAACCGTGGGATATGGCTGGCTGCTCCCGTTTTCCAATGATCTCACCATCTCCTTGCGATCCAGATTATGCTGTCCGGTGTGATCATGATCTTCGTCGTTATCCCGCTTCTCCTTGCCCCGTTCCTCACCACCCTCCTTGCACCCGCCCCGCCACGAAAAACCCCGCATCTGCTGTCAGGACATACCGTTGTGATGGGATATGATGAGCTCACCCGTTCGGTTATTGACAGCCTCACAATCTCAGAACACGATATCGTGATCATTGAACAGGACAAGGCAATCGCCCTTGAGATTGCCACGCATTACCGGAAACGTGCCTACGTGATCTGGGGGGATTATACCGATCCCTCAACATGGGCGGCAGCACACATCGATAAGGCACAGAATATTGTTATCTGCAAAGATGAGCGGCAGACCGCCAGTATCGTTCTTGGCATTCGCGAACGGGTAAAAGGAAAGATCATTTCCGTTGTGGACAAACTCTCCTTTGAACGGTATCTCCGGTATGCAGGAGCAGATTATGTCCTGTCCCCCAAACATGCAACCGGGAGGATTCTGGCACGCCATGCAGTTCTCAACCCGAGCGGGGATGCAGAACCGGATATTCCCGGGCTTGACAGGATCAACATCAATCTCGAGCACACAGCAGAACAGGAACTCCGGCTCATCAACATACCCGTGGTTTTCGGGTGCAGGGCAGCATTCAAATCCCTTTCAGATCTTCGTCTTTTTGAACGATTCGGCATTATTGTCCCATTCCTCTGGAAGGCCGGAAAATTCATTTCGTGACCCCACTGATGATATCATTGTCGACAACACGACATCCCTCTTCCTTTTTGGCAGGGCTGAATCCATTGTCGCTGCGATCCGGGAAGAGTTCAATACCGACGGGTGTGCAGATGCTTTTGCGGTGATCGCAGGATTCGGGGATGTCGGTGCTGGTGCATACCAGGAACTCCATGCATCCGGTGTCTCCTGCATTGTAGTGGATTCAAAACAACAAGGCCGTAGAGCAGGTTGTCGGCAATGCTGAGGATGAAACGGTATTGAAAAAGGCCCGCATCGAAGATGCACGGTTCTGTATTGTTGCCTTGAACGATGACGATGTGAATATTTTTACCACGCTCATGGCCCGGAACCTCAACCCGGTTATACGGATCCTTGCCCGTGCCAATGAACCGGCTACCGTTGAAAAACTCTACCGGGCGGGTGCTGATTATGTTGCCCTCCTTCCCATGATCGGGGGCCAGACGATCGCAAGGATCATCCTTGCAGATACTGCCACCATTCTTCTCGAACTGCCAAACAACGATCTGGTGATCCTCAAACATGCCAAGAAAACCTACTCAAAACCCCTGAAATGGTTCACCAGAAAAACCGGGGTACGGATCATCGGTATCGAGAGCCTGAGCCGTTCGATCATTGCCCCCGACGCAGAAGAGATCATTCTTGAAGGGGATGCTCTCATTGCTGTGGGAGATACCGAACAGTTGAAAAAGTTCATTCATCTAGTATAACAAAGAGATAATGCGCATGGCAGCAGAACTCGGGTGCAGGTTGGGACAGATTGAACAGATGATCCGGTACGCCTACTGGAACAGCGGATGTACAGGGATCGTCATTGGTGTGAGCGGGGGAGTTGACTCTGCAGTGGCAGCAGCGTTCTGTTGCCGGGCAATCGGCCCTGAAAAGGTGCTTGGGCTTTCCCTTCCCTCTGCAATCAGCAATCCTGAAGATTGTAAGGATGCTGCGACACTCTGTGCCCAGACTGGGCATGGAACACAGGGTAGTCAGCATCGAACCGATGCTTGAAGGATTCAGAACCATGACCGGATTTACAGAGTCCCGGTACCTGACCGGGAACCTGATGGCACGGATCAGGATGGCAGTTGTCTATTATCATGCCAACCTCGACCACAGGCTTGTCTGCGGTACATCCAACCGGAGCGAGTATATGCTCGGTTACTGCACAAAATTCGGGGATAATGCAGCAGACATCCAGCCGATTACTCACCTGTATAAGGATGAAGTCTATGAAGGCGCACGGAACTGGAAATTCCGGATCCTATTATCAAAAAAGCACCCTCCGCCGGATTATGGGAAGGCCAGAGTGACGAAGAGGAGATCGGGCTTTCCTATAGCGAGATCGATACTTCGCTACGGGCGCTTGAGCAGCAGGGCTGGAAGGCAACAACTCCTATTCAGGAAAAAGTCCTTGCCCTGGTGAAAAAAAGCGAGCACAAGCGGCTTGCTGCACCTAATCTTTTAGCAGACTCAGAAAATACCGAAGGATACTTTTCCGGGTAATTGAGAAACGTGAGCACTTCTCCTTTTCCGATAAGATTGTAAGCGGACCTCTGCACAGACGGGTGAATCGTCACTTCCCGCAGGTCGCCCCGATATACCGGACCTCGGGTATCTTCGGGTAATGGAGATTTTTTTGCAGGTTGCCATTACTCATTGCATAATATGCTGCCACCGTGAAGTGTTTCGTATTCCCCATACTCGCTCTCAAACGCAGTAGATACAATATTGGCCATAACGAGTGTCTGATCCGTAGAAGGATTGATGGAGATATGCCCATATTCCGGTGGGATAATCACAATATCACCGGCATGTGCAGAGATCATCACCACATCATCCAGATTCCGGGACTGGAGAAGGTACTTCGCCTCACCTTCAAGAACTTCATAGATCTCCGGATACCCGATCCCGGCCGGATTTTTCGGGTGATAATGTCCCTTGGTCTTCACCCATTCGCCACAGATAGCAGAGGAGGGTATGACCGTCAGATCATAGCGCAGGTTATGATTGTGCAACCAGTGCCGGTCAGCATCTGACTTCGCCAGATCCCGGTACATAAAATAGAGGGGACCGCTGCTCTCGCACGAAGGGTCGGCAAGGACAGAACGCATCTCCTCAATTGTCCGAACTGCCGGCAAAGGGAGAGCCCCTTCCCATCCAAGCATCACTTCTTCTTTCTCATTACAAGTAAATAATACCCGGCGCCAATACCAATAAGGGCGATAATCCCGATAATTCCCAGAACCTGTATCAATCCACCCGATGCTGGTTTTGGTTGAACTTCGAATGCAACCCTGAAAGGATCTGATACCTGACTGTTGTCGAGTGCGTCACGATACCTTACCTCAGTATCAAGAGTGTAGTTCCTGACTCGCTGCATCATCTACCTGAACCTGATATCGTGCGGTTGCATTTTCCCCGGGTTTTATATCCCCGAGATAGGCAGTATCGTCACTGCTTTTAAACGGTTCAACAGCTGAGAGCCGCGCCTGTGCATGGTATGCCGGTCTGGTCGCCGGTGTTCTGGTATACTATCTGGATCACACTTTGTCGCTCCCTGAATTACCTGCACTGTACCGGATGTGATACTGAAAACTGATTTTTCCACCAACAGGAATACCAATAGTATCAGTCGCCGAGGTAACAACATCCCCTTCACGGTTCTCATACGTGACAAGGACATCAACCGGATAGGTCTGTATTTCCGCTTTATCCGAGACGGCTACTTTATATCTGCAGGTAACCGTGCCGTTGTGGGGGAAATCCCCGATAAAAACACTGCTGTCAGTGGGAATAATCGGGCTTGCTCCGTTTCGAAGGATCTTCACGGTTGCTTTTTTGCCATCCTCAAAACCGATATTTTTTATCGTCAGGTTCAGATATCCCTCACTTCCGACATTCAGGTTTTCCGAAACTGCTTCAAGAACTTCAATCTTCACCTGGGGTTTGATTTTTATTGTTATCGGGATGGTCTCATTTACCTGCTGGTAGTTGTACTGGAGAACGTCAGCTGCTTCCTGGTCTGAAGATGCAAGATAGGTATACCGGATGTTCAGTGGCAGCTGGTATTCGCCTTCTGTTGCATCAGAAGTAATTTTTGTTGCGATGGCCACAGTAGCCACACCCTGACTTTTTATATCCCCGATCAATTGTGGATCGGTTTTTACAACCACAGGAGCGTCCCCGGCAAAAAGCCCGACAGTTACCATCTTTGCGGTGGTCGCCAGATCATCCCGTTCGATAGTTCCTTTCGTTACGAATTTTAGATCATTCACTCCGCTATTCCGCACGATAACCTTGATAATCGCGTCCTGTCCCGGGGTAAATTCATTGGTACCCGAGATTGCTGCCGACATCTGGGGGCTCCCGCCAAAATAGGTTGTAATACCCATAACCGGAATAGTGCACCAGAGCGTGAGCACCAGAAAAATACTGATTATCTGAAAAAATTTCATGGACCATCACTTGTTGTTATTGTTATAACAACATTTATTATAGCAGGATATAAAGTGATGTTTCAATGAAATTGCCGTCAGAAAATCCAGTCCGGGTTATTGAATGCCTTAAATCACTCGGTCTGACAAAATATGAGGCACTCGTGTATATTGCGCTCCTGAAAGTGGTCAGTGCTACGGCAAGCGAGATTCATGAGATTTCGGACGTTCCGCGCGCATCAGTGTACCCTGTTATTGATCAACTTCTCGATAAAGAACTGGTATCGGTATCACAGTCTGCCCCCAAGCGGTTTGCTGCGATATCACCTGAAGATGCCATCTCCAGACTGATGGACAAAATAGAAAAGGATGCACGCTTTGCACGTGATTCCTTATCACTGGTGTACAAGGAACGGATGCAACAGGGACTGGGGACTGAAGAACTCATCTGGAATATCTACGGTATCGGAAATATCAAAAACCGGTTCACCGATCTCATTTCTGGTGCACAGCAGGAGATCAGAATTATTGCTCATCCCCAGTTTCTTACACCAGACATTCAACAGAAACTTTCCACGAAGTCAAATCAAATCAGCATTAAAATTATCACTCCCCACTGGGCCGGAGAGATTCCCGGGAAATTAAAAGTGTATATTATCAGGCATCCGGAAATCCCAAAAGAACTGGACATGGCAAAAGATATAATGGCCGGGGGAGTCTGCATCATTGACGGTCGATCGTGTACTCGTCATTTTGGGCGTGGGAGAGGAGGATGCAGTAGCACTTTTTTCAGAATCCGAAGGCTTTGTCCGTTTCTTTGTGCGTTATTATAACCTTATTTTTAACTTGGCTAAAAAACTAAAATAGCATATAAAAACAGCAGTATTAATAATCCCTGATTTCTTCCATCTGCGAGATTTCCATCAGTCCCTTCATTGCCTGTGTCTGCACCCAGCGGCCACCTTCTCGTATTGCTGCCATCGGGTTGGTCCCTCCCACAGCCGCAATTGCCACAAACTGCGGGCTCACCGGGACCCCAAGGAGAGGGAGGTTCGGCATCCCCACTTCAAGAATACCAGAAAGGGTGCTTGTAGAGAGTTCATCCAGGACTGCGCCTACCTGATGTTCAGCCTCCATATGAAATTCCCTGACATTTGCAAGAATCGATCCGCTTCCTGTACGCATAACACTGGTAATCGAAGTAGTCTTCTGGGAGATCAATACCTGAAGAGGATCGATTGTCGTGTGTTCGTACAGAATTATATGGGTGAAACGAATTGGCGTGCGTTTTTCTATCTCGACAACACCGCCCCCGATGGGAGTGATGGGAATTCCCCTCCGGATAAGTATTCCATCAAAGGTTATGCTGCATATCGTACAGATACCCGTAAATCCTTTCGGCACTACATAACCGGGCAATTTATCTCCGGAATGAAGGAATTTGACCCGCCCGCTGACGGTGACGCCGGTCTTATACGCATCTTTAAGCGTCGAGATTGCAAAGTCGAGATCTTCGTTTTTAATCACAGACAGGTTATAAACAACCTTGCCATCACCCGTAACCGGATCAAAAGTCACCTGCAGGGCATAATCTTCAATGCTGTGGTTGACAAATTTGAGCGGAACGGTCATTATACTAATTTCTGACATCGCAATAGAAAAATTGTTCTATAAGACCATGGCAATTTATGTATGATGGAACACGACATGCGGGAAAAAGCCAAACATGCAATGCGGCTCATTCTTGAGGCAGCCCGTTTTGAGGTCGAAGAAGTTGATGACCCTCTTGACCTTTCTGCGGTACGCGAGAACACCTGCCTCCTGGTGCTTTGTTCAAATGACAGCGACCTGATCAGCCAGTTTGATAAAACAAATTACAGCCTCATGATAGACGATCATGAGATGACCTGTAAAAACTCCTTTTTTCTATTGACAAGGATATTGTAACGGAAAACTGTATTCATTGGGGAGTTGACGAATTTGTACGGTATACCGGTGAGGCTGTTCTCGCTGATATTCTTGACCGTGAACTGGCATTGGATCTTACACCGTCAAAAACCGGAAAAACAACGGTTGCGGCTGCAACCGTCGGGCAGGAAGAAACCCGGAAGGTTGAACCGTCCGGCATCACAATTCCCCATTACCCCATAAAAATTTCCGAACAGGCAGCGATGCGGACAGGTGGCACCCAGGGTACCGCCAAACTTCGTTTCATACCCTATTATCTTTTTCACTATTCGAGCAGTGGCGAACAGGTCTATAAGGATCGCCGTATTCCTTTTGATGCTGACGGATGGGGTGCAATTAACGCAATCAATGGAATCAAGATCGACCTTGATGACAAATTAGTTGAGGAAAAAGAGATCCCCGGCGGTGCCGAAGTATCTGATCCCCATATCCGGAAAGATGAAGCAACAGAGAGAATTGTGAACGAACTGATCGACCGGCTTACCCAGAAGGTCCGTATCAAGCAGGAGAAGGGTGACGCAATCTTCTACGAAGAGAAGATCCTCAAACCAGACAGGAAAAATATCACCGTTGATACCCGGCAGGTCTATATCCCCATATGGCAGATCAGGGGCAAAAAAATTGTTGAGGTTAATGCATTTACCGGAGAACTGCTCTCTGAACCTATGGATGAAGGTGTCGAAATATTCTGATTGATGAGGACTTCACGGAACATAAAAATATGGTTTCTTTGTGTGTCACCCGATAAGAAAAATACATTTTTTACTATGCGTCTTTGAGGAAATCCCATGATTGTCGTCCTTGGGGGTGGCCCGGCAGGAAGGATCGCATCAATCCGCCTTGCTTCTGCGGGAAAAGAAGTCCACCTCATTGAAAATGGGGGACTCGGGGGCCAATGCCTGCATTTTGGATGCATGCCAGTCTGTGCCCTGAACGATGTCGCCCGGCATATCCATTCGGCTCGTACATTTCATAATCTGGGAATAATTGATACCAGCCCAAAAATCAATTTTTCAAAAATTATTTCAGAGATGCATACAATCCAGGGAAAGATTGCCTCCATTCTTGATACCGAGACCAAATCTGCCGGTGTCAATATCATCTATGGTAAAACCGGAAGGCTCGAATCAGGGAACGTTTTTGTCGGAGAGGAACAGCTGGATGCTGATGCGGTTATCGCGGCTACCGGGTCACGGCCAGGCATCCCCGCAATTGACGGTATCGACCTGAACGGGGTCTATACACCCCATACTATCTTCCAGATGAAAAAACTCCCGGAAAAAATTGTCATTATCGGGGGAAATATCATGGCAGCCGAATTTGCCTACATATTTTCCATGTTCGGCAGCAAGGTTACTATTCTCAGCAGGAGTGCTTTTTTAAAAAATACCGATAAGCATCTCAGGACCCTTGCAATCAGGCAGCTGAATGAAGTGGAAATCAGGGAAGGTGCGAGAAAAAACTCAATATCCGGAAGAGAACGGATAGAATCTGTACACTTTCAGGTTGATGGCAAGGATGAATCGGTTGAAGCTGATGCTGCCCTTATCGCAACGGGCCTTGTTCCAAGATCTGACATGCTTCACGGGATAAAAAAAGGGCCACTTGGAGAAGTCATTGTGGATGAACACATGCAGACCAGTATACCTGACGTGTACGCATGCGGGGACGTTGTCGGGCCTCCCTACCTGACTCCCGTTGCCCGCCACCAGGGTATTGTGGCAGCGGATAATATCCTCGGCATCCCCAGGAAAATGGATTACCGGTTCATTCCTCAATCCATCAACCTCTCACAGGAACTGGCATTCTGCATGACTGAAAAGAAGGACCTGGCATCGCTTGCAATTCCCGGACCCGCAGGACCAGGTACATTCTGGAATGTTTTGGCAAATGATACAGGACTTGCAAAAATTATGTTTGATACGGAGAGCGGCATGATCAAAGGCATGTGTGCCGCCGGGCCTGGTGGAGGGCTGATAGCCGGATACATGTCATTTCTCATGAAACACCATTTTTCAATCCATGACTTTGAAGAGTTTATTGAAGTGCATCCGTCGACTGATGGGGTCTATGGGATTGCGAAATATGCATCGGAACTGCTCAAAAAAAGAAAATCCTAGTAATATACGAGGTTTGATTCACCAAAATGATTCGTTCATTCCTCGAGTCCCGGTCATCTTCCGACGCGATTGCTGATGGTATTATTACCGTTTAAATCACATAATACAGATACACACCATCCCCGGCCGAGGGTGCTTTCACCATGACCAGTCCCACCGATAATACTACATTTGACCAGACGCGGCTCGATAAAATCCGTGCACTTCAGGATAAGGGTATCACCATCTTCCCTTCGTCGTTTGACCGGCAGCACACGGTTCTCGATATAAAAACGAAGTACGCGGATATTACGCATGACAAAAGTGCGGAACGGGTATCTACAGCCGGAAGGATCTATATTGTCCGGAACCACGGGAAGACCGTGTTTGCTGACCTCGGTGACGAGACGGGAAAGATCCAGCTGTATATCCGTAAAAACGATCTTGGGGAGGAGCAGTTCGAACTCTTCAACCAATTCATCGAGCGGGGGGACATCATTGGGGTCACGGGCCATGTGTTCCGGACGAAACTGGGTGAGATCACCATCTGGGTGGACACCTTCACCCTCCTTTGCAAGGCAGTTTGTTCTCTTCCGGAGAAGTTCCATGGCCTGACGGATATCGAGAAGCGCTATCGCCAGCGGTATGTAGACCTGATCGTGAATGATGAGAGCCGGAAGATATTCCGGAGCCGGAGCCGGATCGTCTCCCTTATCCGCAGGTATCTCGATGACCACGGGTTCCTCGAGTTCGAAACCCCCATCCTGCAACCGATTTACGGCGGAGCCAATGCCCGTCCGTTTACATCTTACCACAACTTCCTTGACCAGAAACTCTTCCTCAGGATCGCTCCCGAACTCTACTTAAAGCGGCTGGTTGTCGGGGGATTTGAGAAAGTTTTTGAGATAGCCCGCAACTTCCGGAACGAAGCAGTGGACACCGATCACAACCCGGAGTTCTCGATGGTGGAGATCTACTGGGCATACCGCGACTTTGAAGACATGATGGCACTGACTGAAGACATCGTCTCGTCTATCATCTTCGAAGTCCACGGGAATTTTGAGATTCCCTATGGAGATACAACGCTTAATTTCACAAAGCCATGGAAGAAACTTTCAATGGCAGAAGCGGTGAAGGAATATGCCGGTATTGACATCTTTTCCCACACGATTGGCGATCTTCGCGAGCTTGCCCGTAAGCACAAACTTGACGACCCGGAAAAACCCGGAACCCAACGGGAGTTCCTGGTGCACTTCTTCGAGGGACTTGTGGAAGAGATGCTGATCCAGCCGACCTTTATTTATGATTATCCGGTAGAAAACTCCCCGCTCGCGAAGCGTCACCGGAGCAAGGAAGGATTCACTGAGCGGTTCGAGCTCTTCATCAGTGGCATGGAAGTGGGTAACGGGTTTTCTGAGCTGAACGACCCGGTCGACCAGAAGGCACGCTTTGAGGACCAGGACGAAAAAAGGCGACTTGGAGATGTCGAGGCCCAGATGATCGATTACGATTTCATCAATGCCATAGGGTATGGTATGCCCCCGACCGGGGGTGTTGGTATAGGCATCGACCGGCTCGTGATGCTGCTGACAAATAATAATTCCATCAAGGAAGTCATCCTCTTCCCATCAATGAAGAAACTGCAGGAGGAAGACGAGACTCCGGCAGAAAAAACAGTGGAAAATAAATAATTTGCATTTTTCTCAAAGATTTTTCACCGGCCCTTTCCATTTTTCCGCAACAGGAACGAAATCTTTTTTGAACTTCCTGCCCATAACAACATCCGGAAAAAAGGCCTGAAAAAAGGTGAAAACTCCTCATTCACACCGCCAGTTCATGTGTTTTTGCTATGATGACCCCGACAGAGACTTTAAGTGATGATGAAATATCAAAAGGGCTCTCGTTTATCATTAAAGACGGGCTCGCCACGCAGGCCATGGTCACATTAACAAGCGGGATCTTCCTTGTTGCATTCGGCCTCCAGCTGGGCGCGTCGAATACGGTAATCGGGCTGCTTGCAGCAATCCCTCCGCTTGCCGAGCTAATCCAGATGCCCGCCATCTCCATTGTTGAAAATGTCCGAAACCGGCGACTGATCTGTGTCAGTGCTTCTATTGTCGCACGCCTCTTCTGGGTTGTCATTGCCCTCATCCCCTTCCTCTTTGGCCTGACTATCGCGCTACCGGTCCTGATCATGTCGCTTGTCCTGTATGGGAGCATCTCCGCCATATCCCACTGCAGCTGGAATTCCTGGATGCGAGACCTGGTGCCTGAAGAGATCATGGGCAGTTTCTTCTCCCGCCGCATGTCCCTGTCTCTTGCTCTCGGAATCGTTTTGTCTCTTGTTGCCAGCGCATTAATCGATTTCATCCAGAGGAATCCATCGTATCCCACGGGCACTGCCTACTCCGTTATCTTTCTTGGCGGTTTTGTTGCCGGCCTGTTTGGAATCTGGTATATGTCGAGGATTCCTGAACCCCTGATGAAGGAAACCGCAAAAGTCCCGCCTCTTGACCAGATCCGGTCTACATTCCACGATGAAAACTTCTCCCGGTTGATCGCATTTCTGGGAGCGTGGAACTTTGCCGTTAATCTTGCCGCCCCGTTTTTTACTGTTTACCTGCTTGTCATGCTCGACTTCGACATTACCGTAGTCATTGTCCTTGCCGTCCTTAGCCAGATCTCAAGTGTGCTATCGTATAGCATGTGGGGCCGGATTGCAGACCGGTTCAGCAATAAATCTGTTTTGCAGGTCTCTGGTCCGCTCTTTATGATCTGCATCCTTGGATGGACTTTTACAACCATGCCCACCCGTCACCTGCTGACAATCCCACTCCTGATCATCCTGCATATCCTGATGGGAGTGTCTACAGCGGGGGTCACGCTCGCATCGGCAAACATCGGGCTCAAACTTGCACCCCACGGCGGTGCAACCGCCTACCTTGCTACCATCAATATCACAAACTCCCTTGCAGCTGGTATCGCGCCGGTCATCGGGGGTATGTTTGTCGATACGTTCAAGGCAACAGAGACTTTCGCTTATCCTGAACTGGAAAAGCCCGGGAACCGCCTTTGTTATCCAGACATTAGACTTTCAGTACTGGGACTTTTTCTTTGTTTTCGCATTTCTGATTGGAATCTACTCAATCCACCGGCTCGCCTATGTCAAAGAGGCCGGGGAGGTGGAAGGGCCGGATTGTAATCCATGAGCTGATAGCACAGGTCAGCCGCGAGATGCGAAATCTTTCTACCGTCGGTGGACTGAGGTATATGCTCAGGTTCCCGTTGCTGAGGAGCACCGTAACAGGAGCGGAAGATGAAGGTACATTAGAGAATGAGCACCCTGAGGAGAAATAACACTCTTTTTTTCCGGAAGATTCACTCCCGTGCAGGTAATTCTCGTATGCCAGTCACAATCGGTGGACTGAAAATGCAGTGATGATTTTTTCCTTATGGGTCACTTATGGTATGGCTCGTGGTGATTGATTTTGTATGCCCGGTAGATCTGTTCAAGGAGTATCTGCCGGATCATCTGGTGAGTGAACGTCATCCGAGAGAAAGATAGGCGGACATGACATCTCGCGGTAACGGTATCAGAAAGCCCAAGATCCCCCCCGATAATAAAACTTACCGAGGTCCTCCCGGCAATCTCATACTCGCGAAGGTTATCAGCCAGCGTCTCACTTGACCACGGGATTCCTGCAAGGTCAAGAGCGATGGCGATGCTGTCATGAGGGATAGACCCAAGAATCCGCGTTCCTTCATCATCCATAACCCGTTTTTGATCGGCGGGAGAGAGGGGGCCTGCCCTTTTTTCTTCGGGGACTTCGAGGATATTCAGTTTCACATAGGGGCGCAGGCGTTTCAGGTATTCTGCAATACCGTCCTGAAGATACTTCTCCTTGATCCGCCCGACAGCAATTATGTAAATCTGCATGATCCCTCAGATAAAATTTATTTAACCATAACCCGGGTTACAAAAATATAAAAGAGGGGGGGTGGAAAGATGTTACCTATGGATTACTTTTAGGATCTTTTTGATCGATTTTTTGCGAAGACAACACTTCCACGAGTACGTCTTTCATCATTTTTTTCATGAGATCACGACCCTCTTCAGAGGACATATAATCCTTGAAGAGGTCTTTGAACTGTCCCATATCGTGATGATTATCGACGAAGGATAATAAAGCTTGCGTGATGCAATCAGAGACCGTGGAGAACTTCTTTTCCTCATATACGAGTTTATTGACCTTATCGTAAATATTCGGGGGCATTTTATAGGATATTGCTACCCGTTCCCCTCGAGTCCCGAGCACTTTCTCTGCCATTCTCTATAAGGTAGGGTAAATTACTATAAATATGCTGTTGATATTCCTTAAGTAATCCATTTTTTATAAAAGTAGGCTTTAAAGATTACATAAGGAATACTTTTTATAGCGCGGCAGATAATAAGAGATTCATACGAGGTGAAATCTTGATTGAGGTAATACTTTTACTCCTGGGAATGGTAGGCATATTTGCGATTGCCTGCAGCATCGCGCTCATAGCTCTCGGAAAGATGATTGATAAATTTCCGCAAACTGGCGACAATGAACGGGAGAGGAGCCTGTCGAGTCCAAGAGAGTCAACGATGATTGCTGTGATCCTGTTCTGGGTGCTGTTCATACCGGGGGGGTGGGCAGTCCTCCAGGAGGCAAAAATTGTTATGATTGTAGGCATTACCACGATTTTTGCAATCTGCCTCTTCATGTTCACGGGACTGGTGTTCTCATTTGCCGTCTTAAGTACCAATGAAACAGCGGGAAAAAGCATCAAGGAGTCCGAACATTTATTCTGGTGGTTCACCTGCAAACCCCGGCACCGCATCTTTTTCGCAGCAGAACACAACTTCAAAACAATATAACCGCCCCGTAACCAATGTCATGATCCATGCTTTGCTGAAAAAAGACTAAAAATATTATCCGAATAACTTTTTTGACTGTTCGAGGGCATCAACAGCAGGCAGTTTCTTACCGGTTAAAAACTCGATACATGCCCCGCCACCCGTAGAGATATGAGTGAAATCATGTTCGATGCCAAGTTTTTCAATGACCGCAGCAGTATGTCCACCACCGACTACGGAGAATTCAACGTGGGAAGCAGCCCGGAGCAGTTCGTATGTACCTGTGGCAAAGTCCGCATCTTCAAATACACCTGCGGGGCCGTTAAATACAACCGTCCCCGATTTTTTAAGTACATGAACAAGAGAGGAAAGGGCGTCCATTCCCAGATCAAGCACGGGAGTGTCCTCAGGGATCCGGTCTATAGGATATTCGACACGGTGGTTGTCCTGCCTCACCGCAACAGATTCCGGCATCACTACACGATCACGATA
The DNA here is from genome assembly GCA_963768845.1 of uncultured Methanoregulaceae archaeon. Lineage (GTDB taxonomy): Archaea > Halobacteriota > Methanomicrobia > Methanomicrobiales > Methanospirillaceae > Methanoregula. The sequence continues at coordinate 69,957 of CAVYJJ010000015.1, read as the reverse complement.
CCGTGAAAGAATTTCTTTTGCTTTCTCAATTTCTGGTTGATATTTCAGCTGGGAAATCAACTGGGTAGAAGGTTTGCCGATATTATAACCGGCTGCAATTAAAAAGACATTCGCAACTACACCAATCACTATTACCTGATCAGCTATGCCATTAGCAAGCACATGCCGGGCAACATCAATAGAATCGTCCACTTTTGTACCGCCAAGCACCATGCACACCGGACGGGGAGCCCCGGAAAAAACTTTTGAGAGCGTTGTTACTTCTTTTTCCATGAGAAGTCCACCAGCTGAACGCATGAGAAGCGGGAGCCCGACAATAGTCGGTTGCGAGCGGTGGGCAGTCCCGAATGCATCATTGACGAAAACATCTGCCATTGATGACAACTTTTTTACGAGATGCGTCTTTTTTGCTTCCTCTGGCTTTAATGTCAGGTTCTCCTCTGCATTGAACCTGACATTTTCCAGCATCAGCACATCACCATCTTTCATGGCATGCACGGCATCCCGTGCATGACGTCCGAATATGCTGTCAATGTATTTTACCTGCTTTCCGAGCAGCTGTTCAAGTTTTTCTGCATGGGATTCAAGTGTAGTGAAATCTTTTTTCCCTGGCCTGCTCTGGTGAGTGACTATAACAACGCGACTGTCAGAGAGGATACGGATTGTGGGAAGGTGTTCACGGAATCGCTTATCATCGAGGATGAGGTTTGACGTAGGATCAATTGGCGAGTTGAGATCAGCCGGAGGAGAACGGTTTTTCCGGCACACTCCAACTCGCTGATGGTTCCAATCTGCATCAAGACCACCCTGATAAATTATGATGTGCTCCTTGCTTTGATTCTCTTCATCCTGAAGAGCTCTTCACGCTCCATCTCATCAAGACGCATCTTGATGAAATCCCGGGCGGCGGTGAGTTCGGGGATTACTTTATACTCGAGGGCATTGACCCGCCTCTTCGTCTTCTCGATCTCATCCAGCAATCTTTTCATGGTGGTCTCGATCTCGGCACTCTGGATGATCGATTCGACCAGATCCTCGAATGCCGAAGCGGTCTCATCGATAACGGTTGATGTTCCGAGCACACCGTAGCCACGGTCTACGAGACTCTTCTTCACTTTGGAAGACTCGATCTGGGGAACGATAACACCCATGATATTCTTGCTTTTCAGAGTGATCTGGGGGACTTCTTTAACAGAGAATGCAGCAGACTTGACACCAATCGCACCCTCGACAGTATTTGCAAGTGCCATTATCTCGGCGGCTTTCTGGTACCGTGTCAGGAGCTCACCCCTGCTGTCCTTTGCATTGGCAAGGATCTTGAAAAATTCCAGGATCAGTCCATCGCGCTTCATCTTCAGGATCTTATAGCCACGCTCAGAGAGCTGGATCTTCCGCTTGAGGTTGATCAACTCTGACCGGGTTGGCTTTATATCGCGCAGCGCCATGGACGTTTACTCCTTCTTTGCTCCGGCCTTGATCTTTGGATGGTACTTGTTGATCAGCTCGCGATCGATACGGGTCAGCTGTTCAACCGGCAGTGTCGAGAGGAGTTCCCAGCCGAGGTTCAGGGTATCTTCGATGGTTCGATCCTCATCATAGCCCTGTCGGTACGAAGCGGTTCTCGAAGAGGTCTGCGAACTCAAGGAGCAGCCGGTCGCGCTCTGATAGTGCATCCTTGCCGACAATTGCCACAAGGCCGCGAAGGTCGTTGCCTTCCGCGTATCCTGCATACATCTGGTCGGAGACCTTCTTGTGATCTTCCCGGGTGTGTCCCTTGCCTATACCAAGGTTCATCAGCCGTGAGAGCGAGGGAAGAACATTGATGGGAGGGTAGATACCCTTGCGGTGCAGATCTCGGTTGACTACGATCTGGCCCTCGGTGATATATCCGGTCAGGTCAGGGATCGGGTGAGTAATATCATCACCGGGCATCGTCAGGATCGGGATCTGCGTGACTGAGCCCTTCAGGCCTTTGATCATCCCGGCACGCTCATAGATACAGGCAAGGTCCGTGTACATGTATCCCGGATACCCACGGCGTCCTGGCACCTCTTCACGGGCAGCACCAATCTGACGCAATGCCTCACAGTAGTTGGTCATATCTGTCAGGATGACAAGTACGTGCATACCAAGCTCGAAAGCCAGGTATTCAGCAGTAGTGAGGGCAAGCCGCGGAGTGATGATACGCTCGACGGCCGGGTCATCTGCAAGGTTGAGGAAGACTACTGCCCTCTCGAGTGCACCGGTGCGCTCGAAGTCCTGCATGAAGTAGTTGGCCTCTTCTTTGGTGATACCCATCGCCGCGAAGACCACTGCGAAACTCTCGGTCGAGCCAGGCACTTTTGCCTGCCGCGCAATCTGCAGTGCAACTTTGTTATGAGGGAGACCGGCCCAGAGAAGATCGGAAGTTTCTGGCCACGGACAAGGGTATTTGTACCATCGATGGTCGAGATACCGGTCTGGATAAAATCAGCCGGGCATGCCCCGGGCGTACGGATTAATTGCAGCGCCGGTGATGTCGAGGCGCTTTTCCGGAACAATATCCGGTCCGCCATCAATTGGCTTACCGCCACCGGAGAGGATGCGTCCGAGCATTTCACGACCCACGGGCATCTTGATCGTCTCGCCAGTGAAACGGACCCCACTGTCCTTACCGATACCAGTCGTGGTTTCGAAGATCTGGACAACGACCAGCTCATCGCTGGTGTCAAGCACCTGTCCGCGCTTGGTTGTGCCATCGGCGAGAATTATATTCACGAGTTCCCCGTAAGCAATCGGCTCGGTCTTCTCGACAAAAACGAGCGGACCGGCAATCTTGGTAATCGTCCTGTATTCCTTCATGCTGCCGACCTCAGTATGTTGAACTCATCGTCCATCTGCTTCTCGATCTTCACCAATTCAGGCTTGTAGTCCTTGATGAACTTAATCTGGGGCAGGCTCGTTCTTGGACTTGACACTGTTGATCTGTGCCGGGCTGACACCAGAAAGCTGGGCAGCATAGGCAAGTTCAGCAAAGAGCTTTATCGCTTTCATCATGTCGTACTGCTTCTTCATGTCACAGAACGTGTCGACGGAATCATATGCGTTCTGCTGGAGGAAAATTTCACGAATCATACGGGCGACCTCAATGGTTACCTGCTCTGACTCGGGCAGTGCGTCGGAACCGACGAGCTGCACAATCTCCTGGAGCTCGGCCTCCTTCTGCAGGATTTCCATGGCCCATGAGCGGAGCTTATTCCACTCGGGGGAGACTTCCTTATCATAATAGTCGTGGAGGGCTTCAAGATAGAGGGAGTATGAGTTCAGCCAGTTGATGGCAGGGAAATGCCGACGTTGAGAGAGCTTGGCGTCCAGAGCCCAGAAAACCTTGACGATACGAAGGGTGTTCTGGGTGACCGGTTCGGAGAAGTCCCCCCCTGGGGGAGAAACGGCACCGATGACCGATACCGACCCGGATGCGCCATTCAGGGTCTCGACAAGCCCGGCACGTTCATAGAACTCGGAGAGCCGGGCCGCGAGGTACGCGGGATACCCTTCTTCTCCGGGCATCTCTTCGAGACGTGAGGAGATCTCACGCATTGCTTCTGCCCAGCGTGAGGTTGAGTCTGCCATCAGCGAGACATCGTAGCCCATATCACGGAAGTACTCCGCAATTGTGATACCGGTATATACCGATGCCTCCCGGGCCGCGACAGGCATGTTGGACGTGTTTGCAATAAGCACTGTCCTCTCCATGAGAGGTTTACCGGACTTCGGGTCCTCAAGGTGCGGGAACTCCGTAAGAACTTCGGTCATCTCGTTGCCGCGTTCACCACAGCCGATATAGACTACGATCTCGGCATCCGACCATTTGGCCAGCTGCTGCTGGGTGACAGTCTTACCGCTCCCGAAAGGACCGGGAATTGCAGCGGTGCCTCCCTTTGCGATTGGGAAGAGACCATCGAGGATACGCTGACCGGTGATCAGCGGGATCGTCGGGTTCTTCTTCTCTTTCACGGGACGGGGAACACGGACCGGCCAGCGCTGGATCATCGGGTACTCACGACCATCTTCAAGGACGCATATTGTTTCGTCAACGGTGAAATCACCCTTCTTGATCGTCTTGACGACCCCTGCCGTCACATTGGGCGGAAGCATAACTTTATGGACGATATTGGTCTCCTGGACCTCGCCAAGGATCGCACCGGGTTCAACTCTATCCCCGGATTTTACGACGGGTTTGAAGGTCCATTTCTTCTCATGCGACAGACCTGGTGCCGAGACACCACGCTCGATGAAGTTACCCATCTTGTCCACAAGTACCGCAAGTGGTCGCTGGATCCCGTCGTAAATGCTCGTCAGGAGACCGGGGCCCAGTTCGACAGCGAGTGAGAGGCCGGTGTTTTCCACCGGTTCACCAGGCCGGATACCAGAGGTATCTTCATACACCTGGATGATGGTATTATCACCCTGAATTTTAATGACTTCTCCCATCAGCGCTTCTTTGCCAACCTTTACCACATCGTACATATGGGCGTCAAGATTGACTGCCGTTACGACAGGGCCGGCTATTCTTTTCAGAACTCCTTGTTTTTCCTTCGTTTTCTTCTTTTTTACTTCCACAGATCAACACCCACCGATCTCTTAATTCTCTCTCTCATTGACAATCCACTTTCCTCGCCACCGATCGCGATCACGGTGGGTTTTACGGAGTTTTCAAGTGTAGTCCGAAGCCTTCGGGGAACACGCTCCATATCGCTGCTGTTGAGGACAAGAATCCCGATTTCTCCGTCATGGAGTGCGCTGGTGATAGTCGCGGTAAGCTGCTCATCGTTCTCCGCTGCAAAAGTCTTCCGGATACCTGCCAGCCGGAAACCAAGTATGAATTCGCTGTTACCTATGACTGCGATCTCCATGTCATATCACCAGATATTCTGCTATCTTATCTGAGGGCAGTTTTGATTCCTTTCCCCGTGCGATTGCCCTGAGATTGAATACTTCATATTTCTTCTTTTCAAGGTATACAAGGATGGGATAAATCGAGATGGGATTGCGTTTTGAAAGTTTCTCCATCTGCTCCAGCTGCACACGGGTCAGCCGAACCTCGATATCCCTGATGGTCTTTTCACCCTTCAGATCCTCAAGGAGGGCAAGCAGGGGTTTATGATGGATCAGGGCTTTGAGTGCATCGATAAATTCTCCCTGATCGTGGAGACCATTGAGAGCTCCAAATTCCTGTGCGGACAGCACCCCCCCCAGGATGAACATTTCTCTGGCGTCTTCTTCAAAGGAATCAACCCTGAGTCGGAAGAGGGTCTTGACATTCTTGATATCGATATCAAGTTTGATAAAGTCAAGAAAAAGCTGACCTCCTTTAATTCCACCTTCAGCTTCTGCTATGATCTCGCCATAGAACTGTTTGTAGAGCTCGTTTTCCATGCGTGAGAATGAGCCTTCTTCTTTTGCTGCAGGAAATTCACGGGCAATCACCGGGTACATCCGGTGGTTTTTCAGTGCATCGATAACCCGGTCTAAGTTATCTTCTGCCAAAAGCCGATCGAGCATATCCTTATCAAGACTTCCCGCCGGGATAAGGATTTCCTTGATCTTTCCGGACCTCTCACCCTGCATTTTTCCACGGAGTATGGTTAGAACATTCTGGATATCCCAGCGCCGAAGATATGCCTGGGTAAACTGTTTTAAGGTTCCGGGGGTGATTTCCTGTATTTTCTGGTATTCCTTTGCAAGATTCCAGCTCAGGGCTGCTTCAATAAGGTCAATCCCTTTGAATACCGTCCCAAGTTCATCAATCTCCTGTTTGTATTGAGTTTCCTCGATGATTCGGGTAATCTCGGGAAGGCTCATGTTGAGCATCCGCATGTATTCCTCACGTGGGAGTAACTTTGCCTTCCTCACCCGCATCCTGGTACATACGTAAATGTACGGTGCTGAGACTAACCTCATACCTGCCATACGTAGACCTCCTCAACCAAACAGAATGTCGGATGCATCCTTCAACCTGGTTTCCCATACCTTCGCAAGGAATGTTCGGTAGCTGTAATCAATCTGCAAATCGCCACCCTCACTCTCGACCAGAATTCCCCCGTCTATGGCAACAGGATCCCCAACCTTAAACCCTGAAAATTCAGAGTTTTCCGAAATAACAGCCTTTGCTGCTTCCACATCACGGGAATTACAGTAAATCCTGCCCTTCGAGATCTCTTTTATTGCCTCAGCAAGGAGCTTTTTTATCGCTTCACGATGGAAGCTATCAGGCAGAGCCGCAATCTCTTTTCGTGTGGCTTCGTACACCTGATCCAGCAAGGCTTTCTGTGTGTTAAGCTGCTCCCGCTTGACGATCAGGTTTGCAGCTGATATCTCCTGATCCACAATATGCGAAGTTGATTTCACTGATTCAGCTTCTGATGCCAGTTTGATTACTTCAACGCGTTTGTTCGCGGCTGCAAGTATCCGTTCTGTTTCCTGTTTTGACTCTGCATGGATCTTTTCTGCTTGTTTTCTGCCCTTATCCCTGATCTCTTCAACTACGGCTTCCAGTCCCATTGTCAGCCTCGTTTTTATACGAACAACAGCAGGAGAGCGACGACCAGCCCGAAGATAACGATTGTTTCAGGGATGACCGTGAAGAGAAGTGCGAGGCCGAACATGTCCTTGTTTTCTGCGACTGCTCCGACTGCTGCCGAACCAATTCCCATTTCTGCAACACCTGTGCCAATGCCTGTTAGACCTACTGCAATACCTGCACCAAGTGCTTTCATTCCTAACTGCGATGCCTGGACCGTTGCGAGATCCGCTACTGCTGTTGCTGTTGCTACATCTGCCATAATTAATCCTCCGTAAATCTTCGTTTCATTCCGAATGGAATGTACTTTTTGCCTCCACCTTTGTAGAACTTGGTGAAGAATTCAACATAATGCAAACGAATTGAGTGGAGCCCTCCACCGAGGATTCCCAATGCCGTATTTAACGCATGTCCAATAACAAAAACTGCCACTCCGGCGATGATAATAAAAATACTAAAAATTGAAAAGTTTTTGAGTTGTGGTTCGATGAACATGGTTATCGACATAAAATTAATTACCATCGCGATAGCGACGGATGACAATCCGACTGCAACAATACGGGCATAGGAGAGTACGTGACTGACAATTGTCGGGATTTCAACAATTTCGAGAACTGAGTCACGTGCAATAAACACCGTACCAATCACAATAAGGATTGCACCTACAATAATTCCTGCATTTATACCGGTTATTACCTTCGGAAGTCCGGTCAAATCTGGCATAAGCGGTACTGAAGCAATTGACCAGATCGCAATGATAAGACCCCACATAACTGCGAGCCAGCCGAAATTTGCGAGTACTGCTTTTGTCCGGTGTTCTCCATGGTCCTGTCGGGCATGATTGATCATACCGAGCACACGACCGAGAGTGATGTGCAGGATACCGATCCAGATCGACATCACCATCAACTGGGGGATTGCTGGTCCATGACCTCCTTCCTCTGCCATAAGATGGCGGGAGAACAAGATGGGACTCAGTCCCGGAATCGGGAACCCGAGGAATTCACTGAAAAGAAAACCGAAGACAATACTTGAAAGGCTCGCATTCCGGAGAACGGTAAGCATCTGTCTGCCTTCTTCGCCTTTCAGGAATTTGCGCAATCCGTAGGCCATCAGGAGAAGAATTAAACCGTATCCGACATCCCCGAGGATCAAACCGAAGAAAAGCGGAAATACAATTGAGACCATCAGGGTCGGATCGATTTCACTATACCTCGGACGGGCATATACATCCATGAGCATTTGTGCTGGTTGTGCAAAAGGAGGATTACTGTACTCCACCGGTACTGAATCGTGTTCAAAGTCAATAGGCAATACCGTGACGAAGATTTTTCCTCCCGTCACTCTTACGAGGGATTCGCTGATTTCGGCCACTTGGCCGGAGGGAACCCACCCTTCTGCAACAAATGTCTCATTTGTGGTTGCAAAGCGAAGCGGTGCTTCGGTCTGCTCTACATGCACTTTTAAAATTTCTTCGCACGCGACAAGAAAATCCGAGTGTTCCTGTCTGATCGCTTCAAGCTTTCCACCGATCTCTCCCAGCTCTTTTTTTGTTCGGAGATCTTTTTGGAAAATTCATCGATTAGCACTCGGGGAGTACCTGATTCAGCAGGTATGGTAATTGCCTGGAATGCCGCGTCCTGTAAAATCTTCTCGATTTCACTACGCTGCTCTGTCGGGATCACGATAATAATGAAATGCTTGTCCTTCCCTTTGGCGAAATACATTTCGTTTGGGGACGGAACCGTTACTTCACGGTCTACATAACCGGCGAATACCGTGAATCCCCGGTAACCCCGCAGAAGATCCAGATCAAAGGGAACGTTGACAAATGGTGTTATTTCCGCAATTTTCTGTTCCAGTTCTTTTCCCTGCGATTCGATCTTTGAGCGCCTTCCTGTCAGTGCCTCAACTTCGCGTTCGATCAGGGGAAGTTCCGTCTCGATCTTTGTTTTGAGTTCTGACCGGTTGCTGATTGTTTTTGGTTCTGCTGCTTCGGGATCAACCGAGATGGCATTTTCTATTGTCCTGATCTTGATAAGGTCAGTCGACGACTCACTTGCACCAATCAGAGGTGTGCCGATTTTAAAGCCTTCATAACCTTCAGCCCCCTGATCGACAAAATCCTCGATATGAAACAGGTGATTACGATACAGTTCTGTAATGACAGGTGACAGTTGATCCCGGGAAGCAGCGATGAGCAGCCGGCTCATCTGTTTAGGCTTTAACATTCAGCTGCTCCTTAAATCGCAAAACCAGCAACTGCACTGCCTTAGAAAGATTTTTTTCTCCTTTCTCTTTCAGTGCTACTGCCCGCTGATTGCCGGTCTTGATGATTTCAGCATGCTTAAGTGCTGCCTGGTGCCGTGCTTCTTCCAGCTTCAGCTTTTTGTATTGTTCAGCATTGCTTTGCGCTTTTGTAACCATATTATCAGCTTCCAGCTCAGCCTGAGAATGTCTGTGCTTCTTCTCTTCCTGGGCCGCAGTGATTGTTTTTTGGTATTCTTCTTCTGTTTTTTTGATGTCTCGTAGGACCTCAGTCTTCATCCAACCCTCCTCTCACGGCAGTACAATAGTTGGTAAAAAAAACAATATATGTATTGTTATTTACTTTTCAAAAAGTCAGAACATCAACGGGAAAATGATAAAATTCTCAAGACAAATCAGGAAAACTGGGTTTCCATTTTGAATTTTATATGGTTAACCGTGATATCACTATGCAATGAGGATACATGGACTCCCCCGCCTTCTCCCTTCAGGGTTATTCCAGATAGTTCTCCGCTCGAACATATCAGGTGCTGATCCGGATGCGTTCCTCTCTGTATTGAGCAGCTGGTAAAAATTTCGGGCCCTACCGAAACTACATAGGAAATACGTCGTGACCCTGGATGGTTTTTAGGCAACACCAATAGCGGGAAATGAAAAGTCCGCACTTGTTCCGTAAGCATCAGGGCAGGTTCAACAGCCCCGCCTTCCGGAGCTGAAACTACAACAAGATCTCCTTCCTCGACACCCTGACAGTATTCATCATCTGGGGTCTCGATACAAAGTCCAAACCTGCACTTTACCCTTGCAACAAGTAAAAAAGAATTTTTTCCCTTTATGAGCAACAGCTCATCATCAAGGGTGCAGATCATGCCATAGCCACATCATCTGACTGGCAGCTGGGACAAATGGGTTTTTTGCCGATTCCTTTGAACCGCTCACCGCATTCGTTACAGCGGTAATCCTTACCCTGAACGCGTTCCGGGGGGAGATCAATGTCTACGGGTCCACCAACAGTACACATATCCACATCACCTCACTACGAAATCTGTGCGACATTATTTAATGGTATCTCATTTCCAGTTTTTTCGTGTTTTCACAGGGTAATTCCAAGAATATTCAGCAAAACAAGAATGCAGACCCCGGGAAGTCCTCCTACGGCACATATCAGTATTGTCGCAAGGTTGTACCCAAGATCGGGTTTGCCCATCCATTGCATGACATGAAGAAAATTTAAGAAAAACAATACGATTATTCCCAGAATGGCATTTACGAGAAGGACCGTAAATTTTTTCACAAGATAATAGACGACTGCAATAATTGCTATGATAAGGAGAATTACAACCAGCACGTCACTCATGACCGTTACCTATTTACCAATAATACGTTGTTTATTTATTTTTACCGAAGGCAGGATCATAGATCCAATCGCACGGGATTCTTTGCTTAACCCACAGATTTCATGGTGCATATCGAATACATTTCCGGTGAGCATCGCACTCCTTATTGGTGTTTCATATTCTCCCGACTTCATCCAGAAGGCGTTAGAAAGCTCAACAGAAAAATCACCGCTCATGGGATTGGCAGTGTGAGCACCCACAACGTTGTGTATATAAAGCACCCGTTCATCAGCGGTCTCATCCCGTTTCCCGTCAACAATAAAATTATGGTGCCCTATTGAGGGTAAGCCCCCATAACCACCCCGTATTGCACTCGCGGTGCTTGTTTTATTGAAACGATACGCGGTTTTTAGATCATACGCAAAGGTTTCTAAAATCCCGTCTTTTATAAAATCCGTCCGTCTTGCAGGTGTACCCTCTGCATCCCAATGCACACTTCCATTCGCTTTTTTCAACAGGGGGTCGTCATACATCGTCATTGAAGGATCGGTAATACTTTTACCCAGGAATTGCGACAGGCGGGATCTGCCGGCGTGTACGTTTCTTCCACTCAGGGCAGGAACAAATACATTCCCAAGCAGTTCCCCATATGCAAGGGGGGAAAGGAGTATATCGTATTCCCCAGTGGCGATGTCTTTCCCATTGTCAGATCCCATAGCAAAGAACGTTGCCTTCTCTCCGACATTCACCGGATCCACCTTATCGAGGAAACAGGCATGGTCAAACTCATACCCGGTTGACTGCTTATGAATTGCTTCCAATGAGAGCGAAACTCCCGAATGCTCGGTTGTGTATCGGACGCCATGACTGTTTGCCAGTGTTATTGTTGCCAAAGAAAGTGATGCTGAACCAGCGGTAACTTCTGCAGGGTGCTGCTCTGCACCCTCAAGCATTTTTCCGATCATATCGACAACGAGATCGGGTTTGAGTCTGATTGAAGAATCAAATGAGAGCGGCGCCTTGGAAAGATGTGCCGGATCTGGCAGTCCTCCCCATTCCTGAAGCGTTGCAAGTTTTCCGCTTGCAATTGCGGCGTTAAGGCATTCCTCCCACTTGTCAGGATTGTTGGTGCTCGATGACCCAATCCTTCCCTTATGAATGGTACGGATTCCAAGACCGCAATCCACAGATGTTGTGGCAAGACTGACTTTCTTTTTTTTCAGGTCTGCGGAGACTGATTTGCCCTCAACGTAAAAAACTTCAACTTCATCGACGACTTTTTGCCCGTTGAGGAGCAGCTGATCAATCCATGCCATTGCCACCCACCACCGCATCGCACAGCAGGATATAGGGAGCCCCATCGCTCACGGGAACACTCTGGCCTCCTTTTCCGCAATATCCCGGGCTCATGGTGCGAACATTTCCGCAAAGGGATATCCCATGAAGCGTTTTTAAGATTTCACCAGACAATGAAACATCCCGCACCATTTTTGTACATTCACCCTTTTCAATCAGGTAACCATATTCTGCATTGAACTGGAATATTCCTCTACCGGGATCGACCTGACCACCACGCGAACCTTTGAGAAAAATACCGTCACGGCATTCTTCAAAGATCTCATCGCGTGTCGCGTCGCCAACTTCGATGAAGGTATTGCTCATCCGTACAAGTGGGGGCTCTCCTGGCATTGCCCTTGCATGGCCAGCGGTGCCGTATCCCACAGATGATAGCGTTTCGCGATTGTGGAGAAAGGCATTAATTATACCATTTTTGATAATTTCTGTCCGGCTTACTGCAACACCTTCGGCGTCAACTGGATCGTAACCAAATTCCGGAATCCCGGGATCATCAACAATAGTCAGGATATCGTTCCCGATTTTCTGCCCTGTTTTTCCTTTAAGCACAGAATTGCCTTCCTGGATAAGATCTCCTTCACTCGCGTGGCCAACTGCCTCGTGGGCAAACACACCTGCTAATTCCGGGTCAAGGACTGCCCGCATTTTTCCTCCTTTTGCACTACCTGCATCAAGAAGCGATACTGCAATATCAGCAGCCTTTTTCCCCATTGACTGCTGGTGTCTCAAATTGAACCCATGGATTGAATGCTCACGCTCGTATCCCATCTGGATATTCCCGTTATGTGAGGCCACTGCCAGAATATTAAAACCGGAGCGGCACATCTCGTACGAGTATTCATGGGCAGAACTGTCAGTAAACCGGACAAGTTCAATTTTTTCTATGAAATTTGCTCTCCGGTTCACGACCAATGGGTTCCGGGCAGCCATTTCTATTTCTGAAAGCAGTGAGGATTTCTCTTCAATGCTCACATCACGGGGATCTTCTTTCATTGACGGCACAGAGAGTATCCCGTGGGGGGCATCACCGAGAACAACATTTTCCTGGGTGATTCTGGCAAGCCGGCACGCTGACTCGAGGATCGAATCAAATTTTTTTCCGGTACAGGGAATATAATTATCGATCTGGAGGACTCCCCAGCCGGTCTTACTGAGCACTCGTATCACGGCTTTATTGAAAAATGATGTCCCGGCTGATTCCACAACGCTGTTATCAATATCGATATGGGTGACCTGCCCGGTTACATGTCGCAGATCATAATATTTTATGCCGTGCATCGCATTCAGGCCATTGTTTGGTTGATTGTCGTTAATTCCGGAACTATTGTCGTCGACCTCATTGCCATCTTTTTGAGTTTGGTGAGGAACCCGTCCGCGTTTTCCGGGACCAGGGCGTATTTTAAAACATCGTCAATGGTGTCCATGGGAAGAATCGTGACAAGGGATTTATACCTCTCTTCAATCAGTACATCACCAATATTCATCCTGGGGATGAGCACGGTCCTGATACCCGCTTTTGCGGCTGCTTCAATCTTATAGGTAACTCCCCCGACGGGGAGAACATCTCCCCGGACTGAGAGGGAGCCGGTCATAGCTACATCCTGACGTATCGGAATTCCCTCAATGGCACTGATTACCGCAGTGGCAATGCTGATCGAAGCAGAATCTCCTTCTGCACCGTAGGTGCCTATGAACTGGATATGAACATCCATATTTTTGATGTCCTTTCCCGTGAACTTTTTTATTAAAGCGCTGACGTTTTTGATGGACTGCTGGGCAATCGACTCTTCATCTTTCAGCCAGGGTTCCTGGCGCTTGCCGGAGACACCCGTGGCGATAATCTGTCCGCTTTCCCCTTGTGCCGGAGTTACCTCGGCCATTATGGGAAGGACCGATCCGGCATCATTTCCCGTCACCGCAAGACCATTTACACGCCCGACACGGGTTCCTTCCACAATCGTCATTTCGTATTCCCTGAGATGCTGGGTAATTTCATCCGATACCTGATCTTCAATGGATCGCGCGGTCTTCTTTGCAGTAATTACATGTACAGATGTCGTCAGGGCAGCATTCTCCTGTCGCGCAATATCCCCGGCAACCCGGATAAGTCCACCCATGTCACGCAGTTTTAAGGTAAGATGTCCCTTACGGTTCGATCGCCGCTTTGCTTCCCGGATTATTTCATCAATTGCACTCTGGTCGAAGTGAGGGATCTTCGCGTCATTTTTTACTTCCTGTGCAATAAAACGAATGTATTTTTTACGATTTTCCTCATTGTCCTCCATGCTCTCCGACATATACACTTCATAACCGTAACCACGGATGCGGGAGCGGAGCGCCGGGTGCATCCCCTTGATAGCATCGAGATTTCCTGCAGCTACCATCACAAATCTGCAGGGAACGGGTTCAGTTCTGACCATCGCGCCACTCGAGCGTTCGCTCTGACCGGTTATGGGAAATTCTCCTTCCTGAAGCGCTGTCAGCAGGTTCTGTTGGGAGTGCGGGTCCAGCGTGTTGATTTCATCAATGAAGAGCACGCCGCCATGCGCCCGGTGAATGGCCCCGACTTCCACCCTGTCATGCGCCGGGGTTTCAAGACCACCGCTCTGGAAAGGATCGTGACGAACATCACCAAGCAGAGCACCGGCATGAGACCCTGTGCCGTCAATAAAGGGAGCAATATTTTTGGTATCGTTGGAAACGAGAAGTTTTGGAACCATCGCTTCCTCACGGGGCGTTGTATAGCGTAATGCCATGAACACGAATGCCGCGGCAATGATACCCATCAGCCACTGGTATGTAATAAAGGCATAACCGATTATACCTATGAGCAGGAGCATAAGAAGGGTGTTCCGGAACTGGATCTTTTTCTTGGCTTCTGCTTTATGGGCTGCAACGATCTGCTTACCCCTCCCTCCGCTGACGGTCCTGATAACCGGATTGTTAGGATCATCGGAATTGGGGTATGCAAGAATATCCTGAAGTTCTTCTTTTGGCAATATCTCGGCCATCGCTTTGGCCAGCATCGACTTTCCCGTTCCCGGGCTGCCGATCATCATGACATGCCGGCGCTGGATTGCCGCCTTTTTTATTACTTCAACCGCATGTTCCTGACCGATAACCTGATCGATCAGCTTTTCAGGTACTTCGATCTGAGATGATGTTGCGATCACACTTTGAGCATCCGCAACAACCGGAGTGGTATCTGGTATTTGGACTTCCTCTTTCTGCGGTGATGATTGTTCAGAATTTTCCATTGCGAGATATACCTCTTTTACACTGGGAGTTTTCATAACAATTGCTGCATGATAGTTTAAGTACTTTCAGCTTATTACATCGGAGGGACGTAACTATGAGAAACGCACGCGGTTCATTACTTAAAAAAATACAATACCTAATGTTGTAAATAAAATCTAAAGGAAAACACCAGCAATCAGAATTTAGGAAGATAGTATGAAAGTTATCTGCACTGAAAAATCCCAAATACTTGCTACCGGTCTTGCACAGGAACTAAAAACTACGGTCGTTGAAGTAAAGTATTCCCGCTTTCCTGACGGAGAACAATACCTGATTGCGGGGGAACTTGACGATGAGACCATTATTGTCGGTAGTGTGGTGGATAATGACTCACTTGTCCAGTTATTCCTTTTAATCGATGCCTGTGACAGCTCCAATAACCATCTCGTTTTACCGTATATGGCATATGCCCGGCAGGACAAACGCTTCAGAAAGGGAGAGCCCATCAGTGCACGAGCGGTAGCACAAGTGCTCAGCAGGGGGGTCGCAGAAATTATTACGGTCAATATTCATGAAAAAGAAGTACTGAATTATTTTAAAGTCCCCGCCAGAAATATATCGCTCGCGGCGGATATCGGTGCATATATTAAAACCCTGAATCTCGAAAATCCCCTGATCCTTGCACCTGATGAGGGAGCACTTTCATTCGCTGAACAGGTGGCATCTTCGGGAGGCTGGGATTTTGATCATCTCGAAAAAACCCGTCTCAGCGGAGTTGAGGTAAGGATGGCTCCCAGGCAATTGTGTGCTGAAGGACGATCTGTGTTTATCGTCGATGATATAATCTCAACCGGAGGAACGATCGCTACAGCCACATCCATGCTCTACCAGCAGGGCGCAAAGGACGTATTCGCAGCCTGCGTACATGGAGTGCTTACCGGAGGGGCATATGTCCACCTTATGGCAGCCGGAGTGCGTGATGTAATCTGCAGCAATACTATTGAACGTGGGTGCAGTAAGATTTCAGCTGCCGGCCAGATTGCCCGGACTATTAAAAAATCTGATATCAAAAAACCCAAAAAAGAATGAGGTGTTTTCTCCAGATACGGATTCTCCCATGAAAGCCATCCTTGATTCCAGCGTTTTTTTCTCCGACTACCCGGTAACAGGAGAGTTGTATACGACCCCCTCGGTAAGGGAGGAGATTATCGATATCCGTTCAAAAGGAATATTTGAAAAATTTTGCGCAGCAGGTTTGCAGATTGTTTCCCCCGGTATCCAGAGTAAAGAGAACGTGATTATTGCAGCAAAAAAAACCAGGGATACTTCTGCAATCTCCGACACGGATTGCGACCTTCTTGCTGTTGCTCTCGAACTTGGTGCTGTTCTGTATACCGATGATTTTGCTATCCAGAATGTCGCAGGTCTGCTTGGGGTTCAGACAATTTCTATCAACCAGCGAAAAGCAAGACGCATTCACTGGAAATATCGGTGCAGCGGTTGTGGCAGATATTTCGATCATGACGGCGAGTGTCTCATCTGCGGCTCGATAATTAAAAGAAAACTTAAATAGATTCCGGAGAATCTTTTTCCCATGTCTTCTCTTGACGATCTGGTTGGCAGGGCAAAAATGCTTCTCGCTGAGGGACATAGTCCAGGTCAGATTGCAGATGAGCTCTCTCTTTCCATGGAAACAGTCACCTGGCTGCTCACGCAGGGAAAGGGGATCGCGGCCCCAAAGGATGTCCACATCGACTGGACTGCTGTCAGCAGCCATGCCCCGTTACTCGAAGAAACCGCGCTGATGCTTCTTCAGAGATATTACGGAACCCGGACCGAGGAAAGCGTTTCGTCACCTGCTGCCGGGGTAATTGTTGGTATTGCTCTCTCGGGAATTCCGATTGCAACTATCATTGCTGTGCAGGAAGCAGCAAAACTGGCAATTTATCACCCGGCAAAGCAGAGCCAGAGTGAGCACCCGATAGGATCAATCAGTGGAAATTTTGCCGCAATTGGAGGGGAGCGTTGTATTATCGTGGACGATACAATCACGTCGGGAAATACTATGCGTGAAGTTGTGAAATATTTAAAGAAGCACCACGCGATACCAATAGCGATCTGGGTTATATTCGACAAGCGCGGTATCAAGGATATTGATGGTATACCTGTCTATTCACTCTTTAAAATTTCGCGCATTGACTGATCAATTCTTTTTTCAGGGACCTAACACAGTAAATATATATAGAAGTTCAATTCCACCTTTTACAACATCAGAGGATCCATTATGCAGTCTGGACAACAAATTATCATTTTAAAAGAGAATGTAGAGCGTAATACCGGGAAAGAAGCCCAGCGCTCAAACATCGCAGCAGCAAAAGCAATCGCTGGGGCTGTCAAGTCAACACTCGGTCCACGGGGAATGGACAAGATGCTTGTAGATTCAACCGGGGACATTGTGATCACCAATGATGGCGCAACCATACTGGGAGAAATTGCTGTTCAGCACCCCGGTGCAAAAATGGTTATAGAAGTCGCAAGAACCCAGGATGAAGAGGTTGGCGACGGGACAACCACCGCTGTCGTCATTGTTGGCGCACTTATGGAGCAGGCCGAGGGAATGCTGGAACAGGGTATTCACCCAACGGTGATCGCCCAGGGATACCGCATGGGTATGGAGAAAGCACTCGAAATCGTGAACAGTCTTTCCCTCAAGGTTGAGTCAACTGATCGGAAAACCCTCTTAAAAATTGTCGATACGGCCATAACCGGCAAATCCATTGAATCCGTGAAGACCAAGCTTGATGGTATTATTGTCGATGCTGTGATGGCAGTTGCTGAAAAGAACAACGGAAAGATCCTTGTTGATGAAGAAGACGTGATGATCAAGAAGCAGAAAGGGCAGGCAATGGATGATGCCGAATTGATCCGCGGTATTGTCATTGACAAGAAGCGTATCAGCGAAGGGATGCCTAAAAAGGTTACCAAGGCAAAAGTCGCTCTGGTGGCAACTCCGCTTGAGATCACAAAAACCCAGGTAAAAGCAAAGATCAAGATCACAAGTGCTGATCAGATTACTGCATTTTCCGAGCAGGAACGCGACGCACTCAAAAAATTAGCAGACGCAGTCATTGAAAGCGGTGCAAATGTCCTCCTGTGCCAGAAAGGCATTGCAGATCCAGTCCAGTTCTATCTTGCAAAGAGCGGAATTCTGGCCATTGAGGATGTGCCGGAAAAAGACATGAAATACGCCGCACGTTCACTCCATGCAAATATTGTGAACAAACCGGACTCACTTACCGCAAAGGATCTTGGAACTGCTGACCTTGTCGAAGAAGACACCGATGCGAACATCACAAGGATTTCCGGGTGCAAGAACCCCAAGTCAATTACCATCCTGCTGCGTGGTTCAAGCGATTATCTCCTTGACGAACTCGAACGCGCTGTTGTTGACGGAACCCGCGTAGTTATGGACGCCATGGAAGACGGCACGTATGTCGTGGGCGGTGGCGCTGTTGAGACCGAACTCCTTATGAGAATCCGGGATTACGCTTCAACGGTCGGGGGACGCGTACAGCTGGCCATAGAAGCATATGCAGCCGCATTCGAATCAATTCCCCGAACCCTGGCGGAGAATTCCGGATATAACCCCATCGACAAACTTGTGGAACTCAAAAATGCGCATTCGAAGGGCAAGAAAAATGCGGGTTTGAACGTTTATGATGGGACAATCATTGACATGCTTGCTGAAGGGGTTCTTGAACCATTGAGATCCAAACGCCAGTCGATCCAGAGCGCATCTGAGACCGCAGTTATGCTTATACGGGTTGATGATATGATGATCACCCAGTCAAAATCACCAGGCCAGGGCGGACTTCCTGCCGCAATGTAAAATATTCACCAGTACTGTGAGGTGAAATGAGATCCCTCCTCCCTCATCAATATTGTTTTTATTCTCTGATTTTATCGCTGATTACTAAACAAATACAGGATAATTGATTTATTTCCAGGATTTGTAGGTAAAAATACCATATCGGGATGGCAAAAAAAACCTGTTCCTGAAAGTATGGTGATATCAGATAACTATTAGAGCAATTGATTGAAAAAATATCAGAACCGGTTGCCGAGGTAGTCTAGCCCGGGAAGGCGGTAGCCTCGAAAGCTACTGGCGCTTCGCGCCTCGGGAGTTCAAATCTCCCCCTCGGCGTCTCATGTTTTTTTTAATCGTTATCTGATATTTCATTGTTTTTGGGTTCTTTTTCAAAAAGGGTATCATTTTTTTATTTTTCTCCCTGCGAACAGCGGGGATTCGGGGGATTCTGCGAGATTCAAACGCAATGGGTACCCGGTGCTTTGCGATTTTAAAAATACGCGATTTTTTGCAGTTATTCCCAAAAAAAAGCAGAATTTGAAGATATTTTATTTCTATTGTGAAAATAAAATTTTATATAATACCTGTTCATAGTATATGATGCAGGGTGCTGTTTGCATAACTAAAAGAAGGCGGCAGTACTACTAACATTACAGGAAAATCTGTTCAGGACCGGTGAACCACTATGATCCGAATAAAGAAAAATAAACCACAGATTTCGCCAGAGACAAAAACATTTCGCGTAATAAGAAGGCTTAACCTGAACCGTACCTACATACCTCTGAAAATTGGATTAATTGCGGGGTATATTGTTTGGGGCATGTTGTCCGCTTCCACATCCATGTTCGGCATTCTTATCGGAGCAATGCTCCGGATAGCCGGGTTATGATTTTTTCAATGTTTTTTTAAAATTATCGGTTTCAGATATTTTCTGTCAGGAAATATGGATGTTCCCACGATTCCGGCAATACAAGATGAAAGAATATAGGGAATTCTCGTGTGACGAAATACTGGGCTGCATATATGCGCTGATAATTCAGTATTGTGAATGCTTTCCCAAAAAAAACAGGTTTTTTTGTGCACCCCAACAATTTTTTTAAAATTCAGAGTAAATCCAGGCTAAACACATTCGTCACTTAACGTTAACCGTTCCCTGCATAGACGGGTGGATGGTACAGGCATAATTATATACGCCGGCCTCATCAAATTTCCTGCTCCATGATTGCGAAGCTGCGAGAACGGTTGAATCCGCCCCATCTTCAAACAATATCCTGTGTGGGACTGAATCCTGATTCACCCAGCGTACCGTTGATCCCACTTTCACGGTAATATTTGCAGGATTAAATGCAAAATTTTTTATCAGGATCGTATTAGCGGACACAGAAGCCGTTGCCTGTGAAACTGGAATTGATGTTACTGTCGGCTGTTGTGTTGTTTGTGGGGGTGTAGAAATGGTTGTCATCGGCTGAACGGGTGATGTCTGAGTACATCCGCAGAATGCAATCAGGATGATTGTAATAGTGAGTAGAATTATACCTTGTTTCATAGATTAATCTCCACTGTTTTCTATATAATATCCCATCCTGGGAGTTTATAAAATTTGAATGAACATCGGATGCTTCCTGCAGCTGAATTCACGGGTCAGAATTCAGGATAATAAGTTGTTCGTTCTTTATATCATTCATGAACTCTTCAACATGATAGTGGTCAGATAAGGACAGGTCAGAAAGCAGATTGCGCGGAATAGCCCGGGAAAATTTCCATCCATCTGCCCGTGGCTCCGGAAGAACTCTTCTTATTTCGTCCAGTTCCATATTCTGGATTTCTTTCAATGCATTCAGGACACGCTTCCCCATACCTTCTTTTCCTGCCCGTATCACCCTTATAATAAAATCATTATATTTTACCTGCGCCTTACCCCCGATGCGATCCTGAAGGAGGACAGAAAGCAACCCGTTGAACCTGCTTCCGGAAAAAGAGTATACAAGAACCTCTTTTCCTTTTGTTCCTGTTCGTTCGGTAACATGCAGCCCTTTCTTCCCAATACCTTCGGGAATCTTTTTCAGCACAGTCTGGATAATCTCATGCTCATGGTCAGGAAGGTCGAGTGCTGATCTACCATAAGAACATATCCTTTGTACCTTACGGCATACAAGTGGCGTGAACCCGCTTTCACCGCTGCCGGTCCAGAAAATGCGGGAAGTATCTGATCCACTTGGTACCACGACTACAATATTATGCCCTTCATCACATTTCACCATAGACCAGGTGCGTCCACCGAGCGAGATCTCTTCTGAGTTTTTGCTGTTCACGAACCGTGCATCCAGCTTCCCTATCATCTCTCCATCTGGGGTCATAGCCCGATACTCCCCGCCACCGCTGATAACTGAATAGAGATCCTTCCAGTTTGAACGCCCGAACACCCGCTCAGCCTCAGTACCCAGCATCACCATCTCTCCATCAGTTGTTACATACTCGTTTTTTATGAGATGAGAAATAATCTGGTCCAGAATATCGGGTTTGACGTCTTTAAAGACCGGATAGGAGAGGATTGAGACTGCAAGTTTTTTGCGGCTTGTCCGGGGATGGTTATACAAATACAGGAAAATCTGCTGGAGCAGGACATTGTAGGGTTTGAGCGGAGGGACGAGATTTTCTACTTCTTTTTTGATGGCACATTCCATGATCGCAACGCTGCAAAGCAGTTCACACGGGTTCTGGAGTACCCATGCAACATACGCTGATTTTCCACGACGGCCGGTTCGTCCCATACGCTGGAGGAATGAAGAAACCGAATTTGGTGGGCCCACCTGAACCACTACATCCAGATCACCGATATCGATACCGAGTTCCAGCGTGCTGGTGCAGATGATACAGGCACCCTCCGTCGATGAGAATGCTTCTTCTGAGGATTTTTTCGTTTCTGCCGAGAGTGATGAATGGTGGATGTGAAGATTTCTTATCCGCCCTGCGCAGGCTTTCATGAGTTTTTCTGCAATACTCCTGCTGTTAACAAAGACAAGTGCTTTCTTTTGATCAACAATCCGCACAAGCGCATTGATCCGGGCCAGCCTCTTCAGGCTCCACAATAAAAAGGAAATGTTTCTCTTTAGGAGATGATGGAATTGCAACGAGTTCCGCATTATGCCGTTTATCAGACAACCATTCCAGCACCTCATCAGGATTTCCCGCTGTTGCTGAAAGTCCAATCCGCTGGATATCTCTTTTTGCGATATGATCCATCCGGTTGAGCAACACCTTAAGGTGCACACCCCGTTCTGATTCAACAAAAGCATGGAGTTCGTCAATAATTATCGTCCTGATCCGCCTGAGATCCGGAAGTAGCTTTTTTCCTGTAGCAGGACCTCAAGCGATTCAGGCGTGATCATTAAGAACTGAGGGGGTTCACCATCCTTCCAGGAGCGATCTCCCTTTGGCACATCGCCATGCCATTTCATTACAGACAAGGATGTCGGTGTGCAAAAAGTCCTGAACCGTTCTTCCTGATCATTGATCAGTGCTTTCAGGGGAGAGATGTAAAGACAGGAAACGCCAGTCCTGCCATTTTTCAGGATATCATCAATGACGGGGATTAGAGCTGCCTCAGACTTACCTCCGGCAGTAGGTGCTATCACAAGCACATCACTACCCCTGACTACTGCTGAATATGTCTGCTCCTGCACTTCACGGAGTTCAGTCCAGTCCAGTCTTTGTGAGAGTACCTGCTGGAGTGATTCGTGGAGTGCGGCAAATACTGATGTCATGTATTCGGTTAAACGTAGTGTCTTTCGCATTATGGTCTTTCCGGGTGGAGTAAGTCATGAAAAACAGGGGGTTGAAAAATAATATGAAAACACATATATACAAAAATTTTCAGAAAAGAAGTTGGTAAATTATGATATCACCGTGGGTTTGTAATTCCGTTTTCTCTTCAAACCCATTCTTCTTTAACTTTAGATAGGGGAGCCGTAACCCTGGTTCCCCGTGTAATGTTGTGATACAGAGTTTACCAGAGGTTTTTATATGCTTCTTGGAATCCCTGACCCTCAGATAATAATTGGCTATTGTCTTGCCATCGGTCTGGCGTTGGCCTGCATCGTGTACGGATGGTTATACTGGAATAATAACGGGGACGAACATGGCAGTTGACACCGTAACAACTACAGGGTTTGTACTGTTGTACATCGCTATCACGCTCATCATCGGTTATATCGGTTACCGCCAGACGAAGAACAGCGATGATTACCTTGTTGCCGGACGGAGCAGTCACCCGGTTGTTATTGCACTTTCTTATGGTGCAACTTTTATCAGTACCTCTGCAATTGTCGGTTTCGGCGGGGTCGCTGCCAATCTTGGCATGGGGTTGATCTGGCTTACCGTTCTGAATATAGGGGTTGGCATCCTGATTGCTTTCGTCGTATTCGGCAAAAAAACCCGGGAGATCGGTCAGCGGTTGAGTGCTGTCACCTATCCTGATCTCATGGGAAAGATCTACAAGTCACCACTGATGCAGTATATAAGCGGGATGATTATTGTGGTCGCCATGCCCCTGTATACCGCAGCAATTCTTATTGGAGGTGCCCGTTTTCTTGAACCTACCTTAAATATCCCGTATAATTACGCGTTGCTAATCTTTGCAGCCATAGTTGCCCTCTACGTAGTGTTTGGCGGGCTGATAGCGGTCATGTATACCGATGCCTTCCAGGGGCTGATCATGCTGTTGGGTATGACGACGCTGCTCGTGCTTACGTACGTGTATCTTGGCGGTGTGACTGCTGCGCATACGGCACTTACCTCAATGTCAAACCTTGTACCTTCCACACTCGCTGCACAGGGCATGACAGGATGGACTTCCATGCCATCTCTGGGTTCCCCGATCTGGTGGACGCTGATTTCGACGCTTGTGCTCGGTGTTGGAATCGGTGTTCTCGCCCAGCCCCAGCTGGTTGTCCGTTTTATGACTGCAAAGGACAATAAATCCTTAAATCGTGCTGTTGCCATGGGGGCTCCATGGCTTCTCATGATGACTGGTGTTGCATTCACGGTCGGTGCACTGACCAATGTGTATTTTTATCAGCAAACAGGAAAAATCGCCATTGATGCAGCGGGAGGCAATGTCGATGCCATCATCCCGGCCTACATCAACCTGGCAATGCCGGACATCTTTGTGATTGTATTCATGCTCACCCTCCTGTCTGCCGCAATGTCGACATTGAGTGGCCTCTACCATGCGATGGGAACTGCCCTGATCTGCGACATCTGGGGTAGAGGGCGGGCCTGCGCTCTCTCTATGAAAGCAAACCAGGCCGGAGTGATTATTATGATGGTGGTGAGTGTTGCACTTGCATTCATGATGCCTACTAATATTATTGCCAGGGCCACCGCCATGTTCATGGGACTATGTGCTGCTGCATTCCTTCCTTCATTTGCTGCCGGAGTGTACTCCAGAAATCCATCGACAAAAGCCGCACTCTGGAGCATGATATCCGGTTCAATCATCTGGTTCCTGTGGACAGCCTTTATCCACGCCGCGGAATCAAAACCGCTCGGTCTTTGCCAGCTGATATTTGGCAAACCCGCTCTGCTGTCACTACCATGGACAGTCATTGATCCGATCATTATCGCTTTGCCAGTTTCAGCACTCATCATGATTCTGATGCAGTGGCAGTCGGGCAGTAAGAATAAGCCGATAACTCCAACGAGTTCCGAATAATCTGTATAACAGCGGGAAACGCCCACAGGTGGGAAAATTGACCATCTGCTGGAAAAACTTTTTTTGTTCAGACAAACGAGAAATAACCATGGAACTCGCACAAAAAAAATGCACCACCTACAGGATAGGCTCCCCTCCATTAACAAGAAAAGAGATATTTGAGCTCCTCGGTGAAGTGCCTGGCTGGTCGCTTGACAATGGTCATCTGTTCAGGATTTTTGAGTTTGGTGACAGCGGCAAATGTGTTGAGTTTTTTAACGAAGTTATTTCTCTCTCCACAGAAGAGGGGCATATTCCTGATATCAGCATGAAAGAGTCAAGATTCGTCGAGATTTCATATTACACGTATCCTGCCGGGGGGTTGACTTTAAACGACTTTATTATGGCAGCTAAACTGAATGCCCGCAGTTAGACCCATCCTTTTTTTATTTCAGGTTAAATTTCCTGACGATTTTTTCCCGTAATGCTTCTTTTGGATATGCCCCGATAATACGGTCGATAAGCTGACCATGTGAAAAAAGCATGATGGAAGGTATTGCAGTGATATTGAACTTCATGGCGAGGGCCCTGTTTTCTTCTGTATTGCATTTACCAAAGGTAACCTTTCCAGAGAACTCTTTGGATAGTTCTTCAAGCACTATTCCCACCCTGCGGCATGGTGCGCACCATTCTGCCCAGAAATCCAGAACTACAAACTGATTCGTTTTGATGAATTCCTGAAAATGTATCTCATCAACCTGAGATATCTCTGCTTTTACCGTGTGTTTCATTCTGTCTTTCAGCTCCTGTATCCGCTTCTCCCGTATCCGGCTGATCTCATCATCCATAATTCTCTCTGGGCAAAAGAGTACTTAAAAACTCCCCATTATCGCACCAATACATAGTTAAATTGAGTAAAGTATATCAGCGCACCCCGACAATAGTATAACCCTGATTAGAGAAGCGAGGTAGGGTAGTCAGGATATCCCGACGGGCTCATAACCCGTAGATCGATGGTTCAAATCCATCCCTCGCTACTGCTTCTTTTAATAACTGTTCTTAAAAGTACCGTACCCGATAATCCTGAACATCTCAACAAAGGAGGGATGACAGGGCTGGAGGTTATACCTTCCGTGCGACAGTGACGAGGAATGTCCGATTCTTAAAAACGACATCCACATCAGAAAAACCGCACTCATGCAGCCACTGCAGCTGAACAGACATTTTTTCGTTGCGGTCAAGGATGTCGCGACGGGTTAGGATTTCCTTATGTTCTTTTGCGTTCAGCAGGCCTTTCTTCATAAACTTGTTCCAGTAATCGAGATACCGCCTCCGGAAGTACTGGGTTTCCCCATCAGACTGGTCTGCGTTTACAAACATCCCGCCGGGTTTAAGGCTCGCGAAAATCTTGTGGAAGAGGAGGCGCTTGTCCTCAGTTGTGAGGTGGTGGATCGAGAGTGCTGAGCAGATGATATCATACTCCCCACCAAGTTCCGACCGACTGTAATCGCTCACCACGTACCGGACGTTCTTCCGACCGGTAAACCGCTCCTTTGCAATGCAAAGCATGTTCTCCGAGATGTCGAGCAAGGTCAGTTCTGCAGTGGGGAACTTATCAAGCATGAGCGCACTCAAAAGACCCGTCCCTGCACCAATGTCGAGAATCGACGGGTTGTTCCCGGCCGATTCCGCAGCCCAGACCGCAGCGCCGTAATACTGGTCCATCAGCGGGATCACGTACTGCCGCTGGGAGTCGTACTCTGCCGCCATGCTGTCGAATGCGTTTTTAATATCTTCCATGATTGTACCCGCCTGCCAGATAACTCCTCAACCACACAGGATACCTGATCGTTTTGTACCAGAGAGTGAAAAAATGCACTGCGCAAGGACTGGTTTTTTAAGGGAAAAGAGGGCTGGGTCAGATGCTGTCACGTGCTCTCGGCATCGAATGACCCCAGTTTGGACTGGTATGTCCCGTTTACAAAATCCACATGGCGCATTTTTGCATTCTCGCCATCTATCTGTACAGGATAGCACCCCGTAAGGCACCCGGTACAAAGGTTATCCCGTTCAAAGCCAATTGCATCAATCAATGCCGATAGTGATATATGATGCAGGGAAGTCGCGGTAATACTGTGCCTGACCTCCTCTTCAACCCTGTTACTCGCAATCAGTTCTTCTCTGGTAGGCATATCCACACCAAGATAACAGGGTGCTTTTATTGCCGGTGACCCGATACGCATATGGATTTCCCGCGCACCCGCTTCACGCATCATATTAATAATTCTGCGTGAAGTGGTCCCCCGCACAATACTGTCATCAACGAGAACAACAGACTTGCCCTTTAAATGTGCTGGAATGGGATTGAGCTTTATTCGCACTGCTTTTTCCCGCTCCTTCTGGGTTGGCATAATGAATGTGCGACCCATATACCGGTTCTTCATAAGTGATTCAACAAAAGGAATTCCAGAACGTTCCGCGTATCCGATTGCATATGCTGTTCCGGAGTCAGGAAGAGAACAGACAGAGTCCGCTACCACCGGATCCTCATCGTGAAGTTTTTGGCCGATAGTCCTCCGGACATCATAAACAAGGACGCCATCAATGATTGAGTCCGCTCGTGCAAAGTAGATATATTCAAAGATGCAGTGGGCACGTTTACCTGCAATCGCGATCTGGTTGCACTTTATCCCCTCAGAATCGATCCTGATCAGTTCACCTGGCAGGACATCCCGGATAAATTTCGCGCTCAGTGCATCTACTGCAACACTCTCTGATGCGACCATATAGCCATTATCTGTTTTACCGATGCAGAAGGGCTTGATACCAAGCGGGTCCCTGAAAGCATAGATGATTCCATCAATCATCATCACTACAGAATACGATCCCCGAAGTTTCCTCATACAGAGATTTACGGCATCCTCAACACAGCCGGAGTTACTGATCTCGTCAATAAGGATTTTTGCAATGATCTCCGTATCGGTTGTGGTGATAAAAATCTGCCCGGCCTGCTCGTATTCAGATCGTAATTCCGGGGTATTCACGAGGTTGCCATTATGGGCAATTGAGATAAAATGATCTTTGAACTGGAAATTAAGAGGCTGAATATTTTCAGGAAGATTGGACCCCGTTGTCGGATATCTGACATGTCCTATCCCGGCATTACCTTTCAACTCGTTTAAAACAGCCGGGGAAAAAACATCCGCAACGAGCCCCGGACCTTTAAATTTTTGGAGGTTTGCACCGTCATACGTTGATATGCCGGCGCTCTCCTGTCCTCGATGCTGGAGGGCGTACAGAGAGTAGTAGAGCTGGATTGATACACCGCCAGCATCGATGATGCCAACGATACCACACATGGTGCAACTCTAATGTGTTGGGATTTTTGGTCGTTTTGTGTGCCACTTATCAGCTGCTCATCTTTGTGCTTCTACCAAAACCGCAGGCAGAGCAGACTTTCTTTTGTGCATGGAACGAGATTTTCCCACACCGCCGGCAGGCGATATGAGTAAATTTGTTCATCTTTCCCATTGATGGAGTGCCTTTTGACATGTTACTTCACCTATTGTTCCAGCGAGGGGGATATATAAATAACATTATCCCCTCGGACGATGAGCGTACCTACCTTCTGAACCTGTCCGTTCTCCACATCCTCTGCCTTATCCAGCACAAGATTCATGTGAACATCATATCCCTGGAGAATGCCACGTATTTCTCTCCCACCTTTGAGAGAGACAATGACGGGTTCCCGGTTCAGCACCTGATCCAAAATATCCAACGGCCTTTTGGTCATAATAATACCCTGCTACCATCGCTCTGGAGTAATATATGTGTGTGAGCTGCTTACTTAAACATACCGTAGATCCGTATCAGCCAATAAGTTTTCCTAACGTTTTCAAGTACATTATTTTTTCAATAGTGGCGTTTCCGATACAAATTTTTTTTAAGCGGGAGATCTGAATGTAGGAACTGTAACGATGAAAAAAATTGTTGTAAAAAAACGCCATTCCATCCGCAAAAGCCAGGCTCAGGATCTTTTATCCCGCCTTTTTAACCAGATCGGAGATTCTGCAAAATTTTTTCATACGGATATGATTGAGGTCCTTGAGACAAATGCGGATGTTTCATTGTTTATGGTCAACAAAAAACCACTTCTTATGGATACGGGAGACTGGGTATTCCCGACATTGAAAGGCGCTATCCAGTTTCCATTTCCCGAACGCAGAGTAGTGGTGGATGCAGGGAGCTATCCCCTACGTCGTCAATGGTGCAGATGTCATGCGACCAGGCATCGTTTCTGTTACTGATGATGTCAGAGGACAGGCACCGGTCCAGATCGTTGATGAGCGGCATGGTAAACCGCTTGCGATTGGAATAGCGCTCCTTGACGCGCCTGACATGCGTGCCAGTATTTCAGGAAAGATGTGTAAAAATTTCCATCACGTCAGCGACGAGATATGGAATATAGAGATCTGACAAAAACCGCTCTTCATCAATTGTGCGGAAAACCGGTCGTTTTTCCTATTTTTTTTAAAAAAAACCCGGATAGGTGCTTTCCAAATAGATACTATTAAATAAGTTTCATCATACAGTTTTTTTATGGTTAAAATCATTGATACCCTTCTTGGAAAAAGTGCCTCGCACTCCGACGACGATTACATGGAACTGGATCTTGCGTCCTACGAAGAGCATGGAGGATCTGCTCCGGCACTTCTTGTAAAGATTGCTACGATCACGGATCTCAAGGATACTCCGCGGGTTAAGGACGAAGTTTACAGCGGCAACATTGTAATTGTTGACATTTCCCGCCTTAAAATGGACAAGATATCGTACGAACGGGTCTTAAAAGATCTAAAAGAAGTAGCAAAGGATGTTAATGGCGATATCATTGGTCTGGGAGACCAGAGATATGTCGTGCTCACCCCAATGTCGGTAAAAATTTCCCGCGACAAGATCGGCGGAGCTTAAAGGTGCGAACAGTCGTTCCTGGTCCTTGTCCTATTTGCAATACAGAAATCGAATATATCTACCAGACAGAAAATATTCCTTATTTTTCTGATATTCTCATCATCTCCGCACTCTGTAGTTCATGCGGTTACAAATATGTGGACACCCAGCTGCTCAAAGATAAAGAACCGGTCCGGTATGAAGTGGTAATTAATTCTGGAGAAGATCTTTCAATCCGGGTCGTCAGGAGTATGAGTGCAAGCCTCGAAATCCCGGAACTGGGTGTACGGATAGATCCGGGGCCGGCATGTCAGGGTTTTGTCTCTAACGTGGAGGGAGTACTTGATCGTATAGAACAAATCCTGAATGGTGCATTGCTCTGGGGGGAAGAGGATGAACGGGAAAATGCACGGATGCTTCTGCTCAGGATTGCCGAAGTGAAAACCGGAGCGGTCCCCATAACGCTTATTCTTGAAGACCGGTGTGGGAACAGTGCGATTATTTCAGATAAAGCACTGGTCCGGGCATACATACCGGAACCAGATCAATAATTCGTCAGGTAATTTCGATATCCCGGAGCCATACACCAGGTTCTTTTGCAATTTCGCCTACTATTTGTGCACCGTTGACAGCATTCAGCACGCATGCAATACTGTCATCAGGGACAATGAAAGAATATCCCATACCCATATTGAATGTACCGGTACATCTCAACCGTTGATATACCTCCTGTCTTCTGTATCCATAAGAAAATTTCCGACGGTGTCAGGGGCGTATGAAACCGGAACCCATACGAGCTGAGTCGCTCTGAAATTGAGCAGCCCCCCACCGGTAATATGGCACATGCCGTGGACAATGCAGGATGCAGCCACATGCAGGCTTTCATGGTAGATCCGTGTTGGGGTGAGGAGTTCTTCACCAATCGTTCTGCCATTTTTTAATCTCTCATTGTAACTGGCGTGTTTTTCCACAACATTCCGGGCAAGCGAAAGCCCGTTACTATGAACACCGGTTGACGGGACCCCGATGATTTTATCTCCAGGCCGTATGGTTTTTCCGGTAATAATTTTATCCTTTTTCTGCATTCCCAGACACGTACCTGCAAGATCGAGGCCATTGACAAGACCCTTAAGAGATGCGGTCTCACCACCAACGATATCGATATTTGACTGGCGGGCACCCTCATTTAATCCGATTCCTATCTGCGCCATCTTCTCAACCGAGAGTTTATCCGTGGCGATATAGTCCACAAACGCGATAGGTTCCATATTCATCACATACAGGTCATTGACATTCATCGCAATGCAATCTATGCCAACTGTACTCCAGTCCTGCAGACGATCGGCTATCAGCATCTTCGTGCCGACTCCATCCGTGGTCAGCGCCAGTGCGGTCTCGCCAAAATCGATAATTCCTGCAAAATGACCCACATCGCCAAGCATTGTACAACAGCCTTTCCTTTTATAGGTCAGGTTTTTTATAAGGGCTTTAATGGCTGTCGCTTCAAGATCTATATCTACCCCTGAATCCCGGTACGTGGTGCTATTCATCGGACTCCTCCGATAACCTGAACTCATCATGGAGAACACGGACCGCCCGCGGACCATCCATCTGATTCACCACAAATGAGATGTTCGCTTCAGATGAACCCTGGGATATCATCATGACATTAACACCGGCCTTTCCAAGGGCTGTAAAGATTCTGCCACCGGTGCCCGCTGCACCGGCCATTCCGGCCCCGACAACTGCGACTGCACACACATCATGATTATGCGTAACTTCACGCACCACTCCCTGCTTCACCAGATCCGAAAGGGCATGAACTGCAGTATTAAGGTGTGCTTCGTCAACAATCAGCGATATATTTGCTTCAGAGGATCCCTGGGATATCATCATCACGTTAACCTCGTGATCTGCAAGTATGGTGAAAATTGCTTTAGCTACTCCGGGTCTTCCGATCATCTGGGCACCATTGATATTTATCGCGGCAACTTTGTCGATATAGGTCAGAGCTTTAACCACCCGGTTAGCCTTTTGCCCGTTCCGTACGATTACTGTTCCGGGATGGGAAGGATTGAAAGTATTTTTCACCCGCACTAAGATATTTTTCCGCATTGCAGGTTCTATCGATCTCGGATGCATCACTTTTGCACCGAAATAGGAGAGCTCCATTACTTCAATATAGGACAGGGAATGGTATGACCCGGGCATCGTTGATAACTCTTGGGTCGCAGGTCATTATTCCATCAACATCGGTCCAGATCCAAATCTCGTCTGCATCTATACCAGCACCGATTATTGATGCGGAGTAATCCGAACCGCTCCTGCCGAGAGTTGTAACGATCCCGTTTCTGGTACAGCCCATGAATCCCATGATCACCGGAATTTCCTTTTCCAGGAACGGCCCTGTCAGTTTTTTTATCCGGTCATCACTTTCAAGAAGTGCTGTTGATTCACCATGTTGCGGGGTGGTGAGGATCCCGGCTTCACAACCGTCCAGAGCCTGTCGAGGGAATACCACGCTGGCGAAGTGCTGCACTCAAAATAGGGGCAAGGAGACGCTCCCCAAAGGAAATGATGTAATCTTTGGAACGGGGCTGAGCTCCTTCAGATTATACACAGCAAAGAGAATATTCTGCAGGCTGATGAGACGCTCCTCAATAACGGCACCTGTTTCAGCAATATAATCGGGTGCGGCCCCTTCAAGAGTGGTCATATGCCTTCTTCCCAAAGACTGGATCAAGGGTATGATAGCGGTGTCATCCTTTGCGGCGGGGAGTTTCCCGATGATCTCAAGAAGCTGGTCGGTCACACCCCGCTGTGCGGAAACAACAACTGCCAGCTCATCTCCGGCTTTGTGATGTTTTTCCAAAATATCCACAACATTGCCGATGCATTGAGCATCGGCAACTGAAGTCCCACCGAATTTCATTAATAGTCTCATTTCTCTCTCACTTTGGCTGTGCCATTTATTTATGTAACTATACGATCCACAAAATAATAAGATGCTTGCAGATGATATGGTGGATTGCCACGTGCTGGTAATCGGGAGCGGCGGTGCAGGTGTAAGAGCCACCATTGAAGCATCGCAGTACGGTGAAACTGTTCTGGTTTCCAAGACCATTGTGGGAAAAGGGGGATGCACCACGATGGCAGAAGGCGGCTATAATGCAGTCATGAGGGAACAGGACTCGTGTGGGATTCATTTTGAGGATACACTCAAGGGGGGAGCATATCTCAACGATCCTGAACTGGTAAATATCCTTGTGAAAGAAGCCCCGTTGCGTATGGGGGACCTGATCAAATGGGGAGCTGTTTTTGACTTCACTGAAAATGATGAGGTTGCCCAGCGACCGTTTGGCGGCCAGCGGTTCCCGCGAACCTGTTATGCCGGAGACAGGACGGGCCATGAGATGATGACCACACTGGTCGACCGGCTCGATTCATCAAAAGTCACAATGCTACAGGAATTCACGGTTATCGATCTGCTAAAAAATGGTGATGCCGTCATTGGGGCAATAGCACTGGACGAGAAAGGCAGATTAATGATAATTAAAGCTGATAGCACCATCCTTGCAACCGGCGGTGGGACAAAAGTCTATGATATCTCTACAAACTCATCAAGCGGGACCGGTGACGGTTTTGCTATTGGCTATCGCGCCGGTGCAGAATTGATTGATATGGAGATGATCCAATTTCACCCGACCGGTGCGGTCTTTCCCTACGATGCACGGGGGAGACTCGTGACTGAAGCTGTGCGGGGTGAGGGGGGCCTTCTGATAAACACCTCAGGTGAGCGGTTCATGAAGCAGTATGATCCCGAACGGATGGAACTTTCAACCCGGGATGTGGTAGCTCGTGCAATCGCAACTGAAATACAAAATGGGCGGGGCACAAAAAATGGGGGGGTTTATCTCGATGTTACGCACCTTCCAAGGGAGCAGATCGAAAGCCGGCTGCCGGTTATGCTCGAACAATTCTTAAAATTCGGTGTAGACATCCGGAATCAGCCGATGGAAGTGGCCCCCACAGCGCACCATATCATGGGCGGGTTACGAATCACAACCGAATGCCGGACAACAATTCCCGGGCTCTTTGCCTGCGGTGAAGTCGCAGGTGGTGTGCATGGTGCAAATCGTCTGGGAGGCAACGCCCTTGCGGAAACCCAGGTCTTTGGGAAACGGGCAGGGGAATTTGCAGGAAAATCAGGAGAACGGATAAAAAAAGTGAATGATACCCAGATAAAACTGCTACAGGATATCCTCGATTCGTTCCATAACGGCAGCGAGAATCCTGCACAGATAAGGACGAAACTCCAGAAGACCATGTGGCAGGGGGCAGGCATCTTCCGAAACGCCAAAGATCTGAATGAGACTCTGGAAATTGTTAATGGATTGTCTCTTGTTCCATTAAAAGCAGAATCTGAGCGAAACCTTGCTGAATGCTGCATCGTCCGTAATATGTGCCTGACTGCTTCGCTTATCTGCCGGAGTGCCCTGATCAGAACTGAATCCCGTGGGGCTCATGTACGGGTGGATATCCCCCAGTCCTACGAAGCCGGTCAGTCGCCATTTCTCCATACATTCCTATCGCTCTCAAGAAAGGGTATCGAGAGAAATGGGGGGGCAGCATGAAAGAAATCACAGCCAGGGTATACCGATTCGATCCTGAAAAGTATACCGAGGCGCATTTCGACAGTTTTACTGTTACAGTCCACGAAGGGGCCCGTGTCCTTCACGTTCTCCATGCGATTCACGATACACTGGACCCGACGCTCTCGTACCGGTACTCCTGTGGGTCTGGCCAGTGCGGCAGTTGTGCAGTCAAAATGAACGGTATCCGGTCCTCGCCTGCATGGAGGAGGCACAGGATCGCATGACCATTGAGCCCATTAACCTGCCGGTTAAAAAAGATCTCATCGTAGATCTTCTCCCGGGGCTTGCCGCAATAACACCCTTGAAACCTGTAGATAAACCTGTTCAGATAACAAAAAAAGCGATCGATACGATCAAACCGTTAAAGGATTGCATTGAATGCCTTGCCTGTGTATCTGTCTGCCCGGCAATGGATGTTACAAAGTTCCTTGGGCCAACGGTTATGAGGCAGGAAATGCGTCTCGCGCTTGACCCGCGGAACATTGATGACCGGATTACCGCTGCAGTCCAGGAGGGGCTATTTACCTGCACCAGCTGCCAGGCTTGCTGGAAGGTCTGCCCGAAGAACATCGAAATCCCAAGTAAGGCAATAGAGAAACTCCGGTCCTTTGCCAACAAAAAAGGGCTCACACTCCCAAGGCACTTAGACGTCGCTGCGCTTGTAAAAGAGACGGGACGTTCCGTGACACGGATAGAACCGACTTTTATGGAACGTTTAAACGAAGAAGTAATCGAACCAACAGGCCCGGTAAAGGCAACAGTCGGATTCTTCGTCGGGTGTATGTATAACATGCGTCTGCCTGGAACTGCGCTGGATGCAATCGAAGTATTGAGACGCAACGGTATCCGGGTTATCATACCCAAAGAGCAGGTCTGCTGCGGTTCACCACTTATCCGAACTGGCCAGGTTGACTTCCTGGACACCCTCAAGAAACGCAATATCGATGCATTCCGGTTACGTAACATCGATACGGTTATGACCATGTGTGCCGGATGCGGTTCCACGCTGAAAAACGATTACAAAACTCCGTTTGCGGTGTTGGATATAAATGAAGTCCTCACAAAATTCGGGATCGAGCCCCCGGCACGATTACCGGTCAGGGCTACCTACCATGATCCCTGCCACCTCCTTCGCGGACAGGGAATTCGTGATGAGCCCCGTCAGATTGTACGCCAGGTGGTAGATCTTATCGAGATGCCTGCTATATGCTGCGGTTCGGGAGGAGGAGTGAAATCCGGCATTCCCGAGGAGGCGGCAGCACTGGGTAAACGACGGGGCGAAGAGATAAAAAAGACCGGGGCTGATATTGTCATCTCGTCCTGCCCGTTCTGTGAGTTCCATATAGCCGGACACACGGACAAACCTGTTAAAAATATCGCAACTGTGCTTCTCGAAGGGTATAAGGAAAAAGACCGGAAAAAGGTCCCTCCAACCGTTTCGTGAATTGCATTGCGGGAAACCAGAAAAAAATTTCAACCAGCCGCTATTCTTTTCATTTTTTTTAAACGCAGAAAAATAGGGGATTTTTTCCTTATCGGGATCCCGCTTTTAATAAATATTCATGCGCTTCAAGTGCTGCTTTTGCCCCGTCTCCGGCAGCAATGATGATCTGCTTGCTCTTTACTGAAGTTACATCGCCGGCTGCAAAAACACCTGCCATGCTGGTGTGGCAATTAATATCAACAATGATCTCCTTTTTTTCATTCAGTGCCAGGAACCCATCAAGGATATCCGTATTGGGCAGCCACCCGATCTCAATAAAAACACCATCAAGATCGATTTTCTGCTCTTCTCCTTTTTCATTTTTTAAGGTAATTCCAGAGAGGAACGTCTCCCCATGAAGGGCTACTATCTGTGAGTTCAGATAGAGAGTGATATTCTTTTTTGATTCAAGCATTTTGACATAGCCCGGATCTGCCTTTATGCTGCTTCGGACTATGAGAGATACAGATTGGGCAATTTCACTCATTTCGACAGCGGTCTGTAACGCGGAATTACCGCCACCCACAACCGCTATCCTTTTTCCTTTGTAAAGTGGTCCGTCGCAGGTTGAGCAGATTGAAAGACCGCGCCCGAGAAACTGTTCTTCGTTTGCTACTCCAAGTTTTTTCGGGCGGTTGCCCTGGGTGAGGATCAGGGTTTTTGCTGTTAAGGATCTTTCTGAAATTGTCCGGATAGTAAAAAGGTCATCTTCTTTTGAAATTTTTACAACCCGGTCAAGTTCGACCTTCATAGTAAGCGTCCTGACCTGCTCTTCAAATTTCTTCATCAGATCTTCACCGGTGATCATGCGATAGCCCATGTAATTTTCTATAGCCCATGATTCCAGTGCCTGCCCCCCGATATTTTCACTTATAATGATCGTTTCCATCATTTTTCTGGCACAATATACTCCCGCAGTGAGTCCGGCAGGACCGGCACCGACAATCAAAACATCATATATTTCTCCTGAAGAGGGTTGACCAAAAAAGCTCGTTCAGTTTCTGTGAATCGAACCCGACAATCACTTCATCATCAACGGTAATCACCGGAACACCACGCTGGCCTGAAAGATCTATCATTTTTTTTGCCGCTTCGATGTCTTCACCGACATCAATACTTTCATAAGGAACCCCTTGTTTATCGAGAAATGCCTTTGCCATCCGGCAGTAAGGACAATTTTTTGTTGAAAAGACGGTAACTTTTCTCATCAGTTCGAAAATGGTGTTGGGTCTTATAAATTTATTGACATCAGGAAAATGCACAAGAATTCAACCGGTTCATAGCAACTTTCTTTTTGGACAAGCCCCAATACACCTTTAACTAAGATACCATGACTGCCAAACCTGTAGCCTGGAGACTGAAAACCTATGCTCTTTTTTGTCTGCTGCTCCTTTGCGTTACAAGCATGGCACATGCCCAGACTGACAGTTCTCAATCCGGTTCTGAACCTGCTTTTTATCTCAACTTTGACGAGGGCAGTGGAAATTATGCCCTCGATGCGTCAGGAAATGGCAATTCGGGAACAATTTACGGCGCATCACGCATTGAAAGCGGGGGATGCGGGCGGGCAATTTTATTAAACGGGATAAAAAATTATGTTGAAGTACCATTCAGCTCCCAGAATCATCCCACCAAAGAAATTACCGTTTCATTATGGTTTTATACGGACTCGTTTAATCCCCAGGTTTTAGTATCGACATATGAACAGGGGGGATACCGCCTTGGTTTTGATGATGGCGGAGATCTCTGGTGGACATTAAACCTGGAAAAGCTGGGGGATGTTTCAATTCCCGTTCAGCATGAAGGTATACGGCTCCATCAATGGCACCATGTGACCGGAACGTATGATGGACATACAACCAGAATATATCTCGATGGAGTGCTGCGGAACCAGATGAACACAACGGGTGCCATCCACTACGAGTATAATAATTATGTCGCGCTGGGTGCTGACGCCGGGTTTTACAATACAACTGATCCTGTCTGCCCGCAATATTTTCAGGGAGGTCTGGATGAAGTAAGGATTTACTCCTCTGCACTGACTTACGGACAGGTAATGGATGACAGGTTTCATTGTTCCGAGGAGCCAATCGATCCTCACCGGGACATTGTAATCCAAAATCCGAAAGCATCATCGTGTTATGGAGCATCCGGATCGGTCAATATCGGTCCTAATGAAATGGATTTGCGGGTTCTATCTTTCTCTAAGCAGACTGAAAATGGTACCTGGAATGTTACACTTCCACCTGGCTCAACACTTGTGGTGAAAGCCCAGGACTTCTATTCATTATCATACCCTGACGCATGGTATATTGAACTGTCTGATGAAAACGGCCGGATTACCCGATCCATCGCATTCCCCAATACCAACAACGCCCCGGTCAAGGGGATTGTTCCTTCGGGAAATGCAACCGTACTGGTCAGATATTTTGACGGGAAGGAGCGATTCCCTGCAAAGGTTTCTGTTCAGTTTGAAAGCATTACACCCCCAAAGCCGCAAATTTCTCCGCAATCAATACTAAACTACCCCATTATTGTCATCTATTCTGCTTCCTGGGCAACCCTCATTGCAATTATTGTCGTAATGATTTGGCTGCACCGCCGGAAAAACAGGAAATTATCACAAGATCAGGATACGAAAAAAATCAGGTAATTTAAAAAATTACAGGGTAATTTCCCGGAACTGTTTTCCAAAGACACCGCAAATTGGACATTTTTCGGGAGGTTTTGCGATCTCTATATTTCCACAGACCGGGCAGAGGAAAATTTTTTCCCTTCCCATATCTTTTCCGGATTTTACTGCTGCAAGAGCTTTCGTGTAGAGGCCGGCATGTACCTGTTCAGCTTTCATTGCGTAGGTAAAAGCCAGCACTGCATCAGTTTTTCCCTCGGATTCGGCAAGCTTGACGAAATCAGGGTACATTTTGGTATATTCATGCGTTTCCCCGGCGATGCTTGCTTCAAGGTTCTTTTCCGTTGAATCGATTGCAGCCAGAACTTTGAGAAGTTTTTTTGCATGAATTGCTTCAGCTTCAGAAGCTGCTTTAAAGAGGGTTGCAATGCTGTTGAAGCCTTCAGCAGCAGCTTTTTCAGAAAATGCCAGATATTTCCGGTTTGCCTGGGATTCCCCTGCAAATGCTTCCTTGGTATTCTCAAGTGTTGACATACGGACAACTATGGTGAGTATTCTGACATAAATATTCTTCATGGGGCAGATTGATTTCTGAAAATGTTGTGAATAAAAATACAATACCCGTTTTTTCTATTAAATATTTAAAATTTTTACATTCAAAGAATAAATTAAGTGTTTGGTTGATAGAAATATCTATATATTATTATTTATAATAATTTCGATCAGAGATATAATCATGAGGATGAAAACTGGTATTTTCATTGTTATTTGCCTGTTATTTCTGGTTGGAGTCAGTGCTGCAGAGGTTCCGGATATCTCGACAATTTCAGCCAGTAATTCATGGGTAATAGCCAACAGGTTTGATCAAACAGGGATTACGGTATTTGCAAAAAATGCGACAGAGGGTGCCATAAAGAATGCACAGGTTCAGTTTAGTGTTGACGATCCGATATATGGTTCTGTCAGTCCTTTATCAGACAAGACCGATAATTCTGGTCGTGCAAAAAGCACCTTTAAGGTAAACAGGACGAGTGGTGCCGTAAACATTACTGCCAGGATTACACTGACGGATATACCGTAATCAGGACTGTTATGATAAATATAGATCACGACACTCCTTATTTCGCCTATTTCAGCCACCCGCTTTCCGGGACCGTAGGGACTGAAGTCCCATTTAACATTTCAATTACCGACTACTGGGGAAACCCTGTTGATAACCGACGGGGTCCCCATACAATAAACCTGCACGTGCATGGCCCTCGCCCGGATGACTGCTTTTTTGTCGGATACGGTCACGATGCCCTCCTGTTGCTTGATCCAAATGGAAACCAATCGGAAACTGTCAGGTTAACCAGTAAGGTTGGTCCCAATAACATTCTCATGGATCGTTTTGGGAGTATCCCGGATAAACTCGAATGGATCAACGCTAACACTAACGGTATACCCTTTTCAATAACCCAGGAATACACACCATCGGGTACTCCACCAGCTATTCCCGCGGATAGTTCGAGTAAATTCACGATAATCTATTCACTTCTGGACCGTTATGGGAATCCTGCCGGCAACCAATGGGTCTGGGTTAATACCACCATCCCTGGCGAGGAAAACAAGTTCCTTTCAAACAACAATGGACAGATAACCATCACGTATGGCCCTAAGTTCATCCGTTGGTTCCATTACGCTCACTGCCACACCACTCACTAACAGCACGATTCCAATCAGTAATGTGGTAGAATTTACCAATACAGCTGCAACCAATATGGAGCTGACGGCAAACCCGGAAACCATGGCCAGCCGTGATGTCGATCCCTTAATTACCTCAGAT
Source organism: uncultured Methanoregulaceae archaeon (assembly GCA_963768845.1). Taxonomy (GTDB): domain Archaea; phylum Halobacteriota; class Methanomicrobia; order Methanomicrobiales; family Methanospirillaceae; genus Methanoregula. The sequence goes on along the minus strand of CAVYJJ010000015.1, from coordinate 30,095 downwards.
ATTACTGCAACGGTCACAGATTCCTTAGGAAACCCTGTTCAAAATGAAATTGTATCGTTCTCACTGGGAGCGGTAGGATATCCCGGGGGGCCCTACAATGTAACATCTTTACCGGCATTATCCAGTAATAGCACAATAACCGATGCCAATGGATTTGCCACAGTTCAGTTCATTCCCGGTGGTTTTAGTACCGAACAGACTCAAGCCTTTACTACAGCCCCGCTGCAACCGGCAATGTAACCATAAAAGCTACATGGAATTCAACAAATAAGTATCTGCTTGTCACATGGAAGAATTATCCTTACCTGAGTGTGAGAACATCAGTAGTGCCTCCGACCGTTGCTCTGAACGGGACGGTAGAAGTGAGAATAGATTTAAAGGGAGACGGTTGGGCACTTGCACCTAAGCCCGTTGATACTGTTCTTATTATCGATAAATCCGGCAGTATGAGTGGGGATACCCCGACACGGATGAGCCAGGCAAAAAGTTCGGCGAAAACATTTGTGGATCAGATGAATTCAGCGCGGGATCGGGTTGGACTAGTATCCTTTTCTTCAACCACCTCTCTTGACCAAAGTCTTACAAATAATTTCGCCGGCGTAAAAACCAAGATTGATGCACTGTCAGCTAATGGGGCCACCCAACTCAGAAATGCAGCATATACCGGAATCAAAAATGTGGCGACCAATGGAAGATCCAATGCCGTGAAAGCAATCATTCTCGTTACTGACGGGGAATGGAACTATGATGGATCCCCCCTTGGAAAAGGGAATGGTTTCACGGGAACAACGGCAACCTGGCCGGGAAATGCTGTTTCATTTAGTTCATACCAATATTACAGCGATCTTGGCGGAGGGTCTGTACGTAAAAAGTTCGGTTCCGGTACCAAATGGAGGAAACTACTGGGATGCTGCTCGAGGCACTTACGTGGCGAGTACGACAAACAGTAATGTTTGGCATTACGAAAATTCTGAGACAACAGCTCAGAATTTGTCAATATATGCAAAAAATAATGGTATTCGCATTTATGCGATTACCTTTGCATATCAACCTGTTACAGAATGTACAAATGCCCTTAGTGTCATGGCAAACAGTACGGGTGGTTTCTATGCGCATGCACCGAATGGTGCTACATTGACTCAGCTTTATACCAAGATTGCCGGAGATCTCAAGGATGAAGCAGGTGTGAACACCACAATGGTGATCGATAATCAGAACATTAACGTTACTGGTGTCCCGATCCCTGGAGCCCAGGTCTTCAGTTATATCTCCCACCCCATCTTTTCAACAAGAATCGGTTGGCAGGATGGAGTGATGAATGTAACCAACCAGTCCGCGGACTGGGCGGATGATAGTCAACTGGGCTTCACTATAGGAACAATCAAAGTCGGCCAGACCTGGAATGCTACCTACCGGCTGAAGGCAAACCAGAGTGGCAGCATTGATGTCTTCGGTACGAATTCCCTCATATCATTCAATGGAGGTGCTTCATCGCTCACCATACCGCATACGTTCCTTACGGTTGTTCCTAACCTCACTGCAACAAGCACCGGGCAAAAGACCATTCACCTCGATAACCTTTTGGTAACCGAGCCGGGAGAGATCACGGCTATGCTTCCCTTCATGTGGAACACGAGTTATACAGGAAATAAAACCATCACGGAAAATCTCTATTATTCCGCGAATAATGGTCCGTGGGTGCTTTTCGATACACTAACACACCCATATCCCTATGCATGGGACATTGTGTCCGGAACAGAATATGTGGATTGTGCACAACTTGATGTGAGGAAACTTCCTCCGGGGGGTTACAAAATCAAAGTCTATGCAATGGCATCCGATTCTCCTGACGATGAAATAAAGACTGATGCCGTCACTGTCGGGGGGGCTGGAAAAACATACATAAAACTTGAAGCTCCCCCTTTGAATGGAAGTCTGCTTGACCAGAGCTTGCTGCACCCAAGGGGAGTTCCTGCATAACAGGCTCAATTAACATTTTTCCTGAAAGAACCAGCACGAAATTTTGTTATTGTGATTATTGCAGATCTATTTTGATGAATAATCGGGAAAGACGATTTTATTCCTGCTCAACGCGATGATACGAAGCAGGTTATTTTTCAGGGGTTACCGAGGTTGCTTTGTAATCCAGGATCTCCGGGATTTGGAAACTTTTATTTGGCGAATGGTATTCCAGGGAATTGAATCGGATCTATACATTTGGTTTCTATATTATGTTTTTTTTAAAATTATTTGAGGTTTTAAGATTCCAACAAAAAATTGAGGTTTTTATTAATAGAAATATTTATTAAATATTAATTAAAATAGTATAATTCAGAGTCTTAAGATGAGCGCAAAATCTGGTATTCTTTTTATCATTAGTTTATTCTTTCTGATTGGAACGGTTTCAGCACTTTATCCGGATGCATCGACCATTACCGTCAATAATTCCTGGGTTATTGCCAATGGCGTCGATAAGGATGTAATTACCGTTACCGCATTAAACACGACTCATGGACACACTACTGTTCCCCTACCCGGGGCTACCGTCCAGTTTGCGGTTAACGATTCAAAATATGGAACTCTCACTAATTTAACAGTCACCACAGATTCTGCCGGTAACGCAGGAAGCACTTTCAAAGTAAACACGACAAGTGGCGTGGCAAACATCACGGCGAGGATAACATCAACTGACGGTTTTACGGTTACCAGATATATCGATATTAACATAGATCACGATGTCCCTTATTATTCATATTTTACTTATCCGCTGTCTGCAACAGTTGCAACCCAGGTTCCGTTCAATATTTCAATTACTGACTTCTGGGGAAACGGGATTGATAACCGGCGGGGTAATCACATTATCAGCCTTCATATGCACGGTCCGGCACCGGATGATTGTTATTTTGTTGGAGCGGGGCATGATATTTCCCGAGCCCTTGATCCTTACGGGAATCTATCCGTCAACGTGAGGTTAACAACGAAATTCGGCCCTAATAACATACTGATTGATTCGTTTGGCGGCATACCGGATAAACTGGAATGGATTAATGCCAATAACAATGGAGTGCCCTTCTCCATGAATCAGGTTATTATACCGTCGGGATCTCCCCCCACCATACCCGCAGACGGAGTCAGATTTTTCACCATTTTTTATACATTGTATGATAAATACGGGAATCCGACGAACAGTCAATGGATTTGGGTGAATACCTCAGTTCCTGGAGAAGAGAGACAATTCCAGTCAAACAACCTGGGGCAGATACAGGTCCAGTATGGTCCGCGGTCTTCCATTGGTGTCATTAACCTCAATGCTACCGCAATAGCGAATACAACTCTTAAATTAAGTCAGCGGGTTGAATTTATGAATACTGGTGCGGAGATCATTGCACTCACAGCGAACCCTGATGTTATGGCAAGCCGTGATGTTCCACCCTCTAATGTTACTTCAGAAATCATGGCAACGGTTGCCGATCATGCGGGAAATGCTGTTCAGGGAGAACACGTTTCTTTCGCCATTGCGAATATCACTTATGAAGGAACATATAATGTAACAGATAACCCGTCCCTTTTAAGTAACGGGTACCCTTACCGATTTGTACGGCAATGCAAAGGTTATATTCAGACCTGGTAACTTCACGACAATCGGAAACTCCGGTTACAATGGGACGGCAACCGGGCATTGTAATGTAATAGCCTCCTGGAACGGAACTTCAAAAACAGTGCCCGTCACGTGGAAAAATTATCCCTATATCAGTGTGACAACAGATGTGAATCCATATACAATCGGGATAAACCAGACCGTAAATATTTCAATAACATTGAAGGGTGACGGATGGGCCCTCGGACCAAAGCCTACAGATATCGTTATCGTAACAAACCTGGCAGGGGGTGTTGGGGGAGCTGCCAGATTGACCCAGACAAAGATTGGAGAGAAAGCTTTTATTGATACCGCTGAATCCGGCTTCTTCATATCACTCGTTTCAATAGGAAATAATCCAACCTACCCGTCAGCTCAGTCCGGAAACGGTGGCGCCGGGCCGTTCGCTTCTGCCAACGCCATCAGCCTGTGGAACCAGCAGCAACTCGATGGACAGCCACACTTCCAGCCATATGAAGGTGCCCCAATGGACAAATGCCTGTGGAATCCTGCGTTATGGAATACACCCAGCAGATCGATGCCCAACGCAACCATATGCCCCGGCACTGCGTATAATTATTTTAACCCCAGCTCGGATGCCAGCTCGAAATGGATTTCATTGAGGCCAGTTCCGCTGCAAACAAGGCACTCCTCAAAGATAAAATCCAGAATTTCAACGATTTTGGAGGGACAAATTATGCAGGGGGTATCAATATGGCCCTCAAACAGTTCGATAAAGTCGAAGGTAATGGGCATAAAAAGGCACTGATTATTATGGGGGATGGTATCACTATGGTTGCCCCAACTGCACCGGGTGCCACGGATTCCTACTGGCCCTCGGACTGGTATCCCCGCGCAAGCCTCGGGTGCTTCGACGAGAGCGATTCGGCAAAAATTGCTGCCTGGAAAGCAGCAGACATTGCAAAATCCCGGGGAATTGAGGTATTTGTTCTTGGCTATCCCTCATATGGCCAGATTGACAACCAGACAATCAATGGAATGGTATCCCCGGGACGTTATTATTTTGTGCCCAATCCAAACGATATGCTCCACTATTTCGACGTTATTTATGGAGAGATCAGGGAAGAAGCCGGTGTGAACACACTCATGTCAGTGGATTTCCAGAGTATTAATATCACAGGCGTATCAACACCGGGTAGTGAGGTATACGATTATATATATCATCCAACTGTTTCAACAAAGATTGGCTGGCAGGATGGACAAACAAATGTCACCAACCAGACTGCTGACTGGGCGGCCGATAATAAACTGAATTTTACTATCGGGACAATAAAAATCAGACAGCAGTGGAACGCTACTTTCCAGTCTAAAGTCAAAAAAAGCGGAATTATTGATATATTCGGCAAGAACTCTTCGGTGACCTTTAACGGCTTAACAAATCCTCTGATCCTGCCCCAGACATTCATAACAGTAGTCCCGGATCTGAATGTTACTGAAATCGGAGTAAAAAAGATCACCCTCCAGAATCTCACGATAACCGAACCCGGTGAAATCACGGCTTTCCTCCCGGTTGCCTGGGATTCTACCTATACAGGAAATAAAACTCTCACAGAACAGGTCCTGTATTCGATGAATAATGGACCCTGGGTGCTGTTTGATACAAAAACTCATTTATATCCCCATGGTCCTGAGTTGATGCTCCCAACGCAATATACCGATTATGCAAGCCTTGATGTCAAGAAACTCCCCCCGGGCGGTTACAAGATACGGGTATATGCGACGTCTCCTGACGCGCCTGATACCATGGCGGAAACCAATCTTAAAACCGTTGGTGGGAAAGGGAAAATTTTCATTAAACTTGAAGCTCCCCCATTTGAGGGCCCGGTTTTCGATCAAAGCGGGTATAATCCCTGGGGAGTCCTGCACGAGTGGCTTGGATAATATTTTTTCTCTATAAATATTCCCCGGGATTGTAAGTCTACCATTATCCTGATCAATTCCGCTAAATCGATATAGGCACACATATTCCTGATCGATACAATGGTTAGAAGCAGAATGAAACAGTGATTCAATTGTTTTAAACCTGTGTTTTTAATCATAAAATTTTGTGAAATTCATTAGTACTTTTCAGGATGTCAGAATGAAAAAGATGAGAGATGTTCCGATACGGGACAGGCCACGTGAAAAGATAGCCAGCAAAGGTGTTTCTGCTTTGTCAGACACCGAACTTATTGAAGCGATCATTGGGAGAGGCACAAAAAACAAGGATGTCAGAACTCTTGCAAAAGAGATCTGCAGTCTCATCCAGAAGCACCGGCAAAAAATCCGCTACGAGGACCTGCAGGAAATAGACGGGATCGGCCCGACAAAAGCATCCCAGATCACAGCATGTTTCGAACTTTCACGGAGGTATTTCCCTATCAGGGGGCCTGGATAATCACGTAACAAGACCTGAAGATATCCTCCCGCATGTTGCATATTTAAAGGATAAAAGGCAGGAGCATTTCGTCTGCATTACCCTGAATGGTGCCGGGGAGATCCTTGGCATAAGGACCATAACACTCGGCCTGCTCAATCATAGTCTTGTACACCCCCGGGAGGTTTTTGCCGATGCGATCACGGACAGGGCTGCCTCCATTATCTGTGTCCATAATCATCCATCCGGATCTCTTGAGCCAAGCAGCCAGGACATTGCTATAACCAACCAGCTCCGGGATGCAGGGGCTCTTATCGGCATCCAGTTGATTGACCACATTATTATTTCGAAAAATGGCCATATCAGCCTTCGGGAAAGGGGAGTGTTATGAGGGATCGAATAGTTCGTAAGTCCGATAAATACGCCCGGTAACAATAATTCATACGGCAAAATATCATAGAACTTTTTTTTGGATAATTCTAAAAAACCCGGATAAAATCAAACGATTATTTTGTGATCCTCACTTTTCTATCAATATCTACCCGTTGTTCTGAAATTTAACCTCAATAAAAGCCCAAATATTTATATAACGTGACCACAAAGTGGTAATTATCCTTTTTACAGGAGATAAATGATAATTCGATTAGATACATTTTACCAAAAAAGGTGATTAAATTGAGTAAAAAAGAAATGAGTACTAAAAAGGTTCTCTTAATCAGCATCATGCTGATAGCTCTGACTGCCCTCCTGACTGGTGTCGGGACGATGGCATATTTCAGTTCAATACAAACAAGTGGACCAAATCTGCTCAGCACGGGAAGCATTACGATTAACGTTAATGGTCAGGACCCCTGGTCCGGCACCTTCAACGGAACACTTGCTGATGTAAAACCAGGATTAAAGCGCTGGGGAAACGTTACGATCCAGAATACCGGAGAGAACCAGGCAGATCTGTGGCTGAATACTATCAATGTCGTTACGAACAACGGTTCCAACACCTCCGCTGAGATTTTGGAACCATATGCTTTCGATATCGATGGGGTGATCCGCTATGATTTGTATAATAACACCGGAGCGGGCCTTCAGCCGATAATCAGGGATACCGACGGTTACACAATCAGCACCGGTACTCACAATTTAACCGGAACCTTGCAAACCACTGCAATAAAAGATCAATGGATTTACCTTGGTAATATCCCATCCGGCGCAACATGGCAGATAAACCAGAGTTACCTGATGGACAGAAACGTCACGAACTGGGCGCAGTCTGATAATATGACATTCAATATGGTATTTTATGCACAACAGAGCCAGGGTTCCCCACAGCCGGCTGCCCCATCACCAGAACTCCCGGGACATGGAAGATAACCCGCATCGGTGCGGGGGATTTTCCTGCACATAACCATTTAAGGTGACGTTGTTGAAGGAGATGGCTGCACAAAACCCGAATGCAATGGGGGTCCAATTAAAAAGATTGGGAAGAATCACCGCGATTCTCTTCCTTATTTTAATTATTTCCGGATCGTTATTCACGATAATTTCTCCTTTTTTTGGCTGGCGAACTGAGGTTGTCATTTCAGGAAGTATGGAACCTGCCCTCCAGACAGGCAGCGTAGTCGTTGTCCGTCCTGTTGATCCTTCTACTATTCAGGATGGAGATATCATTATGTTTTTTTCACCTGATAAGAAGAGCCTGACCACACACCGGGTGGTAAAAACAGAACCTGGACCCATGCTCGGGTTTATCACAAAAGGGGATGCGAATCATAATCCGGATATTACACCGGTAATACCTGATCAGATCGCAGGTATTGTTGTATTCAATATCCCGTATCTTGGTCTCCTCACCCAGTTTATCAAAACCCCACTTGGGTTTATGCTATTCTTCCTGATTCCTGCAGTGATTCTCCTTGGGCGCGAGATGCTGAACGTCTGGAGAGAGATGGAATAACACAGGATGGCTAAAAAACGATGAAATCCACACTCTCAGGACTTATCATCCTCACGGTAATGGTAATTTCTCTGAGTTCGTTTGGCACAACCCATGCATATTTCAACGCCAAACAAATAACCGGTCCGTATGTCGTATCCACATGGCAATCATATCTCTGGTCCCAGACCTCGCAGTCTGACTTCATGACCGGTGTTCCTGTTAATGTAAATCTAAGTGCCAGCCCGGGGAGTGCCATACTGTCCAGCCAGATCATCGAACCCTCAATTTTTGCGACAATGGGTAGTTCAAAAAATTTTTTACAGTATTTTGTGTCAAACAATACATGGGTAGTAAGAGCGAGTACCTCTGCAAATGTCGGGGCCGGGGGGGGGCAAGGTATATCGGGCATGGGAATATCTCTGCCCTCATAGGTTCAAATACAAACGCGTTCTGGAACTATAACATCTCCAGTAATACCTGGTCGGAAATGGCAGTCATACCCGTGAAGGTGAATACTGGAGGGACATTGTCAGATTATATCGGTTCTGGTAATATCTCCGCCCTCAGGGGTTCCAGTACAAACACATTCTGGAGATACAATATCTCAACGGATACGTGGTCCGGAATGGCAAACGCCCCCGGGAACGTGGGTGCCGGGGGTGCTTTGGCATATATCGGCTCGGGCAATATCTCGGCCCTCAGAGGTGCCGGTACAACAGCCTTCTGGATTTACAACATTTCCTCCAATTCATGGTCAGTAAAGGCAAATGCCCCGGGGAATGTGGGTGCCGGGGGTGCTTTGGCTTTTGATAACCGGAATTATGTTTACGCGTTCAATGGAACAAATACCCGTAATTTCTGGAGATACAATATCTCTGCAAACTCATGGTCTTCTCTGGCAGCCATTCCGGGTAACGTAGGTGCCGGGGGGTCTTTGGTATCTGATACCGGAAATTTTATTTATGCCTTTAATGGTTCTTCAAAACCTTCTTTCTGGCGATATGATAGTGCTCTTAACAGCTGGAGTGATACCGTGGTCGCCAACCCGACATTGAATGTTGGTGCAGGAGGCAGTCTGACATACGTTAACGGTTCTTCCGGGTATTCGCCTAAAGGTACACTTGCTTCACCGGTATACGACACCGGGATTGCGGGACTTCAATGGGACTCTCTCTCGTGGGATAGTTCTCTGATTACGGATACAAATATTACCTTTGAAGTGCGGGCATCCGACTCCATCTTTACAAAAACTGACACATTACCCGCATGGCGACAATCCGGCTGGCCAGCACCCGTTAATTCCGGGCTCCCTTCCGGCAGGTATCTCCAGTGGCGTGCCACCTTATCGACAGGCAATTCATCAAGAACACCCATTCTGAATGAGGTGAGAGTATCGTTCTCGTAGTCCCGGGTATGCACGTGTCCATTGCCAAGCAAAAAAAATCTCAAAATAGCGGGACGTGTATTATAACGAGGTCAGGCATTGAATGCCGGAGACAGTTAATCCCCTTGGCCGGGTGCATCTTTTTCCTTCTTCTCCTCCTCCCGGTACCCGCTTTTGCTCAGGGCCCTGTTGACCTTACCTTTGGAGAGACAGGGGTATTTCCCTGGAGGGCCTCTGGAATTATGCCTGGAGATCATGGTTCAACGTTTATCGATCTTCATAACAACGGGACGGAGAAGGGCATTGTTTACCTATGGGTGGACAATATCAGCATGTCCGACAGGTCCGGCAATCCGGGTGGGGGGCTTGTCAATTACCTGTATTTCAATGTCTCAAACAAAAACATCAACAGTACAGTAATTCTTCCTGCACCTATCCATTCCTTTCCAACAGCTCCCCTGATGCCGGACCATTTTATCATTATCAGTTCATTGAATGCCGGAGAGACTGCCAGGCTTAACTGGACATGGGAATTTAAAGAAACAGGACGACCACAGAATGATGCGCAGAATAATACGCTTCAATTTAATCTCTCATATACCCTGGTGAATCTTTCCGCCCCGATGGTTCCAACACCGGCCCCTACCGGAGTACCAGCCGATATATCAGACGGCGGGGTCGTGATACCTCAGGGACCTTCCATTTTTGATGCATTGATCATCCCGGGATTAAATCCTGTTCAGCGCCTTGAGACTCAGAGGACCAGCGGAGCAGCCTTCAGAGACCACGACCTGGCCAGATCTTCCTGATCACCATCTTATTATGATTATTGCGGTTGTCATGATCGCCGCCGCTGTCACGATTCATTCGCAACAAAAGAAACATCCCGCATGGAAAAGACCTGCTGACATTCTTTTTGGGGTTGGGATTGCCTTGACAGCTGTCGGCATTCTCTACCAGTCTTATCTTATTTCGATCCGTAACGGTCAACACCTCAATGGGATACACACTATCCTTGGGATCATTGCCACAATTCTCATAATTCCTGTTCTCATATTCTGGAACCGCCGTAACTCCGGGGATGATGATCAAAAAAATGTATGGATCGTTTTCTTGTGGGTTGTAACAACAATTGTGTGTCTCATACTCGGAATACGGAGCGTTGGAATTGCGTGACGTACGGTACCTGACAATAGTGTGTTAAGTAGGGGCACAAACGAAATCTACAGATTCAGATATGTTTTATATTACCAGACTAAAAGTGTGAATTAAGAGGATTACTGATGAACAGTATTAATTCTATCCGGCGGGATGGCTCCCATTTAGCCCACTGGGTTCGTTTTCTGATATTCATTCAGATCTTCTCAGGGATCCTGTTCTTGATAATCAGTCCGGTGACTGCGATTACTGTGAGTTATTCAGGAACAGATCCTCACATCGGGTGGGTTAAAACAATTGATCAGAGTGGTGATGGGGGGACGTACACGGTCATCGCCGCAAGGGATGGGGGTTCGGTAACCGGGGGCTATACAACACCCTCTCCTGGAAAATCCAATATATACCTCATCAAAACCGATACGAATGGGAATAAAATATGGGACTTTTCCGAGACAGCGGTTTCGTATGAAGTTCATTCCATTATTGAAACTCAGGATAAAGGATATGTTGTTGCAGGAAGATCGAATACTTCCACAACGAATGGCATTCTTCTTATGAAACTGGATTCAGCGGGAAAAAAGTGATGGACCCGGGTTTTTAATAAAGGGGATTATTACTCCAAAAATCATATCGCCCCCACACGTGACGGGGGTTTCATCATTGCCGGGTCTGTATTCAGGAATAATGTTTCCCCATCATCTTTCTGGGACATATACATTCTCAAAACTGATTCAGAAGGAAAAGAATTGTGGACCGGTTTTTTTACGGGCGGAGGAAATGATTTTGCCAATTTTATCTCCCAGACTGAAGACGGAGGATATATTATTGCCGGCACAACAGAAAGTGACATGAACGGCGGAGGGCCCCAAACATTCCTGCTTAAAATGACCGAATCTGGCAATAAAGAGTGGTTCAGTACCCTATCAAAATGGACTCCCCGATGAAAAACAATCCGTCATCCAAACGCCGGATGAAGGATATTTTCTCATGGGGACATCTTCATCTGTTACCTCAAATCAACAATATCGGGATCTTTTCCTGGTCAGAACTGATGATCGTGGAAAAGAATTATGGAACGAGACCTTTTTTGGGAGAGGAAAGACAACGGGTAATCTTCTCATCCGTGGTGATGAAGGTGAAACGATTGTTGCCGGTTCCTACGGGGGATCTGAACCTGAAAAAAGTGACGAGATAATCGTACTCAATAGCGATCTGAATGGCAACGAGCAGAGTAATCGAACCATCAGCACAGGACAACCATTGGAGATACAGGATATAGCGGTTGCCCCGGAGGAGGGTTATTTTATCGCGGGTGTAATGGCCGATGAGGGAAACCTCCAAAAAAAAGGTCTCACGATTATCAAAGTACTGGATACACCGTTTGGTAAAGTGGGAACAGTGAAAAATTCTTTCGATCTTACCATAGTGGCAAAAGACATTAAAACCGGAACTTTCATAGGTGGGGCCAATGTGTATATGGACGGATACGCTGCCGGGAGCACATCAGAGCAGGATGGAAAACAGACTATCCGTGGTGTTGTGCGAGGACAACATACTGTCAGGGTGGCAAAGGCGGGATTTGAAGAGAATACAAAGTCAGTTGATATTACTGAAAAGAGACAGGTCTCAATACCACTCAACATGTCAAAGGTGATTCCACTGAGGATCCGTGGATCGACAGATGAAAAAATTGATATTGTTTTTGTTGCTTCAAAAACCTCATTCAGTCTGTGATTCCAAAACGAAAATTCAGACCGGAATATATACCGGTGACCAGCAACGATTCGTCAGGGATGTAAACAACAAAATTGACAATGTTTTTTTATCCCTGGATACCCTGACTACTGGTTCTCCGGGTTTACCGAAAGATTTCCGGGAACGTTTTAATTTTTATTACTACTGGGATCCTGAAAGTTTCGCTGATGCTTTCGATGGGTGTGCCGGAACCCTTCCTCAAAAGTTCTGGAATGATGCCCCATTCACGGATGTGGCAATTATCCTGTATCCTTCCTACGGAGGTTTCTATGCCGGCTCCCCGTGTGAACCGATTGGGTGTGCAAACGGGCTTGGACCGGGTTCGGGGTCCTGGTTGAAAGCTCCTGCAGATTCTCCCATGATTTTTTTACATGAGTGTGGGCACGTGGTCTTTGGGCTGATCGATACCTATTGCGGGGATACCTACTATGTAGAAAATTCTCCGTTCCCTAATGTGTGGAATTCGGAGTATTCGTGTAAGAAAAATGCCGAGCAGGAGAATTGGGATTCCGCAAGTTGCCGGCAGATTTTAAAGCCTGCCGGGCAGCCTGTCAAAAGATCCATGCGTTAAAAATTTCTGGAGAGTTGACCCCGATCCGGATATCATGGGCAGCGGGGCTTATTCCGGCAGGTTCGGAAATGCAGCCACTTCACGCATCCGTCTTATTTTTGATACAATTAACCGGTGGCAGAAATGAAACATTTCGTGATCACAGCTCTGATATTTCTTATTCTCCTGCAGGGAATCGGACTTGCCGCTGCACAAAACCCTCCCGATTATTCAAAAATTGTCATTGTAAACCTGAACATCAGTAACAGCGGTGTCACAGAGAAATCAGTTGAAATGCGTTATGGCCACCCTCCAAATCTTGAAACCCGGTACGGGGATTTCAAGGGGATAATAAAATCTTCAGATGGTTCCACTATCCGCGAATTTGATCTTTGGGATCCCCGCTATCAGCTGGGAGATGTTCTCGAAAAAGACAATGAATCTTCCGGTTATCTTTCCGGGTATGTTACGCGTTCTGAAAACGCTGATCTTACCCTTATCCTTCCTTATTACGAAAAACAGGTGTCCTTTGAATTGATTGACAAAAAGACCGGCGTTCTGTTAAAAAATGTAAATATGACACCGGCTGATTAATAAATTTCAATCAGCATACCCAAAAGACCCTGAAAGTGTTTCACTACCTCCTGTCAGATTCGACAGTTCGGCATTATACCTGATTATTGGAATTGTAATTTCGATCCTTATCATTGGAATGATTCTTTCAATGGCTCGAAGAAAATGATGTAATATCTTACCTGCATTTTTTTTAGAGTAGAAGTTTTAAATTTTTCATTCAGGGCACAGGGACTTACCCAGTGCAAACCCTTTTTTATACGCTGCTTCAAGGAGGTCTGGTTGCGACCGGATATCCTTTATGGTATCCATACCACTAATCAGGAGCTCATCGGCGTACTGGCAGTCGATGATGTCATAAAACGCTTTTACGGTCATTTTCGCTCCGATAAATACCTCAGGAATATCCATACCGGAGATGCAGATAAAAAGACCCTTGCGCAGGGTTTGTTTTTCTTTGGTAATGAGCGGTTTTTTCCTCATGTACTTGGCCATAAAGAAGACCTGAAACCGGTCCATAAATGATTTGAGTTTTCCCGGAATCCCCATCGTCATGACTGGTGTAGCGGTTATAAGACCGTCCATTTCCCTGAATTTTGGATAAATCGCCTGCAGATCATCATCGAGGATACAAGTCTGATGTTCTGCGCAGAACATCATCTCCTGGCACGCCTGGAAATCAAGATTAGTAACAACAATTTTCTCAACAGTACATCCTGCGTCTTCAGCTCCCTTAAGGGCCCTGTCGAGCAATTGTGCGGTATTTCCTTCAGTCAGTGGGCTGCCGAGAAGACCGATAATCTTTCCTGCCATACTAACACCTTAAAAAAAATACGCAATATACTTTTGCCTTCAGACGTGGATATTTTATTTTTACCGCGTTTTATATCATCTTCTGATACACGAACGCAACTGATATATATCTTTAACGTGCATGAAAGTTTTGGTGAATTAGTTGACTGAACAGAAGACGTACACCGCGGGACAGAAAGTCGGCGCTGGAAAATATGTGTGTATTGATTGCGGAAAGGAACTTACGCTTGACAAAAGTGAGCAGGATCTCAGGAAATGTCCCGCCTGCGCTTGCGAGGAATACGCATGCTTCCCAATGACGCACATCCGCCCGGATATAAAGACTCCGGAGGATGCCAAAAATCCGCCCAAACGTGGCAAAAGCAATCAGTAACTTAATATTTTTCTTTTCATGCGCAGAACAGCAATGTGACTCCTGGGAGTTCCTGCAAAAAAACCAGGCATGGTTTCAGCTCCCAGTTTTTATCTGATGACAAATGGAGGATATCTACATGGTAAACGTCTCAAAAGAGGGGCAAGTCTTCCGTTGTGATATCTGCGGAAATATTGTGGTAGTAAAGGAAGTCGGCGGCGGCGAACTCATCTGCTGCGGCGAACCCATGCAACTGGAGAGTGAATGAGAATATGGCAGCAAAAAAAACAGTAACTAAAAAAACACCTGCGAAAACGACTGCAGCAAAAAAAGGAACTGATAAAAAACTCCTGGATCTTGAGAAGAAGATCGGTAAAGTGCCGAAATTTTTCCGGGAATTAACAACAAAAGAGCCAGAAATGTTCAATCTCGTTATGAGGTTCGAGCAACACATCTGGGACGACGGAAAACTGTCGAAAAAGACAAAAAAACTGATCGCTATTGCGATAGCAGCAGCGCTTCGTGACCAGCATGCAGTTCACGCCCAGCTTGCGGGTGCGAAAAACCTTGGGGTGACTAAAGCTGAAATCGAAGAAGCGCTCCGGGTAACCTTCCTGCTTTCAGGTATGCCCGCATATGTATATGGTAAGGCACAGCTCGATGAGATAATGCCCTGATTCTCAAATGGAGTGATGATGATGGGAGAGGAGACCTGTATCACGTTCCCCGTTCTTGGTGAACCGGCACCTGACTTTGAGGCTGAAACCACCCACGGGCCCCTTAAACTGTCAGACCTGAAAGGAAAATGGGTTGTATTATTCTCGCACCCGGCAGATTTCACCCCGGTATGCACAACCGAATTCATGGCTTTTACGAATATTTACGAAGAGCTGAAGTCACTTAACGTCAACCTGATTGGTCTGTCGGTAGACAGCATCTCAGCGCATCTCGCGTGGGTGCACGATATTAAAGAAAAAATGGGCGTTACCGTCCCATTCCCCATAATTGCTGACCTGACCATGAAAGTGGCCAGGAAATACGGGATGATTCACCCGGGACAATCATCGACAGCAGCAGTCCGGTGTGTGTTCTTCATCGATGATAAGGGTATTATGCGTGCAATGATTTACTACCCACTCCAGAACGGGAGGTTTATGCCCGAGATTATCCGACTGGTCAAGGCACTCCAGACCACGGATAAGTTCAAAGTCTCGACACCGGCAAACTGGCAGCCCGGCGATAAGGTCGTCGTCCCGCCACCCAAGACGGCTGCAGAAATGGAAAAGCGCCCGACAGAGGGATACGAGTGCAAGGACTGGTATCTCTGCTTCAAAAAAATATAATGAATTAATCGTTTTTCAACGAAAAACAGATCAAAAACCAACCTTTTTAGCGTTGCAGACATAAAAAAACTGCTATGCCGATCAAAATCCTCGCCTTTGCCGGAAGTCCCCGCAGGCATGGTAACTCCGAGACGCTGCTGGACTGGGTGCTGGACAGTATGATCGCTGATTCGGAAGTTGTTGTAGAGAAAGTGGCTCTGGATGATGCAAATATTAATCCCTGCAAAGGGTGCAATGCCTGCGAAAAACTCAATAAATGCGTGCAACGTGATGGTATGGACACCTATCATGACAAGATTATTGCTGCAGATATCATCCTGCTTTCCTCACCCATTTACTGCATGGGCATCGCATCACAGCCAAAGGCCCTGATAGACCGTGCACAGGTTTTTCGATCCAGAAAATATGTCCTCAGACTCCCGGTAGTCCCTCCAGAACGGAAAGGAAAACGGCTTGGTGCTTTTATTGCAACGGCAGGGCAAAACTGGAACTTTGTTTTTGATGCAGCAGTTCCTTCTGTCAAGTGTTTTTTCCATGTGATTGACATTAAGGATGCGGATATCTCGTACCTGATGATCAACGGAGTGGACGAGAAAGGTGCGATCGATCTGCACCCAACCGCACGGACAGATGCCGAAAATCTTGGAAAATCTCTGATTGCCGAAATTAAAAAACGGCTTGCCGCGTGAGTCAGATGACCGTAACCGTTCTTGGAATTTCAGGAAGCCCTCACCGTCATGGGAATACAGAAACCCTTCTGGATAGTTTCCTGGAAGGTGCACGGGCAGGGGGTGGATCGGTAGAGAAGGTTGTACTCAAAACGCTGCAGTATTCCCCTTGCCGCGGATGTAATGCCTGCCATAAAAGCGGGGACTGTATTGTGGAGGACGATGCAGTTATGCTGTATGAAAAAATACTGGATTCAGACTGCCTCGTGGTTGCTTCACCAATTTACACCATGGGGATTACCGCTGAGCTCAAAGGATTTATTGACCGGCAGCAATATCTCTGGGCCCGCAAGTTTATCTTAAAAACCCTGTACTTTTCTGATGACCATATTAAACGCCACAAAGGGATTTTTATTTCAACTGCTGGCCTTGGGTGGGAAAATGTTTTTGATGGGTCTTTCCCCGTGATTACTGCACTGTTCAATACAACGGGGTTTGAGTATTATGACAACGTGATAGCAAACGATATGGACCGGTTCAATGGAATAAAAAATCACCCGACAGCCCTTAAAGAAGCATTTGAAAAAGGGCAGAAGGTAACTGGCCTCATTGAAAAGATCAAGAAGGGATAATCCAGATTATTTTCTGCATCGTTAACAAAAAGGATGGATTGAAGGATCAGAAGAGGTAAAAAGAACCCACGAGAACTCCAAACGAAACAAGGATCAGCAAAGCAAATACCGGAATACTCCATGCCATAACTTTTCTTCCGTCAAGGATACTGATGGGAAGCAGGTTGAATGCAGCGATCATCGCATTGATCTGAATGCCGAAAATGCCAATCTGGCTGACCAGACTGCCTGTCCCCGGGTTTCCAAGGAATGCCAGACCAGCAAAGGGAATGCAAAGCAGCAGGTTGACAACCGGCCCTGAAGCCGAGATTACACCATTCTCTCTACGGGTTAATCCCTGCCCACTTGCTGAATTGCTGTAAATGACCGTTGCTCCTGGTGCTGCAAAGACAAACCCTACAAGAGATGCCAGGGCAACTGCGACGAGGAGCATCGAATTGTCCTTTCTGAACTCTGCCCAGTATCCATAACGAATGGCAATAAATTTGTGCGCCATCTCATGAAGTATGAACCCAACCCCGACGGTAAGAAGGGAGATGCCAAAATACATCAGGGCAACAATGGGGTCTATAGATTTTATCGGCCCCAGTATTCCATTTGGCGCAATTTTTATAATCGCAAAAGACAACGAAATCGCCATCCATGCAAGGAAAAGATCTGCCTCTTCGCGCCTGCTTATCCGTTCCAGCATGAAAACACCTGATCAGATAGGGCGTTTATGTGTTATCTGCTTTAGTGTTGAGGATCCCAATGATTATATTTATTAAAAATCTCGGTCATGTACCTCATATGTCCCTTGAAAACATACGGGAAGAGATCACGAGGGTGGACACTCATATAATCCGGCTCATTGCGCAAAGACAGGATCTTGCAGAAAAAATTGCCCGGGTCAAGATTCATGAAGGTTTACCCATCCATGATAAGCAGAGAACATCCCGGGTTCTTGAGGATGTGTTTAACCTTGCCGTGGAAAGCAAGATTGATCCCGTTGCGGTCCAGAAAATTTTTGAGGTACTGATATCGATGAGCGAGGATCGCCAGAGGGGCTTTTCCGGAGAGGGGAACCTTCCCTGAAGGTCATATCAGAAAAAAAGGATTATTCCCTTTACTGCACTTTTATTAGCTTATCCATCCCGAAATAATCAAAGCCCCTATAGCGATCATTGCCAGTCCCACGATAAAGCGCAGTTCCCGGCGGTGCATTACTCTCCATTCATCAGCACGTTTTGGAGAGATCCCATAGGCTACCAGTAAAAGGATCAACACTAATGGCAGCACAAAAACAATATTGTAAAGAACAAGGTACGGGAGTCCCTCCATTAAGGTGTAGCTCCTGCTCATGAGTCCCAGGACGGCAAGATAAATCCCTCCCGTGCAGGGGAGCTCGAAGATACCAACAAGAACGCCCAGAACAAATGCTGCGGGAAGTGATGCCCTGCTGATATAACGTTCAATTATCTCTTTTTTTGATGCCGGAATCCCCAGGATGAAATCGTCCTTGTTTTTTATCACATCAATGACATTAACCAGACCTAAAATAATCGCCACGGTTGCGCCCAGCAGAGAGAGAGTTGATGAGAACCCTGACAAATGGACTATCGAGAAAAGTCCTGCTCCCGAAAACAGGTAGAACATAAACACCGCGGTGATATACACACCCCCTACCATCAGAATGCGTCTGCGGTTCTCGATCGCAACAATCGTAATCAACAGAAAGATCAGAACAGAAAAAGCACAGGGGTTGATACTATCAACCAGTGCGGAGGCAACCACCACGGGTATTGTCAGTTGAAGAGCCCCGGGGGTGCAGGTTGGATCAGGGGGAATGACGGTCTTGGTTGTTGTAGATGTGCAGGAAATAAACCGCTCCCTTTCGGAAAGAATCGTCAATTCAAAACGATTTCTGATATCAGTATCTCCGACCATCGCGGTGGTGCCGATGAACAGGGTCGGCACTCCCGGGCTGCTGATTCCGAACTGACGGCTCATCAGTGCGAATGTCTGCTGGTTTGTGGTATTGTGATAAATCTCCAGCATCCGGATATCCAGTTCCGGGTATTTAACCTTAAGTTCCTCAATAAGGGGTTTTACCTTCTCGCAATGGCTGCACCCATCACCATAGAAAAAAAATGCACTGATCGTCGCGTTCAGTGATGTGCCATTTGAGGCCGGATTTGTTAATTCCGATGTATCAGTTACTGCTTTTTTTTTAATTGTTCGAGAATAACACCTTCGAGGTATGCAGGAATGTCCCGATCCCCGACCAGCGGTGTATTATTCCCCACCACAATTACTTCAGGGACGCCGGCATTCTGGATACCGAGTTTCTGATGAAGCACATTTGATAATGCACTATTTGTCTCATTGTGCCAGGTTTCAAGAACCCGGAAATCCACATCCGGATATTTTTTTGAAAGATTCTGGATGAATGGCATCACGTTATGGCAATGCGGGCATTCTTCACCATAAAAGAAATAAACGGTTATATTACCCTGCCCTGTAATGTTCGGTTCTGAAAAAGGAGGGGCTACTGAAGGTTGTGGCATCACTAAAAAAAATGCTATACAGGCTATAAGGATTGCAATAAATACACCTGATGCGGCCTTAAGGGTATTGTCCATTGCTGTTCCTTTGTAGCAATCTGATTTTTAGTCTTTAATAAAATTCCTGTCGGCGATATGGAAAAAACAGTTATTTTAAAGAGATCATCGTCCCGACACCGTCACGGGTAAAAAGCTCAAGAATGAGATTGTGTTCGATATTTCCATTAATAATGTGTGCAAAATTTACCCCATTTTCCACTGCCTTTATTATCGAGCCTACTTTCGGGATCATCCCCTCACCAATGGATCCATTCCTCTGCATCTTATTTGCTTCTTCAATGGATAATTTCCTGTATACTGTCGTACGTCTGGCATCCATTACACCCTCCACATCGGTCATATTGATGAGTTTGTATGCTTTGAGTGCTATCGCAATATCGCCAGCAGCCGTATCCGCGTTAATATTTAAACTTCCCCCGAACCGGTCTATTGCAATAGGTGCTACCACAGGTATATAGCTCTTATCCAGAAGCGTGTTCAGGAGCGCTGGATCGATCCATTCTATCTCTCCCACATGTCCGAGATCCACGTCTTTTTGCACGCCACCAACTTCTACCCGCTGGAGGTCCATTTTTTTGGCAATAATCAGGTTCCCGTCACTTCCGGACAGGCCAACCCCACGGGCGCCGCACTTGGCAATAAGAGAGACTATTCCGGCGTTTATCTTTCCCACAAGGACCATCTGGGCGATCTCAAGAGTTTCCTGGTCAGTCACCCGCAACCCTCCAACAAACACTGATTCTTTGCCCATCGCCTTCATCTTTTCAGAGATTTCCGGCCCACCGCCATGAACCAGCACAACGCGTATTCCCACGTAATGCAGGAGAACCGCATCCCGGATGGCATTTTCCAGAACAACCGGGTCTACCATGGCATGACCCCCGAGCTTTATCACAATGGTCTTGCCATGAAACTCCTGGATGTAAGGCAGTGCCTCTATAAGAACGTCTTCGCGTTTCATCACGTGGTGTACCTCCCGTTTATCTCAACGTACCGTTCAGTGAGATCACAACCCCATGCGGTCGCTTCTTCTTTTCCGGTTGCTATGTCAAGGATAAAGATCACTTTTTTTCCATGCATTGCTTCTTTTGCCCTCTTCAGATCTGCGATGATCTCACCTGACTTAACCAACGGGTATTGCTGATTTCCATCACTTATCCAGAGTGATACTGCATTTGGATCAAACTCGATACCTGCCCGCCCTGCAGCAGTGACAATTCTTCCCCAGTTTGGATCTTCCCCGTAAACAGCCGTCTTTACCAGCGGCGACTCGATAATGGTACGAGCAATTATCGCGGCCGACTCTTCTTTCTTCAGCTCCTCTGACCGTTACTTCTAATAACTTAGTTGCCCCTTCACCGTCTGCGGCAATCTGTTGGGCAAGCGATCGGCAACATTCCTCCAGAGCCTGTGAAAACTCGACTGTGTTCACGCTGCCGGATTCACCGGTTGCGGTGCAAAGCGCTACATCGTTCGTGCTCATATCCCCATCAACAACAACCCGGTTGAATGTCCGTTTAGTTGCTTGTTTAAGGGATTGCGAGAGTGTTGCTGAACCGATTTCCGCATCAGTATAAATGAACGAAAGCATTGTCCCCATATTTGGTGCGATCATACCGCTCCCTTTCGTAATTCCACCGATACAAAACGATTCTTTTTGTATGAGCGCATGTTTGGGAAATGTATCGGTCGTCATGATGGCCTCAGCGGCAAGCTTTTCAGCGTCAGGAGTCTGGTCGATCTTATTAGCCACATCCATACACTGGCGCTGAATAAGCGGGAGATCGAGATATCTGCCGATAATCCCTGTGCTGGCGACACCGACGTCTTTTGGATCAACACCCAGTGCAGAACCGGCAAACACGGTCATTTCAACAGCATCGCCATATCCTCTTTTCCCGGTATAGGCATTGGCACACCCGCTGTTCGCGATTACCGCTTCCATTGTTCCTTTTTTTATCCGGCTGCGCATCAGTTCTATCGGAGCTGCTTTGACGAGGTTTTGAGTAAATACCCCGGCTGCCGTTCCGGTTGCACGGATCAGGGCAAGCCCGAACTTCCCCTCTTTCATCCCAAATGCCTTCACACCCTTAACGGCACAGATACTTCGAAACGTCATTTTAGGTTTCAGTCTCCCATTGTTTAGGGAATGGGACGATCCCACCGCATTAATTATATCAGCACGGGTCAGGATTCCCACGAGTTTTTTACCCCGCATTACCGGCAACCGGGAAATACCTTCCTTAAGCATCAGCGCGGCGGCTGCCCCGATTTCCATCCCCTCAGTTGCGGTAACTACCCGGTGTGTCATTACTTTTTTTGCATGCATATCCCCGATATTTCGAAGAGCATGTTTTGTTTTCTCCCAATTGATATACTCACGGATGGGAATTTCGATAATTTCAAATGGCGAGGGTAACCAGAGGTCATCAGATATTCTTTCAGATTCAAGAAGAGATATGAGGTCAGATTCTGTGAGCATTCCCACGAGTTCAGTACCTTCCATAACGGGGAGTCCCCCAATATGATATTTCTTCATTAAACCGACTGCATCACGGAGAGATGTAGCAGCAGTGCATACAATCGGGTCTTTTGTCATGGCATCTTTTACTAACATTTTTTTCACCTACGGAAGCATCCCAGCCCCGACAAGGCCATCCTTTTCATCAAGTCCACACATCAGGTTCATGTTCTGAATCGCCTGACCACTTGCTCCTTTCACGAGGTTATCAATTGCAGATATTGCTACGACACGCAAACCTTCGCTTTCCACCATAAGATCACAGAAATTGCTCCCGCGGACCGCAGCAAGTGAAGGCTTCTGATATCGAACAAAGTATTCATTTTTATAGAAATCGCGATACATCTTCTCGACATCTTTTTGCTCTAACGGTTCAGAAAGCAGGATATGTGCTGTTGTGAGAATTCCGCGATTAACCGGCACAAGATGTGGGGTGAAATAACATCGGGCACGCGAACCGAGCCGGCTGATCTCCTGTTTCATCTCTGCAAGATGGCGATGGGTTGTCAATTTGTAGGGTCCGATATTGTCCCCTACGTTCGGATAGTGCGTAGTTGCAGAAGGATTGTCACCAGCTCCACTCACCCCCGTTTTTGAGTCAAAGATTATTGTATGAGCGTATTTTGCCAGAGGGGCAGCAGCCAGGGTACACTCCAGTAGGGAAACAGCCCGGATTGGCAACGAATTTCGCATTCACACATTCTGTCCGGTGCAGCTCGGGAATTCCATAGGGTGCCTCGAAATAATCTGAGTGCGTGACACCGTACACTTTTTCATATATTTCTTTCGGTAAACGATAATCGGCACTGAGATCCACTACCTTTATTCCCCTCGACAACAGTTTTCCGGCATATGTCATTGCAGCAGTATGAGGAACCGCAAGAAAGGCAACATCGGCATCAATGGCATCGATATCCGGGTTTTCAAACAGGAGATCGGTAAATCCTTTGAGGTGGGGGTGAATCTGGTCAAGCGGGGTTCCCGCCAGTTTCCGGGAAGTCGCACAGGTGACCTTTGCAGCAGAATGGTGAACGAGGAGGCGTATCAGCTCACCACCGGCATAACCGGATGCCCCGATAATTGCAATTTTCATAAGACAATATCCGATTATAAAAATTTAATGCTTTTTAGCAAGTAAAGTCAAATTTTTTAAAAAAACCGGTAGATCTGAAAAAATAACTTTACATTTGCTCCAGTTTGCGTAAATACAGAGTATGTAACCGTTGTCCAAGCAGTTCTATCCGCTGCTTATCCTCAAGTCCATCCAATAAATCTTCAGGAAGTGAATCGATTCCTTTGGCAGCACCAAAATATGCGCCACAGATAAGACCAATGGTATCAGTATTTCCTCCCACATTGGCTGCCACGGTAAAGAGATCGGACGGGTGCGAATATCTTTTTATCAGGAAGATTGCAATAGGGAGGGTCTGAAAAACAGACACATCATTTCCAATTTTGAGCACAGCCGTTTCTGTATCCATTCCTTCTTTTTCCATTGCAAGGGCTTTTTTAATTTTTCCACCAAGTACTTCATCCTCAAACTGCGCTTTCTCCAGTGCTTTTTCGACAGGATCTGGAGAATCATGTATCGTATGATAGAGGAGTGTCACAAAAGTTGATACTGCAGCGTGAACTGCCGGATGGGTATGGGTTACATTGCATGC
Source organism: uncultured Methanoregulaceae archaeon (assembly GCA_963768845.1). Classification (GTDB taxonomy): domain Archaea; phylum Halobacteriota; class Methanomicrobia; order Methanomicrobiales; family Methanospirillaceae; genus Methanoregula. The sequence goes on along the minus strand of CAVYJJ010000015.1, from coordinate 6,132 downwards.
ACGGACAGCCCGTTCACATGCTTCATTCATATCCGGATATACCAGCCCGAATGGAATCGCTATCGGAATGCATCCGGAAGTTGTTGATTTTACACCTTTATGAGGAGTATTTTTACTTGTCGAATGCTCACATACCGCGGATACAGATCCATCAGGAAACCGGAAACTCCCCTGAGCATCGAGCTCCCGAAGTGCGACAGAATATCGTTCATCATTATACTTTCCGTCTGCAATGAGTGTAGCGACAAGGATCATCACCTGGGTGTCATCGGTATATTGACCAGGATTTAACCCTTCGTTAGGATGGTTTTTGTAAGGGCGACGATATCCGTACTTCATTTTTTTAAGATTGGGAGATGTGCTTTCGTTGGGCATTCCCAGTGCATCACCTATTGCTGCACCAAGCAGGCACCCTTTAAACTTTTTAAGCATCTATCCTATATTGAAAAACCCGAATAGATAATCCTTGTTATAACTATGTTCATCTGATAATATTTTTTTTCATCATGCAGATTGTTGCTCGTCTATCAGAATTTTTAAATAAGTTACTAACATGATTAATAATGTTAATTAGGTGGGAAATGACAGAAGATTTTAATGTCAGACTTGTCGAGGATGGGAAATATTACACGCCCGACCCACAGTACAAAAAAAATGCATGGATGGGAGACTACCAGAAAGTTTACAAAAAATTTCTGGCCGACCCTGATGCATTCTGGGGAAAAATTGCTTCAGAGATGGAATGGATCCGGCCCTGGGATGCGATAAAGGAATGGAACTACCCCTATGCGAAGTGGTTCGTCAACGCACAGACTTAATATTACCGCTAACTGTCTTGACCGACATGTCAACAACCAGCGGCGCAACAAAGCAGCACTTATCTGGCGGGGTGAAGAGGGTGCTGAACGCATCTTCACCTACCAGCAGTTACTCAGTAAAGTAATGCGGTTTGCAAATGCGCTGAAAAAAATTGGTGTCAATAAAGGCGACAGGGTATGTATCTACATGCCACTTGTCCCGGAACAGATCATCGCAATGCTTGCCTGTGCCCGGATCGGTGCGGTGCACAGCGTAGTTTTTGCGGGTTTTGGTCCCGCGGCCCTCAACATGCGTATCCAGGATGCCTCCGCCAAGGTCGTCATAACTGCAGACAGCAGCGTGCGGCGCGGCAAAACCATACCATTGAAATCAATTGTCGAGGAGGCACTTATCAATGCTCCCTCTGTCGAACACGTCATTGTCCTCAGGCGGCAGGATCCCCCGGTTGATTTGAGACCGGGGCTCGAACTTGATTTCAATGATATCATGGAGAATGCGCCACAGGATTGCCCGGTTGAAGTCATGGATGCAGAAGACCCGCTTTTCACACTATATACCAGTGGATCCACTGGCAAACCCAAAGGGATTGTTCACACCTGTGCCGGATACATGGTCGGAACCTATTATACCTGTAAATATATCTTTGATATGAAAGATCCCGATATTTTCTGGTGTACGGCAGATCCGGGTTGGATCACCGGCCACAGTTATATCGTTTATGGCCCTCTGGCCGTCGGGGCCACGGTGTTCATTTCTGGCTCACCCGGATTATCCCGATGCCGGAAGTTACTGGAACCTTATTGAAGAGCAGAAGATTACCATCTTTTACACGGCACCAACCGCAATCCGGATGTTCATGAAGATGGGCGAGAAGTGGCCCGACAAATATAATTTAAGCTCGCTGCGGATCATTGGATCGGTCGGAGAGCCTTTGAACCCGGAAGCTTTGAATGGTCCTATCAGTGTAATCGGTAAAGACAAAGTCCCGGTTCTCGATACCTGGTGGCAGACGGAGACGGGTATGCACATGATCACCACCGTGATCGGGGAGCCCATGCGCCCGGGCTTTCCCGGCAAACCCATACCCGGTGTTGAAGCCGATGTGGTTGACAAAGATGGTAATTCTGTCAAACCGGGAACAGGAGGACTTCTCGTTATCAAATCTCCCTGGCCATCAATGCTCAGGACGGTCTGGAAGGATGATGCACGGTACCGCAAGTATTGGGAGACAATTCCTGGAGTCTACACCGTTGGGGACCTCGCAGTTAAAGGCAAGGACGGTTACATCATGATCCTTGGCCGGTCTGATGATATCATCGTGGTTGCAGGTCACAATATAGGCACTGCAGAAGTGGAGAGCTCACTCGTCTCTCATCATGCGGTTGCGGAATCAGCAGTCATTGGGAAACCTGATACCATGAAAGGTAACTCCATCAAAGCATTTGTGATTCTTCGTTTAGGTAATTCCCCGAGTGACAAACTCAAAAACGATCTGATGTACCACGTGCGTATGACCTTGGGACCAATAGCAGTTCCCCAGGAGATTGAGTTTGTCGATAAACTCCCGAAAACGAGGAGTGGCAAAATCATGCGCCGGGTCCTGAAAGCCAAAGAAATGGGTATGGATCCCGGAGATATCTCTACGCTCGAAGAATAATAACATTTTTTTTAGGACTGAAACAATGGGATCAACAACACCGGGAAAATTATTCGGCATGGAACCGGAGAAAGGACGCTGGGTGCTTGTCGTACTTGGCATGGTCATCAACCTGTGCTTAGGCTCAATTTATTCATGGAGTGTGTTTGTCGGACCGTTGACAAACTATTTCACCAAGGATCTGGGACAGGTTGTCTCCGCCAGTGAAATCCTTTTACCATTTTCAGTCTTTCTGGCATTCTTTGCCATCGCAATGCCATTTACCGGTAAATATATTGAAAAATATGGTCCAAGGAACATAACCATCGTGGGAGGGTGCCTTACTGGCCTCGGCTGGCTCCTCTCGTCGCTTGCTGGATCCGTCCAGTGGCTCTACCTCTTCTATGGAGTAATCGCCGGTATCGGGGTTGGCATAGCGTATGGAGTCCCGATTACCGTTGCGGCCCGTTGGTTCCCGGACAGAAGGGGGATGGCAGTTGGTTTGACCGTGCTCGGGTTCGGGTTTTCAGCGGTTCTGACTGCCAATATCGCAGGATTCCTTATCAGTTCCTCGGGGGTCATGAATACGTTCAGGATATTTGGCATAGCATTCATCATCCTGATTGTTGTACTCTCACTACCCTTGAAATTCCCGGTTGCCGGATGGACACCTGCAGGATGGACACCTCCTGTTCTGGCGGCTGGCCAGGCTACCACCTGCGAGTTCAGACGTGAGCAGATGCTCAGGTACTCCTACCTTTTATGCACTCTGGGCATGCTACTTCATCGGATGTCTCGCCGGGCTCATGGCAATTGGTATAGCAAAACCCGTAGGGGTAGATGTTGGTGTTGAGACAGGGCTTGCAACAATGCTCGTTGGTGCCTTTGCGGTTTTCAACGGTTTTGGACGTCCGGTCTTTGGTACCCTTACAGACAAGGTGACACCAAGGAATACTGCACTTATAACTTTCGTACTGATTGGACTTGCCTCCCTTCTCATCTGGCAGATCCCGTCTGTCCCGGTATACATCCTTGCTTTCGCTCTCCTCTGGGGATGCCTGGGCGGCTGGCTTGCAATAGCTCCTACTGCTTGTGGCACTTACTTTGGAACCTGTGATTACCCCCGTTGCTATGGTGTCCTCTTCCTCGCTTATGGTGCAGGGGGAATTGCCGGGCCGCAATTCAGCCGGGTTCATTAAAACATCAACAGGATCCTACATGGGAGTCTTCCCGTATGTCCTTGTTCTTTCAGTCATAGGTCTGCTGATTGCATTTATTCTCTTAAAACCACCTCAGGCACTCCAGAAGAACTAATCTTTTTTATCCTGTTGAGACTGGTAGATACGCTTCCTCTGGGCCATCCGATACCCTGATACGACCTGGACCGAGTCGCCAAATTCTCTATCGAGCTCCAAATCACCGGAGTCTACATAGAGAGTCGGTGTTTCACGGAGTTTGTGTGGGGTTGCAACCACTATAATGTTACGAATTCCCACTTTTCTGACGATACGGGGGCTGATCTGCTGGTTTCCCCTGCCAAGGATGAAACCCTGGGCACCTATCGGACTGAGAATTATTTTTACCTCCACGTCCTGATTCAGCAATGCCCATAGTGTTTTTTCGTCCATATCCATGGCAATAGATTGACCGTTCCTGACCGCATCAATTCCCAGGAGGGTTTTTTCCACGCCAAGTTCTCCGGCAATGGATTCCGTAGTTGTTCCTGCACCAAGGATATAGATCACACCAGGGATCATAATCTCGTGCATAAACCTCGCGATTTCCCGCTTTGCACGTTCCTCATCACCCTCTTCAAAAACATGCTTGGATAGCTGGACTTTTCCTGCAAGATATGGACTGCGGGCAATACCATGTAAACGGGTTTTCAGCTCCCCCGAACGGTACGCGTCCTCGTCCACATCCATCACTTCTGAGTCACGAAGAGATTTCATCCCGAATCCTTTCACAAGTTCTGCTGCTGTTGGTGGATCAATGGCAAACACGGCCGAGTACATCTTTACTCCAGCGGGGATCCCAAGTATCGGCACATCCCTTCCTACTGCATCAAAAATGTCCCGTGCTGTCCCATCCCCGCCACAAAAAAGAATCAGGTCAACACCAGATTTCTGGAATATTTGTGCTGCCCTGAAGGTATCCTGAGCACTGCTTTCTCCATCGAAATGATAGAGGACAATAACCGCCCGTATCCCAGTTTCCCCGAGGGCTTCTTCTCCCATTGCACCGGAACATGTCACAAATTCCAGGCTGTTATCGTGTGCGAGAAGTTCAAGGGTTGCACGAGCTCTGCTTTTTGCGTGGGGAAAAGCCCCACGACGGCGTGCTTCCGCCACGTTGCCATCAGTTCCCTTGAGGCCCACTGCCCCTCCCATACCAGCAACAGGGTTAATGAGAAAACCGATTCGCTTCATGAAAAAAGGATTATCAGGAAATTTTTGGTATCCGGGCAAGTGACTCCTTGATCAGCTCATCCGGGTATTCATAATCGACCAGCTGACCTGCATAATATGCATCATACGCGGTCATATCAAAATTGCCATGGCCGGAACAGTTGAACAGGATTGTCTTTTCTTCACCGGTCTTTTTGCATCTGACTGCCTCGTCAATCGCTGATTTTACCGCATGAGACGTCTCGGGGGCGACAATAAGCCCTTCGGTTCTGGCAAAGGTCTGGGCTGCATCAAACACTTCGCTCTGGTGGTAAGCTACTGCTCTCATTATCCCATCATGGACAAGACGGGAAACAATTGGTGAATCACCGTGATAACGAAGACCTCCCGCATGCATGGAGGGAGGGACAAAATCATGCCCGAGCGTGAACATCTTGAGGAGCGGCGTGTAACCAGCTTCATCGGCAAGATCGTAGGTAAACAAACCCTTTGTAAGTGTAGGACACGAAGCCGGTTCGGCACCAATTATGTCCACATCTTTATGCTTCCCGGTCAGTTTGTCACCTGCAAACGGGAATGAGATGCCGGCAAAGTTCGATCCTCCGCCAACACATCCAATTACCACATCAGGATAGTCATCAACCATTGCCAGCTGCTCGCGGCATTCGAGACCTATCACAGTCTGGTGAAGACAGACATGGTTTAAGACAGAGCCAAGGGCATAATTGGTATTGCTGTGAGATGCTGCATCTTCCACCGCTTCGGAAATGGCCATTCCGAGACTCCCGGGGGTATCCGGGTCTTTTTCGAGCATGGCACGACCGGCATTTGTTTTGGTGCTTGGGCTGGGTATGCATTCTGCTCCCCAGACGTGCATCATGGATTTCCGGTAGGGTTTCTGCGTGTAACTTGACCGGACCATGTAGATTGTGCACTCAAGATCATAGAGCATAGTAGCAAATGCGAGAGCTGACCCCCACTGCCCGGCACCTGTTTCGGTGGCAATCCTCTCCATTCCTGCTTTCATGTTATAGTATGCCTGTGGAATCGCTGTATTGGGTTTATGGCTCCCAGCCGGGCTGACACCTTCCCACTTGTAGTAAATCTTTGCCGGCGTTTTTAAGAATTTTTCAAGCCGGTGGGCACGGTACAGGGGGCTTGGCCTCCAGAGCCGCAGGACCTCCTGTACCTCTTCGGGTATATCGATATGGCGATCGGTGGTCACTTCCTGTCGTATCAGTTCCATCGGAAAGATGGCAGCAAGATCCT
>CAVYJJ010000014.1:0-509966 GCA_963768845.1 uncultured Methanoregulaceae archaeon | reverse complement strand
GTGCAGAACTCAACCTTAAACTTCTTCCCATTTGGCTGTATCACTTTTCCATCCGGGGTGGTCATGGGCCCTTTGAATGTCCCGGTGAAATCGGCTACCGAACAGGTCCAGTCTCCTTGCCCGAATAATACCTTGTAGGGCCAGTTTCCGACTTTATTGTCAGGAAATATTTTAAAGAATGCTATTGCCTCTTCCTTATGAGATGGTCGGCTGTGGGTTGGTTTCTCTTTCCCGGCCAGAAGACGTCGACGTCCTCTGCGTGGCGTTTCTCGAACAATGGCCAGTCCTGTCATATTTTCAAATGTATGACTATTTGACTTATAAATGATCCTTCGTACCGCAGGGAAAACAAAATCATGGCGATAGTCGTATAAATTCGAACGTTGAAAACCACACATCGGTATTATTAACCGAAGGTAGGTTTGTGTTCGAATGAGCGATATGAAGAAGTATTTGGCTGAACTGCTGGGAACATTTATCTTGGTCTTTATAGGAACAGCAAGTGCTGTCGTTGCAGGAAAATCTATTGGATTCCTCGGAATTTCCCTGGCTTTTGGTATTTCTGTCCTTGTCATGGTATATGCCATTGGTCATATTTCCGGATGCCACATCAATCCTGCGATTACTATCGCAATGCTTGCGAACGGGAAAATTCCTGCAAAAGACGCAGTCATATATATTATCGTCCAGTGCATCGGAGCGATCATTGCATCACTAGTTCTTTTAACAATAATGACTGGCCTTCCCGGATATGATCTGGCTACCAATGGTCTGGGGCAGAACGGGTACGGCTCCGCTTCACCTGCCGGGTTTTCATTCACCTCAGGTTTTATCGCTGAAGTTGTCCTTACATTTATCTTCCTGCTTGTAATTTTTGGCGCGACAAGCAAGAAGGCTCCTGTCGGTTTTGCAGGAATTGCCATCGGGTTATCTCTGGCTATGATTCACATGGTAGGTATACCCATCACCGGAACATCAGTGAATCCCGCCCGAAGCATTGGTCCGGCACTCATTGCGGGAGGAACAGCTCTTGCACAATTGTGGGTATTTATTGTTGCACCTATTATCGGTGCACTCATCGCAGCGGTTGTCTGGAAATATCTGTTAGAAGATTCCGCTACAATGGGATAACCCAGACCTTTTTTGATTTTTCTCATTTAGTTACAAAAGATGAAACCAAACCAAAACTTAAAGATCACTTCGACATATTGTAAATCACTATGGACATAGTAGCAGATCTCATGAAAAAGGTAGCGACAGGAGACAACCTCTCCATGATCAGCAAGTCAGTCGGTGGAGATGAAACGGCGGTAAAATCAGTCTTGGCATGAGTATGCCCCTTGTTCTGGGAGCAATGGCGAACCATGCATCCACACCTGGCGGGACCGAGATGCTGACAAGGACACTCGCACAGGCAGGGACCAGTAACCCGCTCGACAATATGAGCGGCCTTATCGCCAATCCGGCTGCAGCAGCCGGTGGATCGGGTCTGGTGAACACCTTGTTGGGGAGCCAGATGGGCACGATCCAGAATGCCATCTCACAAAAAACAGGCCTTCCTCCTGCTGCAGTCAGTCAGGTGATGGCAATCGCAGTTCCGCTGATCATGGGCCATATCAGTAATATGGTTGCCCAGAAGAATGTGAACCCCGCTAACCTTCAGGGTGTGCTGGCGGACCATTCAAAGGCTGCACTCCAGTCATCACCCGACGCAGCAAGCCTTGTCCAGCACTTCCCGGCTGCGGCAGAGAGCACAGGCACTATCTCCGGTTTATTCAAAAAAGTGTTGGGAAAATAACCCAGAAAATTATCGAATTTTTTATAAGACTTCTGACAGGACTGAATTTCATCTCTTTTCCAGTAGTTAAAATTTGTAAAAAAGATTTATTTATCTTTTCACAGTGGACCGGTCAGCGCCGGCAGGAACCATCCGACAATCGATGTCACTATCCATACGACAACCGCAATTAACAGCGATTTGAGCCAGCCGATTGAGTAGAGTTTCTGTAATGCCAACAGCCACACAATTCCTGCGATGATTGCAGCTATCAAAAGATTGTTCGGCAGCAGATAGTATATAATCGAATAAACTGCCGTGCCAATAAGGGCTGCGAGAAATGCCGTGGTTATACCTTCTGTTTCGCCAAACAACTTTGCAATAACATAAATTATCACCGTTGAGATGATCAACGCGATAACAAATGACAAAAGAGTAAAAACAATTGATGCCATGAGGCTTTCTCGTCTCTTTATGGTATTAAAATTATCTGATAGATGTTTAATAGATAATACGAGCGGTATCAGGCGATAACCTTACTGCCCTCAGTAAATCAATGGGTATTGCTGATAAAGTAAAGGCTCAGACAATCCTAAAAGTAAGCTTGCCCCTGGGTTAGGAACCATGGCAACAACAGCCGCAAAACCCGGCGGTGCTGAAATGCTAGCAAAACTGGCAACGCAAGCGGAAAGTGCCAATCCCATCGACAATCTGGGTGGCTTCTTAAGCAGCCCCACGACTGCCGGGGGATCAGCGATGGTAAGTGCACTCTTTGGGACTCAACTGGACACCATTCAAAACGTTATCGCACAAAAATCAGGACTTCCTCCTGCTATAATCGGTAAAGTGATGGCAGTCAGCTGTTCCTATGGTAGTAAGCTACGTTGGAAAGCAGAATATATCTCCGGCTGGTCTCGCGCAACAGTCTAAGATGGCATTTCAGGCATCTCCAGAGGCAGATACCTTATTCAAGAACCTGATGGCCATCAAATGAGAGGATCACCGGATTAAAGATAATTTTTCATAAGGTCAAAAGGATTTTATCAAAAAAAAGTAATCAGTTTTGAGGAATTTTTTATAGATGCGGAAGCGTTTGCCGAGATAATCCATAACGATAAGTGAATACCTTCCCCACTGGGTAACCTTCACTTTTCTCAATAAAACATCAATGTTGTGCTCTTTAGATGGAATGGAATCAGATAGAGCGATACACCCATTCGAAATTATATTTTATCCACCTGGACAGTCGGTGTTAATGTGCTGGTATTGGGCTCACATTCCCTATAAAAAATGGAAAAGTTTAGCTAATAAATAGAGGAATAATGGGCTCTATAGAAATGTTCAAAAAAACTCTGAACGTTCATGGGGGTTTCACCCCCGCCACCTGGCTCCCCCCAAATGCGAAAACCCCCGAGAAGGTAATAACAGGACTATCGCATTGCGCAGGGGCGGTCCGGGGGGACAGGCACTGTCCCCTCCTTCAAAACGTGGTCTTTTTTTTGTGCGATAATATTAGGAATTCTACAGAGCCGAATAATGAATTTATTCATTCTGAGCGGAATCTCAAGCCAGACTACCGGTTGGTTTCCAATAGTCCAGCCGTCATGTCCCGGAGGAATCGAGCCCACATCACCGGGGCCAAATACCTCTTCTTTCCCGTCATCCATACGAACACCCAGTCTGCCCGAAATGACATACAGGAGATGGTCTTTTTGACAACTTTCGGTCTTCTGGACGGGTTTTAAATGCTTTGACCACTGCCATCCAGGTTCGGTAGTGACTCGACGAATTGTAAGACCTCTGATTGTAATAGCCTCCATTTTCAACTTCTCGGGCTTATTAGTTTCTTCCGGCTGATTCAGACTCTTTTTCTCAATTGTTGGCATGTTTTACTCTCCCAACTATGAACAAGCATCGAAATCTCTGGCTTGATTAGCCAGATGTTCGAGTAAACAATAATATAAATATTGTGTCACGTTTCACAAAAGTCCAGTGAAGAGGACGTAACTTTTAGCGGATGACAAACAGGGGAACCAGGTTGCAGAATTATGACCATCCATGTAAAAGTGCTGCGATCTTGGTTTTAACTGCACAATAAAGCCAGAGTTACAACCGCCATCTTCCCAAAGTTCTCTGACCGGTAACCATAAAGTGCGGATTTTTCGGCTCTGTAGAATTCCTAACATTATATACAAAATAAAAAAAGGACGACCACGTTGAAGGAGGGGACAGTGCCTGTCCCCCCGTACCGCCCCTGCGCAATACGATAGTGCTGTTATTACCTTCCCGGGGGTTATCGCATTGGGGGGGAGCCAAGTGGCGGGGGTGAAACCCCCATGAACGTTCGAGTTTTTTTTGAACATTTCTACAGAGCCGATTTTTCCAAAACCGATCAATTCAAATGGTGTCAGATGATTCACCGTATACACCGTTTTACGGTATTTATTTAACAGTCCGGTGAAGGAAGCAGGTTTTTTTGGTCCTGATTTTTTCCAGATTACAAAAATCGTGAAAACCGGTATTCCCAAAACTCTCTCCTTTTCCATAATACTGCTGTTTTTTAATCAAGCCGGAATAATCTCTTAAAAAAGTGGAAATGTGCCATCACCTTGTTCTTTCCTCACAAGATATTCCCGCAACCAATCGGAGGGGAAACAACCGTATTTAAGAGCAATAATAACGATATTTATAGAGCAAAAGAACGGATTTTCCATGCGCAGGGTACGAGACACACATTCCGGGGTACGGCTGATCATCGCTGTTCTATGCATCCTCCTTCTCGTAACGCCGGGCGTCGTCTTTGCTGCAGACCCTGGACAACACCACTCCTGGCGCGGATGTCACCTCCAGCCAGGGAGCGAATGGTACCAGCGTGCAGGCAACACCGGTCCCTCCCGTTTTCCTTTCCACGGTGAACACGGAAAGCATCGTACCGAATATCACCACCATTCCGACAACACCGGTTCCGCCGGTTTACATCTTCCTGGAGAACGCGACCGACGCGGTCAACCCCCCCCCGCTCCTTATCTTCGATACACCGGTGATTGAAAACCTGAGCTGCACCATATACGGCATTGCTCGAACCCGGGTCTGAGAACGTGACGATCGTGAGCATTCTCTGGGACTGGGGGGAGGGTGAGACACCGGAACATCATGGGTTCCCGAACTCGCACCGTACAGCAGTCCCGGGTGTGTACACCCTGTCGATCATCGTCCGGCAGTCTGACGGACAGATCAGGATCGGGACCACGAAGGTCACTGCCGGTCAGCCGGTCATACCTGTTACGGTTCCCGTAACGCCAACGATGACCGCCACTGGTGGACCCGGAGGACCGGTCATGGTGATACACCCGCCGGTCCTGACCCTCTTTGAACCGACGGTTGACCGGATGAATGTCACGCTGAACGGGAATCTCAATCGCCGGATCACCCGGTGCCACCATCGCATCGGTGAGTGTCGACTGGAATGACGGGGCAATTACAACATCTGACGATCTCCCGGTGACCCACCAGTACTCCGGTCCCGGGACATTCACCGTGACGATTACGGGAAACCAGTCTGACGGTCAGTCAGCCACAAAGAAAATTGCGCTGGAGATCAAAGGAGAGACACCCGCCCCTCCTGGACCGACCCCGTCAGGTCCCGGCCAGAATGACCTGGTGCCATACCTGATCATCATCGCGATTGCCATCACCGGTGTCGTTATCGTGGCCGTAGTCCTGATCACCCGGCGGAGAAAGGATCAGTCTCCTGCAAAGGACCCTAAAACGGCATTTCCGGCAAGGTCAGCGCCCCGGTCGGAAAACCGCCCGTCCAAAGAAGAACTCACCACAATATGTTCCGGGACCGAATTGAGCCGGGCATGCTGGACGCGGTCATCAAGGTTGCCGGGGAAATTGCCCGGGAAGGACGGGAGGGACAGGCGATCGGGACAGCATTTGTTGTCGGGGACACAAAAAACGTCCTGAACTATTCAAAACAGTTTGTCTTAAACCCGTTCCATGGTCACCATGAAACCGAACGGCAGATCACCGATACCGGGATCCAGGGAACCATCAAGGAGTTTGCCCAGCTGGACGGGGCATTCCTCATCACGGGCAACGGGGTGGTCGAGGCGGCAGGGAGGTGTATCACGGTGGACATGAGCCAGGTGAACCTTCCCGGGGGGATGGGTTCACGGCACCTGTCGGTTGCCGGCATCACCAGAGTCACCACCTCAATCGGGGTCGTTGTCTCGCAGAGCGGCGGCCAGATCTCCATTTTCAGGGACGGGAAGATCGTATACGTCATCCGGTCGTGAGGGAGCGGCCTGGTTTTGGTCTTGTTGCTCTGCGATCATCTCATACTGCTGTTCTCTGGTCACTGGTATCAGCATACTTTTTGCGTTCAGGCCGAGACGGGTCATACGGTTTCAGGTGAGGATTGATACCTATACCCGGGAGAGTAAGAAAGACAGGGATACTTGCCGGATCCTGCATCGACCGTGTGATAAAACTAAAAAAAAAGGGTATGTCCGAGATTGTTTTTATCATCGATCCCGCTACAACAGGAACGTGACAATGGCAACAACAACAAAGATTATTACCAGCCATTTTGCGATTTCCATGGTGAAACCGGCTATCCCTTTCATACCCATGATAAAGAACACCAGGGCAAGGACCAGGAAAATCACTGCAAGATAGATTAAATCAGCCATCTCCAGCCTCCCCAATCTTCTTCTTCATCTCTGATCCGGCTTCATGAGCAGCGATCTTGGCATCAGAAACGGCTTTGTGGACACCGATTTTTATATCATCCGATACTTTCTGTGCTTCCTTTTTTCCACCTTTGAGCAGGGTATCGGCCGCAACCTTTGCATCATCATATGCGGCATGGGCGGCGACATTGGCGTCATCGACAGCCTTGCTGGCCTTTACTTTCAGATTATCAGTCATTGTCTGGTCATCTCCTTTTCCTGATATGAGATTTTTTAAAATTATCAGGAACATACCAGTACAGCATGGGAATGTATATCAAAACTCCCCGTTGTTGCAAAAAATGAAAACAACCAGGAATTTTTTATTTTTTAATCAGGAAAAAAATCAAATGCACATAACCCTGGTCGCCACCATCCGTAGATTTTTTGTAATAAATTTCCCCGTGAGTGTGTAAAAACCTGAAATTCACCTGAATACCTGAAATGGTTTTTGAGATGCGTTCATCGCTGGTGGCAGATCCCTGAATTAGAAATAGATCCAGCACGAAATTGAGTGGTGTGAAGTTCGATAAGCGGTACTGGGTATTTATTGCAGCGGCAATGTTTTTTGCATCCATTGCATCTGCCTGTACGCTCTATATGGCCTCGGTGAACGAACATTTTATGGAATGCAACTCCGTTGCAGCAGCCTGGTTTGCCCTCTTTGGCATGGTGCCGGGCATGATACTGGGAATTCTCTTCTTACTTCCCCTGATGGTCGCAATACCCTGTATCTTCAGGCAGAATGAGAGGCCGGGTTTCCTGTCCCTGCTGGTCCTGTCGTGTATTGTTGCGTATACTGGTATTGATGCCGTGAATGATGTGTCAGCCCTCCTGGGATTTCACGCAACATACCAGATTGCCCATATGGTCCTCGATACTACCAATAATGCGACCGGAACCATTGTCGGTACCGGGTCATCCCTCTGTTAATGGTATGAAAGCGGACTCCTGTTCCCGGGGGATTGCCACCCAGGTCCCGTTCAGGCTGCTTTCCCGGATAAGGGTTTTTTGCACCAGAGACACCATGCCCCGGATGATGCAGATTTTGCAACAACAGGCAAAGAGGATATACTTCCACGCTGAGGCTATGTGAAGCAGGCAATGCACATTTTTTACCAGTCATAGATATGGTAAAAACAACAAGGGAAAAGGAGTTGAAAACACCAATGACGGACAAATTAAAAGTACAGGAAAGAATTGCCCGTGGTGACGGCAGTGTTGCGCCCCACCACGAATCAGCGGATGCAAAAACCCCCGGACCTGAGCCCGTTCCCGGGGAGGGAAAGATTGAACCCCATGACCGTGAGACCGAGGTTACCACTTCGATCAAAGGGGTGAAACTGGTATGCCCGCAGTGCGGAAAACCAGCCCTTCATGCTGAATTCCCGGACCATTATGAAGCCTGGACGAAATGTTCTGAATGTGGCTTTTTTATGGGGATGAGCAACGAGCAATGGCACCGGATGGAGAACAGTCTGAACCTGAATGATAAAATTAAGAAAATGGCCATAAAAAAGGCTTTGGTGAAAGTTCAGAAGTGAAACGTGGCGGGGCACCGGGAACATCAGAAGATACAGCGGCATCCCGTGCATAACCCGGAAAGGACACGCAGATCTCAGGCAATTCGTTTACCGGCAGACTCCAGGTCTGGAGTCTGGTCATATATTTCCTCAACCGTAAAATATACGGCAGCCAGTCTTTCCCGGCGGGCCTTTAACTCAAATCCATGACCGGTACGCATGCGTTTATCCATCTGATCTGCAATCTCATCATGTTCGTGAATCGTTACCCTCCCGTTTACCTTGTAGGCCGTGAACGGGGGGCTCTTTTTCCACACACAGATAGATGCACGGGGATCGTGGCATAGGTTCTCCCAGGTCTGCATAAAATAGAGTTCACCCCAGACAATTGTTTCAGGATTTATGACCATGACTGATTTACCCGCAACATTGGGTTTTCCCCCTGGCCCGGTAGTTGCAACAGCGACCGTGTGCGATTCCGTGAGCAGGTGTATCAGATCTTCTGGCATCATAACCATCCGGTATCACATCCATGAGAGGATTATCCCCTGTCATGATAAAAATTGGGGAGTTTTTCATGCGCAGGTGCCGGATAGTGTGTCACAGGACGACTCTTCAGGATGTCTTTTCACAACCAGCCCTGGTGAACTCCTCATCTGCCAGTATCTTATAGCCGGTCACGACAAGAGCGATGAGCACCGGGCCGAGGATGAACCCGACGATGCCCATGAACGGCACACCGGCAAAAATGCCGATCATCATCACGACCGGGTTGACGGCAACCCGTTTCTTCATCATGACGGGACGGTAATAGAAATCGATCCAGCCGCTCAGCAGCGGGTAACCGATAAGCAGCATGGCAACGGTGCCACGGATATCGCCAAGGCTGAAGAAATAGAGCGCCAGGACAAGGATCATGAACTGGGCCCCGATAAGCGGGACAAGCATCGAAAACCCGATCAGGGAGGAGAACAGGATGATGTCCCCGTACCCTAAAAAGTAAAAGAACGGGATGGCAAGGGCAAAGGAGATCACCGCTGCCGAGATCTGTACGATGATTAAGGAATATATCGTATTTTCAGTGATTTCTGACAACCTGCATATGGCATTTAAGAGTTTTGAGGAGAGGGCTCCCGTTGCGGTGTTCCAGATTGTATCCCCATAAAAGAGCAGCATGGATAACGAGAGGAAGAATATGATGATCGACAGCAGGATCTGCATGATATTGCCGGTCAGGGACAGGATGGTTGCTACCATCAGTTCATTGAGCGTCTGGTCAAAATTATTCAGCTGGGCCTCGGAAAATGTGGGCAGGAACGCAGATAACCGGGTGTGTTGTAATCCGGTTACCATGGAGAGCGCCATGTCTGCGATGTGTTTCTGGTTATTGATCAGCAACGATGCAGCAAGTGACATGACAAGCAGGATGAGCAACAGTACCGTTAGCGTGATGAATGTGGCTGATACTGAAGGTTTTACTATTTTCCGGAGCCTTTTCTGGATTGGTAAAAGTGCAATCGCAAGAGCAATCGCCCATATGAACACTGTCATCAGCGGCCAGAACGCGATGATTGCCACGATGAAAATGGTGAAAATGAGCAGCCCCAGTTTCACATCCTCAGTGATCAGCGATGGTTCCATGAGTGTGATGTAATGCACGAAGGATAATAAAACCCTAGGCAGGATGGTTTTTCCCGTGCGCCCTCCTGCGGCTGTTCCAGGAGGCATCGCCACCGGATAAGAGGGACCAGGAACAGAAGATAAGGAAAGCCGGCCCTACCCTGAACAGCTTGAACAGGCAAAGAACAGCGATCTTTTATGGTGCTGCTTCATTACCGGTTGTTCGCGTCCCACGACAGTAGTATCCTCTGCCCCATCCGAATCCCCTAAATCCTGACAGTGCATATATTCCCGGTATGAAGTATACGGCACGGCATATCCAGCGTTTCTTAACCTCCGGAAAGATCGACGTTACGCTCTGGAAAAACCACTTCCCCTCGCTGCTGCCGACCCAGGTACCGACCTGCGAAGAGTGCAGTGAGTTTGAGGAACGGACCTGTGCGGGCGGACGGGATCCTGTCGAATGTTTCCTTGCAAAGGGTGTGGCAGAAGAACCGGAAGGAGAACCTAAACAGAAAAATAGGGACCCGATGCTCGGCCTGGGTGCCAAAGGGCCTAAAGTCCACGGTACGGCAAAACCAAAAGACCAGTCAAAGATGTGAGTAATCTGCAAGCTGATTATTTTTAAGACCGGAAAAACGGTTACCTCCCGGACTGTGACACCCCCTTTTTCTTCTCTCGGGTTGCTTACGAAATCCGATAAATAGTCTCACATCCCAGTACCTTTGCATTTCTGGTTGTTGCGATGGATTCAATGCATGATATTTTAAAAAAATACTGGGGATTTACCTCATTTTTACCTCACCAGAAAGAGATCATTGAATCTGTCATCGAAGGAAACGATACCCTTGCGATCATGGCAACGGGCGGGGGCAAATCACTCTGTTACCAGTTGCCGGCACTCTGCCTTGGTGGCCTGACACTGGTGATCTCTCCTTTGATCTCGCTGATGAAAGACCAGGTGGATGACCTCAACGCCCGTGGTATCCCCGCTGCAGCATACAACAGTTCTTTAGACTACAAGGAACGACTGGAGATCGAGTGCGGTCTGAAAAACAATACGATCCCCCTCCTTTTCATCTCACCGGAAAAATGCCTGCAGCCCAATTTTTTAGCGTCTCTTAAAAATTCCAATATCCGCCTTATTGCCATCGATGAAGCCCACTGTATATCTGAATGGGGCCATGACTTCAGGCCGGAATACCGCCAGCTGGCCGTCTTAAAAAAACAGTTCCCCCATATTCCGCTTATCGCGCTGACTGCTACTGCTATACCCCAGGTGAGAAAGGATATAAAGGAGCAGCTGGGGCTTGATAATCCCCGTGAATTTATCGGCAGTTTCAACCGGCAGAACCTGCAATACCGGATCATACCAAAGAAAAACTCCCTGGTGACCCTGGTAACCTATATCGGACAGCATAAAAACGATTCCGGTATCGTGTACTGCCTGAGTAAAAAGGAGACAGAAGACTTATCAGAAGAACTCCGCAGACGGGGATACAACGCCATTGCCTACCATGCCGGTCTTCCAAAACCCCGTCGTGAAAAAGTCCAGGACGAGTTTATCCATGATAATGTGAAAATTATCTGTGCAACGGTCGCATTTGGGATGGGTATCGACAAACCCGATATCCGGTACGTCATCCATTACGACATTCCCAAGAGCATCGAGTCCTATTACCAGGAAACCGGTCGGGCCGGGCGTGACGGCCTTCATGGAGAATGCCTCCTTTTCTACAGTCGTGCCGATGTGCATAAAGTCCGCTCACTCCTCGAAAGTGACCGCTCCGATGAACGACATGCCTTTATGGCACAGAGAAAACTTCGGGATATGACCGATTTTTGTGAGTCTCCCGGCTGCCGGAGGAAATACCTGCTCTCCTATTTTGGAGAAGACTATGACGAGGAGAATTGCGGGTCGTGTGATAACTGCGATAATCCCCGGGAGCAGATTGACGGTACAGAGGTTGCCGAAAAGATTATTGAGTGTATCCGGCAGTTGCCTTCGGATTTCGGTATAGAGCTCATCACCGATGTCCTGACGGGTTCAAAGAGTGCCAGGATCAGGAGTTATCAACTCGATACCCTCCCCGCCTATAATTCGGGTAAAGGCTACAGCAAGCAGCAGTTCAGGACCTGGATCCATGACCTGATCCGGCAGGACTACCTCGCAAGAGAGGGTGACAAATATCCGGTCATCCGACTCTCTTCAAAAAGTATGACGCTGATAAAAGGCAAAGACCATGTGATGCTCTCCGTTCCCGAACGGGAAACACCCCGGGCAACTGCACCCTTGAAACAAGAGGACCTGACACCGTCCGATGAAAAATTATTTTTGCACTTAAAAGATCTCCGCAAATCAATCGCAGACCATGCACATGTCCCACCATATGTCATATTCCATGACAAGAGCCTCAGGGAAATGGCCCGTTTAAAACCCATAACCAACGAGAGTTTCAGGGCAATTGTCGGAGTGGGAGAGCATAAACTGGAAAAATACGGCCCTGAATTTATCACGGCGATACAAGCCTTTCAGGACGAGCAGTAAAAAAATTAGGAAAAGAGGGGCTCTGTTGAAACGGGCATGAACAGAGTGTTCGCACTCAGAACCATGAAAATTGTATACTATACGAAGGGCCCCGCCTCAGGGCCTCTCTTTAGGCACGGCGGGACAGGGAGGTTAATGGTATTTTTGGTTGCAGATCCGTCGCGGGGGCGGCGGCGTTCATCGTAACTGAAGAATAGAGATGATAATCCCTTCATCGTACCTGAATTTTTCGATTTTCATGGGAAATCGTAAAAAAACCTGAACGCTCACGGGGGTTCTGGCCCCCCCGCATCTGCTTCCCCGCTGCGATACCTCATGAGAAAGGCGGGAATACCAGAAAATCAAACGAAGGCAAAAAAATAAGTACTACAATTGATTCTTTTAGATCACTGATACCTGGAAAGAGAACGAGGTACATCTGTATGCAAAAAATAACGCCATTCCTGTGGTTCAATACCAGTGCACAGGAAGCAATGGATTTCTATGTCTCGGTTTTTAAGGACTCAAAGGTCCTCAGCATAACCCGTTACGGGGAGGGAGGGCCCGGGCCGAAAGGGACGGTCATGACGGCAAAGATCCGCCTGGATGGTCAGGAATTTGTCCTCCTGAACGGTGGTCCGCAATTTTCCTTCTCGCAAGCCATTTCGTTTGTCGTGAACTGCGAGTCGCAGAAAGAAGTAGACTGGTACTGGGAGAAGTTGTCTGAAGGCGGGGAAAAACAACCCTGTGGCTGGCTGAAAGACAAATACGGTGTTTCATGGCAGATTGTTCCCGTGGTCCTGCAGGAAATGCTCAATGATGCGGACCCGCAAAAATCGCAACGGGTCATGACGGCCATGCTCCGGATGGGAAAAATTGACATATCCGTGCTTGAGCAGGCCTATCACAATGCAGGGTAATTATCAGTACGTTGCCTTTTTACGGGGAATAAACGTCGGTGGGCACACCCTGGTCCGGATGACAGATCTGAAAAAAGCATTCGAAAAGATGGGATTTGAACGGGTACGAACAGTGCTAGTCAGCGGAAATGTCGTGTTTGAATCCAGATCCGGTGACATACCAGCGCTGACCCGCACCATAGAACCGGCATTGAAAACTCTCACCACGAGAGCTATCCAAGTAATATTGCGGAACCTTGACGATATTATAAAGATCCGGTTATCCGAACCTTTCAAAGGGATCATGGAGACCCCGGATATACGCTTCTACGTAACCTTCCTTCAGGGAATTGCCGGACCTCGTTTTATTACCCTTCCGTATTCTTCTCCGCAGAAGGAGTTCACGCTCCTTCATGCAACCCGTAGTGAAGTTTTCAGTGTCATCGATCTTTCAAAAGGCAAAGGTACAACTGACCTCATGAACCTGCTCACACAGGAATTTGGCCCGGATATAACGACCCGGAACTGGAATACCGTGCTGAAGGTTTTGAAATGAGTCTGAAAATCTGCTCTGTAGAATTCCTACTATTATAGCACAAAATAAAAAAGGACAAACGCTTTGAAGGAGGGGACCGTGCCTGTCCTCACGGACCGCCCCTGCGCAATGCGATAGTTCTGTTATTACCTTCCCGGGGGGTTATCGCATTGGGGGGAGCCAGGTGGCGGGGGTAAAACCCCCATGAACGTTAAGAGTTTTTTTGAACATTTTTATAGAGCCAAAAAATCTTAAAAACCCATCCGTTTCATTGCCATTTTCTCTCAATTCAGATAAATGCATAAATAATTCCCGGATCCAACCTACAGCAAAAGGCTTAAAAATGAAATACACGATTTTTCTTTATTTTGGTATCGCCTGTATCATCGCTGTTGCATGTACCGGCTGCACTGGTCCTGGCCAGGTAAACCCGGCACCCCAACTATCCCCCCAGGAAACCGCAATCCCTGTCGGTAATATTGTGGCGGACGAACAGCAGAATGGTGCAACAACCTCCCTGGACCTGAGCAGGACGATCACGCTCAGGTTACCCGAAAACCCTTCAGCAGGATATGTCTGGGACCTCACTGCCACGTCGGGGCTCAAGGTCACCAATGATACGTTTTATCCTTCGGATACGAGCGGGAGCCTGGTGGGGGCAGGAGGGACCCGGGTGTGGACAATTACGGCAATGAGCCCGGGAAAACAGAAAATCCAGGCAATCTATAAGCACCCGTGGGAACCGGTCACCGGCCAAGAGAACACGTTCTCAATGACTGTTATAGTCAGTCCACTCTAGGGTCCTCCCTGTTTTCTTTTTTTTCTGGGTTTTATCTGACCATGAGAAATACCCGGGTCATATACCAGAGGGTAAACTCACCCCCCCATCATTTTCACGGGTCGTCTCCATCAACTACCGTAAATGCTCAGCACTTTCACCGGTAAAAAATTCCATACCTTTATTACCCCCGCAGGACAACCGGCGCCGTATGACACTGGAAGATGGAAAAGAATACGAACACCGTCACCGGAACCGCCACCTGATCCCAGCCGGGATATTCCTCGGTCTCGGGGTCGGTCTTCTTGTTAATTATGCCGTCCCTGGCCTGCTGATCGGTATGGGGCTCGGGTTCATCGGGTCGACCCTGATGACCCCGGCAGTGTACCCGCCCGGAGATGCTGCTGATACCGGAAGGCACCGCGGGAGCGGGCACCGTGTCATAATGGCCCTGCTCGGGATCTTTTTTGTTATCCTTGGCATCAGCCTTATCGTGGCACCCCCGAATTTCTGGCCCTATTTTGGTGCCGGTTTCCTTATCCTTCTTGGGATCTGGTTTGTGGCCCGGAGCCTCGGAAAAGCATAGGAAGGGTAACCAGCCTGCAATTTTTTTTCCTGAAGTAAAAAAATCAGGAACGTTTCAGGCTGGCAAGAACGTGGAGAGCCTTCCTGTCTCAAACTCCTGAAATAATCTTCGGAGTATTGGATGATTGCAAAATAACGTGTTTTTAGTGCAATTACGTCAAAAGAACGGGGAATTGGATTTAGAGGAAGGGAGGAGGTGTGAAGAATTATTTGTTGTGTTCATTTTTTTTATTACCAACAAAAACCTCTGAATCCAACTCTTACATGCTAAAAGGGAATATACGGTTATAAAATACTCAATCGCTCCAGGTTCACTGATGAAACCAACCGGTTTAAAGGTGGATGCTATAAGATGTACCTTTCGTTTCTCAGTCCCGCGAATGAACGGGTAAAATACAAAAAAAGAAAAATTACCTGATTATAGCCCTCGGAGCTGATGTCCGGATTTCAGAATCTCCAGATCTCAAAAAAAAATCAAAGAAATCCTGATGGTTTACCAAACTATTTATATAAATAACTCGAAATTTAAAATAAAGGATAAAGCGGGTGTTATTTTTAATGGGTAAGAATGTCCTTGTTGTGGAAGATGATGCAATAATCCAGCAGGTGCTCGAATGGCGGCTGAAAACCATGGGCTATTTTGTATGTGGTAAAGCTTCGACATCCGAAGATGCCATCACGTATGCACGGGACAGGAAACCCGATGCTGTTCTGATGGATATTGACCTGGGTGGACTTGTCGACGGGATCGATACCGCGATAGCAATTAAAAAAATACACCAGGTGCCGATCATTTTCCTTACTGCTTCTGCTTCCCAGGAAAATCTTGACCGTGCCAAAATGGTACCGGCGGACGGTTTTGTGGTAAAACCTTTCACCGACACGGATATCCGTGTTGCCCTGACTCTCGCAATACCGGATACCGGCCAGAAACTGCCCGAATAACCGGATCTCCTCCGTTCCACAGAACCTTTTTTATGGACATGATCTCTTTTACCAGACCCTGCAACCTTTCAAACCCGTTACAAGTCAGCGGGAAATTTCTCCCTGATACGATCAAAATCATCCTTCTGAATTTCCAGAAGACCGAACCTGAACGCGTATCCCCACGATTTTTTATTTCTGATAAAGGTTAAGTCCTGTACCAGGGGTTCAATCCTGACTTCGCCGGTTTTTGTATACTGCACCTTTCTCCGGAACGGTTTGAAGTCATGGGTTTCTTTTACCTGGAATATCTCATCATCCACGATCTCCCCTATCGCAGTAAATGCATGGAGGGCTTCACCTGCCATCAGACCTGGTTTTTGGTGAATAATACACAATCATGTCGCCTTTGTGCATGCGGGCAAGCCCTGACCGTTTCCCATGTCCGGCCTGGGCTATCCCGAGAGAAACACCCCTCATAACATGATCTTCTGATGCAACGATAATCCAGTATTTTTCTCCGGCCATATGCCGGGAAATTATCCTGAGGAATGATGAATGTTATCCATATGGGAGAGTTCCAGTGGGCAAAACCATACTATTTGACTACATTGCGGATGATGAGACTAAAAGATACCAAACGACAGTTTTCCACTGGAAATAAGTCGGTCAAAGCGCCGCTTTAAGTCTGACAGCCAGTACGGCATGAGGAAAAATACAGTATAATGGATGTGGTGGCAATCCCGAAATCACGGCGGGAAACCATCAAACAGAAAATATACAAAAACCTATTCTTTGAACTCCAGCCTGACGCCACCGACCCACCCGGCAAATATATTGTACAGGAACGCGTGGACTGCGCCCATGATAAACCCCATAACAATGCCAACTACCGGCATGATTATGAGGATGGCAACGCCCCCAATCGCCCCAACACCCGGGGTGAAGCGCCCCAGCATTGCGGCTGCAAGCATCCCATAAAATATTCCCCAGACAATTCCCATGACAAGGCCAAAAAGGGCACCAATCTTTGCAAGAGACAGAACATCAATATGCTGTATAACGGGCATTTTGCATCCCTCGTATGAGTGTAGGACCTGTTTTTCTATATTAACCCGTGAGCCCGTCCTCATGACCCCGTGATCTCCCCTGCCATTGGAGGCCGGGGGTAGTGGGGATTCCCCTTGCTGATAAAACGCCCTCCCCGTAAAAAAGGAACATTTGCTGACAAAATCCTGATCGGGTACACCCGGTATAATGACACCGCAAAGAGGGTTGCGATGGGACTATTCCGGAATTTTCCGGTTGTGAACATTTGTTGGTTTCGCACGTGACTATGCAATGGAAAGTGCAATATTTGCGGTGCCATTTGAGAAAAGTTAAAGGGAATAACAGGGATGTCTGTGAAAATTAACCCCTCACTTCCCCTGAGGTCCTGACCAGATTCACCCGCTCAAGTGCAAGTGCCATCTGGTTGGCAAACGCCGTGAGGATACGCTCCTGCTCATGGGTGATGATACCATCAGGATCAGCGGGTTTCACTCCCAGGATCCCAAGGACACCTGCCGAACTCTGCAGCGGAATATACCTGAGTCGGGACCCATGGAGGGTATCGGTATCATAACCGGCAACGGCACCATGCTGGAATGCCCAGGTTGCCACAGCAATATCATCCTGCATTCAGGACAAGCCCGGTACCTGGAGGGTGAACAATGAGGTGGTCCTTATCCGGAAGAAGGACCACGCTTTCCCACTGGAATATTTCCCGGATATGCCGGGTAACTGCCGCAATGATCGAATCGGCATCCGCAGCAACAGCGAGATCCTGCGAAAGCGCGTACAGCGTCCCGGTCTCCTTCTCCCGCGCCTGTGCGGCATACGCATGCTCGCGTGCCCGTGGTTACGAGCAGGCTGATCAGGGCACCGACAATAATCATACCCGCAAACGTGATGAGGTATTCGGTATCGGTCACCCTGAATGTCAGGTAAGGCGGGATAAAGAAGAAATCAAAGGCAAGAACACCGATAATGGCAGTAAAGATTGCAGGGCGGAGTCCTCTCCTGAACGCGATGACAACAACCGCGAGCAGGATAGAGCATGGCGAGATTTGTCGGGGATATGAACGACTTGATAAGCCAGCCGATGATGGTAATGGCAGCGACAAGTGCAATGCATGCGAGATAATCCCTGGGAGGTGTTACCGGGAGCAGAAAATCCAGATCCCCGATTTTTTGCTGAATATGCTCACTGCTGCTGATAACATAGACATCGATATTGCCGCTGTAGTGGATGAGTTGATCGACAACGGACCCGAAAACATACTCCTGCCATCGCGGGCGGAGTGTTTTTCCGATGATGATGCGGGTGATATTGTGCCGGCGTGCATAATCGATCACCGTTGATGCGATGTTGAGCCCGAACAGGGTGACGGTGGTGGCTCCCAGTTTCTCTGCAAGCTGCAGGGTCCGGGTCAGCTGTTCCTTGGCTTCTTTTGAAAGCCGGTGGTGAGCCGGGGTTTCAACATAGATGGCAGTCCACTGGGCTCCCATACGGTCGGCCTGCCTCCGGGCAGTTCTCACCAGCCGTTCGGATAACGGGCCGGCGCCGACAGAGACAAGGATATGTTCTCCCGCAGCCCATGGGCCCGGAATCGCCCGGGTCTGCATATAGGCGAGCATCTGTTCATCGACCCGCTCTGCGGCACGGCGGAGGGTAAGTTCACGCAGTGCGTAGAGATTTCCCTCGTTGAAGAACTGCTCGATCGCCCGGGCTGCCATATCGGGGACATAGACTTTCCCGTCCCGCAACCGCTGGAGAAGTTCCGGGGGTGCAAGATCGACCACCTCGATCTCTGCTGCTTCATCGATCACCCGGTCGGGAACCGTTTCGCGCACGATCACGCCGGTGATCTGGGCAACAACATCATTGAGACTCTCGATGTGCTGGACATTCAGCGTGGTATAGACATCGATACCGGCATCGAGCAGTTCCTCGACATCCTGGTAGCGTTTGGGGTGACGGGAACCGGGAACATTGGTGTGAGCAAGTTCATCGACAAGAACGAGCGATGGCCGGAGACGAAGGGTTGCATCGAGATCAAACTCCGGAAGCGTGACCCCCCGGTATTCCATCATCTTCCGGGGAATGAGGGTAAGCCCTTCGAGCAGCGCTTCGGTCTCCGGTCTGCCATGGGTCTCGACATACCCGGCTTGCACGTCAATGCCTTCGGATACGCCGGAGGTGTGCTGCCTTGAGCATCTCGTAGGTCTTCCCGACACCTGCAATATATCCGAGGAAGATTTTCAGTTTGCCCCGGTGCTTCTGCCGCTCCTCACCCTGCACGCGGGCAAGGAGGAGATCGGGATCGGGACGATATTCAGGAGCGATCGACCATAGATACCTCATCACCCCACACCCATCAGTACGAGCACCATATCGATAATCTTTATGCCGATGAATGGGGCGATGATCCCGCCGATACCATAGATGACGATGTTATTCCGCAGGGCAACCTCAGCAGTCATCGGGCGATAGGTCACGCCATGGAGCGCAAGCGGGATGAGGGCAACGATGATCAGTGCATTGAAGATCACGGCTGACAGGATCGCGTTGTGGAGGCCCAGAATATTCAGTGCTGACAAGTGCGGGATACGTGGTGATGAATGCAGCAGGGATGATCACGAAATATTTTGCAAGATCGTTTGCGATCGAGAACGTGGTGAGTGCTCCCCGGGTCATGAGGAGTTGTTTCCCGATCTCGACGATCTCGATCAGTTTTGTCGGGTTGCTGTCGAGATCGATCATGTTTGCCGCCTCGCGTGCAGGCTGCGTCCCGGTATTCATGGCAACAGCGACATCGGCCTGGGCAAGGGCCGGGGCATCGTTCGTCCCGTCTCCCGTCATGGCCACCATGCGCCCGCCGGTCTGGTACTCGCGGATGAGGTTCAGTTTGCTCTCCGGCGTTGCTTCTGCAAGGAAATCATCGACACCGGCTTCTGCCGCAATGGTCGCTGCGGTAAGGCGGTTGTCACCCGTGATCATGACCGTTTTGATCCCCATCTTCCGGAGCTGGACAAACCGCTCCTTAATCCCGCCTTTCACGATGTCTTTTAAGTGAACGACCCCCAACGCTTTGCCGTTCTTTGTGACCACGAGCGGTGTTCCGCCGGCAAGGGAGATCGTCTCGACTTCTTTTCTGAGTGCATCTGATACGGGATTGCCGTTCGTCCTCGATATGCGTAAACATCACATCTGCGGCACCCTTCCGGATATGAACATCGCCAAAGTCAACACCGCTCATCCGGGTCTGGCTCGAAAACGGGATGAACTGCATCCCGGTACCGGACTCCGTTGCCCCCACGGTCCTGCCGCGAAGCCCGTATTTCTCTTTTGCCAGGACAACGATGCTGCGGCCTTCGGGGGTCTCATCGGCAAGCGATGCGAGCTGTGCGGTCTCCGCCAGGTCCAGCATTATCCGTTCCGTCAACCGGGATCAGATCGACGGCCTGCCGGTTGCCGAGCGTGATCGTGCCGGTCTTGTCGAGCAGGAGGACATCCACGTCGCCCGCAGCTTCGATTGCCCTGCCCGAGGTCGTGATCACATTGCGGCGGATAAGCCGGTCCATCCCGGCGATACCGATGGCGCTGAGCAGGCCGCCGATGGTGGTCGGTGCAAGGCAGACAAGCAGGGCGACAAGAACCGTGATCGTGACCGGGATACCGGAACCTGCGGCCTGCACGCTGTACACCGAGAACGCCCAGAGCGTTGCACAGACCACGAGAAATACCGCAGTCAGCCCGATAAGAAGGATGTTGAGTGCAACCTCGTTCGGTGTCTTCTGCCGCTTTGCCCCTTCGACGAGACTGATCATGTGGTCGAGGAAACCCTTCGCCGGCATTGGCGCTCACCTGGATGATGAGCCAGTCCGAGAGGATGACCGTGCCCCCGGTGACAGCGCTCCGGTCCCCGCCGGATTCCCGGATGACCGGGGCACTTTCTCCCGTGATCGCACTCTCGTTTACCGAGGCGATACCTTCGATACTTCCCCGTCAACCGGGATCGTATCCCCGGCTTTTACATAGAAAAGATCGCTCTTGTGCAGGGTTGAGGAGAAACTTCGAGATAATCGGAAGGTAACGGTTCCCTGCCTTTGACGATCTCGTACCCGAGGTACAGTTTCTTTGCCATCGTATCCTGCCGCATCTTCCGCAGCGACTCGGCCTGTGCCTTGCCCCGCCCTTCCGCAAGTGCCTCGGCAAAGTTGGCAAAGAGGACGGTGAACCAGAGCCATGCGGAGATCGCACCGATGAACCCGGCAGGGGCTTCCCCGTTCCCGGTGAGTGCCTGGAGCCAGAGCAGGGTCGTAAGGGCGCTGCCGACTTCGACCACGAACATGACCGGGTTCTTGATCATCAGGCGCGGATCGAGTTTCATGACCGCATCGATGACCGCCCGCTGGTAGATGGCCGGCAGAAGTGTACGAGGGGTACGGTTCCCGGAGGTTTCCGGCATGGATCACACACCTCCGCCAAGCATGAGATGTTCGACAATGGGACCAAGGGCAAGAGCCGGGAGGAAACTGAGCGCCCCGATGATGATCACGACAAAGACCAGCCAGATGATGAAGAGCGGGCGGTGGTCGGACAGCGTTCCCTCTCCCGCAGGAACGATCTTTTTTACAACCAGCGAACCGGCAAGGGCAAGCGTGAGAATGGCGATGGCGAACCGGCCGATGAACATGCAGAAAGCGGTCGTGAGGTTATAGAACAAGCTGTTGGCCGACAGCCCGCGCAAAGGCGCTGCCATTATTCTGCGATGCGGAGGTGAAGGCATACAGGATCTCCGAGAAACCATGGGGGCCCGGGTTGAGGACTGCCGTTTTTCCCGGATCCACAAGAACCGCAACTGCGGTACTGATGAGGATCAGGAAGATGGGAATGAGGATGATGATGGTGGCAATGGTCATCTCCTGCGGCTCGATCTTCTTGCCGAGATATTCCGGTGTCCGGCCGACCATCAGCCCGGCAATGAACATCGCGATGATCACAAAGACGAGCATGCCGTACAGGCCGGACCCGATACCGCCGTAGACCACCTCCCCGAACTGCATCATGAGGAGCTGGACAAAACCCCCGAGCGGGGTGAAGAGTCGTGCATCGAATTGACCGCACCGCAGGAAGCAGATGTGGTAACCACGGAGAAGAGGGCGGAGGACATGATGCCGAACCGCACTTCCTTGCCTTCCATGTTGCCGCCCGGCTGGAGATCGGTCGTGGTCTGGTCGATTCCCATGCCGGCAAATGCGGGATTGCCCCCGAGTTCCGCCCAGATGGCAAGGCCAAGGAGCGGCAGGAAGATGAGGGTCATGGCGATCAGGAGACTGACACCTTTCCTCCCGGCCCCGACCATCCTCCCGAAGGAATAACAGAGCGCTGCCGGGATCAGGAGGATTGCAATGATCTCGATGAAGTTGGCAAACGGCGTGGGATTCTCGAACGGGTGGGCCGAGTTCGTGTTGAAGAACCCGCCCCCGTTTACGCCGAGCTGTTTGATCGCGATCTGGGATGCAGCGGGCCCGAGCGGGATCGTCTGGGTGGTGACCAGAGCACCCGCTCGCATCCTTTACCGGATCGAGAAGCGGGACGGTGACCGGCCCGGCCAAGGTCTGGACCGTGCCCTGCGATACGAGGATGAGCGCGATGATGATGCTGAGCGGCAGGAGGATCATGACGCTCCGGACCAGCAGCACCCAGAAGTTCCCGATGGTGGATGCAGACCTCCGGGAGAGACCGTACGCAAGCCCGACGAGGACCGCAAGACCGGTTGCTGCGGAGGTGAAGTTCTGGACGCACAGGCCGATCATCTGGGTGAGGTAACTGACACCGGTCTCCCCGGCATAGGCCTGCCAGTTGGTGTTGGTGACGAAACTGACCGCGGTATTGAGTGCAAGATCCCATGAGGGTGATCCTGCACCGGCGGGATTGAGCGGGAGGACGGGCTGGGCCAGCTGGAGCAGGAAGAGGAAGACGATCCCGACAAGCGAGAAGACCATCATCGCGATGGCAAAGGTCTTCCAGTCCATCTCGTCGTCCGCCTTCACCTGCGACCATGAGAGGAGCCGGCTGTTCGAGAGGCGCGGTAACCGGGAGAGGAGATGGGTTCCCCTTTGAGAACCTTCACCATGAACCGTCCCAGCGGGACGACCGTCACGACAAAGACACCAATGAAGAGGACCAGGACAATCCAGTCCGGGATCCGCAGCCCCGAATACGTCCGTGGGAATGAGATCCGTCTGAACCGGTGACGAAGGGACGATGCGGGTCGTGCTCATGTCATCAAGAGCGAGATTGAGCTGCAGGACATTCACCCGGGGTTCGCCGAAGATCCCGAACTGCCGGGGTTCGATATGGCTGGTGACAAGAGTTTGTACATCTGTCTTCGCTCAGGTTCCGCTCACGGGCGATCCGGTGGACCTGGTAGTATGCAGCGGCAACACTGATGTCCGGGTCAAGCCCGCTTCCCGAAGCAGTGACGAGATCGACCGGGACCGGAAGCGTATTGGCCGGGTCCGCTGCATGAAGGGCTTCAACCCTGGCTTTTCACCGCACTGGCGAGTGCCGGGTTCGAGGGACCGAGATTCGAACCTGACGAGAGCCCGGCATTATAGGGCACGGGGACTGTGGCGGAGGGACGGCCCCAGAAATATCCGGGTGAGGTGAACGGCTGCCCGATGAGTGCTGAACCGACTACGTTCCCGTCATGAACGATGAGGTTCCCGTTTGCCTGGACGGGAAAGACCAGCTGTGCGATGCCGGTGATCAAAAGCGGGATAGAAAATCCCGGTGATAAGCGTGAGCAGAAAAAACAGGACCAGTGCTGGTTTTGCCTGGCTCCGGATAATGGATAGGAGACGTCCTTGATCCATAAAATAACACCTTGGATATCGATTGAAAGTTTTTTATGGATTTTTCCGACCGGAAAAAGCAGATTTACTTTTACGGTCCTGTTTGCCGGGTTTTATTGGTGGAAAAACTATTCCATGGTGACCATTAATATAGCTTTCGCAAGTAAAACAAATCTCCTAAAAAAAGAATCTGAACGCCTTATCAAAAAAAACGGTGCAATGACCTCATGGTCCCTGATGTGATAAAAAAAAGTGATTGCTTAATTAAGCCACCAGGAATCAAACTATTATGAAAAACTCAAAGAATCTCATTTATTTTTCCAGTTTTTTCATCAGCCACGCCATATTCGTGCCCAGCGTCTTCATCGTGGCAAGGCCTTCATCATCTATCTTTCACCTCGCCGGGTCCAAGCCCGATACCGACATTCCAGTAGGATGAGCCGGGCACAATCATCCGGCTGATGAAGAAGAAGTGGTTCATGGAATCAAACGCATGGATAGCCCCGCCCCTGCGGACCGCGACTACCGATGCTCCGACTTTGCGCCGGAACATGTCGTTGTTTGCCCGGGCGACGAAGCCCGACCGCTCGATCAGGGCTTTCATATTCGCAGAAATATCGGCAAAATACGTGGGGGATGCAAGGATGATCCCGTCGGCTTCCAGCATTTTTTCAATGCACTCGTTGAGGATATCGCCGGTTATAACACACCGTTTGTCTTTATTCTCCCGGCACTTCCCGCAGGCAATGCACCCGGGAATCTTCTTCCTGCCAGCTGCACCAGTTCGGACTCAATCTTTGCTTTTTTTTAGTTCTTTGAACACTGTGTTGACCAGGATGGCGGTATTACCATCCTTTCTTGCACTGCCGTTGAATGCAATTACTTTCATACTCTGCCCCGGTTAGTCGGTTTCTTTCCGGATACTATAGAATCATCGCCGGTTTTTATTTTCCCGGTTCCGGTCGTTTTTCCCCGGTACAGATCATTTCCGGACAACCCGCCGGTCGTGCAAAACATTCTTTTAGAGACGATGCTGAAAATGGAGTACAGGTCACCTTATGGCAGAAGAAGAGTTCCTGGATATGCCTGTAGATCAGCTGCTCGCCGGCACTGCACACATCACTCCAGGGACTCTCTTCAGAAGAGGTTGCATCGACGGAGGACAGCGTACGGCCCCAATGAGGTGGTGCGGGAGAAAAAACTGGCAGCCTTCCGCCAGTTTATCGGCCAGTTCAAAAACCCGCTCATCATTATCCTTCTTTTCGCCGCGGTCCTCTCCGATCTTTTTAGGAGAATTTATTGATGCACTGATCATCATCGTCATTGTCGTTCCTGAGCGTCTTCATTGACTTTTTCCAGGAATACCGGGCAGAACGGGCTGTCGAGCTCTTAAAAGAAAAAATCTCCACGCATGGCCACGGTTATCCGGGACGGGGACCGGCAGGATGTGCGCCTGTCGGAGCTCGTGCCCGGGGACATCATCATCCTATCCGCGGGCGATATTGTGCCCGCGGATGCCCGTGTCATACAGGCCCGGGATTTTTTTGTAGACCAGTCAGCACTCACGGGTGAATCATTCCCGGTAGAAAAAACCGCACAGGTCCGGCACGGCGGAGATACAGGATCCACCGGCGCAGGATGACATACCTGTTCATGAGCTCGCCGGTGGTCTCCGGCAGTGCGACTGCCGTTGTGGTAAAAACCGGGATGGCGACCGAGTACGGGAAGATTGCCGAGCGGCTGACCGCCCGGCCGCCGGAGACGGAATTTGAGCGGGGCCTGAAGCAGTTTTCCTACCTTGATCACCCGGATCATCTTCCTCCTGGTCATCTTCGTTTTTTTCACCAATACCCTGTTTAAGCACGGCGTGCTCGATTCCCTCCTGTTTGCAGTCGCACTTGCCGTCGGCCTGACGCCCGGAACTCCTCCCCATGATCCTGACGGTCAACCTGTCGAAGGGTGCACTTGCGATGTCGGAGAAAGGGGTGATCGTCAAGCACCTGGCCTCGATCCAGAACTTCGGGAGCATGGACGTGCTCTGCACCGACAAGACCGGGACGCTGACCGAGAACCGGATCACGCTGATCTATCATGTGGATGCGGAGAGGAACACAAGTGAGCAGGTGCTGCTGTATTCGTTCCTGAACAGTTTCCACCAGACCGGCATGAAAAGTCCGCTCGACGAGGCAATTCTGAAGACGAGCGGCGTGGAGATCGGGCAGTACCGGAAAATCGATGAAATCCCGTTTGATTTCATCCGGAAAAGGATCTCGGTCGTCGTCGCAAAAGGACAGCGACCGGATCCTGATCACCAAGGGGGCACCCGAGGAGGTCCTGAAATTATGCACCCAGTATCTCCGGGAGGAGGAGTCAGAACCTTTTACTGCCGACTGGAATGAAACGGGCTGTCGCTTTATACGACACGTTCAGCGGGGAAGGGTTCAGGGTCCTTGCCGTTGCTTCAAAAAAGATCCACGACGAAAAATCCACCTATCGCTATAGACGATGAGACCGACCTTACCCTGCATGGTTTTGTTGCCTTCATCGATCCTCCCAAGGAGACTGCCCATGAATCGCTCCTCATGCTGCACGATGCCGGTGTTGATGTCAAGATCATCACCGGGGACAATGAACTCGTCACCCGTCATGTCTGTGCACAGCACTCGGGTTCCCGATAACCAGAATTATCGAGGGCAGTGAGATCGCCGGGATGGACAGCGACACCCTTGCAAGTGCAGTCGAACAGGCCAACATATTCACCCGGGTTTCCCCGCCCCAGAAAGAACGGATCATCAGGGCACTGATGAAGAACAACCACGTGGTCGGCTATCTCGGGGACGGGATCAATGATGCCCCCTCGATCCGTGCCGCGGATATCGGGATCACGGTGGACAATGCAGTCGATATCGCCAAGGAATCTGCAGATATCGTGCTGCTGAAAAAAGATCTCCGCGTGCTCCGGGACGGCATCCTTGAAGGGAGGAAGACGTTCGGGAACACGATGAAGTACATCATGATGGGGACGAGCTCGAATTTCGGGAACATGATCAGCGTCGCAGCCGCGTCGCTCTTCCTGCCCTTCCTTCCCCTTCTCCCGGTCCAGATACTGCTCAATAACCTCCTCTATGATGTCTCCCAGTCAACCATCCCGACCGATGCGGTAGATGAGGAGTATGTGCTGGCGCCGAAACGGTGGGATATCGGGTTCATCAAAAAATTCCTGCTCGTCTTTGGGCCGGTCAGTTCGCTGTTTGATATCCTCACCTTCATCAGTCTTCATCCTGGTATTCCATGCACCGATGGAACTGTTCCGGACGGTCTGGTTCCTCGAATCGCTCTGCACCCAGACCGTCATCATTTTTGCCATCAGGACCACACGGGTTCCGTTCTATAAAAGTCATGCCAGCAGGCTCCTTGTCCTCAGCAGCATCCTCGTTATCCTGACCGGTATCGCGATCACCTTCACCCCGGTAGGGGATCTCTTCGGTTTTGTCCCTCTCACTCTCCCCTATTTCCTGCTGATCGGGGCGCTTGTTATGGGTATATTGTTGTTGTTGAGATCGTCAAAAAATGGTTTTACCGCTATACCGGAGCGCAACTTGCTCCCCGGTAAATGTATTGACCTGTCGTCTTCTGGTATTGGGGACCGTGTGAATGGAACACGGCAGACGGCGGTTCGTATGATTGGGGCAGCATCATATCCGGGCAGAACTTTCTGGCGATAATCCGCATCGTTGACCTGCAAAACCCCCTATTCCAGGAAGTGGTGGGTCAGGTTCATCACATCCCGGTAGGGAATGACTCCGACAAGCAGGTTATTCTCATCGGTAACCGGAAGAGCACGGAAATCATACCGGGCAAAACTCTGCGATGCCTCTTTGAGCGTGCTTTCGGTCGACAGGCTGATCACGTTTTCGACCATGATATCTTTTAAGAGTGCCTTGTCATCGGCCTGCAGCAGTTCTTTTAAATCGATGACCCCGAGCAGGACTTCCTTATCATCGACGACATAGATATACATGATCACATCCTTGTCCCGGGCATGACGCGGGTAATCGTTCTGGACATATTCGACGGTAGTTTCCGGGGAAAATTTCAGGATCTTCTGCGTGGTGTAATGGATCACCTTCTCTTCCTGTTTACCGATAATGGACTGGATTTTTTTGGCATTCTCCGTATTGAGGGCTTCAAGAATGATCCTGGGCCTCCGAAGACGGCAGGACCGAGAGAATATCGGCTGCCTGACCGGGAGTCATGTCGTTGATGAGCTGGACGACTTTTTCCTTACTTAACGAAGAGATAATATCCCGCTGCACGTTGGGTTCGATCTCTTCGAGAGTATCAGAAGCCTGTTCATGCTCGAGCGAGGAAAAGACCATGACCCGCTGGTCGTGATCGAGCTCTTCGAGAATATCAGCAAGATCAACCGGGTGGATATCGGCAAGGGTCTCTTTGAGGACTTTGAGTTTGACATCGCCTTTGAAACTGCTGATATGTGACGGGCAGCGGCTGGACATACATCCAGGAGATCAACCCCGCTGTCCTTGAGGATCTTCCTGCGGGGCAAGAATCCCGGAAAGGAATCCGAATCCAAGCCGGCGGAGGCGGGCGGCTTTGCTCGTGATCCACTTCCGTCACGTAGAGTTTTGCATTCCGTTCAACAAGACGGATATCATAGACCACTTCCACTTCGGCATCTTCGGTATCGAGCACTTTCTTGTCGAGGATATGATCCCGGAGCAGGATCGCATCCTCCGGAGGAGTGCCTTCAAATTTTTTCAGATCGTCGATATCGATGACGCAGTTTCTGCGGTTCGAGAGAGACCATGCGTTCCCACGGGATGAGAAGTGACGGATCGCCAAAGGGGCGGGTAATGACAAAATTCCTGCACTTCGGGAAGTTTCCCGGTCTCAACAATCATCAGATCGGATAAGGATCCGATCTTCTTTTCGCGCAGGAACACCTTTGCCCCGAGCAGTCTCGCTCAACAGGAATTTCCTGTCGGGCTTTTGCGGTTTTGCATTCGTTGTGTTCTGTCTGCATAACCATCATCTCCCTCATTTCAGCAATGTCCAGAATTTATAGCCAAGCAGTAGTACGAGCAGGATCAGGTAGAGCCGCAGGAACAGGAGCGCGATCCTGACACCACGGGACATCGTGATCCGGGGCGTTTCGTATCTTCTTGTTGATCTCATGGATCTTATCCGTCCATCCACGGATAATACACTGCCGATCCGTCATACCGAATACACTTTCAAGGGTCACCATATACTGTCCTCCTCTCTGTCCATCATGCAATCAACTCCGGAAAGAGGGTTGTAATGCCATACAGCGTCGACAGAACAATAATTGCAATCACAATAGTTGTCCCGGCGATATTCTGCAGCAGTTGTGTTCTTGTACTTCCCCATGATCTCTTCGTTGTTCAGGAGCAGGATCAAAAAGACCAGTGCAGCGGGAAGCAGGGTTACGGCAATGACCTGGACGAAGAGCGTGATCAGGACAAGCGGGGCATTGGGGATGAGCACAACCCCCCCTGCACGTGACGAGCGCGAAAAGGTAACAGGCATAGAACCACGGGGCTTCCCGGACCTTCATGTTGAGGGAATGCGCCCAGCCGAACACTTCACCAAATGCCCACGAGCTGGCAAGCGATATGCAGATCGCACCCAAGAATCCTGCATTGAAGAGACCGATCGCAATGCACGTGCCCAGCCAGGGACTGGTGGTCATCATCATGCTTGCGGCCTGTGCTGCACTCTCGACTTCCACACCGTAGAGGACGGTACCGGTAACGACGACAAGGAAGATTGCGACCAGCACCGTGAACGCGGATCCGATCAGGGTATCCATCTGGCCCCAGGGGATATCTTTTTCCTTCATTCCCTTGTCCACGACTGCGCTCTGCTGGAAGAAGATCATCCACGGGGCGATCGTTGTCCCGATATTTGCCATTAAGAAAAAGAACAATGTCCCGTTGAAACCCTCCGGGGAAGTGGGGGACCAGACCGACGCTCAGCACTTCTCCGACCGAAGGGTGCACCATGAATGCTGCCGGGATATAGATGATGTTGAGGGCGGCAAACAGGATCGCGATCTTTTCCCAGGTCCAGTATTTGCCCTGCAGGACCATGAGCATCATGACAATGGATACGATTACCACCGTGACAACCGGAGGGACATGGAAGATGGCAAGGGCTGCGGTCATACCGATGAACTCGGTGACGAGGGTGAGCCAGTTGACAAGGGCAAGATCGATAAACGAGAACCAGCCCCAGAACGATCCGAACGCATCAAAGATTGCTTCTGCATGCCCGCGTTTGGTGACTGCACCCAGCCGCACGGTCATCTCCTGGACAACATAGGCAACCGGCAGGAGCAGCAGCAAGAACCAGATCAGGCCATACCCGTACTTTGCCCCGGTGACGGTGTAGGTGGTGATGCCGCCGGCATCGTTGTCGGCAAGCATCACGATAAGACCGGGACCGGCAAGAAGGAGGTAGATCTTGAGCGTCTTGATGAACCTGCGATATTTGTAAAAAAATGTTGATCCGAAGTCCATCTGAAAACGCCCCCTCTACCTATGTCTGTTACATAGTCCTGAACCAGTCCTTCCTTACCGTGAAATTTCCCTGTTACAAGGAATTCATCTCACGGACAGGTAACTGCAGGTAGGTCTGCGTGATCGCTTAAATATATTTGGAGATTGAATCCTGCAGGTGCCGCCGATACCCGGCTTCTTTGCATGCCGGAATCCTGTGGTGAGACTTAAACTTGATGCCGCCGAGAATAACGGTGAATGGAGTGAAAGAAAATTTCAAAAAAAAAATGAGCCGGGAATCAGTTCTTCCCGTATCCTGTTTTCTCATTGAGTTTAGTCTCGAGGTCCCAGAGAAGGAACAGGTCAATGTCGGCGTAGGTTTTCTTCCCGACTTCAAACGGGTTGTCCATGTCCCGGATCAGTAAGAGAAGCGCAGTCAGCAGCATGCAGAGGACGGTGAAGAGGACAAGCCCTTCGTAATAGGGATCGAGCCTGACAAAGAACAATAAGATGATAACACCAGCAGCAGCGAGTTCTGCAATTGCATAGGCTGCAGGTATGAAAGATGTCTCCGAAATCGTTTTGATCCGGTGTGAAATCCGGTCAATATTTGTTATTTCAGTTTTCAGTTTTATCACAAAGTTCGGAGGGACATTCAGGTCAACCAGCCTGGCGATATCTGTATTGATGACATCGACCGCGCTGTCCATCTCTTCCAGGCTCCATGCATTGTTCCGGAAATTCGTATTGATACATCGCAGCAGGGCTGCGGTATTTTCCTGCATACGGTGCCTGAGCGAATTGTCCGGGACACGGATGAGATCAAGATCACTGTAGAATGTCCGCAGCGATGTAGCGATCTCACCGGGGATCTTCTCACTTTCCTTGTAATCGGTAAGCGTACCGGTGAAAATAATCGCAATGGTAAAAATCGCACCGCCGATAAATGCCGTGATAAGGTTGGTCACTGAAAGTATGTCAAAATTCAGGTAATCAAAAACCAGCCGGATCACAAGCAAAGAAATGGTTATCATGAATGCTTTGAATATAAGCCCCCATTTTGTCATGAACGATTCCATCCTTCCTCCTTATTCGTTGATCTAAAAGATATTTACCTTAATCCAGGTACGGGCACCGGTTCTGACCGGAACCGGGTGGTTCTCTCCATGGAATGCCGATGACAGGATACCCTCTTCATCCCGCACCTGCCTCCTTGTTCGCGCTCCAGTACTTATAGCCCTCGAACCAGGCCACACTCAACCCTCCGGCGATGATGCATACACAAAGATCGATGAACGGCACTGCACCGAACCTGAAGAGTGCCTGGAGGAACGGGACGAACAGGACAAGGACGAGGCAGCTGACCGTTCCCACAAACACCCAGACCATCGCTTTATTGGGAGTGCGTAGCGTTGTCACCAGTGTTTCGGACCATGACCGGTTTGTCAGGATCAGGCAGAGGTTTGCAATGACGATTGTCGTGAATGTCAGGGTCCTCACTTCTGACTCACCAAATCCCCTGCTCACTGCATTCAGGTAAATGAGCAGGACCACCGCCAATACGACAAAGCCCTGCAGGAGACTGAGTGATAACGTCTTTTTGGTAAAAAGCCCCTCATCTTTGTGGCGGGGCGGGCGGTTCATGACGTTGTGTTCTTCTTTTTCGGATTCGAACACGATCGAACACGCAGGGTCGATTATCAGTTCGAGGAAAACGATATGCACCGGAAGCAGCACGAGAGGCATATTGAAGAGCACCGGAATAAGCGACATGCCGGCGATAGGGACGTGGATGGAGAAGATATACGCCATCGCTTTTTTCAGGTTGTCAAAAATCCTCCGTCCCAGCCGCACTGCAGAAACAATAGACGTGAAGTTGTCATCCAGCAGGACAAGCGATGAAGATTCGCGGGCTACGTCAGTTCCCCGCCCACCCATGG
Source organism: uncultured Methanoregulaceae archaeon (assembly GCA_963768845.1). GTDB lineage: Archaea > Halobacteriota > Methanomicrobia > Methanomicrobiales > Methanospirillaceae > Methanoregula. The sequence continues at coordinate 477,675 of CAVYJJ010000014.1, read as the reverse complement.
CAATCCCGATATCTGCGGATTTTAACGCCGGGGCATCGTTCACCCCGTCACCGGTCATGGCGACGACCTCTCCGTTGGCTTTGAGAGCATCGACAATACGCAGTTTCTGTTCCGGCACTGCCCGTGCAAACAGGCTTGCCGGTACTGATACGCTGTCGGAGTTCGGCGTCACTCATCTGTTCGAGTTCAGCGCCGGTGATACACTGTTCAGGATGGTCAAGTCCAATCTGCCTGCCGATATTCTGGGCAGTGAGGGGATAATCACCGGTGATCATGATCACCCGGATCCCTGCAGAATAGCATTCACGCACCGCATCTGCGACCTGCGGACGGACCGGGTCTGCAAATCCGACAAGCCCCAGGAAGGTGAACGTGAAATCATGCTGTCCTTCTGGAAGTTCGGATCTGGTGAACGATGCTTTTGCCACGCCCAGGACACGAAGCCCCATGGCTGCCATTGTGTTGATATCCCCGGCAAGTGCCTGTCGCTTCTCCTCATCGAAATGGCACAGGTCGGTAATTGCCTCAGGAGCTCCTTTTGTAGCGATAATATACTCATTGCCCGCCGGAGATCGCCATACGTTTGACATCGCCAGGAGGTCTGGGGAGAGCGGATATTCGGTTATGAGTTCCCAGCCGGTATGGATATGTTCAGTCCTTCCAAAATCCCCTTCCCGGAGCCTGATCAATGCCTTTTCCATCGGATCGAACGGATCTTTTTTACAGGCAAGGATGGCAAATTCGGCCACTTCATGGCAGATTTCAGCAACTGAATTTTTTCCCGCGGCATCGTGTTCACAGAGTCTGCCCTCTGACAAAAAACGACTGGACAGTCATCTTGTTCTGGGTGAGGGTGCCTGTCTTGTCCACGCACAGCACGGTGGCCGAACCGAGGGTTTCTATCGCAGGTACCTGGCGGGTCAGCACATTTTTCTGGGAGATTCTCCAGGCACCAAGCGCCAGGAAAATAGTCAGGACAACGGGGAACTCTTCAGGCAGGATCGCCATCGCAAGGGTGATCCCCGCGAGGAACCCTTCGATCCAGTTACCCCGGATCAGGCCATAGACGACCACGATGATACCGCAGAGGAAGATGCCGACGATGGCAATCGTCCGGACAATCCGTGAGATCTCGCCTTTGAGCCGGGTCTCTCCCCGCTCCACGGTTTGCAGGACGGTGCCGATCTTCCCCATCTCGGTCCGTGCACCGGTCGATTTGACTTCTGCCAGTCCCTGTCCCTGCACGACCATTGTTCCGGAATAGACAAACGGCTGGTCGTCACCCCCGGGCCGTTCTGCACGCAGACCCTCCGCCCAGGGAATTTTCCGGACCGGGACCGATTCACCGGTCAGGAGGGATTCATCGACGGTAACATTATTGGAGGAGAGGAGGACACCATCAGCCGGGACCCGGTCGCCTTCGACAAGGATGAGCATATCCCCGGTAACCACTTCCCTGCCCGCGATCCGCTGCTGTTCGCCGTCCCGGATCACCAGTGCACGGGGACTTGAAAGATTTCGCAGTGCTTCAAGTGCCCGTTCAGTCTTCTGCTCCTGGTATACGGTAATGCCGATGATGACGAAAACAAAACTCATCAGCATGATGCCTTCGGTAACATCACCGAGGATAAAATAGATCAGGCCACTGGCGACGAGCAGGATAAACATCGGTTCGTGGATCACTTCAATGATAATCCAGAAAATGCCCCGTTTCTTTGACCCGGGGAGTTCGTTATACCCTTCGGTGCGTATCTTTTCAGCAGCATCCTCGTGGGAAAGACCTTTGACCAGGTCCAGGTCCAGAAATGGCATTATTGAAGTTCTCCCAAAACGGCCAATCCTGAACTTCCCCAAAAATTCAAATGATTTCCTCCATCTTTCTGGCAGCTGCTCCTAATCATCTTACCATTCATGCTTAAACAGGCATGTTTACAATTGTGAATACATAAGGACTTCGATGGATTTTCATTCCCTTTACCCAGGAAGAGAAAACATGAGTCTGTACCACAATCCGAGTGAGAAAATGGTACCCGGAACATGGGTTATCCAGTCCCGCCGGTCAGGTACCTGCATAATCCGGTCAATGACAACCGGGTTTCTGGGCAGGTTGATGTGGCAGTACTGGTCAGGCGCCGGCAGATAACCTTCAGGTTCAGGTGAAGCTGACAGGATATCCAGGGAAATGCCCGGAAGTGCAGACTCCCGGTGCGCCACCACACCGTCTCCTTCAAGCGTGGCATGGTATTTTCCGTCATCGGCAATCTCCCAGGTCTTTCCTTCAAACCAGGGAAAAAATCCAGCATCCTCATGAGGATTTCCCGTTACGATAATCCTGTAGGTAATATCGGTGCGAAGACCCGCTGTGCGAAGGTTGTGCATGACCGGACTTTGGGGCCGGACGTCCTGTACCATCCGGTCAGCGGCGGGATCAAATCCTTTTGGGACGAAAACACCGGTGAGCCTGTTGATGATCTCCTCGCCCCGCTGTGCATCATTAAAGAGTTCTGCAAGCGCCGAGCCATTATTCGGAGGACCCAGGCCAATCAGCTGCCGGACAGACAGATTCCGTTTCGCCCCGTCTGATACTTCAAGGAGGTACCGGACGATACAGGTCCCAAGCGAATGGCAGACAATGTCGACAGGTCCCGACCAGTTGTTCTCCTCCAGGACTTCCTTAAAAAAATCATTGAATGATTCGGCGATATCCGGTAGTGCCGATGCCCTCATTCCCATATGATCGAATTTCCGGTACGGGATCCCGGCCTCTTCCAGACGCACGACCAGTCTCTTCCAGACACCGGGATGGCTGTTCCACCCGTGCACAAGGATCACCGGGACCCGATCACCAGTCATCGGGGTACTATGGGATGCAGTCAACGAAAATAGTATGCCAGACCGGCTCATGAATTTTTTAACTGCTTACATGAGTATATTAATAAGGAAAAGATCTATAAAGGAGAAGTTATTCAACCAGATAAGGAGGAAATGACATGAAAAAAGGATTTGCAGCAAACCTCGAAGAAGAAACGAAGAAGAACACAGATTTCCGCAGGGTACTGTATACGGGAAAATACAGTCAGCTGGTCCTGATGTGCCTTAAACCGGAAGAAGATATCGGGATGGAGACGCATGATGACGTTGACCAGTTCTTCCGTTTCGAAGAGGGCGAAGGCGTAGTCGTGATCGATGGTGTCAGGAATGTGGTAAAGGACGGCAGCGGGGTAATAGTCCCGTCCGGGGCAAAACATAATGTCGTGAACACATCGAGGGTGAAAAACCTTAAACTGTACACTATCTATTCACCACCGGAGCACCAGGACAAGGTAGTACGGAAGACAAAGCAGGAAGCGCTTGCCAGGGAAGAGCACTACGACGGCAAGCCGACTGAGTAAGTATCCATCTAATCCCCTTTTTTTACCTGATATACCGTTTATCAACACCTGAATTCAGGCCCGGAAAAGTTTAGCAGAACGTTTTACTGGTAAAAATTGTTCTTTATCGATTGTCTCAGCAATGAGATCCAATAGCAAAGATGTTGGCAGGTGTGGAGCAGATTTAACCATTTATTGAAAAACCGATTACATAATATTTAATACTATAAAGATATCAGGATGCATCATGGCATCAATTGTTTTCACCCTCTTGTCATTTGTTATCGCGTTGATCGTCTCAACGGTGATAATTTATGTTATTACAAAGTTGTTTGGCGAAACAGAAGGTATTACCACGGCATTTCTCGCTGCCCTTATTGGCACAATTGTTTACACGGTTATTTATTATGTGATTGGTCAGGGCCTGATAGCTGCATTCATCGCAGGAATCGTGTGGCTGCTGGCATTACAAAAACTGTATTCGATCGGCTGGCTTAAGTCCCTGCTTATTGCAGTTGTCGTATGGATTGTGACCTCCATCATCGGATGGTTCCTGCCGACACTCACCGGCCCGATGTGAAAAAAAATACGCGATAAAAAAAAGACAGGAATTTCTTTTTTTACCGGACAAAAATTATTGCCGGGTTATTTTCCCATTGCCTTTTTTAAGAAACCGGAGATACCGCCAGTGCTTTCCGGCGCAGACGGCAGGTGCTGGAGCAGGCTTGCTGCTTCGGGTGACGACTGGAGTGCAGCCCTGGAATGGTCCGCAAGAACGCCCTGAAGATTACCGGGATCTACTTTCTGTTGGCCAAACATCCTGCCAATCTGCCCCATGATCACCGGGACCGCTATTGCCATGACCTGGCTGACTGCAGCCGGGGGAAGTCCTGTTTTTTGTGAGATGGCATTCTGGATCGTCCCCATCTGGCTCCCTAACAGGGTACTCACCATATCCGGGCCACTGGCAGCTGCCGGATTTGCGAGAAGACCGCTCATCGTGCCGGGCAGGTTACTGCTTCCCGCTTGTGACAACGTTTTTGTCAGCATTTCAGCTCCACCGGGTGTTGATGCATGGTTTGCCATGGCACCCAGCACCAGCGGAATACTCATACCAAGAGCTGATTTCACCGCGGTTTCATCCCCGCCAACCGATTTGCTGATGGCAGAGATCTGATTGCCTGAAGACAACGTATTCATTACATCATCAACTATTGATTCCATATTTTACACTCCATTCCCAGACATCGTCTGAAATACAGGAGAGCCTGGGATGCATCAGTATAAGCCCTCTATTATATAGAATCTTCTATGAATTATGGATTCTGAAACCAAAAATCCGGATAGTATGTTTAAAACAGGCCATTCCGCTATCGGAGTCTTTATAAGAAATCCTTTATGGTTTTCCTGTCCAGTAATACTGGAATACGTTGGTGAATAATGAACCAGCAGATATCACCAGAAAGAACACAGGAAGATACACAACTTCGGCATTTTGCCCGTCGGATGGCAAAAACCCCCAAATCCTTTATCAGGGAAATTCTGAAAGTCACCGAAGATCCCTCGATTATTTCTTTTGCCGGCGGGCTTCCAAATCCTGCTCTTATTGACGTTGAGGGAATCAGCCGGGCTGCGTCGACCGTGCTTTCAGAGGATGGAAGCACCGCACTCCAGTACTCAACAACAGAGGGATACCTGCCGCTCCGGCAGTTCATCGCAGACCGGTACAGAAAACGTCTTGGGTTATCAGTGTCTCCGGATGAAATCCTGATCACGAACGGTTCGCAGCAATGTCTTGACCTGGCTGGTAAGGTGTTCATAGATTCCGGTGATCATATCGCAATCGAACGCCCGGGATATCTCGGTGCAATCCAGGCCTTCTCGCTCTATGAGCCGGTTTTTCATCCGGTCAACCTGAATGAAAACGGCCTGGATCCCGGTATGCTGGCCCGGGTGCTTGCGTCCAACCCCGTAAAACTCTGTTATGGAGTCCCCAATTCACAAAACCCGTCAGGTATCACCTATACTGATGACTGCCGGAGGGAGCTGGCGACAGTCTTTGGAACGTCAGATACGCTTTTTATCGAAGACGATGCATATGGCGAACTGAATTTTTTGGGGAACACCCGGTCTTCCCTGAGGGAATTTTTACCGGATCAGACCATTATCACCGGATCTTTTTCCAAGATCCTGGCCCCCGGTATGAGGCTCGGATGGATAGTGGCACCTCCTGATATCATGGAACAGCTCGTCATTGCAAAACAGGCTTCAGACCTGCATTCAAATTACCTCTCGCAGCGCATCGCGTACCAGTACCTGCACCAGCAGAATATCGATGATCACATCAGTAAAATCTGCCGTGCTTATAAAAGCCAATGCAGCCTTATGATCGATTTACTCCAGGAAAAATTCTCCGGCACGATACGTCACACGGACCCCGAGGGGGGAATGTTTATCTGGTTAACGTTGCCTGAGGGTATTTCATCCATTGAGATTTTTGAAAAGGCGCTTGCGAGAGGTGTTGCAGTCCTCCCCGGTACACCATTTTATACCGATGGTGGAGGCGGGAATACGATACGCCTGAACTTTTCCAATTCCACGGAAGAAAAAATTAAAACAGGAATGGAACGGTTCGCAGCAGTCCTCCGCGACCTGAGGTAACTTTTTTTTAAGCAGCTGTCAGGACGCCATCGTTATTTCTTTGTCCCGGTGAGGGAACCGAGCAATCCCCTGATGATCTCCTTACCTATCTGGCTCCCTACCGCGTGGGCAGCACTTTTCGCAGCAGATCCAAAGATATCACCCGAACCGGATCCCGGAGTTTTCCGGGGCGTTTTTCCGGGACTGTCGGGTAGTCTTTGGACAGGACTCATTTCAGCTTTCCTTTTTAGCACCTCATAGGCGGATTCACGGTCAATCGTATTCCGGTAGGCTGCCAGGGAGGAGGAATTCCTGATCATCTGGCCCCGCTCTTCTGTGGTCAGGGGGGTCATCCTGCTGTGAGGAGGATAGATGAGTGCCCGCTCGACCGGCATCGGGCTGCCCTGTGCATCCAGCATCGAAACGAGTGCTTCCCCAATCTGCATGCTGGTAATTGCAGTCATCGTATCAAACGCAGGATTCGGTCGTAATGTCTGGGCAGCCCCTTTCACATTTTTCTGGTCTTTGGGGGTGAATGCACGCAGGGCATGGTGCACCCGGTTTCCCAGCTGTCCGAGAACCGGGTCAGGCAGATCAAGGGGATTCTGCGTGACAAAATACACCCCGATCCCTTTTGACCTGATCAACCGGACTACCTGTACTATCCTTTCTTCGAGCACTTTCGGGATATCCGTAAAAAGCAGGTGGGCTTCATCAAAGAAAAACACCAGCCGCGGTTTTGGGAGATCTCCTGCCTCAGGAAACTTTTCGAACAGTTCTGATAAGAGCCAGAGGAGAAGAGTTGCATAGACCTTCGGGGACTGCATCAGGCGATCTGCAGAGAGAATATTGATCATACCGCGGCCGGACCATCGGTCTTGACAAAATCCATCACATTGAGCGCAGGTTCACCAAAAAAACGGTCACCCCCCTGTTGTTCCAGATTGAGCAGGCTCCGCTGGATAGAACCGATACTCGACGGGGATATATTCCCGTACTGGCTTTTTAAGTCCTTTGCATGATCGCCGCAATACCGGGCAAGGGATTGTAAATCTTTCAGATCGAGCAAGAGGAGGCCGGAATCATCGGCATACCGGAAAAGTGCTGTCAGGACATCGGTCTGGATATCACTCAAATCAAGAATACGCCCGAGGAGAAGGGGCCCCATCTCCGAAATCGTTGTCCTTACCGGCAGGCCGGATTCGCCATAAACGTCCCAGAACGTGACAGGATATCCCTCAGGAAGAACACCCGGAAGACCAAGTTCTGCAGCCCTCCCGACAACTTTTGCATTGTCTCCTCCCGGCATTGCCATGCCTGAAAGATCTCCCTTGATATCAGCCATGAATACCGGGACACCGATCGAACTGAATTTTTCAGCAAGGACCCGCAACGTGGTGGTTTTCCCGGTCCCGGTCGCTCCGGCGATAAGTCCATGGCGGCTAGCCATCCCGGGCAGCATAAAAACAGTCTGTACTCCTTGTGCGATGGGAAGAGGTTCAGCAGTATCCGGCATAAAAATCCTATGCAGTATTCTTTCCGGCACAGATATGTTTTATTCGGTTCAGGAAAAGAAAAAAAACGGAGGCTCTGATGCGGGTACTAAAAAGACCTGTCTGATCCCTTTAAAAAAATTTACCGTCACCAGAGAAAAGGAAAAAGCCGGTAACGGACATTCTGCGTATATTCCCGGTAACCTTCCAGGTCATTAACAAGCATCCTTTCTTCGCCCAGGATCCTTGCCATTAGGAGAACTGTCAGCATGAGACCAATGATCAGGCCGTACAACGACCCGAGGAGGAGGGGTGTCCCGACAAACATGAGGATCCCTCCAAGGTACATAGGATGCCTTACAAATCTGTACACACCGGTCGACACCACCCTTTGCTTCCGATCTGCCTGGATCCTCACAAGTGGGGACAGGAACGTGTTATCGGTATATGACCGGAAGAACAGGAAAAACGATCCGGCCAGCCCGGCTACCCCTGCAACGTTCAGCCAGAGGGGAAAAACGGGGGACCACTCAAACCGCCTGGCATCCAGCGGCATGATGATGATCCAGAGAATGAACCCGACCAGGAGCCCGTAAACTATATACCGGTCCCAGTGCTCCTGGTTGCCGGTTCCTGGCTGTTTGTAGCGTTCTTCAAGCAATGCCGGGTCTTTCCGGTACAGGTACAGGATTGTTGAATAACAGAGGAGAATAAACCACCCGCTGAAGATCCAGCCTTCTGGCCAGCCTGCATCCCCGGACAGGATGAGGATAAGGGCAGGAAAGAGTAAAACGTACAGGAATGCGAAGGCAATCTTCTTTTCCATACCTACTGTATCGGAGGCAGGGATTATAATGAACCTGTTTCATCAGTGAACACGACGCCCCGGTATTTCGTAAAGAATACGGGATTTTCCGGATTGCAGGCCCGGATATCACCCATCATCTCTGCCCTTTACGTGGTATACCCCAGATCGTACATCCCGGAAATCTTGAGCTGGTCAAGGTTCTCACTCTGGTTCAGGGCTCTCCCGATCCTCTCCAGGTACTTTAATTGTATCGCATCCCGGTATTCTGAGCTTACATCCAGGGCTCTTTTTCCCTCGTTAACATGAATAATCCGCGGGTTTGGTGATATACTGCCACCACCGTAGTCCGTATCCGGAACATAGGTTATAATCGAGGGCTTTGTCACATCAATAAACGCGTATCCCGTGTTAAAATAATCGTAATCCGGGGAACATTTCACCCCGACAGCCATAGTGCTGGAATAATCAAATATGATGGTATCATAGTCCAGATCCTTCAGCAGGTACGCCAGCAGAAGCGATTTGTCTGCAGTCTGTCCCTTTGTTGTTGAATAGTGTTTCATACGGAAAATGCCATTCCATCGGGTTTTGAAAGGATATCTTCCCGTTATAGGGGATATGCTGGACAATGCTGATGGCTGTCTTTGCCTGGCCCTCGGGACTTTGTGATCGTTTCTTTATCATTTCTACCAGGGGTTGCAGGTATTCCTTCTGCAGGGCAGTATCCATACGTTCCAGGATTACCTCTTTTTCAGAACCGTAAGAATTACGCCTGGCCGACAGGTAATCAGCGAATCCTCCATAGGTTGTCAGGGTCAGGGATTTCCGGCTGGTGTCAGTATAATAATAATATACCACGGTTTTTGGTGAAGTCTGGTAATTCGTATCCGGCAGTGCTGATGGGACTGGCACCAGGCTTTCAGTCTGTGTCGGAACTGAATAATTTTCGGGCGCACCCGTCATATTTGCCATTGATGGAATGGCAGGGGATGGCACCTCAAAAGGCAGCGGGACCAGGTTAAAAAAAGGACGCCAGCCCCCGCCAGCAGTACCAGGAGGGCCACAACGAGAACCCGGTGATCTGGTTTTTTCACCACAGGGGGTGTTGTGGCAGGGACAGATCTCCAGTATGATATCGATACGATATCCCCGGTCAGGGTATACCGGACTTCATAATTGAACGGTTTTGCGGAAAATATTCTCGTTTGGGCTTTTGTGATCTTTCTGTCTGATTTTAACCCTTCTTTCATCCAATCGGGTAACTCGTGATAATGGATCTGTTCCCAATCGTCATCTGCCATTATTTTGTCTATTACATTGCAAGAGGTTTAAAAGTATATTCTTTTCACAGATACTCCTGGCATCATTTGACAATTCCGAGCAGAAAGGATATTACGGAACAGAACATGCAAGTTAGTATCCGTAAATCAGGTGCGAACAATGCTCAAGGAAATTATCATCTGCCTTCTGGCACTCTCTGTTTTTTTGTGCGGGTGCACGACGACACCTGGTGAAAAGACCGGTGTCATCCTAAATCACCTCAGCACCTTCCGGTGCAGAGGCCTACCTGGATAATGAATACCATGGCACAACGCCGGTTACTATCAGCGCGGTACCTGCAGGCAACCATACGGTGGAGGTCCGTGAACGGGGATATAAAAACTGGTCCTCATCCATAACGGTCACCTCCGGGGGTAACGTATCGGTATCCTCTTCACTGGTACCACTTGCTGTCAGCACTCCGACCGCCACTCCGACAACCACTCCTGCAGTAACAAAAAAAGAGGCCCCTGAACTCCATGTCGACGGGTACTGGACCTACCCGGCCATAAGGAGTTATACCAACCCGATCCAGCTCTTTGTCCATGCTGAAGGTGCCAATGTCGGTACTGCGGATGCACGGGTGGTTACGTCCTCGGCAAACCTGTATTATAATGAACAACAACTCTGCTGGACAAAAATCTACTTCGGAACGATAAAAGCGGGCGGACATGCGACAAAGGACACCCTGATGTCCTGTTCACTCCCGGCGGGAGCAAGTGACCATGATCTCGTAATCAGGTTTGAGAACGTGGTTATCACTCCATAACTCCTTTTAAAAGATATTCAGACAACGGGGTATTTTTTTCGTTCTGCCATTTCTCTCTGAACCCTGTTCACGTTACCGCAAAGTCTGCCGAACTGAGTTCAGCAAGGACTTCGTGGTCATCCAGATCGTACCAGTTCCGGTAGGCTTCTGCTACGGCAAACCGGCCCCCGCTCCGGATGTTTAAGCAAATACATTCGTCAACCTCACGTGCAATACGCTCTGCTGAAGTGGCTGAGGATGTCGGAACGGCAACCAGGATCCGTTCCGGGTGGAATGTCCTGATGCTCTCAACAGCGGCGAGCATCGTGTATCCCGATGCAAGGCCGTCATCGGTCAGGATCACACACTTTTTTCCGGGTCGGGAAATGACCTGCCAGACATATAGCGGGCTGCCCGCTCCCTGATATTCCTGCGGGTAGCAGCAATTGCGGTGTCAACTTCTTCTCCTGACAGGCCCAGCACCGAACGCAGGTGTTCATTGATCAGTACATGCCCGTCAAAGGTCACGGCACCGAATCCAGCTTCTGTGTTACCGGGGACCTGGATCTTTCTCACGATCATAAGGCTGACCGGGGCATGAAGCGCCCGTGCGATCTCCACCCCGACAGGGACACCCCGGCCGGAATTGCCATCACAAGTGGGTCTCCTGAAAACGGGCGGGATTGTATCAGCGCTCCCAGTTTCCTGCCGGCATCATGACGGTCAGAAAAGACAAATCGCTGTTCCCGGAGACGTGGATCATCAACCAGTATGCCCATAGCCGGAGGCTTTGAGTTACCGGAATACATAAGAGTTGCGGAGGGTGCCAGGCTCAGCAACAATAATTTAAAAGGATGAACTTTTTTAGGAACGAGAAAATATTGTTTATCAGGATTATTTGATCCTGCCTGCAACAATTTCTGCATAGTTTTTTGCGTTATTCATGGTTGGATTTTCCTGGTATTCAGTCCGGGTATCTTCAATTTTTACGATAATATTTCCCCTGCGGAAAATTATCATGACATAATTTGCATCGATATAGCCAAAACCCCCGTTTCCAAGATTAATCGTCTCGACAGTAACACCGGTTACCTGTTCCCTTTCAGAATTTAATTCCAGCCTGGCTTCCTCTATCCCGGGAAATCTTGTGATAGTCTGTTCCACCAGGGCCTCGTTGTTTTCCGAACTGGTAAAAAACTGGGCTGAATATACATCTTCGGTACCCCCCGCCTCACCACTCATCCACCCTGAGGGAAAGTCGCTGGGCAGTAACGTTATTGAACCCAGGTCCTGGGTTATCAGTACATCGTTTTCTGATTGCAGGAGTGATCCGGATCCAAAAAGCATGGACCCCCCCCAGATCAAAAGTGCTATCCCTGCGATGACGACTACGATAATTCCCGTCTTTTTCAGCATCGGGTTTGCCAGATCAATGTTCCTTTTCGTGACACCGGATGTGGTGCCGGCATGGGTATTTGTTCCGGTATTCTGATAACTTCCTGGAACGATAACCGGTTTTTTAATAGTAGTTTTTACTCCCGAGGGATCAACGGCCAGTGCCACTTTTCTTGCCTGTGCATTCCGGATATATGCCCCGCATGAATTACAGTAATACCTGCTTTCATCAGGCACAGGAGCGCCACACTGCGGGCAGTTTTTTGTTGGTCGGGCCGACTGGACCGGTGGTGGTTTTGATGAAAGCCGAAAACCACATCTGGCACATTCGACTGCATTCCTGTCAGGAATTTTTGCTGAACACTGTGGACACGTGATTCCTGAATCAGGCGTTACATTGACCGGTAACTGCGTCCCGCATATATTGCAGAACAGTGACTGGTCATCAGGAGCCTCTGCCCCGCATTCCGGACAACAAATAACCATTATTCATCCCTCACAATTTTTCCCTGCATTTGAATTGTCACCAGTACAGACATGAAATCAGAGTAAAGAAGCCGCGCTCCTTCTTGTGGTCTTTTTTCGTAAATCATCATATCAGCCCATATAGGTATCTCCATCTAAAAACCCGCTGGGATTTTCTGTTGAAGGCGTGCGGGTGGCATGGCACGTATTATCGGTTTCTTTCCTGATAATAGATATTTTCCCTGAAAAATGATATAGATCGATCATGCAATGCACAGGTGCCTTGCCAATCTTCATATTGCCTGTTACCAATTTTCTCTCATTGTTCAATAGTTATTTTTCTTGGATGGGGTGTGGAAAAAATTGAAGAAAACATATTTAATTGCGTTTTTAGGAGTTTCGTTACTTTTTCTCTGCATGATATGTCCGGTCAATGCAGGTGGAATATTCCGAAACTCAGATGGTAACTGGTATCTTGATTACGAAAATACCGGAGTTAATGATATAACCTTCCATTTCGGAACAATGGGAGATAATCCAGTGACCGGCGACTGGAATAATGATGGCATTTCTGATGTTGGAGTATACCGGTCATCGATCGGAAACTGGTACCTTGAGACAACAAAAACCGGATGCAGTAAACCGTACCTTCCATTTCGGAACAACGGGAGATAATCCAGTAACCGGCGACTGGAATAATGATGGCATTTCTGATGTTGGAGTATTTCGGCCATCCACCGGGAACTGGTACCTTGAAACGACAAAAACCGGTGCAGTAAACCGTACCTTCCATTTCGGAACAACAGGAGATATACCGGTAACCGGTGACTGGAATAATGATGGTATTTCCGATGTGGGAGTATATCGGCCATCCACCGGGAACTGGTACCTTGAAACGGCAAAAACCGGTGCAGCATACCAGTCCTTCCATTTCGGAACAACAGGAGATATACCAGTGACCGGTGACTGGAATAATGATGGTATTACTGATGTTGGAGTATACCGGCCATCCAATGGGAACTGGTACCTTGAAACGGCAAAAACCGGTGCAGTAAACCGTACCTTCCATTTCGGAACAACAGATGATATACCCGTAATTGAGGACTGGAATAATGATGGTATTACTGATGTTGGAGTATTTCAGGCCATCCACCGGGAACTGGTACCTTGAAACAACAAAGACCGGTGCAGTAAACCGTACCTTCCATTTCGGTACAAATGGAGATAAACCGACAGGTACTCAAATTGTCACCTGCCCAAACCATTGCACCTGTTACAGACTTTATCTCTGATGTACGCTCCGGGACATGCCCCCCTCACGGTCAGGTTTACCGACCAGTCAACCGGTATTGCTCCATTAACCTTCGCATGGGACTTCAACAATGACGGAATAAGTGACAGTACCCAGCAGAACCCGTCGTTTACTTACTCCACTGCAGGCACCTATACGGTAAGACATACTATCACGAATACGGCTGGCAGCAACGTTACGGTTAAAACCGGTTATATTACGGTCAGCACCGGCACCTGTTGCACCAACAGCAGCATTTTCCGCGGATGTGCAGTCCGGTTATGCACCCCTTACCGTCCATTTCACTAACCAGTCAACGGGAACCGCTCCCTTAACCTACGCCTGGGATTTCGGTGATGGTGATCACACCAGTGACCTTGCAAGTCCGTCGTTCACGTACACTACACCAGGCACGTACACGGTAACCCTTACTGCAACGAATGCAGCCGGCAGCGATCCGGCAGGTAAAGAACGGGTACATCACGGTCATCGAAGTTCCCACACCTCCAGTTGCAGCATTCACTTCCAATAAGAGATCCGGCGTTGCCCCCCTGACGGTCAGGTTTACTGATATTTCGACCGGGTCAGAACCAATGACCTACTCCTGGAATTTCGGCGATGGTGGAACTTCGTCTGATCAGAACCCCACGCACACGTACTCCGGAACGGGGACTTACACGGTGATCCCTCAGAGCAACAAATTCTCTCGGCACTGATGTGGCGACAACGACCGGGATATATTACCGTTACTCAAGGTCAACCCGGTGGGATCCCATGCCGGAATTGCCATTACCTTTGATGACCAGAGCGTCGACGAATGGTACGCAATCCGCGGTATGTTACAGAATTATAATGCACATGTAACGTTTTTTGTTTCCAATTTCGGAAGTCTTAAGTGAGACGAGATCAAAAACTCAGGACCTTGCAGTCAGATGGGAATGAAATCGGGTTTCACGGGTTGCATCATACCGACACTGCGTCATACCTGCAAAACCATACTGTCCAGCAATATCTCGATTATGAAATTATCCCCGGTATCACCAGATGAAAAATGCGGGACTTGATCCGGATGATTTTGCCTATCCGGGAGGGTCCGATACTCCTGCTGCGACATCAGGCACTGGAGGGATATTTCGGGCATATCCGGGATACTATTACGCTGGGATGATACGATATACTACACCTATGGCTCAAACCAGGCATTATATCGCAGGTATTGGGTTGGATGAATCCGTATGGAAATTCGATTAATGACATTTATAATGGTATTTCAAGAGCACAGGATGAAGATAAAATTCTCATCACCTACGCTCATCAACCTGTACGAAACGTTACCGGAGATTACCAGACGTCCTACGACCGGTTGAATAAGACTTCTGAAATACGCATCAGACAATAATGTGAAATTTTATACCGTCCGGGAATTAACCTAGCAACCTTTTTTTCTCATGAGAATTTTTTCTTTTTTATGATTCCGGAAAAATTTCTTCTGCCATGCCTCAAGGGCCTGTCCTCTCCAACCGTACCGGTTCCTGGAGAGATGATGAATTGTTTCCTTCCTGTGTGGAGCTTTTCGTAAATTTTTAAGGCACTTTACCGGTAGTGTGGTATTCCACGCATCTGAGATTCGGTTCCCCCAGGGTGATTACACCTGTTTTTCCAACCCTTCAGGTTATTCCGTCTCTTCTCATACCCGGTTTTGGTAAATCCCGTAATGATGTATTTATGCTCATAAAAAACATACATATCAGGAGTCAGGATTATATAAAATTCCAGGGAGTGGCAGATTTTGGCAGATATACCTAAACAGATGGACGAACGTGAACTGATGACACTCCAGCATTACCTGAAGGAATACGGGCAGCAGGCTGAAATTTTTGTCAGCCAGCTGGAACTGCTGGAAAACGGGAGGATGGAGGCTCTTGCTGCTATTGAAGCGCTTGAAGGAATGCTTGCCAGCGAGGACGGGAATGTTCTTCTCCAGATCGGTGGAGGTGCAAGCGTCAGGGCAAAGGTCATTGAACCTGAGAAAATTCTCCTGAGTATTGGCGCTGAAGTCGTTGTCGAGCGTTCGAACAAAGAGGCGGTTGAATATTTAAAAGAGCGCATCATGGAAATGGAAGCCTCGCAAAAGAAAGTGTCCGAGACCCTTGACCGCCTGCGTTCTCAGATGAATGAGATCAACAAAAGGCTCGAGAGCGGATACCAGCAGTCAGTGGCAGCCGGACAAGACCAGGATTAACGGGGCATTTTTTCACATGTTCGGGGGACTCAAAGAAAAGCTGCTGGCGGCCCGGAACCGGTTGGGGACCAGTATACAGGGAGTTGCCACAACCCAGGCTAACGGTGCAGCAAAAAAGGCGATAACAGAGCCGGCTGATACCCCGGTCGTGCAGGAAACCGGCACTCCTGCTGCGCCTTCGTTTGTTGACAAGTTAAAAGTCTTCGTAATCGAACGTGAACTGATTATCTCTGAAAAAGATGTAGCAGAGGCACTCTCAGATCTCGAAATGACACTGCTTGAGAGTGATGTAGCACTGCCGGTCTGTGATGCGATCATCGCTCATGTAAAAAAGTGCCTGGTCGGGAAGCACCGGAAGATCGGGGAATCTGTTGATGCACTCGTGACAGGAGCGTTAAAAAGTGCATTGCTTGATGTCCTGGGAAAGGGGTTCAACCTCACAGAATTCATCACGTCCCGCGACCATCCGGTTAAGATCCTCTTCACAGGTGTCAACGGGACTGGCAAGACCACGACTGTAGCAAAAATCGGTTCATATTTAAAAAAACAGGGATTTTCGGTAGTTATTGGTGCCGGAGATACCTATCGCGCCGGTGCTATCGAGCAGATTGGTGTGCATGCCGAACGTATCGGTATAAAAATCATCCAGCACCAGGAAGGAGCTGATCCGTCCGCCGTACTTTTTGACACGGTACAGTACGCAGTTTCGCACAAGATCGATGTGGTTCTTGCTGACACCGCGGGAAGATTCCATACCAAATCCAACCTGATGAACCAGCTTGAAAAGATCCGGCGGGTGATGAAACCAGACCTGATAGTCTATGTCGATGAAGCGGTAGCGGGAAACGATGCGGTAGTCCGGGCTGCCGAGTTTGACAGGACCGTTGGTGCTGACGCAATCGTTCTCACCAAGGCTGATATGGATTCCCGGGGCGGTGCAGCAATTTCAATTGCCCACACCATTGGAAAACCCCTCATGTTTCTCGGCACCGGACAGGGATATGATGATATCATGCCGTTTGATCCTGTACAGGTCGTCGAGGACCTGTTAGGATGTGATTCCTGATGCTTGACAACCTTTCCACTTCGCTCAAGGATGCATTGAAGAAACTTGCCGGAAAAACGGTAATTGACCGTGCAGCCGTGGATGAACTGGTCAAAGATCTCCAGCGTGCACTGATCTCCTCTGATGTGAATGTCAAGCTCGTGATGGAGCTGAGTAAAGCGATCCGGACCCGGTCCCTCGACGAACAACTCCCTAAGGGAACCAATGTACGGGAGCATGTCCTGCGGATTGTCTACCAGGAGCTGGTCCGGCTCGTGTATGCATCAGCCGAGGTAAGACTTGAACCCCAGACCATCCTGATGGCAGGTCTGCAGGGAAGCGGCAAGACCACGACAACAGCAAAACTCGCCCGGTATTTCCAGAAGAAGGGGTTAAAAGTGGGGGTGATCTGTGCTGATACATTCCGCCCTGGTGCCTATGACCAGATCTCTACCCTGTGTGCGCAGGTCAATGTTCCCTGTTTTGGTAATCCTAAGGAAAAAGACGCAATCAAAATCACCCGGGAAGGACTTGAAAGCCAAAAAGATCTCGAGCTGATCATTGTCGATACCCAGGGGAGGCATGCACTGGAAGAAGACCTTATCCAGGAGATTATCGAACTCAATGCCTTAACAAAAGCCACCCATCGCTGGCTGGTAATCGATGCAGCACTCGGACAGCAGGCAAGCGAACAGGCACGACGGTTCCATGAAGCAATCGATATCGATGGGGTGATAATCACCAAGATGGACGGAACTGCCAAAGGCGGTGGTGCCATGTCGGCGGTCGCCGAGACAAAAAGCGGTATCGTTTTCATCGGAAGCGGGGAGACTGTTGAAGACCTCGAACGGTTCAATCCCGACGGTTTTATTTCCCGTCTTTTAGGGATGGGTGACTTAAAAGCGCTGGCAGAGAGGGCAGAAGAAGCCATCAGAGCAGATGAAGTTGACGTCAATGCGATGATGAAAGGGAAGTTTACCCTCCGTGACATGTATACCCAGACTCGAAGCCCTCAATAAGATGGGCCCTCTCAAGCAGATCATGGGCATGCTCCCGATGGGCAACATGCAACTTCCCGACGGGGTGTACGATGTTACGAGTACCAAGATGGTGCGGTACAGGATCATCATGGACTCGATGACTCCTGGTGAACTGGACGACCCGTCGCTGATCAGCAGTTCCCGCATGCAGCGGATTGCCCGTGGTGCCGGGGCATCTCCTGATGAGGTACGTGAACTCCTCAAGTATTACAAAATGATGCAGAGAACTCTTAAAGGATTACGGGGTGGCGGTGGAGGAAAATTCAACATGCAGCGCCTCATGAAGCGCTTCTCCGGAATGCAGTGACATGACCTCGTTTGCTATTATCGGGCACATTGCCCGGACTGACGGAGATTTCTCGTTAAATGACCTGCCGGGAACTGGCGGGCGCATGGACGTGCTCTGCCGATGCGTGAACTCCTCGCTGTTCCTTTCTCATGACCTGCGCCGGGATACCGAGTGTTACCTGATCCTCTGTGGTGAACCGGCAGGACCAAAGACGGTGCGGTTTTCAGGATCAGAAGTCAGGTCTCTCTCACCGGATGAACGGAGTGCCGGCGCCCTGATTAAAAAAGCCCTCACCATTCCTGTCGGGAGCGAGTTTCGTGACGCAGCACCGGGGATTTCGGTGAGGAAAGGCGGGCTTTTACGGCTTATGGGTGAACATGCATTCGCGGTGCTTGACGAAAAAGGACAGGATCTGCGGTCGGCTGCGACCCTGCCGGACGCATTCCTGCTCTCAGATCACCTCAATTTCTCAAACGAAGAAGAATCGTTAATCGCTGCCTGTCCCCGCTATTCGGTTGGGCCGGTATGCCTGCATGCTGATCATGCAATTACCGTAGTACATAATGAACTGGACCGGAGGAGGTGCCAATGGAACTAGAAAACCAGGTAACATCAATACTTGCATACGGGGAATGCTGCGACCATTGTCTCGGGCGGTTTTTCGGGAAACGCTCCCACGGTCTTTCCAATGATGAGCGGGGGCGCGGCCTGAAGATTGCCCGGGCACTCCGTGAGAACAAGCCTTATACGAAATTTTCCGGCATGTGCTGGGTCTGCAGTAATTTCTTTGATACCATTCCGGAATGGGCAGATCGTGTTGTGCAGGCCGTCCAGGGAATCGAATACGCGACCTTTCTGATCGGGTGCAGGGTTCCCCCGCTTATTGCTGAAAATGAAGAGATGGTCTGGAGCGACCTGTCGCTTGCTGAACCGGAGCCTTTTAAGTCTGAGGTGAACCGTGAAGTGGGAAAGGCGGTCTCTGTACTCACCGGAAAGAACGTGGACTTTAAGAAACCTGATATCGTTGCCATCCTTGATCCTGCATCAGGCCTGGTGGAAGTGCAGATTAATTCTGTCTTTTTTTACGGAAGGTACCAGAAGTTTGAGCGGGGCATTCCCCAGACCCACTGGGACTGTCGTGCGTGCAAGGGGGCCGGCTGCGAAAAATGCAATTTCACCGGTGCACAATACCTGGATTCAGTTGAGGAACTTATCGGGAGACCTGTCATAACAGCATTTGAGGCGCAGAATGCCGTCCTTCATGGTGCCGGGAGGGAAGATATCGATGCCCGGATGATCGGTTCGGGCAGGCCGTTCATTCTCGAAGTGGTTGAACCAAAGAAGCGCTCTCTTGACCTTGCAGAACTCGAAAAGGAGATTAACAGGACAGCAGAAGGCAGGGTCGCTGTTTCGATCAAACGCTGGAGTGAGCGTGCGGAAGTGGAAACCCTTAAATCAAACAAAGCGCATAAAAAATACAGGATCCTGGTCGAGGTTGACGGTGCATTATCCGCGGATGAGTTCGCAAATGCCTTAAAAACCTTACAGGGCGCCACAATACACCAGCGCACACCAGAGAGGGTCGCTCACCGGAGAGCAGACAAGATCCGTGAGCGAACAGTCCTCGATATAGAGTATGCCGGGGAACAGGACGGCAAATTTGTTGTCGAAATCCTCGGAGAAGCCGGTCTCTATATTAAAGAACTGGTATCGGGGGACGGTGGAAGAACCCGTCCCAGTCTAGCCGAGATCCTGGATAAACCGGCGCACGTATTCAGCCTCGATGTCGTGCAGGTAGAAGGAGTAAAGGAGGGAGATTAGATAATGGCACATCATAACGGACCAAGAAAGAAAACACGGTATAAATTCAAGAAGGATTTGCGCGAGCGCGGGCTTCCGCCAGTGACCTGCGTGATCCGGAAATACGAGATCGGCGACCGGGTGCACATTGTCTGTAACCCCAGCGTTCAGAAAGGAATGCCCCATCGCCGCTTCCACGGGCTTACAGGAACAATTCTCGGTCAGCGTGGTCGGGCATGGATGCTTACGATACGAGATGGCGATGCAGACAAAATCGTCATAGCGCGACCACAACATCTAAAAGCACAAAAGTAAATTCACTGTCAGGGTGTTGGCATGAAAGTAAAGAGTATCATTAGCGAAGAAAGGGTCACGCTCCCTGAGGTACGTGGAGTCCTGCAAGGTGTAGAATCCAACCGTATCGCGGCAGAAAAGGAGATGTCCTACGAGTTCAGGCGCAGTATTGAGCATGCCAATAAACTTGCAAAGACCACTCCTGAAAAAGCACAAGCACTGGTGGCTGATCTTTTAAAAATGGAAAAGATGAAGCCGGAAATTGCCTACAGGATTGCAAACATTATGCCCAAAACCCGGGATGAAGTTCGGGCGATTTTTGCAAAAGAGCGGTATACACTGTTACCGGAAGAACTCGATAAAATTATTGAACACGTAATGGCACACTTCTGAGGTGTGACTATATGAAGGCGGAAAAAAAAGAGGTTAATGCGATCGTACTGGATGTGTTACTGAAAGGACACCCTGAGGATCCACGCCCTCCTTTTAAGAGAGAACCGATTATCCAGGCGATGGGTCTTGAGCAGTTCAAGCTCCTCGAGCTCGTGCCCAAGAACAACGTAACCATCGAACTCTACGATAAAGTCTATATTGGCGACGCTGAGCGGGATAAAATCGACCGGGTCAAGCGCCGTATCGGTTACAATGACCTTACGCAGACTGCCAAAGGAGAGCTCCCGTTTATCATAGAGAAAGTGATAAAAGACCGTGAACCTGACTTTGTTGCATTCTTCAATAAGGCAATATCGATTACCCCGAAACTCCACATGCTGCACCTGCTCCCGGGTATCGGGAAGAAGCTGATGTGGGAGGTTTTGGAGGAGCGTAACAAAAAGCCGTTTGCTTCTCTGGCAGACATATCAGCCCGGATCAAATCCATCCCTCACCCGGAGCGGATGATCCAGTCCCGGATCCTCGAAGAACTTCAGGACCCCGATGTCAAGTACCACGTTTTCACCACACGATGAAAGCCCGTCACGACCAGCATTTCCTGACCGATCCTCATGCGGTAGAACGGATAGCAGACCTTGCTGAAGTGCGAGGAAAACGGGTGCTTGAGGTCGGTCCGGGAAACGGGGCCCTCACCCGTGCACTGCTCGACCGCGGGGCTGTCGTGCATGCCGTGGAACTTGACGGCCACCTCTGCGAGGAGCTGGCCGATCGGTTTTCACCCGAGATCGCGTCTGGTCAACTCATCGTCCAGCACGGGGATGCAACACGGTGCGAACTTCCTTCTTTTGAGATGGTGGTCTCCAACCTCCCGTATTCCGTCTCGTCCAAGATCACCTTCCGTCTCCTTGATATCGGGTTTAAAGAAGCTGTCCTGATGTACCAGAGCGAGTTTGCAGAACGGATGCTGGCTCCGGCAGGCACCAAGGAATGTGGGAGGCTCTCAATTATGGTCCAGACGTATGCCACGGTGCAGCACTGCTTTAAATTACCCCCGAATTGTTTTACTCCCAGGCCCCAGGTGCATTCCACCGTGGTGAAGATAATTCCAAGAGAGTTCCCTCTTTTTCCCATCAGTGACCGGCGACGCTATGCCGATGTGGTCCGGGCACTTTTTTCCCACCGGCGTAAAACTATCCGTAACTGCCTGAAAGGTTCAGGAGGAATGCTCGATCCCGAATGGGTAAAACGGGTTATTTCCGCATTGCCAGAAGAGATCCTTAAGAGCAGGCCCGAGGAGTTGTATCTCGAGGACTTTGCGACGATCGCAAATCTGCCATAATTTTCCCGTTCACATTATCTCCGGTATACGCCTTTTGCGTCATTCAAAGAATACCCCGGCTGGTACGTGCATTGCCTTAACAACCGGCGCTTATTTTCACCTTCGATGTGGTTACCCGAAAGCAGGGTGCATAAATGTTGAAATAAATCCTCTAAATACCAATATAAACTGCCGGTGAGTTTATGTGTACGAGACCGGTTCTGCTCTGCATGACCCGGAAGACACGGTTACTGCCGTATTGGTAAACTATTTGATACGATGAAGCGCTATAACGAATTGTGTGTAGCGAATCACGAACATCGAAAAACGAACAACCCTAACCATGAATCTTGACAATTTCACTATCAAATCGCAAGAAGCTGTCCAGAAAGCAGTGGAGATAGCAACGGCAAACCAGAACCAGGCCATCGAGACTTCGCATGTCCTGAAAGGGATGCTTATGGTTGACGAAAATGTCATTCCCTACCTCCTGAAGAAACTGAATGTGAACCTTGATGTTTTCACACATTCACTCGACCGGATCCTGAACACCTACCCCAAAGTCAGTGGCGGGGAGCAGCATCTCTCAAATGATGCCACAAAAGCCCTTCAGAAAGCCACTGCACTTTCCCAGGAATCCAGGGATGAATTTGTCACCCTGGATCACCTCCTCCTCGGCATTCTTTTTGGGAACGACAGCACTTCAAGGCTCTTAAAGGAGAACGGGGTTACCGAGAAAGACTTGCAAACTGCCATCCGCGAGTTGCGGAAAGGTGAGACCGTGAACAGCCAGAACGCAGAAGATACCTATAATGCCCTGAACAAATATGCCCGGAACCTGAATGATCTTGCCCGCAGCGGGAAACTGGATCCGGTAATCGGTCGTGACGAAGAGATCCGCAGGGTGCTGCAGATCCTTTCAAGGAGAACGAAAAACAACCCGATCCTCATCGGGGAACCCGGTGTGGGAAAAACAGCCATTGCCGAAGGTCTTGCCCACCGGATCATTGACGGGGATATACCGGATAACCTGAAAACCAAGCAGCTCTATTCCCTCGATATGGGAGCCGTTATCGCCGGGGCAAAATACAAGGGAGAATTTGAAGAACGGTTAAAAAGCGTGGTCAAGGAAGTGATATCCGCTAACGGGGAAATCATCCTTTTCATTGACGAGATTCATACCCTGGTCGGGGCTGGCGCCAGTGAAGGCGCAATGGATGCCGCCAATATCCTCAAACCCGCGCTTTCACGGGGGGAATTGCATGTCATTGGTGCAACTACCCTAAAAGAATACCAGAAATATTTTGAAAAGGACAAAGCCCTCGAACGACGTTTCCAGCCGGTGATGGTAAATGAGCCGGATACGCTGGATGCCATTTCAATCCTTCGCGGAATTAAAGAGAAATACGAAACCCATCACCATGTGCGAATCAAGGATGAAGCTATCATTGCCGCAGTTGAACTTTCGCAACGGTATATCTCCGACCGTTTCCTGCCCGACAAGGCCATTGACCTGATAGATGAGGCTGCATCCAAACTCCGGCTCGAGATCAACTCGATACCGGAAGAACTGGAGATCATTGAACGGAAGATCCGGCAGCTGGAGATCGAACGGGAAGCCATCAAACGGGAGAAAGACCAGGGAAAACTGAAGGGCCTGAATGAGGAGATCGCGAACCTGACCGAAGAACGGGACCGGCTGAATGCAAAGTGGAAGGCGGAGAAAGATCTTGTTGAACAGATCCAGTCGCAGAAAACTGATATCGAGAACCTGAAATTCGAGGCTGAAAGTGCCGAACGCAGCGGTGACCTTGGGAAGGTGGCAGAGATCCGCTATGGCCGTATCCCGGGGACCGAAAAGGTCATCGAGGGGCTCAAAGGAAAACTGGTCGTGCTGCAGAAGGATTCACCGATGGTGAACGAAGAGGTGGATGCAGAGGAAATTGCCGAAGTGGTTTCGCGCTGGACCGGGATCCCGGTCAGCAGGATGCTGCAGAGTGAAAAACAAAAACTGCTGAACCTCGAAGCCGAACTGCACAAGCGTGTCGTAGGGCAGGACGAAGCCATCGGGGCAGTTTCGGATGCAATCCGCCGAAGTCGTGCCGGGTTGCAGGACACAAAACGTCCGATCGGTTCTTTCATCTTCCTTGGAACGACCGGTGTAGGAAAGACTGAACTGGCAAAAGCCCTGGCAGAATTCCTTTTCAACAACGAGAACAATATGGTGCGGATCGATATGTCGGAATACCAGGAACGGCATACCGTTTCAAGGCTGATCGGAGCACCTCCGGGCTATGTGGGGTATGAAGAAAGCGGGCAGCTGACAGAAGCAGTCCGGAGAAAGCCGTATTCCGTGGTGTTACTGGATGAAATTGAAAAAGCCCACCCGGATGTGTTCAACATCCTGCTGCAGGTCCTTGACGACGGTCGTCTGACAGACAACAAGGGCCGGACGGTGGATTTCAAAAATACCATTATCATCATGACCTCGAACATCGGGTCACACATCATCCAGGAAAACATGGAGCACGTCACTGATAAAAACCGGGACGAGGTATACGACCACACCCGCGAGCAGGTCTTTGAACTGCTGAAAAAGACCATCCGTCCAGAATTCCTCAACCGGATCGATGAGATCATCATGTTCAGACCCCTCACACAGGACGAGATACGGACCGTTGTTGAGCTCCAGGTGGGTATCATAAGGAAAATGCTCGAAAAGAACGATATCCGGCTCAGGGCAACAAAGAAAGCTGTCCAGTATATCGCCGATAAGGGCTTTGACCCGCAATTCGGTGCACGGCCGATAAAACGTGTGATCCAGAAAAACCTGCTGAATGAATTGTCAAAAATGATCCTTGAAGGAAACGTGGATAAAGACAAGGAGATCGTGGTTGATGAGAAAGAAGGAACGCTGATCTTCAGGAATACCTGACCCTTCAATCTTTACACTTTTTACTGCAAACCTGGTTTCTGGATGATTCCAGGTGGAACATGATCCCACCCTTTTGCGCTCACCATCCCCTTTTGTACTCCCCGGCGCACGGAATGCAGACAAATTTACCGTCGTGTACTCGTGCCCGGTGTTCTGCGACCATCTCCCCGCAGGATGCACACTGCACTGAGCCGGATATCCTTGCTTTTTCGGGAATGGCAGGTTCAACTTCTTTTATCATGAACAATTCCCCGGCTGGCATAGCGAGGATCTTCTCAATAACCGCGGATTGTCTCGTATGAAATTCTTTTCTCTCTTCTTCAGACGCGGTGCCATTCATTACCCTGGAACGCAGAGTCGCAGCCCGGGGATCGATCCTCTCAATTATTGGCTCCGGGCGCTGGACAAGGCGGATCGCCCGTTGGTATTTCCTGTCGATAAACGTGTAGGCATGTTTGCCGAAGTCCTGGAGGATAAGATTGCCCTTGCCGACGGAACATCCGGCAACGACCTGGATCGCATCAACCCCGCAGGCATCGTTTTCTACGATGCAGACAAGTTCTTCATCATCGGAGCGGCCGGCTTTCAAAGCATCCATCGCGTACTGTGCTGCCCGATACCCGAGTGCAAGCCCGGGGCAGGCGTGGCCATGGAAGGAGACAGCGTCGGTAAACGATTTTATTGATTGTGTCATAAGAATCACATGATACATTCACTTTACCAAGTGAAATTATTTCTTTTAGTATTTCCTGCCATTGAACATTAATGATATGACGAGATTTTTGGTCAATTACCAGATTGGAGATGTGCCTGGTGGGTATTGTTCCCTGTATGGTTGATCACTCCGATGTAACGTCGTAACAATTATCAGACCCCCCGCCACCGCACCAGAACTGCCGGGCGGATATTTTTTATCATCTCCGGTAAAACAGCATGCGTACATGGTAAAAAGACCGAAAGCCTGACCCGATCAGGCAGCCGTGATGTGATGATGTATGCCCTTTGATGCCCGCCAGGTCTATGCACCGGAAGCAGATACGTATCTTTTACTGGATGCAGCACGGCTGGAAGTGGTACCTGGCGACCGTGTTCTGGAAATAGGGACTGGTTGCGGGCTGATTGCTGCCGAACTTGCAGGAATCACCGGTGTTGTTGCGACTGATATCAACCCCCACGCGGCGCTTTGTGCTCATGAAAAAGGAGTGGAGGTAGTCCGGGGAGATCTTTTTTGTGGAATTCGTGGCTTTTTTAACCTCATCCTGTTCAACCCCCCGTATCTCCCGACTCAACCGGAGGAAAGAATTGACGACTGGCTCGAGCATGCACTCGATGGCGGGGAGTCCGGACGCGATGTTATCGGGCGTTTTGCAAAACAGGCCGGGCGGGTCCTGGCACCTGAAGGAAGGATCCTGTTATTGATCTCTTCATTGACCGGGCTGCCTGAAGTGCGGGATCTTTTTTTCAGTTCAGGTTTCATTTCAGAGATTGTGATGAGAAAAAAAATAGAA
Organism: uncultured Methanoregulaceae archaeon; assembly: GCA_963768845.1. Classification (GTDB taxonomy): domain Archaea; phylum Halobacteriota; class Methanomicrobia; order Methanomicrobiales; family Methanospirillaceae; genus Methanoregula. Next base: position 451,280 of record CAVYJJ010000014.1, on the reverse strand, counting down.
GATGAGATGTTATACATACTCAGAATAGTCCGGCAGAAGTGACCGTCCACAGAAATATGTTTCAATGAAAAAATCAGGATTTTTACGACCATATCCCCGTTTTTAAGATTTTTTTTATACAATCAGCCGTTTTCGCATCAGGTTGATCGCAACGATACAGAAAACTGCCGTTGCAAGGATAATCCAGGCAAGATGAAGTAACACCAACCCTGTAATGGATGAAAGGGTAATCATCCGCATCAGGGCGACAAGGTGCGTAAGTGGGAGCAGGGCCAGCGCGATATATTGCAGGATCCCGGGCAGCAGGGTGAGAGGGAAGAACGTGCCCGAGAAGAGTGCCATCGGCGTGATAAGAAGGAACGAAGGATAATTCAGGGTATCGATGCCGGGTGTGATGGCAGTAAAACACATCGCCATCCCGGCAAACATAAGCCCGCCGATAAAAGCAAGCGGGATTGCCAGAAGTGAGAGAGGAAGCGAAATTACCCCGAATGCACCGAGCACGGGAAGCATGATGATGACGTATAAGACACTCCGGGTCGCTCCCCAGAGAAGTTCTCCGGCTATCACATCTTCAATCGACAGGGGGGTTGCGATCATTGCATCAAAACTCTTCTGGTAATACATCCTGACATAGGACCCGTAGGTGCACTCGAAGAAAGCCGAGTTCATCACCGCGATGGCAAGGATTGCCGGTGCGATAAAGTTGACATACGGGATCCCATCGATCTCTTTTACATATGAACCAATGCCCATACCAATCGCGAACAGGTACAGGAATGCCTCAATCAGCGGAGGAAAAAAGTTCACATGCCATGTCCTGAAAAAGACCACGAGGTTGCGGTACCAGACTTTCCAGGCCCTTTTTGTGATAACCGGTATTGACCAGACAGGCGGCATGATCACTCCCTGAGTTTCCTCCCGGTCAGTTTCAGGAATACGTCTTCAAGGGTTGCAGGGCGGGTCATCATTTTGTCAGGTGAGCAGTATTCGAACAGGGTGCGGGCGACCTCACGGGATGAGTCCGATGCGATCTGAACGGTATCACCGATAACTTCAAAGGGAATGTTTTTTGCCGTGAGACAGGATACCACATCAGGTGTTTTTTCAACTTCTACCATCTCGCTTCCGACATACTGCTTTACGAGATCTTCAGGTGAGCCTTCCACAAGGATCTTTCCGTTATCCATGATGACAAGCCGGTCGCAGAGCCGTGCTGCTTCGTCAAGGTAGTGCGTGGTGAGGACGATCGTATTACCCTGCGATTGTAACATTTTCAGTCGTTCCCAGATCAGGTGGCGGGCCTGCGGGTCTAACCCGATTGTCGGTTCATCGAGAATCAGCAGGTCAGGATTGTTGACAAGAGCCCGGGCCAGGATGAGCCGGCGTTTCATGCCCCCGGAGAGTTTCTCTACGGTGACATCACGTTTTTCCTGCAGCTGGACAAACTCCAAAAGATCCTGTGCTTTTTTGCGCGCAATATCCGGCGGGATATCAAAATAACGGGCATAGGTGAAGAGGTTGCCAAAACAGGTGAAGTCAGGATCGAGATTTGTCTCCTGCGGGACTATCCCGAGCCGTTGTTTGATTTCAGCCGGGCGGAGGTCCGGGTCCATGCCAAAGACCCGGACGGTTCCCGATGTCCTGGGTGAGACGCACGCGATTATTTTCATCGTCGAGGTCTTGCCTGCACCATTAGGGCCGAGGAACCCGAATACTTCCCCTTTTTTAACGGCAAAACTGATACCGTCGACAGCGATCAGAGTGCCAAAGATTTTTTTTAATTCCTGCACCTCGATAATATCAGGAATCGGAACATCACCTGTACGCCAGAGGTTTGGCATGTATCCATAAAAATCCCCACGCTGAGGCAGCAGGAGAATTAAAAAGGACAAAGGAGCCCTGGAAAGAAAGGATTCATCGGGAAACGAAAAAGAAACGTCTTTTATTGTCACGCTGGTCTTTTGAACAGCGATGTTTCCGGGCTGGACACCGGACGACCCTGCAGCAACAACACTATCGGGTTGTTACTTTAAGTTCCGTATCGCTGTTTCCGCTGCTTCCCTGACCTGGGAGAATGGATCCTCAAGGAGTTTTTTCAAAGGTCCGGTTGCCCGGTGGTCCCCGAGCCTGCCCAGGACTTCTGCAGCTCCGATCCTGATGATTATTTCCTTGTCCTGCAGGCACTGTATCAGGGGACTGACTGCATCCCGGTCTTTTATCTTCCCCAGTGCAGCAATCGTGGCTGCACGAACCATGGGATCTGTGTCTTCCAGGGAAGAGATTAATGCTGCGACCGCCGATGAATCCTTAAGCCTCCCCAATGCCTGGACACTATCGCAACGAACCCCGGGGTGAGCATCGGATAAGGCCTCAACCAGGTGAGGTATCGCTGACAGGTCTGTGGACCTGCCCAGCTGCTGTGCTGCCATCCGACGTTTTTTTATTACAGGACTATGGAGTTCAGCCACCAGGTTGGAGAGGGTGATTTCTTTTTTTGAAGCCATCAACGCTCACACTCGCCTCCTGATTCATATGCAGCGATAACTTTCTGTGCAATTTCCGGGGCGAGACGCTCATGAATAAGACGCATGAGTGCTTCGAAATCTTCGACCGGGAGACAACCCAGACTCTCCTCTCCTTTCCGGATCATATCGGTGAGATAGATAAGTTCATCATCCGAGAGGCGGCTGATCCGCAAAAAAAAATCCTCCCCGTCCTGTGCAAAATGGTTTGACACCGGGGGCAGGACTGAATGGAACATATGGCCTGAACCCGAACAGGTCAGATCACCGCATTCCGGTGCAAGTTTTTTCAAAATCGTGATGTCCTTTTCAGTAAGTTCCCGTGGCATGATAATCGGTCTCCTGTAAACTCATTTCACCGGCTTTGGAATAAACGTACGTGAAGGACAGCGTTCACTCTCCCGGTCCGGCGTTGTTTCACCATTGATACGGCAGTCTCCCGTATGTGGGGTTTTTTTTGTGTAACTTATGCAGTCATTGCAAGTCGGCATGCATTCCTGTCAGTCATGAGAGGAAATAGGTGTTTTGTTGATGAAAAAAAGTAAAAATCAGAAGTATTTGCCCAGCCAGTTTTTGATACCGGCCAGGATACCCCCGGCAGCAGCGGGTTTCTGGGCCTTTTTGCTGGGGGGTGGTGTCGGACGCGAAATCGTTCGTTTCTGTGCCGGAGTCTCGCGGGCCGGAATGTCCCTGAGTGTTGCCTGCGGTTCATCTCCCATCGGTTCAAAACCCCACGCAAAGCCGATCTTGTAGGCATTCTCGTTCTGGCGGATCCAGTTCGAGGCATTCATATATCCACGGTCTTCTGCCTTTTTGATAGTGTCCTGGTGATTCTGCGTGAAGTGGATCTCACGCTGGAGAGCGACTAACTCCTCGTATACCTTCCCGGGGACTTTTATTTTCTCCCTGCTCATAACTCCTCATATAGGGTTAGCAGGGATACGATATTAAATGCTTCTCTTAAAAAAACGGTAATGCTTCGGTTAATTGACATCCTGATTCGAAGAATTGGCTGGATCATGAAATCACGGTACCATTGATACGTATTTTCAACAATTCATCAAACAAATGGATGCTTTTTAATGAATAATCAGGAAGGATTTGTTGAAACTGCAACAGCCTGTCGATTCAAATATGGCTGGGGTTTTGAGGTCGACTATAAACAAGGAAAACAACGTGGAGATAAAAAAGCGGGGTGATGAAATAATTGTGAAGCGGTGGCGTCCAGGCTGAGACTATAGTAATCGTCCGTTTTTTACCGCTTCATTTTACCGCTTCCGCGGCCCATCAGGTAAAAGAACCGGATTTTCACCAGAATTCTACCCGGATCTGGTATCGAAAAACGGTGAAAGGGGATACTTCCCGTTACCGTGCATAGGCTTCTACAAGGTCCCGTGCGGTGATAATACCGGTGATGTGCTTCTTTTTCATCAGAGGAAGCCTCCGGACATGCTGTGCAGCCATAATCTTTGCCGCTTCCTGGATACTAATCCCTGCGTCAGCGCTGTTTTCAGGGGCGATGAAGAAACTTTTCCAACGGGTTCATCAAGTGATTTACCCGGTACAAGGAATTTTGAGAGGAGGTCCCGCTCGGTAAATATCCCTGACGGCTTTCCCTTACTGTTCACAATAACACTACCAACCCGTTTTTCCCCCATGATACCTGCCACGGTTGCCACGGTCTGGTCATCGCTGACACTCACGATGTCCCCCGTCATGAATTCATCGACCCCAAGCGAGGTCTCGGGGGCATCAGGCATCTCCCGGATCAGGTCAGACGCGGTGATAACCCCTGCAAGTTCACCGCAGTCGAAGACTGCCAGCCGTCCTTTCTTATGTATCATGGTGCGGGCAGCTTCCCTGATCTCCAGTGTCGGACATATCCTGATGAGCGGATAGGACATGACCTGTCCGACCAGTGTCGTATAAAGGTCAAGACCGCATGCCAGCACCTTTGAGAGCAGGTCCCTTTCGGTCACGATTGCCACCGGTGTCCCGAATTTCATCACGATAAGGCTTCCGATATGCCGTTCTCCCATCGTCTTTGCAGCCTGTTGCCATCGGGGTTTCGGCAGTTGTGGTAATAACATCATGGCTCATGATGTCTGACACCTTCAGGTGTCGTTTGTAGTCCCTATAAGCACGATCGAGCACGCTCGGAAATTCAATGACAGGTTTTTTGAGTCCGGTCATAGAGATCACCAATGTGAGAATTGGGTTCCGGAAATTAAATGTTTCGGTGACGAACCCGGACCCCTGGTAAGAGCATAAATACCGGTAACAGAATGTAAGATTGATAAAAAACAAAGAGCGTGTTTGTATGGACCTGTTTATACTCCGGGATGGGAAGGCGGGGCAATCCTCTGAAGATCCCGGCGACAGCACCCGGGCACTCACCAGAGAAGGAAGATCTGAAATAAGGAAAGTGGCGCGGTGGATGAAGAAAAAAAAGATCCGGTTCGATGGTATTGCCACGAGTCCTCTTGCCCGTGCTTACCAGACCGCAGAGATTGTGGCAAAATCGCATAACCAAAAAGACCGTCTGGAGGTCTGGGATGAACTTAAACCCGGTGGCGATCCGGATACCCTATGTTATCATGCTTCGCAGGCAGGAAAAGATGCGACCATGATCCTGGTCGGACACGAACCGGATTTATCCGATCTCATTGGCAGGATAATTACCGGCGGCGATACGGCCTCTCTGGTCCTCGCCAAAGGGGGTCTGGCTAAAATCCGGAATTTTTCTTTTGATAATAAGCCCTCTGGTGAACTTCAATGGCTCCTGACGCCGGGACAAATACTGGACATGCAGTAAGGCATTGATACGTTCGCAGACATCGACAAATGCAAAGAAAAGCAACTGACGCCGGAGGGGGGTAGTGAAGGATTACGAAGTTGTCAGATTGAAACTACCCCTGATCTGTGAATAAACACCTTTGTCTTTTCAGATCCTGTTTCAATCATAAACCCACCGGTAGTTTATATTCAGAAATTCGAGGTTGTTGAAAGTTCCTTTCCGCACAATTTCTGATCATCACAAAAGTAAGGTTTTTAGTTCGGGTGATATGATACTAAATCACGGTACCGCTACTATACCGTCAAGATATTACCTACATTATTCCCTGGATAACGATATGCAAAAAAGATTTTTGATATTATTCCTGCTTCTCATTCTTTTTATGTGCTCAACCGGATGCTCTTCCTCATCACCTGCGCAGCCAACACCAACGCCGACACCAACACCAACCCAGGTGGTTGCATCAACACCCGAGAGCAGGACAGTTACCATTCCAGCCTCTGAAATGGCACTCCAGACTATTGGATATGAACTCAGATTATATTATCAAAGACAGATCAGTCATAACCTATCAGGAATTAGACCAGTTCACCCGTGACCTTGGGTGGCAGGAAGGATATTTCGTCCATTTCTACCGTATTGATAAAGAGAAAGATGATCAGACCATTGTCCACCAGTCGATCAACATCTTTCCCCCTGAGAATATAAACGAGATTTTCAAAACAGAAAAAGAGGACATGAAATCCCCGGCTGATGGTTCAGGCACTAGGTTTGAAATTCTGTTCCCGATGGTTGGTGATTCGAGCATCGCTTTCAGGGAAAACAACGCCAGTAATCCGGATGAATCCGTGGTATATACGGTCCTGTTTACAAAAAAGAACGTATATGAGAAAATTATCATGACAGGTTCAACCACAGATTACGAGGCACTCAAGGCGATTACTCAAAGAGCCGCTGAAAAGATCCGGTGATATTTTTTTTAAACACAAGACTTTCTGCGAAATAATAATTGTTGACAATTATTCTCGTTTTCATCAACCAGATCAAAGACCGGAGTAAAAAAGGACTCTTATTGGAGACGCAGGAAAATGAGTCTGAGTGCAACCGTTCAGTGGATCTTCAATGCAATTCCGGGTCAACAATTATCTCCTGCAAGGGTTTGGAGAACAGAACCGTCAGCGATAAAATGCTGCTATGGGGATTCGAACCCCAGTCGCGAGCGTGAGAGGCTCGCATGATTGGCCGGACTACACTATAGCAGCGTAATTGCTCAATAACATGGGCGATATTTTTACTTAAACGTGTTGATAACGGGAACTACCGTCATGTATCCAGTACAAGGTGGGTTTTTTCTGACTCTCCTGACCATGAACAACTTTATCTCGGACGTGCTGCGATTAATATAAGAATGAGTAGTCTTGAAGAACAGATCCAGGAGCTGGAAGCAGAGCTTACCAAGACTCCGTATAACAAGGCTACTTCCAAGCATATCGGCCGGATAAAGGCAAAGATTGCACGTCTCCGCGATGAAGCAGTCAACCGGGCGATGAAATCCAGTGGTGGCGGGGAAGGATATTCGGTTAAAAAATCCGGTGATGCCACCGCTGTGCTCGTCGGGTTCCCTTCTACCGGTAAAAGTACGCTGCTCAATAAACTTACCGGCACAGCCAGTGCCGTAGCCGCGTATGAGTTTACCACGCTCACGGTGGTTCCCGGTGCTCTCGAGCACAAAGGTGCGAAGATTCAGCTCCTCGATATCCCGGGACTTATAGCCGGTGCTGCGATGGGCAAAGGACGGGGCAAGGAAGTGATTGCTGTTGTCCGGGGCGCCGATATTATTATTATTCTCGTTGACGTTTTCAACGAGAGGCATTTTGATGTACTGTTAAAAGAACTCTACGACGCCGGTATCCGGATCAATGTCCCTAAACCGGATATCACCATCAAAAAGTCGTCTCACGGGGGAGTCCGTCTCCATGCGGTTGGTACCCTCAACCTTGATATTGAGGAAGTGCGGTCAATCCTGTCCGAGAGCAAAATGATGAATGCCGATGTGCTTGTCCGTGGCGGTGCAACGCAGGATGACCTGATCGATGCCATACAGGGGAACCGCGTTTATGTCCCGGCATTTATTGCAGTGAACAAGGTCGACCTTGTTGATAAGGAACGCTACCTTGAGATTGAACATGACATCACCGGGCGTTTCGGCAGTCCCCCGCTCATGATATCAGCAGCAGCGGGATATCATCTCGAAGAAGTCAAGGATGCAATCTATGACTGCCTCGGTTTTATCAGGGTTTACTTAAAACCCCATGGCGGGGAAGCGGATCTCGAAGAACCCCTCATTATCCGGAGCGGCAGTACCGTAGCCGATGTCTGCACCAAACTTCACCGGGACTTTGTCCAGCGTTTCCGTTATGCCCGGGTCTGGGGAAAATCTGTCAAACACCCGGGCCAGAGAGTGGGACTGCCCCATAAATTAATCGACAGCGACCTGCTGACGATCATTGTCGAGCACTGATCGCGTCAAAAATTATGTCAAGGGGCGCCTCTGTTTTTATCCCGTACCCGGAGAAATGTGTCCGTGTGGCAGGATATCCTGAAGCGATGATACGTTCAATCACCGAACTGATATCGGGCGGTGAGCAACCCATGATTTTTGTGAGCCGGTGATAATCGTAATAACTTGATGTCGGCAATTCCTCGTAACAGAGTCCGATAAGTTTCAATAAATCTTTTTTCGTACCGAGTTCCATCGCACCCAGGCAATCACGCATCTCCTTAAGTGTTTCTTTGTGCTGGATACTGCCCAGCCACAGGGGGCCGACCGGGTAGAGTTTTTCTTTGCAGTGGGGGCATGAACCAGGGGACGGAAACATTCCCGGTTGTTCGATCCGGTACTGGCAGGTTCTGCACTGGAGGATAAACCCGATCCGTTTCATCGTTTCATCTGCAGCATTGGCCCCCTTTAGCAACCTGAGGTGAAGGCGGACAAAATGCTCGCGGGCAAAACAGAACACCGGTTCAACACCCCGGTCATACTTCACCGTTTCACGGACAACAAATCCCAGCAGGATCCGCAAACCAACCTCCCCATGATATTCGGTGTTCATCGGCTGGGCAAAGTACCGGCGTTTCCCTGCTTTCAGGTGTGCCCCGCATAAGGGGGCAGTATCTGTGGCGGTGACAAAAAGGAACCTCCTGGTACCCCGGACAGCTGCATCTACAAACATCGCCGGAGTTCCGAATGGATCGAGGTCCACAGCATCAAATGACCGTTCTGAGAGTAACGCATTTGCATCCCGCTGGACAATCTCAATATCAAGGTTCGCGTGGCAGGCATTGTGCGCGATCAGTCCAATTCCCCGGGGATCGCGATCATTAATGGTAACCGGAATATTGCATTCATGTGCCACCCGGATGCCCCGGACTCCTGAAGCGCCCATTGCATCGAGATAATCAGAAGGCCTGAGTATCGACAGGAGAAGGATTGTGGCATCGCGGTTCAGTTCCATCCGCCGGTTGAAAAAGATCGGTGCGGTTCCTGGCGGAAACTGTGTCGCAGTATCCTGTACCGGGATAAAAAACGAAGTTTTTCCTTCCGTTGCCTCGACAAAATCCATTGCGAGAGTATTGTTGCAGCGCGCAAAACTTATACATATTCCTCCACAATGGATATGGGCAGGGCGAGTGGCTTAGCCCGGACATAGCGTCAGCCTCCTAAGCTGAATGCCGGGGGTTCAAATCCCCCCTCGCCCGTCATAAAAAATGAGCAGGTTCTCTATTTTGGTGCATTTTAATACCTCGTCTGCCAGATTTGATAGATAATGAGGATTGCAGGTTTTTTTACTATCACCCGCCCGGTGAATTCTCTGGTTGCCGGCCTCGCTGCCATCATAGCGTACCTGATCGATACCGGAACGATTATTCCCCAGACCCTGGTTCTCTTTTGTGTCGTGGCACTGGTTACGGCAGCCGGAAATGTCATCAATGATTATTTCGATGCCAAAATCGATGCGATCAACCGCCCTGACCGTCCGATTCCCTCCGGTGCAGTAACCCGGATTGCCGCCAGGAGTTTTGCAGTCACCCTGTTCCTTTCAGGAATTCTTGTTAGTTTTTTTACCAATGTTCTCTGCATTGGTATTGCTATCATAAACTCTCTTATCCTTATTGTGTACGCAGGAAAACTCAAACGCACCCCGCTCTTTGGCAATATCACGGTGGCATTCCTCTCGGCAAGTATCTTTTTATTTGGTGGAGCGCTGAACGGCTGGAACGGGCTTGTCCATATAATCCCAATCGCTGCCATCACGTTCTTTGCAATGCTGTCCCGGGAACTGGTGAAAGATGCAGAAGATGTAAAAGGTGACAAGGCAGGAAACGCAGATACGGTTCCGATACGGATCGGCATTCAGAAAACGGCCCTGCTGGCATTTTTCAGCACGGTTATCGCGGTCCTTACCAGTTTTATTCCGTATATCTGGTGGGGAATATGGTACCTTTTGGGAATCCTCCTCATCGATATCATCTTACTCATCGCAGCATTCCGCGGGCTGAAATGCCCAACCCCCGAATGCATGAAAGCATCAGGAGCGTCGATGCTCCTGAAATACGGTATGTTTTTATCTCTGGCTGTGTTTACCATTTCTGCGGTTTTTCTATAAACGAGACTATCAAAGACCACATAACCGAGCAACAGGTTTATCCCCTGATCCTTCCTCAACGTATCCTGAGGACTAATGCCAACAGTTATCCAGAAAGGAGATACGTTCTTTGCACAGAAAGGGGCGTATTTCGAAGGGAATGTGAAGATTGACGGGAATTTCATCGTTCCCGCCCGCACACATTTCTGGGGCCGCCTGGCCGTCACCGGAACCCTGGAAATGGGCCCCGGGTCCAGCGTTGCGCTCGGTGTAGACTGCTGGAATGCGATCATTGGCAGCCATACCAAGATCAAAGGGCCGTTGGTGGCACACGGGGATGTCACCCTGTTAGACCACGCGGTTGTTCACTCGGTGAAAGCGGGAGGAAAGGTGATCCTTCGCACGGGTGTTCAGGTCGGTGATGTGACGAGCAGTGATACCATTATTGTTCACGGAAAGATAAAAAGCGGGAAACTAATCGGAAAACATATGAAGGTCCTCGGGAATTGATGCAGGATCAATCCCAAGGGCAGCCACTTTAAAGACATCTGCCCAGTCTACAAGCGTTTCTACGCATCCTTCTTTGAGGGTTACGACGCCCATCACCACCAGCCCCATCTTGTCAGCCATATCGATGCCTTCTTTTACTTCAGAAAGGCAGCCTACACCAATAATTGCTTTCGGGTGATACTTCTTCACCATCCGTTTGATAAAAGATGAACCGGGGACAATGAAGATCCGGTATCCCATTTTTTCAAGATTGAATCGGACCTCGCCTATAGTGCACTGGCCGCAGCTCCGGGATTTCAGCCCTTCCGGCGTGAGGTGTGCAGGACACCGGGAGGAGCGCAGGCACTGGGGCATGAAAATTGCCCGTTCCGGCACAGGGATCCGCGTAAAAGCAGCCGTATTCATTGCGTTGTGAAGTTTGATTAAAAAGGTAAGCATTTCCCGGTCTTCGAGCCCGAGGAGCCGGAAAAATGCTTTCATCAGTCCTTCTAAAAAGACAAGTCCTGACCTGATAAGGGTGGGAAAATACAGCCTGCCTTTCTTTATCGAGTATAACGAGATGATAACAAGGATAAATGCCGTGAGCAGTGCTCCCAGTACGATGAGCACCGTCAGCTCCCCGATAAGATACATCAGGTTATGCCAGGTCAGAAAATCAAAATCCATTGTCTTGCCGTTTCACCCGTTAACCGGGTTATCATGTGTTCTTTGAGGATATTATTGAGTCGATGCATACAGGTGGACGTATCACTCCCTGTTCGGTGATTATTGCAGTAACCAGGTCCAGCGGAGTTGCATCGAATGCATAATTTTTCACCCTCGCAGCATCCGGGACAAATACCCGGTCACCCATTGTCGTCACTTCGTTTCGGCCACGCTCCTCGATAATTATATCCTCTTCCTTGTGCCTGGTATCGAAAGTCGAGACTGGTGCAGCGACATAGAAGGGGATGTTGTGGTGGCGGGCGCAGACTGCGTGCATGTACGTTCCGATCTTGTTAAAGACCGCATCGCAGGTAATCCGGTCGGCACCAACAATAACCGCATCGATAGTGCCCGTGCGCATCAGGTATGCAGCTGCAGAATCCGTGATTACGGTTACCTCAATGCCGTCACGGGCCAGTTCCCATGCGGTGAGCCGGGCTCCCTGCAGGAGGGGACGGGTTTCACAGGCAATTACGTTTACCCGTTTACCCGCTTCAACGGCAGAACGGATAACCCCGAGTGCCGTACCCCACGAAGAACAGGCGAGAGCGCCGGGATTACAATGGGTAAGAACAGTACAGGAATCGGGAAACAATGCTGCCCCATGGGTTCCAATCGCATGACAGCTGGCAGTGTCTTCACGGCTGATAGCATCAGCTTCTTCCAAAGCGACTCTGCGTGCAGACGGAATATCCTGGAGGGGTTTAATTTTTGCAAGCACCCTGTCAATGCCCCAGCCGAGATTTACTGCTGTCGGGCGGGTTGTCCTCAGGATCTCTGCATCCTTAAAGACATCAGAAAAAAATTCATTCAGCTCGTTTTTTTCGGAGATCCGGGTCGCAAGGGCAATACCGTATGCTCCCGCTACACCGAGCGCCGGTGCCCCCCGGATCTCAAGCCTCTTTATTGCTGTGGCAAGGTGTCCGATGGTCCGGCATTCAGTGATGGCATACCTGCCCGGAAGCAGTGTCTGGTCGATGTAGTGGAGGCTTTCGGTTGTTGCATCCCACCAGAGAGTAGTGGCCTCGTTCACTCCGATCGCGTCCTGACAGCACCCTTGTGTTGCCGTATTGCTATCGGTTCTTCAGATGCAATATTATCCGCCATTTCATGGGTCCTGACCGCATCCATATATGCCCGCATCGCTGCCGATCCCCCGGACGCAACACTGTCAGGAATATCCCGCGGTGCCGTAGCAGTGCCGGCGAGGTATATGCCCGGTCGGACTGTTGCAACGGTATCGATAGCATCGTGAACGGGTTTTATAAATCCTGTGTCTTCGACAGGGATTCCGAAACGTTCTGCGATCTGCCCGGTTTTTTCTGCCGGGCCCATACCCACCGACAGCACTACAAGATCCGGATGGAGCACCAGGATTTCTGAAGTCTCGGAATTTTCAACCTGCATCGTCATTCCGTTCCTGTCGGTATGCACATCGGATGGCATGCCCCGGAGGAACTTCACTCCTGTTGCCTTTGCCCGTTCATAATATTCTTCATATCCTTTGCCGTAGGAACGGATGTCCATGTAGCAGATGATCACTTCGGTTTCCGGGTGTTTTTCTTTAATCAGCAGCGCATTTTTTATTGCCTGCATGCAACAGACGCAGGAACAGTAAGGGCGATTGATGGTCATGTCCCGTGAACCCACACACTGGATGAAAACAACAGAGCGGGGTGTTTTTCCATTGCTCATACGTTTTATTTTTCCGCCGGTGGGGCCGCTTGCATTGATCATTCGCTCCAGTTCGAGGCTCGTTATTACATCGGGCATAAGGAGATGTCCGAACTGGGGCTTTTTCTGTGCATCAAACACGGTATATCCCGTGCTGATTACAATACTTGCAGCCTTGACGACGATCTCTTTTGGGGCATCCTCATGAAGGATCGAACCCGGGCCGCAGGCATCGTAGCAGAGCCCGCATTCAATACAGTGATCAGGATCCTTGATGGCAATATCCGGTACAGACTGGGGCTGGGGCTTGTAGATCGCTTTTCTGACCCCGATACCTGCATCGAACCGGTTGGTACACTTCGACCGGGCAGATCTGGATGCAGTCCCCGCACCCGGTACAGGTCGATTCGTCCACAAAACGTGGGTGCTTTTTGACCGTTACGGTAAAGTTGCCCACCGAGCCTTCTATCTTTTCAACTTCTGCACAGGTATACAGGGTAATATTGGTGTTTCGCTGGACATCGACCATCTTCGGGGAGAGGATACACATCGAGCAGTCGTTTGTGGGAAACGTTTTATCAAGCTGCGCCATGTGCCCACCGATTGACGGTTCACGTTCGATTAAGTGCACATGTATGCCATGCCCGGCAATATCGAGTGCTGCCTGGATTCCGGCGATACCGGCACCAATGACAACCACATCACCCATGATGGCTGTACTCCTTGGCAAGCTCAATGTAGGAAGCCGCATTATTGAGGATATGCTGCTGCTGGTCCTGATCCGTCTGCCTGACTACCTTGCCCGGAACCCCAATAACGACTGAGTTTTGTGGAATAACCTTACCTTCCGTGATAACAGCACCTGCTCCGATGATAGAACCATCACCGATTTTTGCCCCATTGATAATTATCGCCCCCATCCCGACCAGCACACGGTTGCCTATAGTACATCCATGCAGGATTGCCCCGTGACCTACTGAGACATCATTCCCGATCGTGACCGGGAATCCTTTGCTGGTATGCACTACGCAGTTATCCTGAATATTCGACCGGTCACCGATCACGATCCTGTCTTTATCGGCCCGGATCACCGCGCCAAACCAGATCCCGACGTTTTCTCCGATCGTAATATCCCCGATGATGGTGGCATTTCCGGCAGCAAAAAGCGGAACGCCGGAGATATGAGCATCCATATGCATAATAACATAGAAAATTAAGAACCAAACTGTATGAAGGTTATGGTAGGGGGCACGTTCGATCCACTTCACGATGGGCACAAACACCTCCTGAAACGTTCATTTGATGTTGCCGGATCCAAAGGTCAGGTGGTAATCGGCCTTACCAGCGATTCATTTGCCAGCCGTAAAAATCACCCCATACATCCGTTTGCCCTGCGGCGGGCAGAACTCGAGCGGTTCATTTCTTCCATTATCCCTTCAACCCACTGGGAGATCGAACCATTGAATGACCGGTATGGTTCTGCACTGGATGCTGATTTTGACGCCCTTATTGTATCTGAAGAGACACTTGCAGCAGCGATTGAAATCAATAAAATCAGGCGTGAAAAAGGTAGAAGAAAAGTTGATATTCACCAGATCAGCTGTGTTTTCAGCTGAAGACGGACGCTGGATCTCAAGCACCCGGATCTACCGCGGGGAAATTGATGTCCACGGGCATCTCCTGCATTGACCTGCGGCAGGTTTAAACGTTTTAGGGATAGTCACTTTTTAACCACCAGAAGTATTCTGTTGTAACGATGGAAAAATCGTACAATACAATGGTAACGGAAACCAACAGAAAAAAAGTTCACTTTTATCCTTTGTAGAAAATTTTTTCCTGGTGCCAGGTTAATCCCTGCAGTATATATGAGGGTGCCCCCTCACTCAACCAGAGCGGGAGGGAGCCAAAGGGTAGTTCCCCTTGATCCCCTTTTCGTATATTTTCATTAACAGTATGGGGTTATCGCATGTAGGGACGCCAGATGAAGCGGGGGCAGAAGCACGATATGCCGGAGCCCCAAAGAGCGATCTCAGGACAAATTGTTTTGTGTCATTCATAAAATTAGTCGCCGGAATGTGACTACCCCTTTTTTTTAACCCCCTGGCTTCATCCACCGATTCCTTGTTTAAGGTTTCCGGAATCCTCTTTTATTCCCGTGGAAAATCCTTTCCCACTCCTCATAGTGTTCCGGGTAATCTCCAGGACGTATTCATCCGGTGCCGGGGAAAAAGTAAAAAAGACTATTGAATAACTACTTAATTCCGACGTGTAACTATGATCGCAAGTATCCCGAGGATAGTTGCACTTATCGTTATAATCGGGGATAATGGGGCCTGGGTCGCAACCGGAAGAACCGGCTCGGTCGTTAAAGCCTGCTGGATCTGCGTTGACGGGGTCCCGGTTGCCTGCTGGATCGCAGTTGTCGTTAACGGGACTGGTGCAGTATTACCCCGCTGGGAAGTACTCCCTGTCTTGAAGACACTGTCCGAACCATACTGGTTTGATACCGTGAGCCTGACGTCATAGGCTCCTTCGTACGGGTACACATGGGTGGGGTTCTGTTCTGAGGACCCTGTTCCATCACCAAAATCCCAGTTCCACGTGGTTGGATTGCCGGCGCTGGTATCGCGGAATTTCACGACAAATGGTGCTTTCCCCTGGCGACTATCTACGGTAAATTCAGCGATGGGGGACTGGGTGACGGTGATATAATCTGTCTTTGCAACGGCGTCCTCTCCATAGCTGTTTAATGCACTCAGGGTCACGGTGTACGTGTTCGTTGATGATATACCAGTAGTTGTGTAGGTATGCGTGGGGTTCTTATCCGATGATTGTGTACCATCCCCGAAATCCCATTTCCACCGGGTCGGGTTGCCTGTTGTCATGTCAGTAAATGTTACGGTAAACGGTGTGACCCCTTTGGTCCGGTCTGCCCTGAAATCAGCATGGGGTGAATTGACTACGGTAATAAAGTTTTTCTTCGTATGGCTGATTGTGGTATATGCGTCAGATGCAGTCAGGGTCACATCATAACTGCCTGGTGCGCGATATACATGGTCGGGATTTTGCCCGGTTCCGGCAGTGCCGTCACCGAAATCCCATTTCCAGTCAACAGGAGCGTTTGTTGAAAGGTCAGTGAAATGAATATACTGGTTCACACTCACCCGTGTTTTATCCGCTTTGAAGTCAACCCGGGGCCCTTCTCTTACGTTGATCAGGTTGGTCTGGACTTTGGTGTCCTGGCCAAAGATGTTTTTCACGGTCAATGACACCGTGTATGAACCGTCCCGGTTGTAAAAGTGGAGGGGGGGATTCTGATCCACGGAACTCTGGCCATCTCCAAAGTCCCAGGACCAGGATGTGGGGTTCCCGACAGACGTATCAATGAACCGGACATATTGGACTCTGGTCCCCTGCTGGTACTCCGGGATCTCGGTTAAGAAACCAGCACCCGGCTTTACCCCAACAGTAATATACCCGGATTTTATCGCGGTGTCCATTCCGTTGTTATTTGTCGCTGTCAGAGTTACGGTGTAAATCCCTTTTGCCAGGTAGGCGTGTGAGGGGTTCTGTTCGGCTGAAGTAGCCCCATCACCAAAATCCCATAACCAGGTGGTAGGTGAATTGATTGTTTTATCGGTAAAGCGAACCGGGTTGTTAACGCCGATTGTCGTGGTATCCGCACTAAAATCAGTTGCCGGGACTCCACCTGCTATAATTGTCTGGGAAAAACTATCCTTGTTGAATCCACGGGTTACCGTAAGATTAACATGAAAAGCACCGGGCGTTGAATATGCGTGAACCGGATTTGGTGCGGTTGAGTTGCTTCCGTCACCAAAATTCCAGGTCCACGTTTCCGGGTTTCCTGGCAGATACATCGGAAAACTTCACCACAAGCGGCGCTTTTCCCTGCTTTGGATCAGCGACAAACCTGGCTTTGAGGGCAGGTATCACGTGAATGAAGTATGCTTTTGAAGCATCTGATGTGCCATACTCATTTGATGCAGTGAGGGTGACCGTAAACTCGCCGCTCGACCAGTACGTGTGAACCGGATTCTGGTCAGATGATTCTTTTCCGTCACCGAAATTCCATTTCCAGGAGGTCGGGTAACCCGTTGACCGATCGGTAAATTCCACATTCAGCGGTGTATTTCCTGTTGTCGGGGTGCCGGAAAAATCAGCTCTGGGAGCAAGACCGATTGCAATGTAATTCTCCTTTACTTCGGCGCTGGACCCATAGACGTTCGTTACCGTGAGTTTTACCGTGTATAGTCCTTTACGGATATACGTGTGGATGGGATTTTGTTCTGTGGACGTTGCACCATCACCAAATTCCCAGGAATAGTCCAGGGGTGTTGTCCCGGTTGAATGATCCTTAAAAGAAACGGTTGTCGGCACAGTATTGTATGCATAGAGTGCAGTAAAATCTGCAACTGGTGCCAGACCAACGGTGATGTAGCCCGGTTGTTCAGTACCTGGAAGCACAAGCCCCAGGGAGAACCAGGGCAAGGAGCAGCACAAAAACCACTGCGTATAAGCCGTAATTACCTCGTTTCGCTGTCATGTTAAACCAGTCATATTTACGGCAGTCTGTATATTAACTTTTCTCTCAACCTGATTGATCTCAAACAATGGTTAATTGTGTATTCCTGAAAAAAACGAGGCTTTTTAAAGATATTACAGCTTGTGGCATCTCACCACGAAGATGAAAAGGAATGAAAAAATAAAAATCAGATTATGTGGCTGGTCAGGTCCTTGGTAATAACCCAGTCACAATAATGACAATACAATCCTTTGGGCAGCACCTTGAATTTGCTCCGGATAGGCTCGTTGGTATTTGAAATACATCCCGGATTGGGGCAGCGGACAATACCTTCGATGACCGTAGGGATCTCAACACCCTTCTTCTCGCACACCTTAAAATTCCTGATAATGTTTATTGTTGCCCTGGGTGAAATGAGGGCAATCCGGTCGACTTCCTCTTTAGACAGTTCCCGGTTGGTAAGTTTAACGATATCCTTACACCCCATATTCCTGCTCGGGACATTCGTTGCGATCGAAAGAGCCTCCTGTGTCGTTCCGGTAATTCCAAGTATTTTAACGACATTGAGAGCCTCCCCCCCCTGATGTGATCGATCACGGTCCCGTTCTTAATCCGGCGGACGAGGAGTCGTTCATTTTCTTCCGCTTCGGTTTTTTTCATTGCATCAGCCTCATGAGCATCGCCATGCGAATCGGGACACCATTTCGCGATTGTTCAAAGTACCGTGCACAGGGTAATTCGTCGACTCTCGGGTCTATCTCGTCAACTCTCGGGAGGGGATGGAGAATGATAAGATGGTTTTTTGCACCCGTCAGGAGTTCAGGTGTGATACGATAGTTTGATGCAACGTTAAAGTAGGACGCCGAGTCCGGGAACCGTTCTCTCTGGATTCGGGTGACATAGAGTACATCAACATTACAGATTACTTCCTCAAGGTCATCGTGTTCGATAATTTCCATACCTTTATCCGACAGGCCCTCTGCAAATGCTGCAGGAAGTTCAAGTCCTTTGGGGGATATCGTGTGCAACCGTGCATTATAGTGTGAGAGGGCAGATGCAAGCGAGTGTGCAGTGCGACCATACCTGAGGTCTCCGATGAGCGCCACATCGATATTATCGATGGGCATTGACTGGCGGATAGTATATAAATCCAGGAGCGTCTGGGACGGGTGCTGCCCGGCCCCATCTCCTGCGTTGATGACCGGAACAGTTGCAAATTCGGAAGCAAGCCTGGCAGCTCCCTCTTTTGGGTGCCGTATCACGATTGCGTCCGCATAGCCGCTTACCACCCGGATCGTATCTGCGAGAGTCTCGCCTTTTGCGATTGAGCAGGCTTCAACGCTCCCTACCGACAGGGAGGTGCCTCCCAGCCGGGCCATTGCAGACTCAAACGACATCCGCGTCCTGGTACTTGGCTCGAAGAAAAGAGTAGCAAGGATTTTACCCTGCAGGGCATGCTTGTCGTATTGGCCTTCATCAACCTGCCGCGCATGATCCAGCATTGTGTCGATCCCGTCGCGATCAAAATCGCCGATGGATATGAGATGTTCCGTTTCCACCCCTCCAAGGTTTTTCGTGTACGAGTATAGGATGTTCCTGTTCTAATTACCTATCTTTAGGATTTCTCAGTACCTGTGGTTAAGGAAAAGTGCTACAGGAACAAACCTTTCATCTTTATACAGCAATTATATTTATTCAATCATTGCGCATTTTTATTGAAACAAACAAGATAATAGGGTGAATACTAGTGCAGATACCTGTTGCGCGACCTGCTATAGGTCAGGATGAGATCTCTGCGGTTACCGCTGTGCTGGAATCCGGCATGTTGGCCGCCGGAGAACGAGTTGCGGAATTCGAGAGAAAATTTGCCGATTATTGCGGGACAACGCATGCGGTTGCGATAAATAACGGTACCGCTGCACTCCATGCAGCGCTGCTGGCTGCAGACATTGGCCAGGGAGACGAAGTAATTGTTCCTTCCTTTACATTTTTCGCTACTGCATCGGCTGTATCAATGACCGGCGCGAAGCCGGTCTTTGTTGACGTGAATGAAAAGACCTTCTGCATTGACCCGGCACAGGTGGAGAACCATATAACCCCTAAAACAAAAGCAGTCATCGGAGTGCATCTCTTTGGCCAGCCGTTCGATGTACCGGCAATAAAACAGGTCTGCGAATCTCATAATCTTACCTTAATCGAGGATGCCGCACAGGCCCACGGGGCGATGTGGAACAGCGAAAAGGCCGGCTCAATTGGGCACATGGGCTGTTTCTCATTCTATGCAACAAAAAACATGACCACCGGCGAGGGGGGCATGGTTACAACCAGTGATAAGGCATTGAACGACCGCCTGCGCCTGATCATCAACCATGGGCAGAGCGAGAAATATCTTCATACCCGGATCGGGTATAATTACCGCCTGACCGATGTGGCAGCCGCGATCGGTCTCGTGCAGCTGAAAAAACTGGAGAAGTTCAATACACGCCGACGGAAAAACGCAGAGTATTTCGATGCTCATATTTCCGTGAAAGGAATTGTTACACCCTATGTCGCACCGGGGATGCACCATGTGTATCACCAGTACGTGCTGCGCCTGACCGATGAGTTCGGAATGAAGCGTGCTGATTTTATCGAATACCTTAAGGCAAAAGGTATCGGCACTGCAGTGACACTATCCTATTCCTCTCCACAACCAGCCGGTATATGCCCGTGCCAGTGAACCCGACTCATGTCCCGTATCGACCAGCCTGGCATCATCTGTCCTGAGTATCCCTGTTCACCCGATGCTTGACCAGAAGGAGCTTGCATATATCTGCGATGCGGTTAACCGGGTGAACTGATGGATGTTGGTGTGATCGGCGTCGGTGCAATGGGAAAGAACCACGTGCGTATTTATTCAGAATTAAAAAGCGTGAATTCTCTCGGGATATACGATGTGAATACCCAGGCTGCAAAAGCGCTTGGGGAAAAACACGATGCGACAGTCTATGAATCAATAGGCGAACTGCTCGATAATTCCGATGCAGTCAGTGTTGTTGTACCAACGCAGTTTCACTCCGGCGTAGTCGGGCAGGTTTTTGCAAAGGAAAAATCCGTGCTTATTGAAAAACCCATCTGTGCAACGGTCAAAGAAGCAAAAAAGCTGATGAAAACCGCGCCGGAAGGAATTACTATCGGTGTCGGTCATATTGAACGGTTCAACCCGATCGTTGCGGAGATTAAAAAGATCGTAAAAAATCCCCTGTACATGGAGTTTAAACGGCACAATCCCACTTCTTCCCGAATCACCGGAAGTTCGGTTGTTGAAGACCTGATGATTCATGATATCGATATTCTCTTAAACGTGTTCTTTCCCGATCCCCTCGATGTGCACAGCGTTGGCAATACCGATGTCATGAGCGTACTGATGAATTGCGATGGTATTCCGGTATCCCTTTCAGCGAGCCGGAAGGCGTCAAAGAAGATCCGCCAGATATATGTTGAAGATGAAGAGTTCACCATTGAAGGTAATTTTATGACCCAGGAAGTCATCATCCACCGCAAACCCGGCCAATACCATGTTGAAGCGGCGCGATATGTCCAGGAAAATATTATTGAGAAAGTGATGGTCAATACGGTCGAACCACTGAAACGTGAGCTGGAAATATTCATTGATTGCGTAGACAAGAACCAGCCGTTCCCGATCGCTCCCGGTCAGGCAATTCGCAACCTCGAGTTCTGCGAAAAAGTCCGTTCAGCCATGTAATTTTTGGGAAGTGAATATGACAATGGCACTTGAAACATTGATTAAGAAACGCGGACCTATAAAAAAAATAGGTGTTCTTGGAATGGGGTATGTCGGCATTCCCGCTGCAGCCCTCTTTGCAGACTCCCCCCTGTTTGAGGTTGTGTACGGGTTCCAGCGGGACTCTGCATCTTCCGGTTATAAAATCGCCATGCTGAACCGGGGTGAAAGCCCGCTCAAAGGGGAAGAACCAGGGCTTGACGACCTCTTAAAAAAAGTCGTTAGTGCAGGAAAGTTTACCTGTACCTCCGACTTTTCAAAAATAGCAGGGCTGGACGCGGTAACGCTCTCGATCCAGACCCCATTTTTAAATAAAGAAGATCTCCTCCCGGATTTTTCTGCCCTCAAAGAAGGGATCGGTCATGTCGGACGATATCTTACTCCAGGAATGCTGGTTGTGCTGGAATCCACCGTAACTCCCGGGACAACCAGTACGCTTGCAAAAGAAATTCTTGAGGCACAGTCGGGACTCAAAGCTGGCATTGATTTTGCCCTGGCCCATGCACCTGAACGGGTAATGGTAGGCAGGCTCTTGCGCAATATCCGTGAACATGACCGGATTGTTGGTGGCATTGATCCCGTGAGCACCCGACGGGCAACTGAACTTTACTCGCCCGTACTGACTCTGGGGAAAGTAATACCCATGTCAGCAACTGCCGCTGAGGTTACAAAAACCACGGAAAACACGTTCCGTGACCTCCAGATTGCTGCCATGAATGAACTTGCACTCTATTGTGAGGCAATGGGGATCAACGTGTACGATGTACGCACCGGGGTCGACAGTCTCAAGGGAGAGGGTATTACGCGGGCCATGCTGTGGCCGGGGGCAGGAGTTGGCGGACATTGCCTGACCAAAGACACGTATCATCTTGAACGGGGTGTCCAGATGCTGGGAAAGGACCTTCTGGATTACCCAAAGGATGAACCCTCGCTCTATGTACTTGCCCGCCGCATCAATGATTTTATGCCTTCCCATATGTTCAGGCTCACAATTGATGCCCTTTTACGGGCGGGATGTTCACCTCAGGGGTCAAAGGTAACCATTCTCGGGTGGGCGTTCCTTGCTAATTCTGATGATACGCGTAACACTCCCTCAGAACCATACCGGGATGACCTCATCAAAGCCGGTGCATCCGTGCGGGTTCATGATCCCTATGTACAGGAATATCCCGGTGTCCCTGTCCTCCATGACTTTGATGAATCGATACAGGGGGCAGATGCCATCGTGATTTTTGCCGGGCACCACCAGTACAAAAATCTGGACCCGGGTCATATACGGACCCTGTCAAAAAAGAAGCACCCGGTTATTGTTGATGGCCGGAACCTGGTTGATGCCGACCTTTTTATCCGGCATGGTTTTGTCTACAAAGGAGTAGGGCGGGGCGATAAAAACATGCACATAATTTCAGGGTAATGCGGGAATGCTGCTCCTTTTTGCATTCCTGTTTTTTTTAATTGCAATCTTTCCGTACCTGATATATTCCGCCGGTATTTTTTTTGGCAAAAAATCCACAGAAATCCCTGCTCTTCGCATCTTCCCTGATATCAGTATCATACTATCGGCGTATAATGAAGCACTGGTTATCGGCAAACGTCTGGAAAACTTAAAGGAATCCCATTATCCCCCGGAGCGAATCGAAATCATCATGGTTGACGACTGCTCCAGTGATGCTACAAAAAACCTGTCAAAATCCTGGTTAGCACAATCCGGAATCAACTATCAGCTTATAGAAAACCGTGAACGTCTGGGAACAAACCGGTCCTATAATCTTGCGATAAGCAGGGCACACTACTCTGTCATTGTCACTACCGATGCGGATGTTTTTTTCGATCCCGATGCACTCGGATATCTGGTCGGACGCCTGCTGAGTGATGAAAAAATCGCTGCAGTAACCGGAGAACTCAGGCCTCTGCCTAATGCCAACAGCACAACCCTGCTGGAAAGTGTCTACCGCTCGTTTTACGGGCGCATGTGTGAATGGGAAAGCGCTCTTGATTCAACGTACAATTTTAACGGGGCACTGGTTGCATTCCGGTCAGATCTCATAACGAGGATTAATGATAAAACCGGGGCTGACGATGCAAACACGGCATTTGAAGCAATCCGGAAGGGATATCGTGCTGTATACGAGAAACGGGCTGTCGTGTATGAGGATATTCCAAAAAGTTATAAAATCCAGTATCGCCAGAAGACAAGGAGAGCCACGGGACTCATCGAAGCAACCCTCTCAAACCTGGACCTTTTGGGAAAGAATACCTGGTTTTCACACTTTTTCTACCCTCTCCGGATTTTTATGTATGTGTGCTCACCGATCATTTTTTTCCTCTCGGTGATACTATTCTGTTATTGGTTATTCCTCACCAGTCCGCTCTGGCTCCCTGGTTTTCTGGCAATTTTTATCGGTGCCGGTATCGTCTGGAGACAAAACCTGGTTTTTGCGTTTATCCTGAACCAGTTTTATCTCCTGGCAGGTTTGTCAAACCTTGGAAAAGATATGCGGGTATGGGAGAGCACATCTGCAAAAAAACGGTAACTATTGGTTTTGCATTTCAGGGATTGCGGCGCCTGTTTTTTTCTGTCAATTATGATTAATCATAAAATTTACCTATCCAATCCTGGAAAATCCACGCAAATTCATCGACAGTAGTGGTTCTGTTTGTAATATGGTTGTCAAGTCTAAAAGGGGATGCTTCGCCTCCGCACTCCTCATCCTTCAGAATTCCTTGACAATTTCACTTTTTGCCATCAGAACTATTCTATGATGTTTCCAAGGGGATTTTCAGAAGAAACAAGACACCCCCCTGTGTGCTCACCCTTCCCCCACTTGATAGCGGGGGACGGGAGCGCTCGCGATAACCCCTTGAGAGGGGGACGGACGGGAACCGGAGCATCTCAGCTGATCTACGTGCCCGTCCGAAGCGTAGCGGAGGTGTATTCATGCTCTCGGTATTGAGAAGATTATGGGTGCCGATTTTTTATATTTTTACCCGTCGACAGGGCCTGTTCTTTTTAAAAAAAGACAATTATTTTCTTGCGATGGTGACATAGCCGGAATGGCACACGCTTGTGGAAGGTCGTGTACCCCGCTTGGAACGGGTCATCTCACGTTCGATCAGCTCATGAGTGTGCACCTCGCAAAAGAGCGGGGTGGCTGCATCAACAACGATCGCCATCTGCTCTAAGAACGGAGTGTAACACGCAAGATATCCCCCGGATTTCAGCAGGGAATATGCGTGTGCCACATGGTCCGGCTGGATCTGGAGGTCGAGGTGTACGACGTCATAACTGCCGTCTGCATCAAGGAAGTCTTTTGCTACTGCTTCCACGTTGTGCAGTTTTGCCTCGGTGATGTTCTTCATTGCAAGCGTGGAAAATTCCGGGCGAACCTCGAAGGTCCTGACCGTCTTTGCCACGCTACCGAAGTAGATGGCTGCAATGCCGCTGCCAGTACCGGCATCGAGCACGTCATCGTTGTGGTTCATCCCGGTATAGGCAATGACCAGCCCGATATCTTTTGGCAGCATCGGCGCACCCGAACGCTTGCCATACGTAAAAAAGTCAGTAGGGCGCGGGATGCGGATGACGAACGGTATGCCATTGTGGGTTGTAACAGTATCCCCGCCGGCCTTCCCGACAATGGTTGCCAGATCGAGCTGACCCTTGTCAGTACCGAGTGTACCCGGTCCCGCTTTTACGAAAAATTCTCTTCCTTCTCCAACGAGGAGTATGCGGTCTCCTGTTTCGATCATGAAGCGGAGAGGCGCATGATCGCTTCTGCGATATCGCCTTTTGTTGCCACAAGAGCCTCTTTTGCCTTCTCTTCAGAGACTTTTGCCTGTTCAGCCACCATCGCTACGTCTTCTTTGAGAATTTCAGGTGCAGCTGGTTCGAACCGGATGTCACCGATGACCTGGTACGTTGTCGTCCCCTGCATGGTCATTGCCGAAACTTCGGCAGAATCAAAGATGTAATTGCCTTTCGGTGTCTTGATGACAATACTCTGCACGTCTTCAATCTGCTCGACCTGCATGCCGAGCTTCTTCATCATCGCCTTCATCTGGCGTGGGTTGATATTTCCCGGAAGCATCTTTTTCACTACCCTGCCGTACTCTTACTGCTACTCCATAATTAAATGCAAGCATCTCCACGCCCGAAATCACTGCAGCCCCGCATGCAATCAGTCGGTCATCTCCGGTAACGACAAGCACATCATCACCCGCGCGGATGTGGGGATCCGCACCCGTAACATGTTTTGCAAAGGCATTCTTTCCCTGTGCGACAAACATTGCCACATCGTCACGGATGATAACCCTATAACCGGGGACAGGAAGGACTGTCATTAAGCGTTTTGCCCCTTCAATACCGAGTGTCAGTCTGCCATCTGAAGCCCGTACAGTAGCAAGACGGACTCCCTTGTACAGAATTTGCCGGACCCTTCCGGTTGTCGAAAAGATGAACGTGCAGCCTTCGGGAAAAAGCGCGGTACCGGCCCTGCTCCCGAACTGGTAATCAGCAATGGTCTGCACTCGCCGCAGCGAACTGTTCTCCGAGTATCCTGTTGACACGATCCAAAAACTCCTGCTCTGCTGATTTCGGGATATATGCCCCCGCTGCAATCTTATGTCCGCCGCCCCCGCCACCATATTCGGCAGAAGCATCACTGAGGGCCTGCTGGAGGTCGATCCCCCGCTCCACCACGCGTTCATTTGTCCTCATCGATATTTTTGTCAGGCTGGTATCTTCAGGCACCTCGCACATGACCAGTATGGGCTTGCTGCTGTTGAGTTTTGAGAGTGCCATTCCCGCCCCAATACCGACTATCGTATCCGGGTACCGCCCCCCCACATGGATCCACTGGAGGTTTTGTAGTTCTTTAACACCGGTATCGATGATATACTGGAGCAGGTTGCGGATAATTGCCCGGTGGTTGTTGAGCATATGTTCGGCGTCACGGTAGGCAATTCCCCGGTCCCTCTGAGAATTGCACCCCCAACGTGAGGTTTGGACCAGCGCCCGCAGGCATTCAGCATTGTTGCATATTCCTGTGCATTCCGCAGCGGAGTGCGGGGAAGCTCATCAGGAAACCCGTATGTTTCTGCCAAAAGCCGGTCAACCCGTTCCCCGTTTGCTATCAACTGCTCGGCAAGCGCAGAAATTATGGTCCTTTTATCTTCAGGCGCCATCTCTTCCCATACAAACCAGCGCCCGTTATCACTCTGTTGCCGGATCCCCAGGCGTTTTAAAAACTGCCGTGCACCTTCAGGATTATTGCTGATCCCCCTGATAAACGGGTCATCATTATAGGCAAGCGAGAGGTGGACAGGGCGGGTTGCCGTGCCGTAGCAGTTGAGATCCTTTTTTCGTACCTCAACCGACTGGTGCCGTATACCATCTTCAACTATAATGTCACGGGCGGGACCAACAAGGCCACACTTTTCCCGTGCCATCATGTCCCCGACATTGCCAACGATTGCCAGTTTTGCGAGATCGATATTTATCTCATCAAGTCTGTTTTGCCACAAAATAGGCTACCCCGGCGGCACTCATCCTCGAGTGTCCATAGGGCAGACAGTTCACCTGGGTGTAGGCACGTTCGCAGGGCTGGTTCACGTGGTGGTCGATGATAACGACTTCTTTTTCTGTTAATCCGCGCTCAAAAAGAAGATTCTGTTGTCCTGCACCCAGATCGGAAAAGACTTTGAGCGATTGGTCGGACGGTACCTGGGGCATTGTTAATGGTTCAAGCTGGCGGACAAAAACGGACCTGACCGGAATCCCCATGCGGGAGATTGCCTGTGAAAGGATAGCCTCACAGGCGATCCCATCTGCATCAATGTGGGAGATGATGGTTATTTCGGGCGCTGCCCCGATCTGTTCTGCGGCTGCTTTCACATCATCGCTGAAACCCATTGCATATTATTTATGGAGTTCATACAGATGAAGTGTGCTCAAGAATGCGACCGGAACTCATTGTTGGATTCCTGGAGACGGGAATTATCAGTCCTGCCAGGATGCGTGCAGTTGACCTGAATGCGACTGCACTGGGTGTCACCGATCTCCAGCTCGATGGAAAGTGCGGGTCGGGCACTCGCCGACCGGGCACTTGCCATGAGCCCGGAACGGGTCTGGTACTGTGCGGGAAAGGCAATAACGGTGGTGACGGCATGGTGGCTGCACGTCACCTCCAGCGGGGAGTGACAATCGATGTCTGCTACCTTGATTCAGGGAAAAGGAGCAGTTCCTGCGAGCACCAGCTAGGTGCGCTGAAACACTGCCGGGTTTCCCTTCATCCTTTCGGTTGCCGCGACGACCTGGAAAAACTTCATTCCCTGTTTGACCATGCAGATGTGATTATTGATGCATTACTGGGAACCGGTGCAACCGGTTCCGTACAAGAACCCCTCTCTTCCTGTATCTCTATGGCAAATTCGTCCAGGGCGCAGGTTATTGCCGCAGACATACCCTCGCCCGGTATGCGGGCAGACCGGATATGTGCATTTCACCGGGCCAAGATTGAAGGATCTGAGATTATTGATATCGGGATCCCCATCGAAGCGGAATGCTGTGTTGGTCCGGGGGACTTAACCCTGCTCCCCTCACGGCGTAAAAAGGCGCACAAGGGAAACGGGGGGGAAGTGCTGGTCATCGGTGGCGGACCGTACCAGGGTGCACCCTACCTGGCAGGACTGGGTGCATTACGGGCCGGGGCAGATATCGTCCGTATCGCTTCGCCGGTTTTTGAGCCAATCCCTGATCTGATCTATGAACGGCTGGAAGGAGTCCGGATAGGAGAGGAACACCTGGAACGGCTCATGGTCCTTGCCGCACGTGCTGATGTGGTCATCTGTGGAAACGGTCTGGGGCCCGACAGTCATGCCGTGATGTGTGCAATCGCACCCTGCTGTAAAAATGCGGTGATTGATGCGGATGCACTGCGGTTACCCCTGCCAGTTGCAAAGAATGAGACCCTGTATACTCCGCATGCGGGAGAGTTTACGCGGATAACCTCAACCAGGCTTTCGGATGACATAATAGAACGTGCAGTGGCCGCGAAACGTGCAAAAGTACCGGGCACGCTGCTCCTCAAGGGACATACCGATATCATCACGGATGGCAATCGTGTGCGGTTTAACCGGACCGGAGACCCGGCGATGACGGTGGGTGGAACGGGAGATGTGCTTGCCGGTATCGCAGGTGCCCTGCTCTGCCACCTGCCTGCCTTTGAATCGGGGTGCATTGCAGCCTACGTAAATGGCAGGGCAGGCCAGTTCGTTGCGGCACAGCGGGGTGAAGGCATGCTGGCTTCTGATCTTGTGGACCGGATCCCTGCGGAATTATATAAAAAAGGTGGGTGAATGGCAGAATTTACACATATCCAGGATGATAAGGCACAGATGGTTGATATCAGTGCAAAAGATGAGGTGATCCGCCAGGCAGTTGCTTCCGGAAAAATTTTCTTAAGACCTGAAACATTGAATGCAATACGGGAGGGTTCAGTAGTGAAAGGCAATGTACTTTCCACTGCACGGGTGGCAGCAACGCTTTCGGTTAAAAATACTCCTTCCCTTATACCCATGTGCCATTCTATCCCCATCAGTGCTATCAGTATTGATTTTTTCGAAGGTGACGGGTTCATTGAATCAACGGTTCGTGTGAAATCCACCGGAAAGACCGGTGTAGAGATGGAGGCGCTCGTCGGGGTTTCTGTTGCGCTGCTTACCGTGTGGGACATGGTAAAATCTGCAGAAAAGGATGCCGATGGCCAGTACCCGGTAACCTGTATCCAGGATATACGGGTTGTTGAGAAGCGCAAAAGTAACCGGTAACCGGACCCCCTGAAAGGAAAAATCGCCGGTGTACTTTAATAGTCCACCGGTTAAAGTATGTGGGAACACGGGATGCGTCCCGTTGAAAGGAATGTAGCTCAGAAAAGAGCCGAACCTTAGGAGAATATCATGGTAAAATCAATGTACGCCTTCGTCAGGGAGGCATGGAAAGTACCAGAAAAAAGCGGAGTGAAAGAACTTCTCTGGAACCGTATGCAGGAATGGCGCCGTGAAGGCAGCGTCGTCCGCCTCGAACATCCAACCCGTATTGACCGCGCGCGGTCACTTGGCTACAAGGCAAAACAGGGTGTAGCCGTTGCACGCGTACAGGTTCGTCGCGGTGGTCGCAGGGCGTCAAGATATGTCCGCGCACGCCGGTCTGCACGTATGGGTAAGAACCGTTCTACAGCAGGCAAGAGCATCCAGAGGATTGCCGAAGAGCGGGCTTCGAAACGCTTCCCTAACATGGAAGTACTCAATTCCTACTGGGTTGGGCAGGATGGCAAGCTGAAATATTATGAAGTCATCCTTGTTGACGGTCACCACCCCTCGGTGAGAGCAGACAAGAACCTTGCATGGCTGGCAAATTCCACGCACCGTGGCAGGGCCGAGCGTGGCAAGACCTCAGCCGGGCGTAAGGGACGGGGTATGAGCACCCGTGGAAAAGGAACTGAAAAGACCCGCCCGAGTATCCGGTCTCACGCAAACCAGGGCAAATAATCTTATCCTCTTTTTACGCAAAGTTACCTTTCATGAAGATCACCGATGCCTGTGTCTGTCCATACCCCGGCGGGGACTCATCGGTGCGCCGGATGGCACTTGAGGCAAAGGCCCTGGGTTTTGAAAGACTGGTTGCAAAAGACGTACCTCCCGGTGAATGGTACGGGATCGAACTCTATACTGGCATCCTGATCCGTGACACGCCACTAAGAGACCTGGTCAACCGCATCAAAAAGGAGAGAAATAATAACGCGGTGGTCTCGGTCCAGGCCGGTGACAGCGGATTCAACCGGGCAGTAATCACCACAAAGGGGGTACACATCCTCAGGGGAATCCAGTCTGCTGATAAGAATGCATTCGATCATGTAACTGCCCGGATGGCGGCTGATAACCGGGTAGCGGTTGATTTTAACCTCTCTCCCCTCATATCAGGGCGGGGTATCACGCGCCAGCGCGCCATTCACCGTTACCGCGATGTTATGGTACTTGAGCAGCGGTTCGGGTTCCCGATCGTCCTTTCAACTCACGCCCGGTCAGTACTGGAAATGCGTTCGGTCCGCGAGATTGCCGGGTTATGTTCCCTCATTGGAATGGACATGTCCGATGTTGAAAAGTCGTTTTCCGGTATTGATACGGTTACCACCCCCCCGGACATGGCAGTCAGGGTGATCTGATGGGTACCCGTCCCCCCACGTTGCGGGAGAAACGCCGGTACCTTCTGGTTGCTCTCGAACCTGCCGGAACCGCCGTAGATCAAAAGGATTTGTATTATGCAATATCGGATGCCACAACTCAACTCTGGGGGGATGTAATGGCCGCAGTTATCATGCCGGCAGTCGTTGCTTCCGAAGGGCAGTTTTTCATCATACGGTGCCGGCGGGGAACTGAGCATGAACTGGCAACCGCGCTCTCCACCATCACAACCTGCAGGGACACCCGCATCGTGTTGCGGATGGTTGCGGCTTCCGGTACAATTGAAAGTCTGCGTGAGAGGATACGGGGGGGGAAAACCTCCGGCGAGGAACCGGTATCTTTGCGCGAGTGTATCATTGATAAAAAAGTGTTCCAGTTCAGCCATTGCAACGGTCAGAAGGTTGATGTGATTGAAAAGGGATTTAAAAATACAAACCGATTGTTCTTGACAAGAGAAGATATGGAGGAATTATAATGCAACCACAATATCAGATGGGATACGACAGGGCGATTACCGTCTTTTCCCCCGATGGCAGGCTTTACCAGGTGGAGTACGCCCGTGAGGCAGTCAAGCGTGGAACAACTGCCGTGGGTATCAAGGCAAAGGACGGGGTCGTGCTGATTGTTGATAAACGCGTGAGTTCGAAACTCCTCGAGGCATCATCGATCGAGAAAATTTTTAAAATTGATGAACACATCGGGGTTGCATCATCCGGGCTTGTCGGGGATGCGCGATCGCTTGTTGACCGTGCACGGGTAGAATGCCAGATCAACCGGGTCTCCTACGATGATCCGATAGAAGTCGAAACGCTGGCAAAAAGCTCTGTGACCACATGCAGACACTCACCCAGTATGGCGGAATACGCCCCTATGGGACGGCACTGCTCATTGCAGGGGTGAGTGATGGTGAATCCCGGCTTTTTGAAACGGATCCATCCGGTACACTCCTGGAGTACAAAGCAACCGGTATCGGTATCGGACGCCCCGCTGCAATGAAAGTTTTTGAAGAAGAATACAATCCCGAATCCGTGATAAAGGATGTAATCCTGCTCGGGCTCAAGGCCCTGCATTCCGCAACCGAGGGCAAGTTCGATGTTGACACCGTGGAAATCGGGGTAATTGAAAAAGCAAACCCGGTTTTCCGGAAGATGAGCAAAGAAGAAGTTGCCACGTTTGTCGGACAATTCAAGCAGTGAATTCCCATGATACCGCTCGATAGGGCTGTCGTAGCACGCCTTGAGAGTTTCGGAGAGCGCTTTGAAATTCTCGTTGACCCGAACCAGGCAGCACTGGTGCGGCAGGGTCAGAAAGTCGAAATCGAGGATGTAGTTGCAGCCTTGAATGTCTTTGGCAACGCGTCACGGGGCACACGGGCATCTGACGAAGCACTCGAAAAGGTATTCCATACCACGGATTTTGACACGGTGGCGCGGCGGATCATCGAAAAAGGCGAGATCCATCTCACTGCCGAACAGCGCAAACATATGATTGAGGACAAACGCCGGCAGGTAATTACCTTCATTGCAAGGAACGCCGTCAACCCCCAGACCGGCCACCCTCATCCCCCTCACCGGATAGAAATGGCAATGGAAGAAGCGCGGGTCAACATCGACCCGTTCAAACATCTGGATGAACAGGTCAAAGAAACCGTCAAAGCATTACGGCCGCTTCTTCCCATCCGGTTTGAGGAGCTGCGCCTGGCGATTCGCATCCCCGCAGATTTTGCCGCAAAAGCCTACGGGGATATCGCGGCCGGATCCACGATGGAGAAGGACGAGTGGCAGAAAGATGGTTCATGGGTCTGTGTAGTCCGCATACCTGCCGGAATACAGGGAGAATTCTATGATCTCATCAACAAACTCTCAAAAGGAGAAGGACAGGTAAAAATCCTCAATCAAGTATATTAGTTACGAGGACAAATAAAAGAAGACAGATCGGTGGGTATGCATTATGGCAAGCTCGACTCATAAAGCAAAAGGAAAAGTAACAGGTAGTGCCGGACGCTTTGGCTGCCGGTACGGAAGATCTGTACGCAAGAGAGTAGCTGATATTGAAGCAGTATCCGGCGCCCTCCACCGCTGTCCGAAATGTGACATGCAGTCAGTCAGGAGGAAGGGTACCGGTATCTGGGAGTGCCGCAAGTGTAATTACAAGTTTGCGGGCGGCGCATACCAGCCTCAGACGCCGGCAATGAAGATTGCCCAGCGCGCGATTGACCGGACTCTCGAACAGATAAAAGGATAATTCCGGATATGGCAAGCACGTATAAATGCGCACGGTGTAAACAGAAAGTCGAGATCGACATCAATGTCCGGTGCCCCTACTGCGGGCACAGAATTCTCTTTAAAGAGCGTGGCGCTGCAATTAAAGAGATTAAAGCACGGTAATCGTGAATCTGGCAAAAAGAGCCGGAAAAGAATAGTTTATCATCTTTTTTTGAACATATACCTTCACGAGGTATCCGGTGACCCTTCACGAAGCACACTTCCGGTTTTCCACCCCCCATGCGGAGCAGATTTACCGGGCATTAATCCCCGAACTTACCGATGAAGTTAATTCCCGATCCGTGACCAGGTGCCGGGTTGAAGGAGACGGGATGCTCATACTCAGCGTAGAGGCACAGGACATTCCGGCACTCCGTGCCGCGCTTAACATGGCCCTCCGCCTGATAAATGTTGCAGATGAGATGCAGGATATTTCCCGGCCGGGTCCTGAGTGGTTCCTGACCCTTGCTGCATTTCCCATTATCTGAGGAAAAAGCGGGCTTATTACAGGTACCTTGAGAATAATCCTTTTTATCAATTGGAACCGATTACAATAACAGGAGTTATACTAATGAACAATCTTTCACCCAAAGTACAGAACCAGCTGTCCATGCTCCAGCAGATACAGCAGCAGCTCCAGACAATTCTCTCGCAAAAGGCCCAATACGAGATGGCCGTGCGTGAAGCCAAGCGTGCGCAGGAAGAGATCGCCGATTCTGCAGAAGATGCCGTCATGTTCATGAGCGTCGGTACCGTCATGATGCAGAAGAAAAAAGAAGTCGTGAATGCAAAGCTCACAGAAAAGGTCGAGACTATTGAACTTCGCATCAAATCCTTAGAAAAACAGGAAAAGATGATGCAGGGGAAATTCGAGCAGTTACAGGCCCAGATAAAGGCGGCTATTGAGGGCAAAGGCGCCCCGAATGCTGCCTGATTATTTTTTTATTAACGTCTTTTTTTAAGAGAGAACCGGATTAGATGCTAAGAAATGCATTTTACATCAGCCTGGCACGACCCGGGGGGGTTTCATCGGATTTTTACGTCCCTATACCCCAGACCGTTATTCTTCTATCTGGCAGGATGCTTTTGCAGGGATTGGAGGAATTGGGGGAATCTAAAAACAAAAATCCTTTAGGTTCCGTCATTCAGAGTACTTATTATGAGCAATAGACCGGTTTTATTCGAACTTGATCCGGTCATGCGCATGGCGGTTATTAAAACCGCAGCGGACCATGCTTCGCAGGCACATAAAAGCCAGCTGCGTAAGGACCGTCGGACACCCTATATTACCCACCCTGCCCGTGTGGCCGCCCTTGTCGGGATGTTTAACGGATCCCATGTGGCGATCGTCTCGGCCTGGCTCCATGACGTGTATGAGGACTGCACGCCGGAATGGATCAGGCGGACTGATGTGTTTATCAGGGATCTTCCGCTCTCCAGTGATGAAAAAGGTGATATCACCGCTATCGTCGATGCCCTTACCAAAAAGAATACGATCAAGGGAAAAGCAGCCCGGCTCTCCAATAGTCTTGACCGGATCCTGAATGCCCCCCCGGAAGCAACGCTGGTGAAACTCTGTGACCGGATCGACAATCTTCTCGATTCGGCGGACCGCAACGGGGGTTTTACCCGGCGGTATCGTGCTTCAACTGACGAAGTTATCGCAAAACTTGAGGTGCGGGCTTCTCTTTACGGTTATGAAGCAGCACTGGACCTGCTCATCCAGATCCGAAATGCGAATCTGAAAAAGGAGTGAAGGATAACTCCCTTGAGTGGGGGATGGGGGCAGGCGATGCGGCATATCGGCTGGTCCACGTGCCCGTCCGAAGCATAGCGGAGGCGTATCATGCCTCATGCAGGGAGTGATAATGAATGCCGGATATTTTTTTCCGGTCGATTATGTGTTATTTAAAAAACAACCGGAAAAATCCGGGGATTTACACCCGGTTAATCAGGTTGATCGCGTTAACCAGTGCTTCGACTGATGAGAGAACAATGTCATCCCCGCTGCCGCTTGCATCAAAAATTTTCCCGTGTTCGTCCTCGACCGCGATCGTGACATGGCACATCGCATCCGAACCTCCTGATATCGCCTCGATATTGAATTCCTTAAGCTGGAGGCGGGCGGGCGTGATACCCAGGATGGCGTGAAGTGCAGCATCCACCGGGCCGTTTCCCACGCTGGAAAAGACGTGCTCCTTCCCGTTGACGGTAGCTTTTACACTTGCGGTTGGGATCACATGGTTACCCGTCATAATGGCAATATCGACTAGCTGGAACATCTTGTGGTTGAGCTCTATTCCCATCACACTTTCAGCGATCTCGTACAGATCAGCATCGGTCACGCGTTTTCCCTTGCCGGCGATCGCTTTTACCTTTTCAACGATCATATCCAGCTGCGGGTCAGAGGGTTCGATATGGACATCGGCAAGCATCTGGTGCACGGCGTGCCTTCCCACGTGTTTTCCGAGTGTCAGCCTCCTGCGATGCCCGACCATCTCGGGGGTCATGATGCCAGGTTCGAACGTTGCAGCATTTTTTATAACCCCGTGCGAATGGATGCCACTCTCGTGGGAGAATACATTCTCGCCAACAACGGGCTGGGTGGGAGTAATGCTGATGCCCGAGAACCGGGAAACCAGTCGTGAAGTCTCGACAAGTCGTTCTTTTTGAATCCCGGTGTTTATGCCGTATATTGCTTCCATGATCATTACCGTCTGGGCAAGGTCGGCATTGCCTGCACGTTCGCCCAGCCCGTTCACGGTAACCTGCACCTGTGAGGCACCCGCTTCGACAGCGGCGATTGTATTTGCCACCGCCAGACCGAAGTCGTTATGGCAGTGGACGTCAATGGGACAATCGACGTTTTGCGCAATCCGGGAGACCAGGGTCTTCATTCCGGAAGGTGAGATGACACCAACCGTGTCCGGTACATTGATGATGGTAGCGCCGGCATCTGCAGCCGCCCGGAACACTTCGATCAGGTAGTCCCCGTCGGTCCTTGTCGCATCCATGGCGGAGAACATGCAGCTGTCCGTGTGGTCGCGGATATAGTGAATAATGTCTGACGTGATCCCGAGTACTTCCTCACGCGTCTTGTTAATCGTGTTCTCCCGCTGGATATCTGAGGTCGGGATAAAGACGTGGACCATATCCACATTGCAGTCAAGGCACGCATCAATATCGGCTTTTACTGAACGGGCAAGCCCGCAGATCTTCGCATCAAGACCGAGCTTTTTAATAGCGGTCACGGTCTCTTTCTCGACTTTTGAGGATGCAGGGAACCCTGCCTCGATTACATGGACGCCGATATCAGAGAGCTCGACGTGCGATCTCAAGTTTCTGTTCAAAGGTGAATGCAATCCCCGGGGTTTGTTCTCCGTCCCGGAGCGTAGTGTCAAAAACAGTCACTTCTTCATGAGCATGGCTATCGGTGAAGAAGGCGATCCCCCGCAACATCCTTGCGAGCAGTCATAATTCTCTATAAGTATGCGGATTATTTAAATAAACCTCATTAATTTCCGAAATCCGGGCTTTTTTAACAGGTTCTTATCGAATTTTAACGATACGTTTAATACCAATTTATCCCAACATAATTAGCGCAGTGCCCCGCCTTAACTCAGCTCGGTAGAGTGCGCGGCTGTAGTATGGTTTACCGGTTTCGGTAACTGCGCGGCTACCGCGATGTCCCCGGTTCGAATCCGGGAGGCGGGACATTTGTTCAATAGAAGGGAGCCCAGGTAGTGTAGTGGCCCATCATGTTTGCCTGTCACGCAAACGACTCGGATTCGAATTCCGACCTGGGCGTTGTTTTTTGGTTTTGGGTCAACAGGTCCAGTCTGTTTAACACGGTGTTGTTTTAAAAAACGAGCGTTATGTTTCCCTGATAAGGACACCTCATTCAACATGGTATCCTTTGCCTTTGAGGAAGTGCTGCAGCGGTATTTCAGCGTCATCACCCTGGGATGAGACGTTCCGGGAGGCTTCCTCCCATGCAGCCTTCAGGTCATGATCTTCTGAATGGAGTGAAAGGTTGCCGTTCACAAAGCCAATCCGGTCCCCGTGTTTATTAAAAATTTTCATCACCACGCACCGGTAGAATTTGCACTGGCAGGGACTTGACTCGTGAATCGTGCAGCGGATAAGGTCTCCCTGTGGCCGGAGGAACCGGCAGGCCGAAGGGTGCTCATCAGGAAATGTTGTATCAAGGAAAATATCCCGCTTGTCTTCATCGACCCGGGCGATGAACGGTGTACCGGTCGATACCGACTCACAGGCGAATTCAAAGGGACCGATCTGGTGTTCGATGGCGATATAATCGCCCATGTACATGCAACAGGTTCCACATTGCCGGCAGGAAAAGACCATCAGAATTCACTCAGGTACGATCTGAATGGTAATGTTAAAAGAATCATAGGTATTAAATTGCCGGTGAAGGATCCAGTCCCTGCAACATGCCATATTACCTATTCAAACCAGTATCATCCTACACTTTTTTAACCAATATCAGGTAATGTGATGTGTAATGGGCGATCCAGAACTGCGCAGCGATGAAAATATTCTTTTGAGGACTCCGGGAGTCTATGTCAAGTCGATCCCATTTGAGGGAATTCTTACCAATAAACGGGTCATTCTTGTCGACAGGGCAACTAACCTCCTCCCGCATAAAGAGATACCGCTCGTCACGATAAAGGATATTGAAGCAGGAGAGAACGCAATACGTGACCCGATCTTAACCCTGTCAGTTTTGACAAAAACCAGTGAAAAACGTCAGATGATCCTCACCTTCTCCCGCCAGACGGGAGGGAACCGGATCAGGGAGCGGGACACCTGGCTGAAAACAATCAGGGAGCAAACTTCCTCGACGTTTGACCAGGTTATCCGGAAAGTAATCCCGGGCCATGAACAGTCTCCCAAAAAAACCGGGAGGGTTCCTTCCCCCCGGATTGAAGTGATTCAGTCCCCCATGGTTAAGCCGGTCCAGGCTGCAGAGAAACCCTCAGGGCCCAAAACAACGGAGGGAATCTCACCGGT
The DNA here is from genome assembly GCA_963768845.1 of uncultured Methanoregulaceae archaeon. Lineage (GTDB taxonomy): Archaea > Halobacteriota > Methanomicrobia > Methanomicrobiales > Methanospirillaceae > Methanoregula. The sequence goes on along the minus strand of CAVYJJ010000014.1, from coordinate 413,558 downwards.
GAAAAAAATTATTGAAATCCGCCCGGTCCCTGGTGAACCCACGGCGGAAAAAACAGTTTCCGGCACCCCCTCGCTGCAGCTTGGAACGTATTGCTCGCGGTGCGGTTACCGTGTGCCGGAGGGATCCGGATTTTGTAACCGGTGTGGTTCAAAGATCTTCGTGCCCGGTCGTGGCGCTGATATCACACCTGCAGCAGCAAAATCCCCAGCACTCCCTGAAGAATCATCACCCGTGGTTCCTCACTTCGAAAAGAAGATTAAGACCTCAGAACCGCTCCTGGAACCTTCAACAGAAAGGATTGAACCATGGGTAACAGTCCGGCAGGAACCAGGGATCCCGTGGACACCGGAACCCGCTTTCATTCCTGATGAGTCAGCCACATTTACCCCGGATGAACCCTCCGGGGAACCTGAGGAAAGCATGGGAATTACCGGACCCTCTATTTTTGCTTCCCGGGAACCTGAATCCATACCCCCTCCAAAAACCCCTCCGGGCGGGACCGGCTTTAAACCGGGGAAAAAGACCGTTATCGGTATTATCGCCTTCATAATCATTATTGCGGTTATCGTGGGTGGTTTTTTTCTCTTCCCGATGATTGCAACCGGTCCGGGAACCCCCCATGGTGACGGAGTTTCACCTACTCCTCTCCCGACTATTGTGAAAAATTCAGGGAGCGCCGTTACTACGGCTAAGACACTCCACCTTACCGTAAAACCCACCTACCCGGCCGGTCCGGGAAACAGTCCTGCCAATGCAGGGTTCTGAGGATTTTTAAGAGCATTGAACATCTTCCGGGGTTAATCCGGTCGGTTGTCGGGGTATAGGGGAAACGGTCACCAAAACTGGAGGACCCCAAAATACAGTTATGCAGCCCGGGCAACAAAAAAAGGTTATTTTTTCTCAGGAGTTTCCGGTTTAACTTCTGTGTTTCTCCCTTTTCTATAGCGATAGACTGCATATATAGCACCACCCAGGATGGCAAGCGGGAGCAGCGTGAAGATGATGATAATCAGCGCATCGATCATGCCAAAGAATCCTGCAATCCCTTCATTGATGGTCGATACAAAGTTATGTCCGGTCTCTCCCCCGACAGGTTCGGGTTCCGCGAGGTTCACGGTAATCGTCGAGAGATCGATCCGGCTGTCGAGGTATTTCAGCCTGCCTTCAAGCCGGTTCAGTTCTGTCTGGACGCGGTCGATCTGCTGCTGAACTGTGATGACATCCTCCACCTTGACAGCTCTTTTCATGATCTCATTATATTGCGCCAGCTGGTTCTGGTATGAGACTTTCTGGGCCTGGAGGTCGACATACTCCTCTGTCACGTCCTGTCCCTGGGTTGAAGCGGATTTGACCGTCCCAAGTGCCCTGACCCCCGCAAGCGCGGAATCGAATTCAGCTGCAGGAACCCGGAGAATTACGGAACCTGAGAGACGGTTATTATAATTTTTCTGGACATTTGTCGAAGAAATGTAGCCACCTTTCTGGGCAGCCAGACTTTTTAACGTCTCTACTGCACCAGGGACATCATTTACTTCGATGGTGAAGTATGCTGTTTTAATGATCTTTGTGTCAATTGCGGGTCCTGTCCCTGACTGTACAGGGGCCCCTGCCGGGGCAGGTGCGGAAGCCGTCCCGGAGTACGCCATTTTGGATTCAGAGAGACCGCCTCCATTACTGGCATCCTGGGATGGTGCAGTCCGGCCTGTATCCGTGCTTTGGAACCCGGTGCACCCGGCTGCCGCAACCATTGCAATACACACCACAAGGAGTGCGATGATTTTATAATTCATATACCATGCTTCGCCGTGTGAAATATTTATATCCGTCGTAAACTTCGAATTCTTTTGCAGTTATCAAAACCGTTCATCGCATCTGCCAGGATGATTTGATTACATTCAGTCAGGGAAGAATCATCTTGAAAGACCATCAGGATTCTCCCTGCAGATACGTGATCGCTCTTATATAACAATGCGCGAGATATTTCATAGAGAAATTATGGTAAAAAATACTATGCCCGAAAAACCGGAAGGAGCAGCGGAACTCGAGAAAAAAGGTGTTGAAGAACTCGTTCATGCCCTCCGCGACAGCACCGATCCCATGGTCCGGCAATACGCCGCATACCTTCTCGGGAAGGCCAAGAACCCCCGTGCCATCCAGCCACTTGTTGAAGCACTGGGTGACTTTGACAAATCCGTCCGCGAACAGGCAACACTTGCCTTGTCAGCAATCGGGAAAGCAGCAATTGAACCGCTCTCTGCTGCCATGAAAGAACCCAAATGGGAGACCCGGTACCGTGCAGTTGAAGCACTCGGTAAGATTGCTGATGAAAAAGCAGTCCAGCCTCTCATCCAGGCGCTCAAAGATAACCGCGACCATGTTCGGTATATGGCTGCAAAAGGCCTGCGCGAATTCGGGGATTCAGATGCGGTGGACCCGATGATAATTCTGTTAAAAGACGAGAACAGGTATGTCCGGATGATGGCAGTCCGGGCACTGAGTGCCATTGGTGGAAAAAAAAGTCACGATGCTCTCAAATCGGCACTTGAAGCCGAATCTGATGAGAAAGTAAAAGAAGCGATTACTGAGGCGATGAAATAGAAATACTACCGATTTTTCATTTTTTTATCTTACCTCGCGAAAAGAGGGAATCCGGATATCTGATGAACACTGCTGTGGGTTGGACCACTCACTGCAGCCGGAAAGACTAAAGGAAGATACCTTCAGGGACAAAAGAATTATTTGCGCTGGAGAAAATCATTTTTTTGATACCATAATGCCCCCTCTTCGCGCATTAATCCTCCCCTGGAGGACAAAGGTGAACAGGTGATAACCTGAATCAGGTAACAGGTAATACCTCCTCATCGCAATGGGGTTGCCCTGGTGGCTGGGGAAAAGCCCTGTAAGAGCGTCAGAATTTTCACCAATGATTTTTACCGGGCAGCAGTATTCATTTTGCGGTGAGGTTAATCGCTGCGATTAATCTTAATGGTCGTGAGTAATAAATGACGAGATTTACCATTCTTATTCTGTATTGACACCGTGGCATTGGCTGCAGAATTACTGCAAAAATTGCATTCAATGTCAGGCAGGTGAATAGTTCCGGTTACCGGATCCAGAGGTTTGCAGAGACTGAGGTTTTTAAAAAATCCGTGCTGGATTTCCCAACCGGCCATGAAGATGTGGTATCAGAAAAATTTGACAACCGTGCTGATTTGTTCGTAATGCCGGTTCCTCATCTCGCTGACCTCAGGAATTGGAGGAAACGTTAAAGCATTGGCCGGCCGGTTCTCTAATATCCTCAACGTACCCTGCAGATTCACCCGAGTAATTAATCTGAAACGGCACCCCCCTCATTAAGCAATTGAAGAGACCACCGGAGTTAAATCATGAGCGAAAAGGAACAACCTGCCAGGACCCCCCGTTCTTTCTCACTGATTTTTTTGGGGTACATGATCCTGCTGGTAATCTGCATTGTCGGGTTTATGGCTGTTCAGGACTACACCTTTACCAAAAACAATTTTGAACATGAATCGCTCACCCTCCAGGTACAGACCGAACAGAATATTATTGAGGCTTTGCGGCTGAAGGACGCCACCTGGGGCATCTATGATGAAACCCTCAATGACCAGATGAAGAATGGATTATCATCAGTTCTTGTTGCCTATAACCAATCCCGGGGTGAACCCCGGGCGATGGACCTCCTTCAAATCAAAAATAATCTGGGTGATAACTACGATATTTATGTCATCAATGAATCCGGTATCATAATTGCAACTACCTTCCCCTCGGAACTCGGCATGGATTTTAAGCAGGTCCCCTATTTTTACTCATTCCTGACAAAAATCCGTATGTCAGAGGGTTTTTTCCCGGACCGGATTGTGCGCGAAAAACTGGGAACCGGGAAGTTCAGGAAATTTGCGTATCTTCCTACACCTGATCATAAGTATATCCTCGAACTCGGACTCAGCGGAACAACCTTTGATGAATTAAACCGGCATCTGGATGATCAGAAATCAATTCAACGAATCGTCTCGGTCGATCCATATGTGGAAAGCTTTGAAATCTACAATTCCATGGGGAGGACCAGCGATACCAACGTCCTTCCTGAAAAATCCCTGCAGGGTTATGTTGATGAAGTCATTGGTCAGCGAAAAAACCTTGAAATTTCCGATCCCCAGAATGCACGGACAATACGGTATATTTTCGTTGATTTGCATGTCGACGGATATGGGTCAGACCCGAGCAGGATTATTGAGATCACATATAATACGCAATCCATCCAGGATTCGCTGAACCGGCTCCTGCTCTTTCATCTCATAATCGGGATTTTGGCAATCGCTATCGGTATTGCTATGGCAGTTTTTCTTACCGGGCACATTACCCGCCCCATCAAAAAAATTGTTGAGGATGTGAATATCATTGCATCCGGTGATCTTGAACACCGGATAGGAAAGACACAGAGTTCGGAGTTTGCTGTTCTTGAAAACAGCACCAACAAAATGGTGGATTCACTCAAACGGGCGCTTCAACAAGTGAAGGATGGGGAAATTCTCCAGAAGGAGATAGTTGACCAGCTGCCGGTTGCAATGTTTATGAAAAGCAGGAGTGATGGAAAATATCTGTTCTGGAATAAAGCAAGTGAACAGATTTTTGATCTCCCTGCGTCTGAGGTAATCGGCAGGACCGACAAGGAGATATTTTCAGAATCAGTGGTTTCAGTCATACAAGCAGAGGATCAGGAAGCCTGCCAGAACAAGGTGTTTATAAAAAATAAAAAAATTGTCAGCAAATCCCGTGGTCAGCGTATCATCCATATGATTATTGTCCCGATTTCTGATTCGACCAACACGGTCCGGTATATCCTCAGTATTGCTGAGGATTTAACCGAAGAAACCCTGAACATGAAAATCGATCTCCTGTTCAGCATCACCCGGCGTGATATTCTTGACCAGTTATTGGTTATTATAAATTACCTGGAACGTGCACAGCTGAAAACTTCCAAGGAAGCAATTCAGACGTTTTTCAATAAGACCCTTGAATCGGTCGAGTCTATCCGGAACCAGATGGCATTTGTCAGTTCACTTCAGGCCGGGGGTATCACCTCGCCGGCCTGGCAATCCCTCACGAAATCGTTCTGGAGTGCGGTTGCCCTCCTCCCAACGCGAAATATTGATGTCCGTATTGAAATGGATGACCTCGAACTCTATGCGGATCCTCTCCTCCCCCGGATTTTTTATAATCTTTTGTCAAATTCACTGCAACACGGGGACCATAAAATGACAAAAATCCGGCTTCATTCACGGCGGGAAGGAGAAACCCTTGTCCTGGTCTATGAGGATAATGGCATCGGAGTTCCATTCCCTGAAAAAGAGAAAATATTCGAATTCGGGTATGGTAAGGGGACCGGTTTTGGGCTGTTCCTTGCCCGTGAGCTTCTCGGCTATACCGGAATGACAATTATCGAAACCGGAGAGTCAAAAAAGGGTGCGAGGTTTGAGATTGTTGTTCCGAAAGGAAAATTCAGGACAAGGGCCCACGAATAGCGGATGGCTCCCCTCATGATATGATGCGATGGGGGTTGTATCTTGATGTGAATAAAAAAAGTTTCTTTTAAAAAAAACATGATGATGCAAAAAATTATTGGTACCTTATTTTTTGTACAGCCCCGCGGTTTGCCTGCTCAACGGTTTTTGCATACCGGGCCAGCACACCTGACAGGGATTTTTGCAGGGGTTTTAGTGTTTTCTTACGCTTCGCCAGTATCCTCTCATCCACCAGCAGGTCAATTTTTTTCTTAAACAGGTCAATTGCAATCCTGTCGTTATCTGTTACCAGGGCTAAAGGACCCCCGACAGCCGCCTCCGGGCTGACATGCCCTATGCAGGGACCCCGCGTGCCCCCGGAGAATCTGCCATCTGTGATCAGTACGACGCGTGTATAGCCAAATCCCATGAGTGCCGATGTGGGTGAGAGCATTTCAGGCATTCCCGGGGCCCCACGTGGACCTTCATACCGTATGATGATCACATCGCCCTCCTGGATCTCACGGGAAAGGATGGCTTTCATCGCATGCTGTTCGCCATCAAAAACCCGTGCCGGCCCGGTATGTTTCCACATGTTCTTCTGGACCGCTGCGCATTTGACTACCGCGCCGTCCGGAGCCAGAGATCCGAAAAGAATTTTTAAACCTCCTGCGGAACTTATGGGATCCCGGATAGACCTGATAATATCTTCATTTTTCACGGTAGCACTTTTTGCAATCTGCATGATTTTTTTGCCTGATACGGTTGGACAGTCATCAAGATACTTTTCCAGCCTTTTCAACACAGCAGGAATGCCTCCGGCACGATACAGCGTCTGCATCGAATGCGGACCCGATGGCTGCATATGGCAGATATGGGGCACTTCATCTGCGAGGGTATTGAAATCTTCAAGCGAGAGCGGGACCTCTGCTTCAACGGCAATCGCCATCAGGTGCAGCACGGTATTTGTTGACCCACCCAGCGCCATATCGACCCGGATTGCATTCCGGAGACTCTTTTTTGAAATAATATCACGGGGTGTGACCTGTTTTTTCACCAGCTGCATGACAGCCTCCCCGCTCTCCCGCGCAACCCTGAGTTTTCCTGCATCTACGGCAGGAATTGCGGCACTCCCGGAAAGTGACATTCCCATGGCTTCGGTCATGCATGCCATCGTGTTTGCCGTATAGAGGCCCTGGCAGCTCCCGCAGCCCGGCATTGCACACCCTTCCAGTTCGCATAATTCGGGTTCACTCATCGTACCGGCCGCGACTTTTCCCACTCCTTCAAATATATCAATAAGGGACAGGTCCCTGCCGTCCTGGTAACCGGAGAGCATCGGTCCTCCGGTAAGGATAACTGAGGGTATATTGCAGCGTGCGGCTGCCATCAGCATTCCCGGGACGATCTTATCGCAGGTGCCGATGCAGACCAGCCCGTCGAACCGGTGCGCCTGGACCATAAGTTCAATGGAATCAGCAATATTTTCCCGTGACGGGAGGGAATACCGCATTCCTTCATGACCCATGGCAATGCCATCGCAAATGCCAATCACGCCGAATTCGAAGGGAACCCCCCCTCCGGCAGCGATGCCCTCATGCACCTTCTCTGCCAGCTGGCGAAGGTGAACATGGCCGGGAACAATGGTATTGTACGCATTGGCAATTCCAATAAACGGGAGTTCCATCTCCCGGTCGGTCACACCCAGTGACCGGAGGAGCGAACGGTTCGGGGCACGCTGGTATCCGGTTTTTATTTCATCGCTGCGCATCAATGCTCACCAGTATTCTGTTGAGATAATCACCCCGCAACACTTTTATGCTTTTTTGTGGGGAATAAGCACCAGCCATTTCATCAACGGTGAGAAAAACGGATGGCAGCATCAATGAAATTTTTTGCCATTGCAGTGGAAAAATATGCATGGGTATAGGTACCAAGGGTATTTCCTGAGGTAAGACCGTCTTTTCCGTCAACAATTCCTTTACCCCGGGTCAGGTGGAATGCAAACTGCGCATCATGATCCGGGCGAACACGGGAGTAATGAAATTCATGGCCTGTTATTCCCTGTAAAGCCGGGACAAATGCCAGGTCCCCGCGTACTTTTTCCCTTAACATACCCCAGCGCCTGGACCTGCGTCGTCATCTCCGACTCAGCCGGCAGCACACCACATAACCGGTATAACCGGTCAGATCTGATTTCCCGCGTGAGATACAGGAGTCCCCCGCACTCGCCATAGACCGGCATTCCTGCATCAGCTGCTGATTTTATCTCCCTGGTACACGGCGAGGATTCCAATAGCCGGAAGATGAAGTTCCGGGTAGCCTCCTCCAAAGTAGAGTGCATCAACATCCGGTAATCGATCAGTCAAGGGACTGAAAAAGACCAGTTCAGCACCACAGGTCTGTAAGCAATCGAGGTTATCCTGGTAATAAAAACAGAATGCCTCATCCCGAGTGCTACTCCGATAGTGGCGCGAACCTTTTTCTTTCTTATCGCGGGGTAACTCTTTTTTTGCGGTTTCAGACCAGGATGATCCCGGGCGGATGCTAAAATTGCATCCAGACTGCAAAACTCCTCGATCAGGCAACCGAATTTTTCCATAGGTCCGGTTTCATGTGCCATCTTAAGACCAAGATGACGACTTTCAAGCACGATATCTTCGCGTTTTGGTACCCAGCCCAGTGATGGCAACGAGATTTTTCCCTCAATCATCTGACGGTGTCGCTGGCTTCCCACGCGGTTTAAGATGACCCCCGCAAACGAGATTGTTGTATCAAAGTCCTGGTATCCCCTTATGAGTGCCAGGGCACTGCGGGACATCCCTTTTACATCGACGACAAGGATGACTGGGGCATCCAGGATACGGGCGACATGGGCGGTGCTGGCACAATCAGTCCCGTCAATCCCATCGTAGAGTCCCATAACCCCTTCGATGACTGCGATATCGGCTCCCCGGGTTGCCCTGACAAAGGTGTCAATGCAGCCCTCATCTCCCATCATAAAGGGATCAAGGTTCCGCGATGGACGATTACAGATCCTGGTATGGTGGGAAGGGTCGATAAAGTCCGGTCCTGCTTTGAATGGCTGGACTATCAGTCCCCGTGCGGTGAGCGCTGACATGATCCCGCTTGCAATGGTGGTCTTTCCACACCCGCTGTGGGTCCCGGCTATGACGATCCGGGGAACCCGCGTCATGGCATTCTCCCGTTCTCTGTATCAACAGGTCCCGTTCCCGTAGTGAGCATATCTACCTTAATCCGGATTCCACTCTCCTGGCAATACGCAAAAACGCGCTGGCTGACGCGCTGGACCATGCTGTCCGTGGTCATAATGAGTGAGTTTTCTCCTGACAGGGCCTTAAGAATGCATTTATCTATTACCCCATAGGTAAAATCCAGCCTTATTTTTGAAATTTCAGCATGTTGCTTTGCCCGGGTCCCCATTGCGCCAACAGAAATACCCGGTTGGGACAATAACCATGCCGCTACCTGCTCTCCTTCAACCTGATCAACATTGCATACCATTATCAGCCCTGGCTGGAGGGGATGAGCAATGGTTTCAAACAAACTCTCGATGCAATGCATCATATCCAGTATTGTGTGGGGTTTTTTCCCGCTGAGCCGGAACCCCCTGTTGAGGAGCTCCCCATGCAATTCAAGAAGCGTAGGGAGAGACAGGTGTGCCCTGCGGACATATTCGGGATTGCCAAATGCTTTTTCGGGAATATCCTCTTCAAGGATCGTTCCTTTGAGCATGAGCATGGCGCGATCAGCCCACGGGTATGCGAGTTCGATATTGTGCGTGGATATGATAATGGTCTTACCTTCATGGTTCAGTTCATCAAGCAATTCCATAATATCCTCAGATCCGGATGGATCGAGCCCGCTGGTAGGCTCATCAAAGACTAACACATCCGGATCCATCGCAAGGACGCCGGCAATTGCAACCCGTTTTTTTTCACCCCCGGAAAGCTGGTAAGGCGGGCGGCGTTCAAAACCTTCCAGTCCTACATGGGAAAGCGCCTGCGTTACGACTCTTCTGACGTCATGCTCAGGATACCCCAGGTTCACTGGTCCGAATGCCACATCCTGGAACACTGTCGGTGCAATAATCTGGCGGTCCGGGTTCTGGAGGACAAAACCCACGCGTTTGCGCAGCATCCGCAATGATGTCCTGTCGTACCCGATCGGCAGGTTGTCAAAGAGCATGAGGCCGGAGTCGGGACGTATCATACCGTTGAACATTTTAAGGAGCGTGGATTTTCCTGCCCCGTTGGGCCCGACAAGAGCTATCTTTTCCTTCTTTCGTATATGGAAACTGATACCACAGATGGCTTCTTTGCCCCGCGGGTAATGATAATGGACATCCCGTGCTTCAAGTATGATGCTGCTCATAGTCTGCGACCTAGATTATTGTCCTGGTGCCGGCTGCAACCACAACCACGGTTGTGATGGACAGGAACACAACCAGCGCGATGAGTGGTACTCGTTCAACAGGGCGGTTTTCACCCATCATGGCAAATTTACCCTCATAACAGCGTGCGTCCATGGCACGGATTAAATCTTCTCCGGAATCCCGACTTGCAATAAATGCTGCACCGCACAGGGATGAAAATGAGTGTAATGATTCATGCCACGTGGAATATCCAAGGCGCATCAATTGTGCATGATATATCTGGATGACCTGGTCCATCAAAATGAAGATGGTGCGGTAGATAATCATCATCAGGTCAATCACGGTATCGGGGACCTTACACCTCCGCAGTACGGTGAAAATATCGGTCATCGGAGTTGTGAGGGAAATAAAACACATTGCAGACATCCCCCCGACTACCCGGCAGAAGACAAAAACACCCTGGTTTATGCTTTCCCTGGTAATCGACAAGGAAAATGATGGCAGGATATCCCATCTCCAGAAGACCTCATGTCCCCCTGAAATGAGTATGATCCCGGCTACGCTCATGATCGCAAACCAAAGGGGCAGAATAAAAAGTTCTGCATAGATTTTCGCATCTACCCGGGCAAGGAAGAGGATCGCACCCGTGAGTATCAGGGCAATAAAAAGCGGAGGAAGATAACTCGTTGAGAAGAGGCACAGGAGGATTGCGCCGAGACCTGCCGGTAAGTTTGAGCATCGTATTCACTTCCCGGATCCCGTTCTTCTGGGCAATATCCTCCAGAAGTTCCTCAAACATACGAAGTACACTTCGCTCTTCATCCAGAATTATGCTTTCTTCTGTGAACCCATCCAGAACCCGAAAACGCCCCCGACCAGTATACCCCCTACTGCAGCCTGGAGAGCAAAAAGGCAGGACTCAATTTCCCCGCTTGGCGGCTCCCACTGGGGGATAAGGGGATGAAAATTTTCAAGGGGTATACCGGAAAGTTTAGAAATAAGTCCGGAACCGACGTTATCGGAACCGGCAAATTCCGCACCGCTCATAGTCGAACTGGTATAAAGGAATACCAGCACGAATGCCATAATAGCGATAACGGTCAGGGCTTCAAGGGTATATCTGAATCTCATGAAGTATCTCTCCCTGCCGCATTGATTTTATCTTCAGTGAATATTTTCAGCCGGATCAGGATGTCGGGTTTGAGCGCCACAATATATTTGAACACGAGGGCAAGGACAATGCCCTCTACAATAGCAAGGGGGACCTGGGTAACAGCAAAGATACCCATGAACAGGATAAAAGAACTGGCAATTCCCCCGGTCTCTGCCGGGTACGCGAGAGCCAGTTCAAGGGAGGTTGTCACATAGGTAAACATGTCAGCAAGGGCAGTTACCAAAAACACGGTTACGTAGATATTCACCGATGTATCACGGAGCAGCCGGTATACTGTATAACCTATGACAGGTCCGACAATTCCCATAGAGACAATATTAGCACCAAGAACAGAGAGCCCCCCGTGTGCAAGGAACAGGGCCTGGAACAGGAGAACAATTGCGCATACAACTGAGGTAATCCATGGGCCGAATGAAATGGCCGAAAGCCCGGTACCGGTGGGATGGGAACAACTGCCGGTGACTGAGGGGAGTTTTAACGATGAAAGGATAAAGATGAATCCCCCCGTCACCCCGAGAAGGGGGAGAGCTTCGCGGTCGGCAGCCAGTACTTTTTTCAGCTGATACATTCCGAGTATGATGCAGGGCAGGGCAACGATCCACCAGACCAGACACCATTGCCAGGGTAAGAAACCTTCCATAATGTGCATACAATCACCTTTTTTATCAGATAACCTCAATCAAGTAAATTTTACTTGATTTAAAGCAATTTTATTTGTATACTAAGTTGCATATCCCGGTATTAAAAATTTTTTGTTATGAGAGAATGGTATTTTAAAAAACTACTCGTAATGGTATTATTTTTTTTCCGGAAGTGAAACACCCCATATGCCAACCCGATTACCCCTGCGACAATAATTGCAAGATATACTGGATTTGAGACCAGTGCAGTAATTCCTGATGGTGAATGTACGCTGATTTTCACCTTCATGGTGTCAGACAAATAGGTGTTGTCAAGGGCATCCCGGTACCTGATCTCAGAATCAAGTGCATATTCCTTGATCGTTGCTGAACGGTCCACGGTTATTTCGTACGATGCAACCGCAGTCTTTCCCGGGTTGAGATCTCCCAGATATGCGATATCATCATTGCTGGTGAACGGGTCTACGGTACTGATCCTGCTCTGGGCACTGTAGATTGTGGTTTCCCCCAGGTTTTTGTATTCCACCGTGATGACTTTTTTATTTCCGGGATTCATTTCTGCAGGGGGAGAACTCACTTCAAAATCCACTTTTCCCCCGACAGGTATACCAACGGTATCGCTCCGCGATGTGACAAAGTCCCCATCACTGTTCTGGTACACCACAACGACATCTACCGGGTAGGTCTGTCGTTGTGCATCACGGGATACTGAAACTTTATACCGGCAGTCAACGGATACTCCCTGAACGGAAATCCCCGATATAGACACTGCTGTCAGTCGGTATTATGGGGCTGTTGCCATTCCGGAGAATTTTTACAATAGCTTTTGTACCGTCTTCAGAGCCGGTATTTTTAATTTTCATATTCACATACCCTTCAGTACCGACATTCAGGTGTTCCGGAATTGCCGATTGCACATCAATGGATATTTCGGATTTAATGGTTATCGGAATCCCGATAGTCTCATTCACTTGTTTGTAGGAGTACTGGATGGTATCCACGCCAAATTGTTCTGCCTGGTACAAGTAGGTATAATGAATGGAAAGCGGGAGCGTATAACTCCCGCCGGAGCGTCATTGGATTGATTTTGGTGGTAAACACCGCATTTGCACTACTGGTACCTTTGATATCGCCCAGCATCTGGGGATCGGATTTGATGACGACAGGTGCAGTTACCGGAATTAAGGCCCACCGTGACGGACTTTGCCGTGTTGGGGAGATCCTCGCGGTCTACGATATCCCGGCTGGACAAATTTGAAGTCATTGAGCCCGGTATTCTGAATGACAATAGTGAGTTTCACTTCATTCCCGGGACTAAATTCATTTGTCCCGGAGATATAGGCTGAAAGTTGCGGGCTTCCCGACATGTATTCTGTCCCGGCCAGTGCAGGAGCAATCGCACATGCACAAAGAATGAGTAAAATGCATACTGTTTTTCCTATAAACCTCATCAGGCAGCTCCCGGTATAGATATCTCTGTATAATTGTTTTCATTTGCTGTTGATAAGATATCCTTCCCGGCATGATTGTCCAATATTCCGTCCGGAAATAGTCGGGATTTCTAAAGCGCTCTAGGGATTTCATCCCGGCACAGTTCTCTTACAAGAACAGGATACTCAACAACATGCTGCATCCGGTCTTTGTGATCAGCGCCAGGAGTTGTGCAGAAATTGTTCAGTACCTTCGCCTTAATCAGGAGAGAATCTCTGCATAAGAAAGGAATCCTGTCCGGTGTTTTCCTGTCGGTAAAATAAATGGTTTATCATGAGTTTTTTTATAGTCACCAGGTCTGGCACGATTCGTTATTGTGTCTCTTGTCAGCACCAGTACCTATTTGAAACATTTGTACCAACCTTGATACAATGTATATTGAGCATGTCTGCTTCAATCTCGCTCTTGCAATTCTTGTCTACCCTGCTGGCAGACCAGAAAAATGCAGGCTGGTATACCGTCGTTATCGTGGTGAGCGGCTGTATGCCCGATATTGATGGTATTTTTTCCGTGATCCAGTGTCCACCGGTTTTTTCTGGGGGAATCATTCCCAGTATGGCATTCCATCTCCGGTATTTCCACAGCATTGGAATTCTCTTTGTTTATGCGGTGGTGGTAGCAGGATTGCTTACCTATTATTACCGCCTGGAGTTCCGGACCATTGCGCTCTTTGCCGGAATCGGGTTTGGTGCCCACCTTCTCGAAGACGCATTAGTGTACAATCCCGCTTCCGCAGTTTTCTGGCCACTGTCTTCTCAGGAAGTCGGTATCGGGATTTTTCCCTCATATTCAAGGGACTTTTTCAGTATAGCAAATGGTGAAGTTTTCAGTATCGGGATCATTCTCCTGGTTCTTGTGGTGAGTTCAAGTATCCTGGCAAAAAAGACCGGATGGGCCAATCTCCCGTTAGATCATAAACCGCGTCCCCCGTCATTTTTTTCAGCAATACCAAAAATTCTCCTGGTATTCCGCTCTTACATCCGCAGTCGCTGACAGGAGAAACTATCAGGTTTTCCAGCGGATAATGCGGCGGTAGAGATCCAGAAGAGATTCGCCTTTCAGCAACTCATGAACGTTCATAACAATATAACCCGTGCCAATAACGTTGAACAGCATATCCAGAAGAGAATCATTGAAATTCACAAAATAGGTTGATCCCGCCACAGTGTCGATATTCAGTTCTGCATATTCCCAGGCTACCCCAAACAACAGTACCGATATAAATATGAAGATAATTACTGAAAAATTACTAATCCGTATGCCGATGATACCCACGAGGATCAGGAGCATGACAAATATCAAAAGAGAGATCGCTATCGATGATACCAGGTGCCCGATTTTATCATACACCGGGTAAAGGGTGAAATAAAATTCGAAGATGCCTCCTGCGATATGAAGAATAAGTGACAGCGTAATGAAAAACTTCATAGGCCAGGGAAGAATTACCGGTGTGAGGTATTCAGCGATGGCAGGAAGCAGTGCTATTGCGAGTGCAACAAAACCCCATTGGGCCCGCAGCACATCGCCCCGTATGATCAACCCGTCTATTGCTATGAACAGGAGTACTGCCAATGCTGAATAATACGCGGTATTCCCGTACTCCCATTCCAGCAGATCTTCGTAGAGATGCCGGGTTTTGTCACCACCCGGTGTAATTTCCTTCATTTGTATTCCCTGAACCGACTGACAGCCGTTTTCATAGGTTGCTGATGTTTTATGGTTTCCGGGGCTGCCCTTTTCCTTTAAGTCACTGCTTTTGTCCAAAGGTTATCTCATGCAGTTTCAATCTTTTCTGCTGCTTCAAGCCCGAGAATTTTGACAGAGTCTTCCCGCATCCTGAATTTCTGTATCTTACCCGTGACGCCCATAGGGAAATCGTTCACAAACATCACGTACCTGGGGATCTTGAAATGGGCAATTTTACCTTTACAGAAATCCCTGACTTCCTCTTCGGTAAGTGTCTGCCCCTCCTTGACTTTCACCCAGGCACACAGTTCTTCGCCATATTTTTTATCAGGCACCCCGACCACGTACACATCTGCAATCTTTTCATGGTGGTGTAAGAACTCCTCGATCTCACGCGGGTAGATGTTCTCTCCTCCCCGTATAACCATATCCTTGAGGCGACCGACGATCCTGAAATAACCTTCCTCGTCCATGGTGCCGAGGTCTCCGGTATGGTTCCAGTGGTTTGAATCGAGCGTTGCATGGGTAGCAGACGGGTTATTGTAATAACATTTCATCACGCAGTAACCGCGTGCGCAGATCTCCCCGATCTCACCGAAGGGAACGATCTTTTGGGACTTGGAGTCGATAATCTTGAGTTCAGTATGCGGGAATGCACGCCCGACCGTGGACACACGCCGTTCAACCGGGTCTTTGGTTGTGGTCATCGTAACTCCCGGAGATGTTTCCGTCTGGCCGTACACGATTACAATCTCGCTCATGTGCATCTTAGTATTGACCTGTTTCATCACTTCGATCGGGCAGGGGGATCCGGCCATGATACCGGTCCGTAACGACTTCAGGTTGTATTTTTCAAAGTTCGGGTGCGTCAGTTCGGCAATAAACATCGTCGGCACGCCATGAAGAGCCGTGCACCGCTCTTTTTCCACGGTTTTTAAGACCTCTTCTGCATCGAACGTAGGAGCGGGCAGGACCATGGTTGAACCATGCGTCACGCAGGCGAGATTGGAAAGGACCATGCCAAAGCAGTGATAGAACGGTACGGGAATGCAGAGCCGGTCCTTTTGGGTAAAACCCATACCCTCACCAATGATGTAGCCGTTGTTCAGGACACCATGGTGGGTAAGTACAACTCCCTTGGGAAACCCGGTCGTGCCGCTGGTGTACTGGATGTTGATCGCATCATCGAAGGTGAGGGCTTCACCCCGCTCGATAAGCTCATCATTGGTCACTTCTTCGGCCTTTTTTAACAGCTCATCCCAGGTGAACATGCCATTATAAGGAATATCGCCAAGGAAGACAGCATTTTTTAAGAACGGGAACTTGTCAGATGAGATCCTGCCGGGCTTTGCTTCATACGCTTCCGGGCACGCCTCGTAGAACATCCCCACGTAATCCGAAGTCTTGAACCGTCCCTGGATAATGAGGGTCCGTATCTCGGATTGTTTGAGTGCATACTCCAGTTCATAGGTACGGTATGCAGGGTTGATATTCACCATGATAGCGCCGATCTTGGCAGTCGCGAACTGGACAACGACCCATTCTGCATGGTTCATTGCCCAGATGCCGACCCGGTCACCCTTTTCCACGCCAAGTCCCATCAGCCCGCGGGCGACCTGGTTTACCCGCCCGAGAAATTCGCGGTAAGTCCAGCGGATATTCTGGTGTACTGAAACAATTGCCTCATTATCCGGGTATTTTGCCGCAATACTGTTCACCATCTCTCCAATCGTCATCCCCAGCAGAGGAAACGATGAAGTCCCGCTCGCGTAACTGCCCTCGACCATCCTTAAAATATGGGGTGAGAACAGGATATATGATTAATGATGTGAATTTTTCACTGACCTTCGAAGATCAGGATCTTTAAAAAAAGAAGTCGCAGGAATAACTGTCATGTACACGGCAAATTTCTGGCAAATGACGTTTAAAAGGAAAACTATTAAATTAATTTAGCGCGATTTTGTACAGTCAGCGTATGGGAAAAATGTCCCGGCATGACCGAGGGGTTGTGGCCTAGCCCGGAATGGCGACGGGCTCCAGCGGTCTTTGCGTTCTTTGTGCTGCAGATGATGAACAATGGGTCTCCTGAATTCATCTTCCTGGCAACTGCCAGGGGGAGCAGCAGTAACTCAACAATGAGTTCTGATGTTTGATGATGACCCGTTGGAGCACTGATGCATGTCGGAGAGACCCGTCGATCGTGAGTTCAAATCTCACCAACCCCACATTTTCTTACGAGCTTTTCTTTCCTGCAGTATTCCTTTCCGATGGATCCCTGGATGGTGGGGTTTTCCCAGGATTTTGAAAAATCAGTGATGCGTCTCACGTGTCCCATTATTTTATAGGAGCCTGCATACAAATCCCCTTTCCATGCATGCAGAACTGCATCTGGTAGATGCCTTCACCGGTGCGCCGTTCCGCGGGAACACCGCCGCGGTCTGTATCCTTGACGGGCCGGCCGACCCATTCTGGATGCAGGAGGTTGCCAGTGAGATGAAGCAGTCCGAGACCGCTTTCCTGCATCCTGGCACGGGTTCCTGGAACCTCCGGTGGTTTACCCCGGTACAGGAGGTGGAGCTCTGCGGCCACGCCACGCTCGCCTCCGCATTCGTTCTCTGGGAGAACGGTACCGTAAAACCCGGCGTGCCCATCTCCTTTGAAACCCTGTCCGGAACATTGACTGCCCAAAAAGACGGTGAATGGATCACCCTCGATTTCCCCGCCGAACCGGTCACGGCAGGCGGATCTGTGCCCGGGCTGAAAGAGGCTCTGGGAGTGGAGCCGGTCTTTACCGGGCGGAACCGGTTCGATATCCTTACCGAGACTTTCTTCAGCGGATGAGGTATGCGATCTTGATCCGGATATCATTGCCCTGGCCGCTCTTCCTGCACGCGGGGTTATTGTCACCGCAGTTTCCGATCTTCCGCAGTACGATTTCGTCTCGAGGTTCTTTGCCCCATCAGTCGGAGTAGCAGAAGACCCGGTGACCGGCTCAGCCCATTGTTGTCTTGGCCCCTATTGGGGAGAAAAGCAAAAAAAGACGGATCTTACCGGGTTCCAGTGTTCGGCCCGGGGCGGGCTGGTCCATGTTACCCTGAAAGGCGACCGGGTTATCCTTGGTGGTCATGCAGTTCATATTTTCTCGGGAACCCTCCTGGTATGAGCAGGTCGTCAAAAAAGAGGGGATCTTTTGGGATTTTGCATCTCCCCGGTCAGGACGAACTACCTGTTGCCGGGCGGTTTTTTCCCAAGTCCGGATAACCATAAGGAGCAGATGAAAAAGATTGCATCATCAGCTTGGATACGGAGGATTTTTTCCTGTCTGATACTTCCCCCCACGCCAGGTTTTTCTCTCTTTTTACCTTGCGAAGAGTCAGGATGACTGAATCCTCATAGAAACAATTAGCGGCAGAGGATATTCACCGGGATATATCCTGCGGGTTTTATTCTCACGTGCCTGATAACCCGCTTCGTTTGATAAATTTATCATAGCTGACAGACACATAATAACAACGAACGGAGAGTTCCATGTATCTAGTCGGAGAAGCACTTATCGGTGATGGTGCAGAAGTTGCACACATTGACCTTTTAATGGGGGACAAAGAAGGCCCCATAGGAACTGCATTCGCACATGCGGTATCCCAGTTGTCTGCCGGGCACACGCCGCTCCTTGCGGTTATCCGTCCCAACCTGCTCACAAAACCCGTGACCCTCGTTATTCCGAAGGTCACGTTAAAGACCATGACGCAGGTCAACGAGATGTTCGGTCCTGTCCAGGCAGCAGTCGCAAAAGCGGTAGCCGACTGCGTGGAAGAAGGTGTTTTTTCCGCCGTGGATATTGAAAACGTCGTGATCCTCGCATCAGCATTTGTTCACCCGGATGCAATGGACTACAACAAAATTTACCGGTACAACTACGGCGCCGACTAAGCTTGCGATCCACCGGGCACTCGACAAATTCCCCGACGCAAAGACGCTTGTCTATGAAAAAGACCGGGCTGCCCATGCAATCATGGGTTTCAAGGTCACCCGGCTCTGGGACCCGCCCTACCTGCAGGTGGCTCTTGACCTTGTCGATATGGGCAAAGTTGCATCCGTATTAAAGGGACTCCCTGAAAATGACCACCTCATCATCGAGGCCGGTACACCGCTCATTAAAAAGTTCGGGCTGGGCGTTATTTCCGAGATCCGGAAGCTGCGGCCCAATGCGTTCATCATTGCAGACATGAAGATCCTGGATACCGGTAACCTTGAAGCGAGAATGGCAGCGGATGCATCCGCGGATGCGGTCGTCGTGTCAGGTCTTGCCCCGACATCGACGATGGAAAAAGCCATTGCGGAAGCACGTAAGGTAGGCATCTACTCGGTTGTCGATATGCTCAATGTCCCGAACCCGGCAAAAGTCATCGAGAAGCTGAAAGTCAAGCCGGACATCGTGGAACTCCACCGTGCCATCGATACGGAAGACACAGCCCATGCATGGGGCGATATCGCCGCAATCAAGAAAGCAGCAGGCGGGAAACTCCTTGTTGCAACAGCCGGCGGTGTCCGGGTCAATGTAGTCAGGGACGCACTGAAAGCGGGAGCAGATATCCTCGTTGTCGGCCGTGCAATCACTGCAAGCAAGGACATCAAGCACTCGGCTGATGAGTTCTTGGACAAACTCGATAAAGAAGAGATTGACCAGTTCAGGGTCATGACTGATTTTTAAGATAATATTTTTCGTATTTTTTTGCTCTGTAGAAATCCTGTTTTTAAGTGAGCAGTCTCACCGAAGACCTAGGCCGGATGATTATTGCCATCTGGGGCTATTTTTACCGTCAAAAAACCCCTGTGAGAATTCCTGGTACACCAGAAGCCTGCTACGAGCCCGGTTATACCTCATTTCCCCACCCCCCCGAATTTTAGAGGTCATAATTCGGAAAAATGCGAGAAAGTCCGGCAGGAATTATTCAACGATTTCCGACGGGAACGGATGAGGTCGAATATAGCAATGTTACGGTGACCGAAAGCAAAGATGGGATGTGGTTTGGGACGCGGCGGGCACCGGCCGGGGGATATTCCAGCATCCTCCCCGGGAGGGGTCAGGGATAAAGAGGAATTCTACAGAGCAGATTTTTTGTTTCTTGTAACTATTCTTTTGATCGTTATCATAACATTCACTTGCTACCACACCAATTTGTGAGGGTAAACCCCTAAAACCCCATAAAATCCACGGTTTGCCAATCCGGGCATTTTTAGAAAACCCCGCAAAATGCCGCAATTCCATCAGGGCAATATTCAAGCCTGAAATCCCAAAAAGAGCCCAATCCGATCTTTTTAAAACAGGTGTTCTGAGCCGTGATAAAAATAGCCGAATCAAATGGTGCGGGAACAAAATAATTGCCCGCAAAACCACATTAATGTGCATTGGAAGGCATTTTAAACGGCTCAAAATGAGGTTATTTTAAGAAATTAGGCATTTTATGAGGTTTTTAGAATGAGATCCCCAGGATCATAAGGTAATCCGGGGTGAGATTTTTGCCTGGCTCAATAACCTCAGTTCTCCTGACTTCAAAATAAGGAATCAAAAAAAAAATTATTCAAACAGCCGGTAGTTCGGCGCTTCATCGGTGATCAGAATATTATGCGGATGGCTCTCGGTCATGCCGGCATTGGTGATGCGGACGAACTTTGCATTCTTCTTCATATCGGCTATCGTCCGTGAACCCGTGTATCCCATCGCTGATTTCAGACCGCCAACCAATTGGTAGATCACTTCAGCAACCCGGCCGACATAGGGTGTGACACCTTCCACGCCTTCGGGAACGAACTTGGTGCTGCCAATATCCTTTTTCTGGAAGTAGCGGTCGCTCGACTGCCCGGTGCTCATCACACCCAGCGATCCCATGCCACGGTATTGTTTGTAGCGGCGTCCTTTGATCGTGATCACTTTACCCGGCGCTTCATCGGTGCCGGCAAACATGCTGCCCAGCATAACCGTGTCCGCACCGGCTGCAATCGCTTTTGCCACATCACCACTGTAGCGGACTCCCCCATCAGCAATGATGGGGATCTGGGCGTCTTTTGCCACATCTGCTACCTGTGCAATTGCAGTGATCTGGGGAACACCGGTACCGGCGACAATTCTCGTTGTGCAGATGGAACCCGGTCCGATACCGATTTTAATACCGTCGACACCCGTCTTAACCAGAGCTTCTGCCGCCTCCCGGGTTGCAATGTTTCCGGCAATAACCTGTGCCTTCATACTGCCCTTGATGTCCTGGACCGCTGCGACGACCTTCATGTTATGGCCATGGGCACAATCGACAACAAGTGCATCCACATTGTTGTTATCGAGCAGTTCAGCCCGGGAAAAATCGAACGGCCCGACTGCAGCTGCCACGCGGAGGTTACCTTTTGTGTCCCGTGTCGCAAGCGGGTACTGGCGTTTCTCCAAGATATCCTGCATCGTGATAATGCCGAGCAGTTTGCCTTTGACATTCACGACCGGGAGACGTTCGATCTTGTTGGTGTACATAATCTCGAGCGCTTTTTCCGAGGTGATATCTTCATCAGCGACGATCGGTTTCCTGGTCATGATCGAAGTGATCTTCTCATCACCCGCGTTTTGAAACAATCGCCCGGACATCCCGCCGGCTGACAATCCCGATAATCTTTCCCTTATCGACAACCGGGACTCCCCCGATACTGTACTGCTGCATAAGGTGCTCGGCATCAGACACCGTTGCGGTATCTTCCACAAAGAGCACGTCGCGTTCGATGAGTTCTTCTGCCTGTTTGACAAAAATGACTTCCTGCAGCTCGTGCTCAGCTGTCATGTTCCGGTGGATTACGCCGATACCGCCCTCCCTTGCGAGAGCAATTGCCATCGGTGCTTCCGTGACAGTGTCCATTGCCGAGGACACGAGCGGGATGTTTAAGTCTATTTTCCGGGAAAATTTTGATCGCGTGTCAGCTTCAGCAGGTTCAAGCCAGGATGCCTGGGGCTGGAGCAGTACATCATCGAAGGTTAAAGAGAGGGGTACATCCAGTTTCTCACTGTACATAAATCACCTGATCATTGCGAGTGCGGTTTGTATGAGGTCTTCACGGACCGTTGCATTCCGGTCGCCGCCACAGACCATCCCCCGCACACCGATGATATCCGGGTTGATCCGCCTGAGCGCATCAATATCTTCAAACGTAAGTGCACCGGCCAGAGCAGTCCGGAGCCCAAGTTCTTTATTCGTTTCCGTAAAAGAACGAAGGATGTCTTCATTCATGAAGGCAAAGGTACTCTGGCGGTCCTTTACCCCGGTGTCGACCATTGCAACATCAGCACCGCAGGCTGCCGCAATAGGCGCCATTTCAAACGGTGAGATGGAATGCATGCGCTGGTAATCCGAGTACGCAGCGATCACGACATACTTTTCGGGGAATTCATCTTTCACGGCCCTGACGACGGCAGTAATCACATCGCGCGCCTTTTCCTGCCCGCTGAAAGCAAGTCCGATCTTTACGTAATCAGCTCCGGCACAGGCTGCCCCGTAGGCGGCAAGTGATGCTCCCCCCGGTTTGTAGTCAAAATCACCGATTGCCGCACTCAGCGGTTTTGCAGAAAGCGTTTTGATCTCACGGATGACCCAGGGAAAGTTGGCGCCAAGAGAGCCCTCGGAAGGTTTTTTTACATCGATAATATCAGCAGCAACAGACCGTTTTGCTTCGTCGATGGTGCTGGGGCTGACCAACAATTGCATAAAGTTTAATGATCTTTTATCCTAATAGTGATTGCGTTCGCCTATGAAATTATTTCTTGCGATGGATTTGCGGCAAAATCTGGTCGTTCATGGTAAATCCGGGCAACGTGAGACCTATAAACCGCTTGATTGGGGAATTTCACCGACGGCAGAACCGCTCGGGTACCTCAGGGCTGTCAGGCCCAGGTATCTCTATATCGCTGATCTCGATCGCATTGAAGGGACTGGATCCCATGACGCAGTGATCCGCCAGTGTGCTCAGGAAGTACGGTGCTGTTATGTTGACCGGGGATGTCGTTTTCCTTCGGATTACCTCTGATGGCGAACATATCGTCAATATTGTCGGGACCGAGACCGGGGGCAATGACCTGTCACGCTATTCCGGCGGGTTCCTGAGCATTGATATAAAAAATGACCGGGTTATACCGTGCGGGAAAGAGCCTGTCTGAAGTACTGGCATCAGCCTGCCGCTGGAATTTTGACGGGTGTATCCTCCTCAATGTCAGCGCTGTCGGCACAGGCGGGGGTATCAACCACAGGATGCTGAAAAAACTGCGGAGCGCCTATGACCGGCCTCTGTATTATGGTGGCGGTGTAGCGACAACTGGGGATCTTGACGAGATCAGCCAGGCGGGGTTTGATGGTGCTATCATCAGTACTGCAGTTCACCGTGGGACCATCCCGGTTGAATGGATCCGGAGGGGAAGCTGTTGTTAATAACGCTGGAGGGAATTGATGGAAGCGGAAAGAGCACACTGCACCTGGCGCTTCGGGAATTGCTTGTCGATCTGGACCCTGTCTTTACCCGCGAACCGGGAGCCACATGGGTTGGCGAATCAGTGCGCCGGGCGATAGCCGAACGGGTTGATCCTGTGACGGAGGCAACGTTATTCGTAGCCGACCATGCAGCCCATCTCGCAAAAATTATCCGGCCTGGCACTTGAAGCGGGAAAACTGGTGATTTCTGACCGGTACAGTGACAGCAGGTATGCGTACCAGTCTGTTACCCTTCAGGGGGTAATTCCGGACCCGGAAGGCTGGCTGCGGGCAATGCATAACGGCTGGTCGGTTGTCCCGGATAAAACATTTCTCTGTATACTCCCGATCGATGAAGCAATTTCCCGTCTCAAACCACAGGACGAGCGGGAGCATTTCGAGAAACGTGAAGTACTTGAAAAGGTACAAAAGAATTACCTGAACTTTGCAAAAAAAGACCCGTCCCGGTTTGTCATCATCGACTCGATGAAAGAAAAAGAGGAAATTGCCTTATTTGTTGCAGCTTCCATCAGGGAGATTTTGCAATCGTCACGATCACGTCGCCGACGGTGATCACGTCCACTTTTGCTCCCTCTTCCATATAGGAAAACTTCGGGGCAAACGCATTGGAGGGGATCTCAGTTTCTGAACCCTCCAGCAGGATTATTTTTGGTGGATTTTCCAGTTGGGCGGGGGGCAGGGCTTTTATGGCATCCATAAATGCCTGTGCCTGTTTGCGGAATGCGGGTCCGATGACTGCACGGTTAAACGTGATGTCAGTAATTACCCGGTCAAGTTTTGCCGTATCACTGCGCCAGTGGACATCAGCATTGAGGGTCCGGCCGATATCCCCTTCATCCTGGATCGTATGCTGTGCATAGATTGTTACCCTGCCCAGCGGGGCATTGAGTGCAAGACCGGTATCGTGTTTGTACTTGCGTACTTCTGCCACTACCCGGGCGAGCAGGTTGCCCTCATTTCGAGCCGTTTCGTCCTCGTACGTGAACGATACCCAGGGCTGCTTGTGGACACTCGTTCCTTTATTCAGGCGGGAGTAGCATTCTTCGGCAAAATAGGGGGTGAACGGGGCGAGCATTTTACAGAGTGCATCAAACGCGGTATGGAGTACAAGGAGAGCACTCCTGCGTGACTCGTCACCGGTATACAACCTCCCCTTCACCAGTTCGATATAATTATCGGCAAGGGTATCCCATGCAAACTCCCTGATTGCCTTGAGTGCGGTGTCAAACTGGTAACACTCCATCGCTGTACTCACTTCCTGAATCGTGTCTGAGAGTCGTACAAGAGCCACCGGTCGGCAAGTGCAGTCACCGGTGCGTCCTTGTCAAATCCTTCTTTTTCAAGCTGGATCAGGACAAACTTTGCAATATTCCACATTTTTGTCTGGAACCGGGATGCAGCAACAACATCATTCCAGTTGAACATGATATCAGAACCGGTTGCTGCACCCATTGCCGCCCATTGCCGTAACGCATCGGCACCATATTTCCCAAGGATTTCCTCTGGAACAATGATATTGCCACGGCTTTTACTCATCTTAAACCCGTCTTCACCCAGCACCATGCCATTGATAAGGATCTCGTCCCAGGGCTTTGAGCCTGTAAGCGCCACGGACCGCAGGATGGTGTAAAATGCCCATGTCCGGATGATATCATGTCCCTGGGGGCGGATCTGGGCGGGGAAGTAGGGTGGTTTCCCGCTCCCGTCCCACCCTGTCACGTTGAGAACCGAGATGGAGGAGTCCATCCAGGTATCAAGGACATCAACTTCCCCGTTAAACGTGGTGTTGCCGCATTTTTTGCAGGGATGTTTCGGTGACACAAGCGTGGGATCAACCGGCAGGTCCTTTTCGTCCGGTACTATCATATCCCCGCATTTTTTACAGAACCAGACCGGAATCGGGGTTGCAAAAATCCTCTGCCGCGAGATGCACCAGTCCCATTCCATCTGTTCGACCCAGTTTTCCATCCTGAGCAGCATATGCTCCGGATACCAGGTAATCTGGTGGGCGGCCTTCTGGATCTCATCCGGTCTGATTTTTACAAACCACTGGCGTTCGGACAGGATCTCTATAGGGGTCTTGCAGCGCCAGCAGGCTCCCACGCGCTGGGCAAGGTGTTCCTGGCGCTTCAGGATTTTTTCAGACCTCATGTCATCAAGGATTGCACCGCGACAATCGGTCGTATTCATGCCCTCATATTTACCGGCGATTCCGGTCATCTTACCCTGTCGGTCAATTGCCTTTCGCAACTCAAGGTTGTGCTGTTTCCACCAGTGAACATCCTGCTTGTCACCAAAGGTACAAATCATTACAGCCCCGGAGCCAAATGCGGGATCAACTGCCTCGTCCAGCACTACCGGAACCTCGTGACCGAATAACGGCACCTTCATCTTCCTGCCTTTCAGGTATAGGTAACGTTCATCGGTCGGGTGTACGGCTACAGCCACACATGCGGCAAGAAGTTCGGGACGGGTTGTTGCAATCTCAACACCGTCAAAGTCAAAGTAATTCAGTTGTGTCTCACGGTCGTCATATGCAACTTCTGCAAATGCGATAGCTGTCTCGCAGCGGATACAGTAATTGACCGGGTGTTCACTCTGGTAGATGTAACCGCTTTTGAGCATGCGTAAAAACGAGAGCTGGGTTTTGCCATAGTATTCCGGTTTCATCGTGATGTACTCGTTGCTCCAGTCCGTGGAAAATGCCATTTTCCTCAACGTCAGGCGCATCAGCGATATGTTTTTTTCCGTGAGTTCATGGCACATCCTCCTGAACTCCTCGCGGGAAACATCATTTTTGGTAATATGATTGATCTCTTCCACTTTCACTTCGGTAGGAAGTCCGTGACAATCCCACCCCTGGGGAAACATGACATTAAATCCCTTCATGCGTTTATAGCGGGCGAAAAAGTCGATATAGCACCAGTTCAACGCATTGCCGATATGGAAGTTACCTGTGGGGTACGGTGGGGGAGTGTCGATCACGAACTGCGGTTTTTTCGAGTCCCGGTCGAAATAATGATCTTCGTCGCGCCAGGTGCCGCGCCAGCGCTCCTCCACTTCAGCGAAATCGTAATTTTTCGGCAATTGATCAGAGGATTCCATTCGCCAGAAGATTGGACGTGAAATAAAATATAGTGATCGTATTGGCGCTCTTAATGACCTTCCACTATACCGGATCTTTTTTTGGAATTGCGGGCACGATAAAACTCTTTTTGCTTAAGAAACAAATGATTGACAAATGGACAAGAAACGAGGACTGGGTTTTGCTGCAGGTCTTGTCAGCGGTGCCATTCTCATTGCCCCGTATGTCCAGCCAGCCTGGCTGATGAGTCTTATCGTCATTCTTTTCTCTCTCCTCCTCTGGCGTTTTTTTAGTACCAAATATCTCACGTACTCGTTGTGTGTAATTTCAGCGCTGTACGGGGTTACTCTTCTTCCGCTGTTTGTATTCTGCTGCACCCTTGCGATGCTTGTCCTTGGTGAACTGGTTTTCCAGCATGGTGCAGACGATTTGAATACCTATCTTTATTACATCATCTCCACGTCATGGGCGGGCGTCCTGGTCATCGCTTATCTCAAACAGGAGTTTTTTTTAACCGTCATTTTCGGTATCATTGCAGCGGTACTCTTGAAGACCATCCTGCTGCGGTTTGAAGATTCCCTCGTTATTGAAGCGATCGGGATAGCAATGACGATGTGGCTTATCCGGGAGCTGAATTACCAGGCGGACCTGCTGCTTGTCGTCATTGCGGTTTTTGTCGGGTTTGCTTTTGGATATTTTGCATTCCGGGCAAAAACCGCAGATCTTTCGGGTCTCTTCTCTGCTGCACTCGTCGGGACGATTCTGCTTGTCTTTGCAGCGCCGAAGGGCACGCAGTGGTTTTTAATAATGCTCTCCTTCTTTATCCTGGGCTCTGCTGCAACCAAATACAAGTACCAGTATAAAAAAAGGATCGGAGTCGAACAGGGACAGAGCGGTGCACGTGGATACCGGAATGTTTTTGCCAATGGAATTATTGCAGCCGCTGCGGCAGTTCTTTTCGGTGTTTTTCAGATGCCGGTATTTATCGTAATGTACGTTGGCTGTGTAGCGACCGCTGCTGCTGATACCCTGGCAAGCGAGATCGGTGTTACCGGCGGGATCCCCTATATGATCACCACGTTCAAAAAAGTCCCGATTGGGACAAACGGGGGTGTGACCCTGACCGGGGAACTGGTCGCACTGCTGGGAGGTTTTGCCATTTCACTGGTTGCCTTCCTGCTCAATGTGATAACCCCGGAAATGATGGTCATCTGCACGCTGGCGGGATTTGTCGGAACCAATATTGACAGTCTTGTCGGAGCAACGCTGGAGAACCGGGGTTTTTTGGGCAATGCGGGAACGAACCTTCTTGCAACGATCAGCGGGGGCGTATTTGCCGTTGCATTGTATTCTTTCTGGATAATTTAGCCTGGCATTACCCTCTTTATGGATGAAATGGGCAATCGATCCAAAAACGAACTGGTGGATCACTACCGCAAAAAAAGCATACAGGCCGGGTATTGGATTTCTCTCTCTGGAGAAAACTTTCACCCAATTAAGATATTGCCCCCCACCTCCTGCACGACCAGTCCCCCACCGGGGAAGTTTGATACATCGTCAACGCAATGGGGATGCGCCAGTGGCGGCGATAAAAAGCCCCCAGGAGCGTCAGAATTTTTCAAAAAAACGAAGATCCAGGTAATTCAGTATTTGTACCATCGCCCTTTACTGTCATATTCCCCGGTTGTCGGCTGCTGGGTGATCGCTGCACCCCTGGCAAGATTCCTGAAGAAACAGGCCTTATACGTGTAAAAAACCGGGACCAGCAGAAACACTCCGATAAAGAGCATAACTGCCGTGATCCACATACCTTCAGGGCCTATCGTCCCCATAAACTGCTCCGGAGTGAATGCCTGAAGCTGGGTTTCGTTATAGCGGGTTATCGGCTCGAGCTTGTCAAACAATAATGCTTCCCAGGTAATCATGAGCGTAAAAACGACCAGGATCTTAATGACAGCCGCGACAAATAAGAATGCGATGACATCATTGATCCGCGTCATGACGAGATGAATACTGCGATGAATGGATTCAAACACTTTTTTATCCTCATATACCGCCGCCGCGTCATAAAAAAAGGTGAGAACAACGGCCGGGATCATGAAGCCGAATGCGAGGGCCGATACCAAAGCGGAATCCATTGTGGTACCAACGAGACCAAATGTGATCATAATTACCGCCAGGATGAGCATGAAACAAAATACTATCACGAGCTGGGGCAGGAGAACCCGGAAATAATATTTAATCCCCCCGGCAAGCAGGGTCTTTATGTCTCCTTCCCTGTTTCTGATTATCACCAGAATTCCGGTAGTAAACAGGTGGAGTATCAGCAGGGAGATCACCAGTAACCTGCTTGCAAAAAAAGTTCCAAACAGGTAAAGACTCACCCAGATTATGGCAGCCAGACTTCCCCCAACAATTCCCGGTACCCACAAAGACGGGATTTGTTTAAGGAAGGCGATGGCTTCTTTAAGCTCAGCGATTGCCATTGTTATCGGACCCTCGGCATGGCAATAATCTCACGGACCTGAAGATCAAAGAAACCGGATGTGTGCGCCGGCCGGATTACGCAGACCGTATCCGCACCGCTCGCGGTCCCGCCAACTGCGATCACTTCATCGTTGATTCCGATTGCCCCCTGGTCGGCTGCCATCAGGACGCACTCAACAGCGACTTTGAGCCCTACTGCAACCACGCGCCGTAGTGCTTCTGCAATCGCTTCGGAACGCGATCCTCCCCCTATTTTTGGAGAACGCGAAAGGGCCCGTTCGAGTCCGGACATGGCGTGGGTAGTCGTCACGATCCGGACCCCCTGTTTCTGTAACCGGTTCGCGATCTCTTCTGAAAACTCCCACTCGCCGGGTTTTGAAAACCCGTACAACATGGGTGACTACTATCAGATCAAGACCCGATCCGGTCATTGCATCAAAAAATACCTCTGCAGTTGAGCCGGATGTACTTGCCACAACAATCTTTCTGATGTTGAGTTCCTTTGCACGTTCGACGGCAAACCGTGCAGCATCATGCGTATTGACCGCACCTGGTTTTTCAAAATAATAAATTTTTTTCTGTATAAACGTCATAAGTACATTTTAATAAGCAGGCATGAAAAACTTTGGTTGGATTCTGCACACCTTCAAACCCGACTGGTGCTTCACATGGAAGGAATATGAGGTTCATTGTTCCCAAGTGAAGTATCAATACCATTCAGGCTCGGTCACATGAACCAGATTGTCAGTGTCCAGAATAACATCAAACGGGCATGTGCAAAAAATATCTGAGGAACTATCCATGATCACTCTGGCCCTTGCGGGTAAACCCAACTGCGGAAAATCGACATTTTTCAAGGCAGCAACGATGGCAAATGTCGAAATCGCCAACTATCCGTTCACGACTATCAATCCGAACTATGGTGTTGCCTACGTGCGTACCAGATGCCCGTGCCACGACCTTCACCTCACCTGCGGACATTGTGTCGAGGGGAACCGTTTTGTCGCGGTAAATATCATCGATGTAACCGGGCTGGTGCCCGATGCCCATAAGGGCAAGGGGCTCGGCAACCAGTTCCTTGACAACCTTCGCCAGGCAGATGCAATACTCCATATTATCGATGCGAGCGGCGGCACTGACAGCGAAGGGAACCCGGTCGGTGTGGGCAATCACGACCCGGAGGAAGATATCAGGTTCCTGATTTTTGAGATGACGATGTGGGTCCATGGAATTCTTGACAAGCACTGGACAAGAATAAGCCGTATGTCCCAGGGAAAAGGTACTGCCATCCAGCAGGGTATCGCCGATGTATTTACCGGTCTTGGTATCACGATGGAGGATATCCGGGATATTGAGCTGAAACTCAAACTCGATCTCGTCCATGCCACGATCGATGATCTTATTCCTTTATGCGCGGAGATCGTGAAAATTTCCAAACCTATGCTGGTTGTGGGCAACAAGTTTGATGAGGCCCCGGAAGCGCTGCGCAAAAAACTCGCAGAGGAGAACGTGGTGTTTGCGAGTGCAGCATCGGAGCTTGCACTACGGAATGCAGCAGGTGCGCACGTAATACAGTATCTTCCCGGAGATGAACAATTCCAGATTGCCAACGAAGGATCCTTGACACCAGCCCAGAAAGCTGGTCTTTCAAAGATTGCCGATGTCATGAAACAATGCAAAGGGACCGGAGTCCAGCAGGCGATTAACCGTGCAGTTTTCAATCTTCTTGACATGATTGTCGTATACCCGGTCGAGGATGAAACCCATCTCTCCAATAAGAAAGGTGAAGTGCTCCCGGATGCGTTCCTGATGAAGAAAGGATCAACACCCCACGATGTTGCCTTCCAGGTGCATACCGATATCGGCAAGGGATTTTTGTATGCAGTCGATGCACGGACAAAGATGCGGATAAAAGAAAATCACATTCTCAATGACGGGGACATCATCAAGATAGTAAGTGCGGCAAAGTAAGTGCGGGGCGTCCCGGGCAAGTACGACGAGCGGCATCCCAATGTCAGACAATACTGCCGCTCTCTATGAAAATAATGGATTTAATGCATTGAATTTCACAAAAAACTGCAATTTAGCCACAAACCTTATATATGGACAATTCGAACAGGAAAATTACCTACAGGGTGGGAAGGAGGTGCATTCATGGGTGGAGAAATCTATCAGGCGCAGGTAATACGGAATTTCTTTGATACCATCACAGGAACCGACCGGAATCTGACACGGATTTATATGTGTGTCATGAGCCTTGCAAAACTCCGCATGGAACCTCCCGAGAAGATGGCTGCGCTTATTGACCAGTTGCGTAAGAGCAAGGTCCAGAAAGAACTCTCTGTCGATATCCTTGACTATATGTGCGATTCAGCAAATTCGCTTCAGGTGAATATGGTCCAGACGGCGTTTGGGGTAAAGGATATCCAGCAGGTTGCCCAGGATTTCAGTGGAGTGAGCCTGGACAGCCTTTAAAGATCCCGTTTTTTTAAGACTCCTGATAAAAAATCACGGTCTGTTTCAGGTAATCTGAACGTTTTTCCAGCTGCCGCTCCTGTACATCATACCCAGGAGGATCGCCTGTAGGATAATACCGATAATAATCGCAATCCAGATACCCGTGATACCAAGCCCTTCCTGGTGTGGAAGGATGTACGCGAGGGGGATTTGTATCAGCACCATGGACACAAGGGTGGCATACATCGGTTTTTTTGTATCCCCTGCCCCGTTAAGTGCAAATGACAGTATGATGCTTATGGCCATGATAAGGTAAAATGGCGTTACTGCCCGGAAATAAGACACACCGATTATCTCGCTCGTACCGCTCGGGTCAAAAAACCCGATAATTTGTCCGGCAAACAGATAATAAAAGGCCGAGACTGCGATCATCAGGCTTCCATAAAAGACAAGAGCAAGCCGTACTCCTTCCTCTGCACGCTGCGGTTTCTGTGCACCAAGGTTTTGCCCGACGATCACTGCAGTGGCTGTGGCAATCGCAAAACCCGGCATAAGAGCAATGAGTTCAAGCCGTTCTGCAATACCATAGCCGGAAATTGCTCCTGTACCGTAGGCGGCAACAAACGCCATCATGATAAGAAAAGTACCACTGCGCAATCCTGACTGGACAGAGTTTGGGATAGCGACTGCCAGTATCTTCCGGATCATCCCAAAATCGGGACTCCGTATTCTGGGGAACGTGATATGGCTGGAATACCGTACCAGGAGGAGCAACCCAATGATTAACCCTGCCCCACGCGACAGAATTGTTGCAAGGGCAGATCCCGCTACCCCAAATGAGGGGAACCCGAAAAACCCGAAGATCAGCACCGGGTTTAAGATAATATTGACAATATTTACCCCGACCATCAGGATCATCGGGGTAAATGAGTTGCCGCATGCCTGAAATGAGCTGATTACAACCCAGAGTTCGACCATTGTAAAGATACCTAAAAAAAGTACCGAAAGGTATGCTGATCCAAGGAGCGCAACCGGTTCATTTGCCCCAAGGAGCATCAGAAGGTCCTTTGAAAAGAACAAGCCGAATGCTGAGATGGCAAGTGAGAATGCGAGGCCGATATACAGGGACTGCTGGACGATCAATCCAACGGTCTTGTGTTCCTGTGCACCGTAATGCCGGGAAATAAAAGCTGTAGTGGCAGTGACGAGACCAACAATGAATGTTGCAAGAACAAAGATGATTGTTGTACTCATTGCGACCCCCGCTATTGCGTCTGCACCCAGTCTTCCGACAAAGTAGAGATCTACCACTTCCAGCACACTCTGGAGCACATTGCTGGCAATTATGGGTAACGATATCGTGATGAGACCACGGAAAAGATTCTCTTCTGTTAAATAATTCGTTGCATTCACTCTGGATCGCCGGTTTGCTGGGTCAGGTTTTTTGGCCTTTTAAAAATGAATTAAATCGTGACCGGGATTTTCATGACGTGGTAAAGTCAGCTGATTCCCAGTGCTTTCTTATAACCGGTTAAGAGTCTGACTATATATGTACGGTGCTCAATCAACGCCTCTTCATCTTCCGGGGATGTAATTACTGCTACGCAATAGGTGAGGACGATTGCATTTTCGAGCTCAAGAGTCCCTGGATCATCGATATGGTCCGCGGGAAGAACGACCGGCAAAAATGTCCGCTCGTCCTCAGAGAATCCCAGTGCCGGATTTGGGGTAAATTGTGCATTCTGGAGATCGTGTGCATTCGCACTGACAATTGACAATGCTTTTTTTAACGTATTGTTCGCCCGGCCATCAGGAATCAGGGAGATTGCCTGGGTGCATTCACGTACCGCCGTAGTATAAAGCCCGAACTTGAAGGCAAGGAACGCCGATGCAATCTCGTGTGCGGTCGTATCAGGAAAGCCAGGGAAGTGTGGTCTTAACCGGTTCATATATTCAGTAAGGAATCGCTCCATTGTATCAGATTCTCCGTTCTCTCTGCTGATCCGGATTATCCAGGTTACAACCTGATGAACAGTCGTTCAATTTCCACCGGATTTCCTCAGGTCTGGTTGGATGTCAGATCCAGTGACCGTACTTTTGTAATTTCCCGCACATCAACGTATCCTAAACCTTCCGGGTTTACTGGTATAACCCGCTGTATCATCGGTTTTTAAGAGAAAGAAGAGCCAATACTTTGCCACCACTATGGGTGCGATAGTCTTTTCTGACGTTCACGCAGATTCGGTTGCAATCCGTGCACTGGCAGCATGCATAAAGACCCCGTTATTTAAAAAAGCGATTGGTCAGACAGAAATGCTGATCAATCTGGGGGATCTCGTTCACCGGGGAGACCGACCTTTGGAAACCCTTGAGACAATCCATGAACTCGGAAATGAATACCGGCTCGTATCCGGTACTCGGGAATCATGATCATGCGTTTGTGAACCGGCTTTTGGTCAGTGGCAGTGATCCGGCAAGTACGTATCGTCATGAAATGTTGCGTGGATCTCCCCTTCTGTCAATTTTTGACAAAATGCCCATGGAATGGTCCCATAACGGCATGCTGTTTGTCCATGGTGGACCGCTCGAACTGGGTAACCAGACCCTTCGTCTCAAGTGCTGGCAGAGGCTTTCTTACGATTCCGGGGACTCCTTTGCAGGGTTCCATTACACTGCACCAATGGCGTTTGAATCACTGGAAGCGCGGGGTCAGATGCATATGTGTTGCGGTCATCAGCACCATAATATCTGCTGCAGGAAAACAGGGCAGGGTATTTCCCAGAAAATGATTGACTTTGAACCCTTGGCTGAAGAAAACGATGAAAATAAATATCGGATTGAGGTTGCAAGAATTCCGCTCGATGTTCCCACCCTTTTACGAGTGGGGGGTTGCCATGGTGATTATCCGGAGTTTGCGTACACTGATTTTTCCACGTTCTCATTCATTCGCATAAACCTTCGGAATTAACGTTGCACCGGACTGGTTTTACCAAAAGAACAAACGATCAGGATCTCTTCAATTTGTGACTGTTTTTCCCATTTTATATAAAGTCAGACAGAGTTTTTGAGATACTTTTATATAGTGTGACCACAAAGTGGTAAATATGCCTCGTGCAGGCGAGGGGCGTTCTATACGAATAGATCCCGAAGTGTATGAGGCGCTTCTCATGTTAAAACGTGGGAATATGACGTTTTCAGACGTCATTGCACAGATGCTCAGGGACTGCTATGGATGGTCTGATGAGTTTTCAGCCAACCAGAGTAATCTCGAGGATTTTGTGGATATACCTTCCAGATAATCTCCTCACAGGACCTAAAAACAAAGGTCTGCCTTAGCATACAACATACGGTGTTGGATTCAATGAACAGGATATTTACCGAGGATCTCAATCAGGACAAGATCAGATGGGTTATCGAAAATATCGATGAATTGTTCATGGAAATGGAAGAAAATGAAATTGAGATGTACTGACCGTCCCATCATCCTGGTGCCTTACCCTCACACCAGGACAGGTCATTGAGTCTGAAGTTGCACGCTTCCCCCAACAATCTCTTCCAATTTTTGGTTGAGCTCATCCTTAAGTGTGGGAATTTTAACCAGAGTTTTCTCGCTCCATTCGGCAAGATCTTTTTGAGACTGGTGCTCCTTATTCATCATGGATACCAGTTGGGTTTTTTCACGGAGAAGAGCATTGATCCGTGTAAGGACCGGATGAGATGCAAGCTCATCCTGAGCACTTTTACACGCCATTTCCTGGGTCATGATGTCTTTACAGAGGGAAAATATATCGTCACTGAATTTTTGGGTATCGGAAAAAATTGCCCGTTCTTCCTTGTTTTTTAAAATTATGTCACCGGAATCTATCATCCGTTGTGCGACAGGAAAAGCAGCAATGAGGGCGGATGCAAGTTCTCTTGTATCCGGTGCCGTATGATCTGAAAGGAGATCAATCGTATGCCGGAGATTTGAAATCTCTGAGGATAGTTTTTGTTTTGCGGCAATTTTTTCTGCTTTCCTGAAAACATGGGAAGCAGTCATGGACAGAGCAGTATAAGTCCGTATCCGTTCGTCCCGCGTCTTTTCCGCATCCGACAGGCAGGATTTTTTCTCATTGACCTCATGCATTCTTGCATCAGAAGACAACTCCGCCAGCTCTTTTTCAATACCCTCAATCCTTTCGGTGATATCTCTGATCCGGCTGGTTATTCTTGCGTCTTTTTCAAGAGATTTGCGGGCATCAATCCTGAGATCGTACAGGGCTCCCTGCAGGGACCGGGCCGCACTGGTCAATACTTTCTGCTTCTGGTACCGTGCAAGCGACGCGGTTATGGTATTAATTTCATGCCCTATGGCATCGATGCCGGTCTTCACTGCCTTCATCTCTTCAGGGAAGACCACCTGGAGGTACACGGCCCTGCCCCCGAGTGCTGTTGAGGCATCCTTTCACGGATTCAACTGCAGCAGCATAAAACTCCTCAATACCCTCGGGAAGTTCCTTTGCTAACGAGGCATTCATTGCTTTGACAAACAAGGGAAGTGAATTTTTTGCAATACTTTTAAGCTTGGGGTGGATTGCCGGATCATGTTCTGCGTCAGCAATCCCGTTTACGATATGTTGCAGCTGGGCTGATGCATTCCTGATATTTTGTATCGGAAGACCTGTCTCCGTTTCCAGTGAAAGCCTTAAAGCTTTCTCACGTTCATCAAGCAATGCCGGGACTGCATCCAAAGAAATGGTCATTTTCTCCGGTTCTTTTTTTTTCAGGAGATCTTTGATGAATTTATACATCTTGTTCACCAGGATTTGAAGGATTTTTGGAAATATCACTATATTTTTGTTAATCTTTCTGGGAAATCTGTAAAAGTCGTTCTACTCCATCGATCTCTTTGATTACCCTTATGATTTCAGCAGGGACAAGCGATTTCCATATCTCTCCTGCGAGCATCCTCCGCCGTATCTCGGTGCCACTCAGCGTCTCACGTTCATACATCTCCGGAGACTGGACTTTGATACCTGCTTCCTTGAAAAGTTGCACAACCAGGGGATTTGACGAGTAACAGAGGTCAAAAGGGGGTGTCATTGATAAGACATGGGCAACCCAGAGTGCATTACGCTTGATATCTTCAATGGGAATAACATAAAACGGGCAACCAAGTGATTCAAGCGCGCGGGTGATCATCAGGACTCTTTCTCCGGCAGTGAAAGGATTGTCAGGCAGGTGTGAAAGCTGGGCACTTCCAATACCGATAACAATCTCATCCACTTCATCTGCAATATGTTCAAGCACAGACTGGTGCCCGTTATGGTACGGCTGAAATCGACCAATATAAAAACCGCGTCTCATTGTTTCACTCCCCCGTTTGCAATACGTGCTGCAAATGCGCCGGCAGTGAAACCGGCATCGATATTGACTACCGCTATAACCGAACAGGACTGGAGCATACTTGCCAGTGCCGCCCTGCCTCCACCCATATACCCGTATCCTGTGCTGACTGGAACACCGATAACCGGCTTGTCCACAAGACCTGCAACAACAGCCGGAAGTGTGCCCTCCCTGCCGGCACAAACGATAAAAACATGGGCTGCGAGAAGGGGTTTGAGTGCCGGAAAGAGGCGGTGGATACCGGCAGCCCCGACATCGTATGCCGTCCGGACTTCACACCCCATCTCTTCGGCAATGATTTTGGCTTCTTCAGCAACCCCGATGTCAGATGTTCCGGCAGTGATGACAGCGATGACTCCCCCGGTTGGTTTTGGTGCGGCACCACGGGAAAGCACGAGAATCCGGGCTGCGTCATGGTAATGTGCCACAATTTCCTTACTTTCTGCCGATTTTTTAAGGGAGGCGGCCAGTTCCGGTAGTATGCGCGTAACAATACAACGGCCTGTTGCCTCCACGTACCTGAAAGCAATCTGGGCCAGATGTTGTGGGTCTTTACCTTCGGCAAGTACTACTTCGGGCATTCCGCACCGCATAGCCCTGCCGAGGTCTATACAGGCAAAATCACCGATATGGTCCAGTCGGAGACCTTCAATTTCTTCTGCTGCGCTCTCGATGGAAATTTCACCATTCTTGTAGCGCGACAGGTACATCCTGCAACGTCGGGTTCGGTACCATGATCGTAATAATACAGATATGGAACAGCGTATAATAAGTTAGTTTATTGCGATGACTTATCTCACCTATGTTGCAATTTTCGGTGCCTTTGCGGTTGTTTTTCTCTGGCTGCGGGATGTACGGATCTTTTACCGGACCGGTCTTTCAGGCTATCGCAGGGCGGCATACCAGGGGGTGGGATATAGTGCCCTGGCAACGCTGGGAGTCTTCTTTACCGTGTATATGCTGGAACTGCTGGGGCTTGGCCTGATCCTTGGGGCACTTTATATGCAGGGCAGGATTGAACGCGGGAAAATCTGGGGAAGTGAAGGAACGCTTGAACGGATATTGGGAAGTGTACCGATCCGCAGGGCGAATAAGAAATAACACTAACACCAACAGTACAACAAAGGACTTTTCCTATGCTTCAAAAACCGAGAGGGACACGGGATTTTTTACCTGAAGAGATGGAAGCGCGACGGACAATCGAGTGGCGCATGCGCGAGGTAGCGCGCCGCTGGGGTTACCGTGAAGTCTGCACGCCGGAATTTGAGGACCTGGAACTTTTCACGATGCGCTCGGGGGAAGGGATTATCGAGGAGATGTATGTTTTTGAGGATAAAGGAGGGCGGAAACTCGCCCTTCGGCCTGAGATCACTGCTGCAGTAATCCGGATGTACATCAACGAAGCAAAAGTTGCACCAAAACCCCTGCGCTGGTGCTATTTTGCCGACTGTTTCAGGTACGAGCGCCCCCAGAAAGGGCGTTACCGCCAGTTCTGGCAGTTCGGCGTGGAGCTTATCGGGGCAGACAGTGCCATTGCCGATGCTGAAACCATCATGCTCGCGGCTGATATACTCAACGCCACCGGTGTCAGCTATGACCTGAAGGTCGGGCACCTCTCGTTCATGAAAAACCTGTTAAAAGACCTTGAGCCGCAGGTCCAGCGCAGGGTGATGGCCCATCTCGATAAAAAGGATTTTGACGGGTTGCAGGGTACCCTTGAATCCATGGGCAAGGCAGATCTGGGAACTTCCCTTGTTTCACTGGTTGAATGCCGTGAACTTGATGATGCATTCGACATTGCCGGCACGATTCCGGAAAAAGACCGCATCCGGCAGACCAAAGAGTTGCTGGATACCGCAGGAGTAACGTATTCCTTCAATTTCGGTATAGCCCGCGGACTGGACTACTATACCGGTATCGTCTTTGAGGGATTTGCCCAGAACCTTGGGGCAGAGAACCAGATCCTCGGTGGCGGTGCCTATCGCCTGGCTCACCTTTTTGGCGGGGATGATGTGGCATCCTGCGGGTTTGCAATAGGGTTTGACCGGGTCATGGTATCACTTGGCGAAATACCAGGGAAAAAAGATCTTGTGGTAGCAATAGTCTGCACGGATGAAGGCCGGTTACATGCGGTCAGGGTTGCGGGAATTTTCCGGAATGCGGGCATACGGACCGAGATGGACATTATGGAGCGTGGACTGGGCGCCCAGCTCGCCCATGCATCCAAATCCGCAGATTTTGCGATTGTGATAGGACAACGCGAAGCTGCATCCGGAAATGTGACGCTCAAAAACCTGCAGAGCGGAGAGCAGAAGAACCTGGACCCGCAATCAGCCGTTGCTGAGGTGGCATCGCATGGTGCTCGCTGATGAGCTTGCCAAGCAGCAGCGCAGCATCAGCGTAGCAGAATTCTTTGAGAAGAACAAACACCTTCTCGGTTTTGATTCACCTACCCGCGGGGTAATCACCACCATCAAAGAAGCTGTTGACAATGCACTGGACGCCTGTGAAGAAGCACAGGTCCTTCCTGACATCTATATCAGCATAAAAAAAATCTCCAATGAAATTTTCCGGATAATCGTCGAGGATAATGGTCCCGGTATCATACCTGCCCAGGTGCCGTTTGTGTTTGGAAAACTCCTCTATGGTTCACGGTTTCACCAGATACGGCAGACACGCGGGCAGCAGGGTATCGGGATCTCGGCAGCGGTGCTCTATGCCCAGCTCACCAGCGGTGTTCCAACGGTTGTTATCTCCAGGACCGGTGCAAAGGAACCTGCATACAAATGCGAGATCCAGATCAGGATTGAGACAAACGAACCTGACATTATATCGGAACAATCGTTTGAATGGGACCGTATCCACGGAACAAGGGTCCAGATAGAGTTTAAAAGCACGATGTCAGCAAAGAAGAAGCTGCTCGAGTATCTCAGGTATACTTCCATTGTAAATCCCCATGCACGGTTCAGGGTGGAACTCGATGACGAGGCATTTACGTTCGACCGGGTAAGCCACGAGATTATTGCATGCCCTGTCGCAATCCAGCCTCACCCGCACGGAATTGAATTCGGTCAGCTGAAAAGGATGGCAGCGGCAAGCAACGAGAACCTGCTGGATTTTCTCGTGCAGGGATTTTCCCGGGTGGGCAGGAAGACCGCACAGGAAATGTGCGATCACTCCGGTCTCAAACCGTCCGTAAAGGTAAAAAATCTCTCTGCTGACCAGCTCAAACTACTCATCGGTGCGATGCAGGCAATCGCGGTTCCTGCACCACCCACAACCCAGTGCCTCTCACCGATAGGCGAGGAACTGATCCGACGGGGGCTCGACAAGGAGTTCCAGATGGACTTTGTTGCCGCACGCACACGCCCAAGTTCTGTTTTCTCCGGCCATCCTTTCATGGTAGAAGCGGCAATTGGTTACGGGGGAAAACTACCCGTTGAGGGAAATGCCATCATTCTCCGGTTTGCCAACCGTGTTCCGCTCATGTACCAGCAGGGCGCCTGTGCGATTACCTCCTGCATTGCAAGCGT
The DNA here is from genome assembly GCA_963768845.1 of uncultured Methanoregulaceae archaeon. Classification (GTDB taxonomy): domain Archaea; phylum Halobacteriota; class Methanomicrobia; order Methanomicrobiales; family Methanospirillaceae; genus Methanoregula. Next base: position 373,184 of record CAVYJJ010000014.1, on the reverse strand, counting down.
CAACTGGAAATCCTATAATATCACCCAGCAGGGCCTTCCCATGGGCCCGATCCTTATCCTTGTCCATGTTGCATCGACAAATGTCCCGTTTACCAGCGAAAGCAAGGACGCGATCGCCAGCATTCCCGAGATCGAAAAAGAGATCGTACTCGCATTACAGGACCTCGGGCGCGATCTCAAACTCTTTGTATCCCGTAGGGATAAAAGCAAAGTTGCGGAGGACCGGGCACGGGCCGTCTGTGCCATAATCCCTGAGATCGCGGCAAAAGTGAGTGAAATTGTTGAAAAACCTCTCGTGGACACATCGCCTATTGAAGGCAGGCTCTTAAAAAAGCTCATTGCCAAAAAATGGACCCGTGACGGACGGGTTACTATCGAGCTGAGCAATTATACCGGCTATGATGGAGAGATTGCAATCTACGATATATCTGCAGACACTGCCCCTGATGCCGTTCCAAAGCCTGAGTTTGTGAGTGAAATTGATGGCCAGTTTACGAAAGTCTGGAAGGCAATAATTCTCCCCCAGACCGTATGGAATGTCACGTATACCGGAAAAGGCGGAGGACTGCTGGAAGTACGAGGTATTGAAGATAGTAAAAAAATGGTGGTGGATCTCGATGTCTAAAGAAGAGCTGGAAAAGAAGTCGATGGCAGCCTTGCTCAGAATTGCGACTTCCTGGTATGACCAGATGAAAGCGGGGGAGATCCCTTCCATCTCGTTGCCCACCCGCACAAAATACAATATCGAGTTCGATGATACCAGCGAAGTCTGGAAATATGGTGACAAGGAAAGCATGCGTACGGCTGCTTCGGCAAAGAGTGCAACCCACCTGCTGAAGATGGCATACGTGATCGGTTTTGTCAAGCAGCAGCTCAAAGAAAACCGCTCGTCAACATTAAGAGAAATGTACTATATCTCTGAAGGGTGGAAACGGGCAAAGTTCGGGGCGCAGGAGGAAAGCAATTTTCTTATCGAAGATCTCGAGATTATTTCCGAAGTCCCCCGCGAGGGGTTCCATCTCCACCCCGAAGAGAACGGGGCGTCCATTTACGGCCCGATGAAGATCCGGGAAGAGACCCGCAGGGGGATGCGGGCCATTCATTGCCAGGATGATGTGGGCCAGGCAGGGTACACGATACCCAACAATGTCGAAAACATAGAGTTTGTGGAACACGATGCAAAGTTTGTCATTGCACTCGAGACCGGTGGTATGTATGACCGGCTTATCGAGAACGGGTTTGATGAGGAATATAATGCGATACTCGTTCACTTAAAAGGGCAGCCGGCACGCTCCACCCGAAGAATGCTGAATAAGATCAGCTCCAACTGGAACCTTCCCGTCCTGGTATTTACTGACGGCGACCCGTGGTCCTACCGGATTTTTGCATCGGTTGCCTACGGCGCTATCAAGAGTGCCCATATGTCAGAGCTTGCTGGCAACTCCCCGGGCCCAGTTTTTAGGACTGCAGCCCAGTGACATACGGGATTACAATCTGCCTTCCGATAAACTGACCGACAAGGATGTTGAAGCACTGAATGCAGAACTGACCGATCCGAGGTTTGCAACCGAGTACTGGAAGAAACAGATCAACCTTCAGATTGAGCTGGGACTGAAGTCAGAACAGCAGGCATTCGCCGCACGGGGGCTGGACTTTGTCACAAAGAAGTATCTACCGGCGCGGTTGAGTGAGATGGGAGTGATTTAGGGATTTTTAAAAAATCCGCCTTCCTGCCGGTTGATTCAGATTCTGCATATCAACCAGACAATGGACATTATCGTGTTTTTTGGTCTTTCCCTCTCAACACTTCCGGAATAGTTCCTTTTAGGAATACGCTGTACTAGTGATACGACTTGAAAACCCTGAAATAGGAATAAAGCTGGAATTTCAAATAAAGTATTTTTGGATTTCTGATGAGAATTTTAACGTATTTCAGCCAGGGAATATTTTTAATTTGTTCAGTAAACTTTTTCCAGTCCCGCATGGTGAGGGAATTATGAGCCCGGATCAGCTGGTCCCCCAGTCTTGAAATTTCATAGCTGTTCATTGAATATGCTGATATCATATCTGCATCGTTGTTAAGGGCTATATGATAATCCATTACCTTAAAAAAATCCGATTCATGGGTTCTTGATTTATTGATTTTTAATGAACCCTGAGATCTGCTTACGCGATAATTCATTAACTTTTCATTCAGAATTACCACAGGTGCAGCAGCAGCTGCTCTCAGCCACAGGTCAAAATCTGATGCAGAACTAAATTGATCATATCTGAATGGTGATAATTTCTGATAGAGATCCCGTCGAAGCATCGCACTTGGGGTGGGTAAGAAATCTGCATATTCAAGTGCACTATTGAATATGTCGCGATACGAATGGGGTTCTGCCCCCTTAATTTTTGGGGGAAGTTGAAATTCACCAATAAAATCATCATGTTCATTGATGATATTCCCCTGAGTAAAAACACCCCCAATGGAGGGAATCATCAAAAATGTTTCAATCTGGCGTGAAACCATATCCGGCAGATAGATATCATCTGCATGAAATATTGCCATAAATTCGCCATGTGCATGGGAAAAGCAACGGTTCCAGTTTTTTTCTGCGGAGGGAAGATGTTCTTCACACCGGATTACCGTAATCCGTGGATCGTTAAATCCCTGTGCAATTCTGGCTGTTGCATCAGTAGAGCAATTATCGATGATAATAATTTCGAGATTTTTATACGTCTGATGTATGAGTGAAGTTATGGTTTTTGCAATGGTTTTTTCAGAATTATATGCTGGAATACAGATGCTCACCAGAGGTTCTGAATTCAGGGAATCTTGCATAGTGCTTCCACGCCTCTATTTGTATCTATAGTGAGCTGGTGAATTGTATAATACAAACGAATACAAAATTTCCCAAATTTTTATCAGAATACCTTCGTTTACCATTTTTAAAGAAATTTCTCAAAAAATGTGTCAAACATGCTAATCATATAGTCCAGCATCTCAGGTGTGAGCCCGGGATATACACCCACCCAGAACAGATTGTTCATCACATTGTCGGTATTTTCCAAAGAACCACTCACCCTGTGATGGATCCCTTCATAAGCGGGTTGTTTAAGAAGATTGCCTCCAAAAAGCATACGGGTTGCAATCTTGTGATCTTCAAGATAGTTGACAATATCCAGACGACTGAACGGGGCGTCCTCGCGCACAAGGAGCGGAAAGCCGAACCAGCAGGGATCAGCATCTTTTTGTGCAATGGGAAGGACTACAAGGGGCGAATACTTCTCAAGTGCACTGAATAATCTTTGAAAAGTTCTTCTTTCTTTGTTCAATAAACGCCGGTAATTTCTTGAGCTGGGCGACTCCGATCGCCGCCTGCATATCGGTGACTTTGAGATTGTAACCGATATGCGAATAGATGTACTTATGGTCATATCCATGAGGAAGTCCGCCCAGTGTCCAGCCGAATCTTTTTCCACAGGAATTATCGCAACCTGGATCACACCAGCAATCACGTCCCCAGTCACGGAATGACAGTAATGATCTTTTTGAGCAGTGGATCATTGGTAAGAACGGCACCTCCCTCTCCCATCGTTATGTGGTGGGCAGGATAGAAACTGCAGGTGGAAATATGTCCGAATGTTCCGGTAAATTTTCCCTGGTACTGTGATCCAAGGGCATCGCAATTGTCTTCGATAAACCAGAGATCATATTTTTTCACCAGTTCTGAAATCTGATGTCAAATCTGCGGGATTTCCCAGCGTATGAGGGATAATAATTGCTTTTGTTCTCTCCGATATCGCATCTTCAATCTGATCCACCTGAATATTATAGGTTCCAGGTTCAACATCAACAAAGACCGGAACAAGGTTATTCTGAATAATCGGGTTGAGGGTAGTAGGAAAACCGCAGGCTAGTGGTAATAACTTCATCTCCAGCGTTCCAACCTGTTCTCTCCGAGTTTGGGTGAGGTGAGAGCAGAAACCGCAAGAAGATTTGCAGAAGATCCGGAATTTGTCAGAAGGCAGATATTTCATACCAAGAAACTCAGCCAGATCTTTTTCAAACTGTTCTGCATAACGACCTGTTGTGAGCCAGAAATCGAGAGACGCATCAACAAGTGCGATTATCTCTTTCTCATCATAGACGCGACCTGCATAGGGAACGGAGGCTTTTTCCGGGAATGAATACCTGCTCTGTTCTCTTTTGCAGGTCATTAAGGTCTGGAAATTTTTGAAAATATTTCCTGCCGGATTTCTTCTTCCCTGCTCATGAATGATCCTGCTCCCGGAAGAATGTCGATAATCATCGCTGATTGTAATTCTTCCCTGGTTAACTCCGGCTCCTGTTCTTCCACAGGTTTATTGACCGCCAGTTTGGGGAGAACCTTGAATTTTTCATCAATTATTACTTCAAGGAAATCCGGGTTCTGAATCGGAGAATAATGATTCAAGTGCCGGTCTTATCTCTTGTGCTGATGTGATTTTCCTCCCTGAAATGTTATATGCACTCACAACTTTCTGGAAATCCGGGTTACTGTATCCAATAACTGATGACTGGAACCGCCCTTCAAAGTACTGCTCCTGAAACTGGCGGATCATGCCGTATCCGCTGTTATTCAGAAGAATAATTTTTATCGGCAGATTATGATGGTAAACCGTCTGTAATTCCTGAATATTTAATTGAAATCCCCCATCACCGGTAATCACCACAATCATTTGATGAGGTCTGGCAAATGATGCACCAATTGCCATAGGTAATGCAGATCCGATTGAGGCCATCCCTCCCTGGGTAAAAAACCTTTGTCCTTTTTTTATCTCAAGCGTCTGTGCTGCCCACATCTGGTTCTGACCGACATCGACACAGATAATTGCATCTCTGGGGAGAGCAGTCTGACAGTTCATGTAAAAAATTATAGGGATTGATATGAGCATTTTCAGGATTGGTATCCACGGGGTAGTTCAGTTTATATGTTCGGATTTTATTGCAGCCATGAAGAATAATCCTTTCCTGAAAAATCAGAAGAATTCAGTTCCAATGACACTAAAAATTCCCTAATATCCATATGTATCGGGAAATCAACCTTGATTTTATTATTCAGTTCATGAGCATCGATATCGACATGAATAATTTTTGCAGCCCGGGCAAACGTTTCTGGTTTTGTCCCGGTCTGGCGTGTATCAAACCGTGTACCCAGCGCAATAATCAGATCGGCATTGGCAACAGCTAAATTTGCATACCTGTTTCCATACGTGCCAATCATTCCGATATAGAGGGGATCGTCATGGGGGAATGAATCAAGTCCCATTAAGGATACTACAACCGGTATACCGGAAGTATGAGCAAAATCAAAGAGCTCTTTTGTTGCTTTTGGATGACCTTACCCCCCGCCGGCAAGGATTAAAGGGCGCGATGAGATTTTTATCAGGGATTTGAACTGATTAAGCAGTTTTCGATCAGGAATAACGGAATGCGCAGGATGTGTTTTATTGAAAGCATTTCCGGATGGTTCAATAACTGATCTCTGGATATTAAGAGGGAGATCGATCAGAACCGGCCCCGGTCGTCCTGTTTTTGCGATGCTGATGGAGGCATCCAGAATTTCCTGTGTCTTGTCAGGATCGGTGACAAGAACTGCAAATTTCACGATTGGTTTTACGATACTGACAATATCTGTTTCCTGAAACCCAATCTGTCTGACCGGTTTGATGAATTTGTATTCGTAGGTGTTTACCTGACCAGTGATGAAAAGGCAGGGAATGGAATCAAAAAAACAACTCCCGATCCCGGTTATCAGGTTCGTTGCGCCCGGGCCGCTGGTGGCCATTGCAACCCCTATATTTTCACTGGCACGGGCATATCCCTCTGCGGCAATTGCCGCCGCCATCTCGTGGTGCATGGAGACCGTGTGAATGTCATTCCTTCCGTATAAGGAATCCAGGAGGTGGCCCAGGGCCCCTCCACAAACCTCAAAGATGTGAGTTACCCCTTCAGCGGCAAGGGTGTTAATGACATAATCTGATATTTTCATGCCAGCTCCGGTCAATTTTTGTATAATCCCTTATGTATCTTTAAACCAGTTAATTGTCGCCAAAAGACCTTGTTCCAGCGAGTATTTTGGTTCCCAGGATAGTTCTGATTTTGCCTTTTCAATGTCTGCCTGCCAGATCGCGGGTTCATTTTTCCATGCCTGGGGGATACCGGTTTCGTATGATACTTCATTTCCGAGAAGCCTGATAACCATATCAACAACTTCCCCGACAGAATGTTGCTGACCTGAACCGATGTTGAATATTTTTCCCGAAGCATTCGTGAGATTTAGTGCAGCGTCATACGCATCAAGCACATCATCAATATAAATAAAATCTCTCACAAACTGACGCGAACTGATTTTTGGATTCATTTTCTGTAGTGCGGCGAGGATTACGGAAGGAACCAGCCGTGATTTTTGTTCGTACGGGCCAAATGGTGAAAAAAGGCGAAAGGTAACAACCGGCAGATTTTCCTGACCGCATACGTTTGGCAAAATAATGTTGCTGCTGCTTTTGACACCCCATATTCAGTGACTGGTTCTAAAAGAAATGATTCTTTCATCGCAGATTTTTTCAATCCGTATTCTGAAGAGGTCCCGGTATTTACCAACAGATCTAACCCCGATATTCCTGCAACTTCGTAGCAGGTTCACCGTCCCGTTAATATTTGTGTCAATAATTTTTTTCGTATTTTTTTCGTCGGCTCTCCCCCCATAGGTTGCGGTATGAAAGATAAAATCCGGCCGAATCTCCGTCAGCGCATCTTGTATTTTTTGATATTCGGTTAATATCGACAGGAACTACATTGACTTCCGGAAGTATGTCCTGAATTCTCCATGTATCTGAAGTCTTCCTGATATTTATGTAAACTTCAGCGTCCTGTTCAAGATATCGTCGGGTAAGGTTTGATCCGATAAATCCCGTTGCACCGGTAATGAAGACTTTCTCCCCAGCGGATAAACTCATCACGAACACTCACTATCCGGGATATCGGATCCCAGGGTTGTCTGCCTGATTTTATTGATAATAATGATACTGCTGATCATATCTTGGTTATCATCTGTTTTCAGATATACCGATACGGATTTGTCAGGTGAAATTCTTTGAAACCCGAATTTTTTTACCTTTTTTTCATAACGTCAGACATATAGGTCCTGACCTGTTGCAAAGAAAATTTGTACATATTATTATTCCCCTGATAGAACTCCCGGTACCATTCAATAGTTTTCCGGACTACGTCATCAATGCCGTACACCGGTTTCCACCCTAACCTGACCATTGATTTTGTACTGTCCAGTTTGAGATAACCGGCTTCATGAGGGGAATTTTCATTTTGGGAGGGGACCTTATAGGTTCCGCTCCCCCATTCCTTCAGAATTTTTTCCGTGAGGGTCCGGACATCCACCGTGTTTGAATGATCCGGACCAAAATTCCATGCATCCGCATATCTTATCCGGCTCTTCTCCCATCTTCAGGGCAAGCCACAGATATCCGAAGAGTGGATCAAGAACAAATTGCCACGGTCGGACTGCACCTGGATTCCGGATCTCAACAGTGATCCCCTTGTACGAGAGCTCGGTACACAATCCGGCACAATCCGGTCTTCAGCCCAGTCCCCGCCACCGATTATATTTCCAGCCCGGACTGATGATAAAGAAACCCGGGGTTCTTGAGCTGAGCCAAAAAAACTTTTCCGGTAAGAAGAAATGACGAGTTCAGCCGCTGCTTTACTTGCACTGTATGGATCATATCCCCCGAGTGGATCATTTTCCTGGTACGCGTAGTCACACTCCCTGTTTGCATAACATTTGTCACTTGTTATGCAGAGACAGGTAACGGGGTGCTGGGTTAACCTGACCGATTCGAGAATATTTGTGGTTCCCATGACATTGACATTAAAAGTGTCAAGAGGATGTTTGTAGGAAAAACGAACAAGCGGTTGCGCGGCAAGATGAAAGATATACTCGGGATGGTATTTTTTTACCACTTCAAAAATTTTATCCCGATCCAGGATATCTCCACGGATGTCAAGAATACGATCAGATAATCCGGTTGCCTGAAAGACTGATGGATCCGTTGGAGGATCGAGACTATACCCGATTACTTTTGCACCTACCGATTCCAGCCATAAAGCAAGCCAGCTGCCTTTGAAACCGGTATGTCCGGTAATGAGTACCGTCCTGTCCTGGTATGATTCTATCAGTTTTTTGTGAACGGTCATTAATTCCACAGCTTCCACGGGGCTTTTTCCGGTTGCCCATTCCTCTTCGAGATAATTTTTATCCCGCAAGGTATCCATTGCATACCAGAACCCTTCATGTCTGAAGGCATTCAGCTGACCCTTTTTTGCTATCAATTCCAAAGGTTCTCTCTCAAGAATTGTTGTATCATCTTTGAGATAGTCAAATAATTCCGGTTCGAATACAAAAAAACCGCCATTAATATGTCCCCCGTCCCCCATAGGTTTCTCGAGGAATGAAGTAACCGTATGATCATCCTGAATTTGTAGCACGCCAAATCTCCCGGGAGGTCTGATCGCAGTCAGTGTTCCGATTTTCTTCTTTTTGGCATGGAATTTTAACAATTCCGTAATATTTACGTTCGATACCCCGTCACCGTACGTGAGCATAAATGGTTCATCCCCGATATAAGGTTGGATTTTTTTCACCCGGCCCCCGGTCATTGTAGTATCTCCGGTATCGATGAGAGAAATTTTCCAGGGCTCGGAAAAATTGTGATGAGTTTCAATTTTATTGTTTTTTATATCAATAGTAACATCGGACATATGCAGGTTGTAGTTGGCAAAATATTCTTTGATCATATATCCTTTGTAACCAAGACAGATGATGAAATCATTAAAACCAAAATGAGAATAAATTTTCATTATATGCCATAAAATAGGTTTTCCCCCAATTTCCACCATTGGTTTGGGTCTGATGACCGTTTCTTCGCTCAGACGAGTGCCCAATCCTCCTGCAAGAATTACAACTTTCGTGTTTACCACCCTGAATACCACTGGTTTAAGGTAATTACATTTTTATTATTCGTGCAACAATGTAAAAATGGTATCTTCGCTAATCTGCCTGTTACTCTTTTTTATTCGGTAGATATTTAGCAAATTATAAGGAATATCTATGAAATCTGATTGAAATGAAGAAAATTGGTTTTTACAATTTTTACTCTATTTACAACAATAACCGGATGTTTAATCCGGAAATCCGGGCTCCTATTGGTGACGATCTGCTCTATCCTTTTCATTACCTCGCCACTGTTGCACCACAACACGGTATATCCGTTTCAACAATCGATACCGAACCTCTCGATTCATATGACGCGATTATTTTTTTGGATTATCCTGGACATCAAAACCGGTATCTGAGAAAATTAATCGATATGAAATTCGAAAATTTGTATCTGTTTATCTTTGAAAATGAGATTATCAAACCAGATAACTGGAAAACTGAAAATTATCGTTATTTTAAAAAGATCTTTTCCTGGAGGGATGACATAATCGATAACAAGAAGATATTCAAATTTTTCTTACCCAACAAAATCCCTGATGTAATTTCATCAGATATTTCCCAGAAAACAAAATTCTGTTGCATGATAGCGGGGAATAAAAAAAATAATCAGCCTGGAGAACTCTATTCAGAAAGAATACGGGCAATTCAATGGTTTGAAAAAAATCACCCTGCAGATTTTGATCTCTTCGGTAAAGGATGGGATCTCACCTTGCCTGACTCTATCCGGCCATTGAAACCTGTTATCCAGCCATTTTATAAGGTATTTTTTCCACACTATCCTTCTTACCGGGGCGAAATCACCTCAAAACGAACGATACTGGAACAATATAAATTTTCAATCTGTTATGAGAACGTTTTTGACATTCCCGGGTATATAACCGAGAAAATATTCGATTGTTTTTTTGCAGGTTGTATACCGATTTATCTCGGGGCGTCAAATATTACGGATTATGTCCCGGAAAACTGTTTTATCGATAAGAGGAAATTTTCCGATTACTATGAGTTATTTGAGTATATGAGTCAAATGCCAGAGAAGGATTATCTGCACTTTGTGCATGCAATTGAAGAATTCGTCAGAAGTGAAAAAATTTTATCTTTTGGGGCTGAATATTTTGTGGATACGATTATACGTGAACTGGATGCATAAAAATTTGCTGATGAACCGTTTCAAATAAAAAATTTACTCTGTTGAAACGTCTATTGATTTACTAATCCGGAGTAAACTTTTTTTGTAGAACCGGCGGTCTTCTCCCATGAAAAAAATTTCAGCCGTTCAGACCCTTTTTGAATCAGTTCCCGTCGGTAGTTCTCATTATGAATGACAGGTTCAACAGCAGAACATATCGATTCCCGGTCATTCGGATCAAAGTAAATTGCACCATCCCCTCCGATTTCAGGCAACGAACTCGTATTGCTTATTATTGCGGGACAATCACAGGAAAAGGCTTCCAGAACTGGCAGACCAAACCCCTCATAGATGGAAGGAAAAACAAAGGCCCGGGCGTTCCGGTACAAATTTTTGAGAACCGTATCATTAATTTTCATGTGGTGAACTTTGTCAGAAATACGCAAATCATCAAAGACTTTTTTTTCTTCCGAAGAAAATGGCAGCCATCCCGCACAGACAACATGCAAATCCTCATGATCCCGTAGTATTCCTGCAACAGACCTGATGAAAAAATCAAAATTTTTATAGGCAGGTCTTCCTCCAACAAATAACAGGTAGGGTTTATCAAATACTTGAGGTTCCGGACAAAGATTAATCTGTTCAGAAATGCGCTGGTGTTCGAATGGATTCCCGAGATAAATACCATGAATGCGGTCCGGATCTGCATCCGTAAATTTAAGTATATCCTGCCGGGTATTTTCAGATATTGCAATAACGGCAGCAGCGTTTTCGATGAGTTCTTTTTTCCATACGGTCGTTTTGTCGCTGGATTTGAAGTACTGGGGAAACAGTTCGTGTATCATGTCATAGACCGTGACAACATAGGGTTTTTTCTGGAGGAATTTCAGGAAATACGGCTCATAATACGTCGGATGAAATATATCAAAATCCTGATTTTGTAATAATCGGACTGATTCTCCCTGATTATTGATAATATAATTTAACCCGAAATTCAGCGCATTAAAACGAATTTTTTTCTGAATTGATGAAATTAAACGGTTATTATAGAGGAAATTATATCGTTTCGACCAATATCGATTCAATTGGGGGAACTGTTCCAGATTATCATTCTGGACATAACGAAGCGAAAGGATAAAACTAATATCAGGATCGTGAGAGAATTGGTCCATCAACTCACAATAGTAGCGGCTTACCCCCCCGTAATTTTGCCGGTAGAACATCTGGTGATCGTAGAGGATTTTCATATTTTTTCCTATTCAATGAATCTGTGTCTCTATTTTTTACTCCAGAACAAAGAATTTCTCTGATGTTTTCATTACAGGCGGATAAATCCAATAAGTATCCAATGGTATTTTAATAATGAATCAAACAGAAATAATTTCATTATAATTAATCTCTCTTGTGGTGAATCAGCGTATTTCTTAACAGCCTGATAATTCTTGATAATAAATTCAAAAAACAATCCTATTGCTTTTTACCGGTTCAAGGTAATATTCAGACTTTTTTGAAAGTAGGCGTGCCAATCCCCATAGTCCGATAATTTCCTGATATTAAATAATGGTTCAGGTATTCTCGCAAATTCACCAATAGCAGATAATTCATTCAATAAGAGGATATCCGACCCGAGGACTCTTTGAGTAGGCAAAACGGTGTCCAGGACATCTTTTCTGAATAAACCGTAGATTGGATAGGCATATCCAAGATTCCAAAAAACTTTTTTTAATCTTTTTATCCTGTCCATGCCGATAGTATCGATATCTGATTGTTCATTGCCGATATTATTACCCTCTGAATCGATCCAATTTGCATCCGAATAGCACAGAATGATTGAACCTGATTTTTCCAGTTGAGCCACGCAACGGGAAATAAAAGTTGGATCTCGTGTGTCATGACCGGATGCCCACATGAAAAATTCGCCCTTTGCGATTGAGGTAACATAATTGAAATTCGTGGCTGCATCAGTTGTTGTATCTCGTGAATAAAACCTGATTCTTGAATCCTTCCTGGAGGACTTTAAACAGATTTCCTTTGTCTGATCCGTTGATGCGTTATCAGATATTATCAGTTCAAAATTTTTATAATCCTGATCAAGGATAGATTCTATTGCCGTTTCAATAAACTTCTCTTCATTATATATTGGCATTCCTATACTGACGAGGGACCTTTCTGAAGAAGAATTTTCACAAATTTTATGTATTTTATACACTATTGAGCACCCTTTTCACCGCATTGCAAACGTACTCCACTTTCTCCTCATCCATATTCATCCCACAGGGCAAGTTCACCCCATACGGTGAAATACGGTATGAAATGGTATTGCGTTTCTCCGCTTCACGGGCAGAAGCAAGGCGACGATATGCCGGCTGGGGAGCTGAGCGGATAAAAAAATGGGCGTGAATCAATTCCATCTGCTTTCAGCATTTGAATAATATTCTCTTTTAAAAGCCTCAATTCAGGATTGAAAATTGCAGTAACCATCCAATAAGAATTTTTTGTTCCGGGAGGTTCGCAATTAAGAGTTATGGCTTCAACGAACTGCAGGTTCTGACGTTACCAGGAAAAAATCTGGCGTTTTTTATTAACAAGTTCTTCAATCCGTTCCAACTGTGCAAGACCAAGTGCAGCCTGCATGCTGCTCATCTTGTATTTGTAGCCTACTTCAGCATTCCAGAACATCTTTTCGCCTTGTGCTCTGCCATGATCACGTAATGCCAGACAGCGATCGTACAGATCCTACCGGTCCGTAACAAGCATCCCACCTTCTCCGGTTGTCATTGTTTTTGAACCATGGAAACTGAAGACACCGGTCGATCCAAAACTCCCAGATTTTCTCGCATGATATTCCGACCCGATTGCTTCTGCTGCATCTTCAACAATCGCAATATCGTGATCGTCTGCGATATCCCGAATGGCATCCATCTCAGGCATATTACCATACAAGTCCACAGGGATCACAGCCTTTGTACTGGATGTGATGAGATTTTCAAACGATTCTGGAGAGATACACCATGTCCGGTCGTCACAATCCGAAAAGATCGGTCGTGCACCAACATACGAGATCGGTGCTGCCGTGGCTATCCAGGTCAGATCGGGAACGATTACTTCATCGTCTTTTCCGATCCCCAACGATAGAAGGGACAAGTGAATTGCTGAAGTACACGAAGGTAGAGCTATTGCATATGTTGTACCGGTATATTTGGCAAATGCTTTTTCAAACCGCTCATGATACCTGTTGGCATTTTCGTACCATGCATGTGCTGCGGCATCTGCAACGTAATCAATCTCTTTTTTGGTAATCCAGGGACCTGCAACCGGGATATGTTCCATATTCGTCAATCCTTAATACATTTTAAGTAACCATCGGGAGCTACCGTGATCAACAATTTATTCTCAATTTCTTTGTCGATGATAAAACGATCATTTTTTTTCAGAAATTCCCAGACAGCAGTTTTTGGGTTGTTCCCTTTTCCCCAGGGGACGATCCCGGGAAAGAATCATCTGGCATATCTTCAATGATCGTATCAAAGACCAGAAGATAACTTCCTTCTGATACCAGGGGAGAATACAATTCCAATTCTTTTGTCACATGATCATGAGTATGGAAGGAATCCAATACAACAAGGATTTTTTTCTTATTTTTGGCAAACGCATAAACCTTTTTAATTATTTCCTGATCGGCTCGAAGATCCTTCAAGCATGGTTATACGTTTGAACATCGGGTGTTTTTCAATTTCCACCCTGTTATGACTACGAATATCTATATCTATACCCAAGACCTGACCCGAACCCCCGATCAACTCCAGCATCGATGCGGAGAAAATCAGAAGACCCCCCGTGAGCAATACCGGTTTCAATGATCAAATCGGGTTTAACCTGCCATATTAATTCCTGCATAGCGAGGATATCCTGAGGATATTGGATTATTGGACGCCCCATCCATGAAAAATGATATGAATATTCATATTTTGTCGATAAATCAAACCATTTTTTTGTTAATTTATGTATGTCCGGGTCATCTTTCATTGCATGAATATTTTTTATGTTGTTTTTTTCAAAATCAGTATGTGTCATGGTAAAACGTTCTTTTTTCTATAGTTTATACTTGATTCACGGATCGTATCCGTCATCGCTGCCCTATCTATGAGATTGCGGAATCCCAGATTACCCCCCATTAGGTCGATCTCTTAACTTTTGCAGGATTGCCTACGACGATGGTATCCTCAGACACATCTTTTGTTACTACTGCCCCAGCTCCAACAATCGCACCCTCTCCAATTGTGGAAGAATGCTCCTGTTCCGATCATAGCACATGATTTAATCTCTACTGAACCCGCGACGGTTGCTCCCGGACCAACATGAACTCCATCGCCGATAATGCATTCATGATCGACACTTGCTGCAGTGTTTATGATACACGCTTTACCAATTATTGTATCAACACATATGGTTGAATGTGCCAGGATTTGTGATCCCAATCCGATTTTTACATTTTTTGCAATGAAGGCTGTTGGATGAATTACGTTAAAGGGTTTAAGCCCATGTAATTCCAGACGCTCCTGAATGTCCAAACAAATCTCTACCCCGGGCTCCTCCTATTGCAACTAAAAAATATAATGAGTCAACAGAATCCTGATGTGCCAGCCAATTGTTAAATTTATCACCCGATATGAGTGGCACTCCTTCGAAAGGAGAACTTAAATTAACATTGTTGTCAAATAGAGCAACGAGTCGAACGTCAAGATAACTGATACATTCCTGTAATACTTTTGCCTGTCCCGTTGCACCCCAAAAAATGATCTTTTGCATCCTCTCACTCCAAAAAATGTCAGTATGATCAATCCTTCGACGAAGAAATGGTTATGGTATCAATGGGCCATTTGATTTTAAAATTTGAATAATCCCACATGACCCCTCGTGCCCATTTCGGGGGAAAAACTCCATCATCTGGTCATACAACTGTGCCAGTAACCAGCGTCTGGAACCCATGAGCACATCCCTTCGGGATGTATACATTATGAAATTTTATCAGAACTCTCAATCGCAACCCATTGCAAATGGGTTTCCGAACCTTCCCGAAGATCGAGCGACATCGTAGAAATCGAGCCCTTGGAGCAGCTGACAATCTTTGCTTCTTCGTGGAGCAGCGCTGGAAGTGCATCCCGCGTAATGTTCCTTTTCTTTTGTTATAGGAAATATTACACTGGACAATGGCTGTTTCAAGCCACAGTTCCGCGAACTCCTCCTTGCAGAATCGGGCAAAAACCCCGGTCATCAGAAGAGAAATTCCGGTTCCAGAAGGTAAACACCTTTAATACTTTGTCTCGGTAAAGAATCATGCATCTATTACCTCGAGCTCAGGAATTGGAATAACAAATTTTCCTTCCATTCCCGGGCCCCCTCAAGTTGTTTTATAATTTCATTCTTATATTCCATGGAAAAATTATGATGAAATCCGGTTTATCAAAGAAGAAGATATCCGTCTGGGGTTCAACAATCGGGATGCGTGATCCCGGGAGATAAAAACCTTGTTTGAACGGAGAAGCATCAGCAACGTATTCGATAAGTTCCGAACCTTTAATCCCACAGTAGTTAAGTAAGGTATTTCCTTTTGCCAGCTGCACCATATGCCACTATTCGTTTACCTGCCATTCGCTGTTCAATCAAAATTTGAAAGAAACCGGTTCCCGGATTTCATTCACCCTTCTCTGGAAATCAACATATGTCTGCCCTTCAAAAAGACCCCGTCAGTGCTCTTCATTAATGATAGAATTAACCGTGGGTTCTGTGGGATGTGATGTATCTTTTGTATGACACGCGTAGAATCCGGAGTGACCCCCCATGAGTGAAAACTTTTTCGACATCATATATCCGTAATCCATGTTTTTTGAAGATAGATTCAACGGTAGCTAACGAAAGGTAAGAATAGTGTTCATGGTATATCGTATCGAATTGAGTTTGATGAATAGACTCCATAAGGTGAGGAAACTCCATGGTAATCGTGCCCTGTCGTGAAAGACATACCCGCGAGACTGCAACAAAATTATTTATATCCGGCACGCATGAAGCGAGTAAGTTATTTCCAATGATGAGATCCTGTTTGCCTTTCAATGTAACGATTTCCGGTGCCATATCCGAATCAAAAAATGAAACAATTGTTTCTATACCTTTTTCATTTGCCGTCTGGGCAGGTCCTTCAGCAGGATCAACGCCAAAACAGGGTATTTTCTCGATCTTCCAAAATACTGAAGGAGGTATCCGTCATTCGATGCGATTTCCATTACTCTGGAATTATAACCAAGTTCCAAGTCGCGGAATAATCATCCTGACATATTTTTCTGCATGATTTAGCCATAACGAGGAAAAGGAACTGTAATAACGATAATCCTCTCCAAAAATCTCATCTGCAATTTTATAATTTTCAATCTGCATCAACCAGCAGTGTTCGCATACATACAAACAAAGCGGATAATAAATTTCAGGCTTCCTTAGTTCCGCTTCAGAGATATATGCGTTGGATAAAGGAGCGCTTACAAGATCACAGACAACAAGACCTAAGATTTGTACCACAATTTCGGCAATCCATTGAATCACTTCACAAAATTAAGTTTTCTGGAATGTGCAGTGAGATAGATCAGATACTCATTATCATTTTCTTTCTTTATAATCAAGTGTATATCCTGATTATGCAACTTCGTTATGGTCCCTCTGATTAATGAAAGTCGCTTAAAAATTTAAAAAGAAATCACGTATTCAGATTTTCTAAGAAATTTGTTATAGCCTTTCATTGCTTATAACCAACCCGGCCAGGAACCCCCAGGAATGGGTCACTCAGTTCCTCGTTCATCGTGAATTTCCCTGTCAAGTGCAAACAAAACGGAAACATAAATTCCTGCTCCGATGATAACCACGGTTAAAACCGCAGCAATGTGCATGTAAGGGAAAGACAAAATGGATGAAAAGAAGAAAAATACCCATGCATCCTGCGGCATAAGCATATTTTTTTACCGCCCCGTTTTCGAATTTTATCGAAATAATCCGGGAAAGAAGAATAAGGGAACCAAGTGCATTCAGGGTCATCGCGATGAGCGTTGCCACAGCGGCTCCGGTGATCCCGATGAAAGGGATAAGGACGAGATCAAGGATGATGTTTGCAGACGCCGCAATAACCGTTATCAGGAAAGCATCTTTTGGGCGGTTGAGGGAGTTTAAGCACATTGTCCCAAGGAACATGAAGACATTGACAACCTGTACAAGCAGGAGGATATAAAGGGCAGATGCCCCGTCAGCAAAAGAAGCCCCATAGAGATAATAGAGCAGACGTTGTCCCAGAATCCATCCCCCACACAGGTCGGTATTGCAAGGAAAAGGGAATAGGTAAATGCTCTGGCAAGAGAATTTTCAATTTCTGTTAGCTTTTCCTTTGCTCCCCATGTGCTGATCTTTGGATAGAGGACGGTATGGAACGCCATTGTCGTGAATGTAGCAACTGAGGTGAGCTGGAACGCGGTACGATAGATTCCGACATCAGCATTACTCATAAAATACCCGATGAGAATGGTATCGGCATAGCAAAAGACCAATGAACCGCTCGCTGTCAGGAATATCCAGAATGAGAAGCTTGACAGGCTTTTTAAATGTGATAACCTGAACCGCACTAATTTTAACTCAAGAGACCAGAAATTTGCGATACCTCCGGCAATCAGCCCTCCGACAAATCCTCCGGTAAGTCCGGCAACACCAAATCCAAAAAAGACTGCAGCGATTTGAAAAAGGGTTCGCAGGAATGCATCGAGAAAACTACTGATCTGATACATTCCTACCTTTCCTGAACCATATATCCCTATTCCGGTACAACTTGTAAAAACTGAAACAACGAGGGCTAAAAGTAGCCAGAAAAAAATTCCTGATGAGGTTGCATCCCTGAGGTAGGGTTCCGCCCACAGAAGGGCAGTGACAGATACTGCGAGAAGTGCAATCCTGATACAAATAAATGCAGAAAAATATTCATCCGGTTCCTTTCCCTCAGATATCCTTTTGACTGCTGCTCCCCCGAATCCCCCATCACCGACAAGGTTGAAAATCCCCAAATAGGCAAGGAAAAGGAAGTATGCGCCAAGAGGCGCAGGTCCCAGTGCATGCGCGAAATATATTGTTGAGAAGAAACCCACAATGGTCAGACCAATTGTTGAAAAAACCGTAATCAGGCTCTGTCTCTGGATTGAACCTATATTCATAAGACGTGATATAAAAAGGGAATCGGAAAGCACATAGTAGAATTGTTGAGAAAATTGTTAATGATTTCGTGAGATTTTAAATTTTATTCCCCGCCAAAAAAATCTTCATCGTGGTTCAATCGATCAGTGAGAAATTTTTTTAAGTTTTTCCTGAGGTGGGGATCTTTGAGAGCGAAATCGACAATTGTCTCAATATATCCTAATTTATCACCGGTATCATATCGTTTTCCATGGAATTGATATGCGTACACAGGATGCTGTTGTAAGTGAAGGCGGATTGCATCTGTCAGCTGGATTTCATTTCCCACTCCGGGGGCGGTCCGTTTAAGGCAGTCAAAAATTTCCGGAATGAATATATATCTGCCAATTGCTCCAAGGTTCGACGGAGCTGCATCCGGTTGAGGTTTTTCGATGATATCTTCAATGGCGTAAATATCCGGTTCAACGAGAGATCCTTTGATAATCCCATAACTGCTTATCTTTTCTTCTGGAACTGACTCAACGGAGATTATCGTTGATTGGAACCGTGAATACACTGAAATGAGATCTCCGGTGAACGAATGATTATTCACAATAATGTCATCTCCCAGCAGGACAGCAAATGGTTCGTTCCCGATATGTTTTTCCGCTTTGAGAATTGCATCCCCAAGGCCATTGGGTTCTTTTTGCCGGACATAGTGAATTTCGGGAAAGTCAGATATTTTTTTTAAACGCCTGAGGGTATCGTCTTTGTTCTGGTCTTTCAACCTCATTTCCAGTTCAGGGGCTGCATCAAAATAATCTTCTATGGCGCGTTTTCCGCGGCCGGTTATGATTATGATATCATCGATTCCGGCATTAATTGCTTCTTCAACAACATAATGAATTACCGGTTTATCGATAATGGGCAACATTTCCTTGGGCATTGATTTTGTAACTGGTAAAAACCGGGTTCCAAGACCAGCTGCCGGAATTACTGCCTTTTTAATTTTTTGCATATATCCCCCTTCATTCATTGTTTTCAAAATTGATTACCCGTATTCCTTTGTTCTGGTATTGCTCTCATCACCAGCAGATTCCTTCGTATATAGTAGCTTCACGTAAGGCTTTATTCACTTTTCTTCCATCTATCACGAGTTTTCCGGTATAATCGAGGTTTGAAAATTCCTGCCATTCTGTGATAATTATCACAGCGTCACTGTTAAGGACTTCATCACTGCTTTTTGCAAAGGAAATCTGTGGAAAAACCTTTTTGAATGCCGGCATGGCCATAGGATCATATGCAATGATCTGTGCACCCTCATGTAAGAGGGACAGAACTACAGGGATGGCACGGCTTTCCCGTATATCATCAGTATCCGGTTTAAAGGATAACCCGAGGAGTCCGATTTTTTTACCTCTGATGACCAGATGTTTTTTCAGAAGTGCCAGTAATTTTTTGGGCTGGTCATCATTTGTCTGGATAACCGCCTTCAAAATCCTGGTCTCAACCCCCAGTGATTCGGCAAAGGAAATCAGTGCGTGAAGGTCTTTTGGAAAACAGGAACCCCCAAAACCGATGCCCGATCGGAAAAAATGAGGGTTAATACGGCTGTCCATCCCGACACCCCGGAACACTTCGTAAGAATCAATTTCATTCATCTTACACAGGTTGCCGATTTCATTTGCAAAGCTGATCTTTGTTGCGAGAAACGCATTACTCACATATTTGATCATCTCTGCGGTTTTAATGTCTGTGGTAAAAACAGGAGCATGCAAGGGTTCGTACAGTACCTCCAGCGTATCTTTTGTTTTTGGGTCGTTTGTGCCGATCACAATGCGGTCGGTGTGGAAAAAATCATGAACCGCACTCCCTTCCTTGAGGAATTCCGGATTTGAACCAATCCCAAAATCTTTAATCACCTCTTTTCCGGATTCCTTTTCAAGAATTGGTTGTACAACCTTGCTGGTTGTTCCGGGAAGGACCGTGCTTTTGACGATAACCGTATGGTATTTTTTTCCTTTAGCAAGCGCTGTTCCTATTGAATGTGAAGCATCACTGATGAACCGCAGATCACTTGAACCATCTGGTTTTTCCGGAGTGCCAACACAGATCATCGTTAAATTTGTCTCTCTGACAGCTCTTACAATATCTGTTGTGGTTGTTATTCTCGTACGGTTTTTCAAAAGAAGATCATCCAGATCCGGTTCAAAAACAGGGCTTTTTGCGGAATTTATCGCATCAAGTTTTATCTGATCAATATCAACGAAATGAATATGGTGCCCCATATCAGCAAGACAGACTCCTGTTACGGATCCCACATAGCCGGTTCCGATAATTGAGATTTTCATAAAAAATTCCGTGGTATTGATTAATTTTTTCAGGTTATCATCAATTGGATATCGTATTTTAATATACCCTCCTGATACTATGTAATTTTGTTTGATTTGGCAATCTGAAAAAAGAAGATCTCAATAAAAATTCCTCATGTTTTTTCAGGTAAAGAGTCATAAAAACCGGTTCGTCAGCAGTGATTCTCAGAATCTGCTGGTTTACTATGTGCATCAGCATGTTCCTGATACCATTCAATGGTTTTTTCCAGGCCTTTTTTAAAGGGCATGAGAGCTTCAAAACCAAACTCCTTTTTTGCCCTGCTCACATCGAGGCTGCGTTTCGGCTGGCCATCTGGTTTAGTGGTATCCCAGTGAACTTTACCGGAATAACCCGTCAGTTCCTGAATGAGGCTTACAAGGTCCCGGATAGTTATTTCCATACCCGCTCCCAGGTTAACCGGTTCCGGTTTATTATACTGCTCGGTGGCAAGGATGATCCCCCGTGCGGCGTCATCAACATACAGAAATTCACGGGATGCTGAGCCGGTTCCCCATACTTCAACGTATGGTGATTTATTCAGTTTAGCTTCAGTAAATTTCTTTATTAACGCCGGTATAACATGAGAACTCGCAGGATCAAAGTTATCACCCGGTCCATACAGATTGACCGGGAGAAGATAAATTGAATTAAACCCATATTGCTGACGGTATGCCTGGGACTGGACGAGGAGCATCTTTTTTGCGAGCCCATAGGGAGCATTGGTCTCCTCCGGATATCCGTTCCAGAGATTCTCTTCTCTGAATGGAACCGGAGTAAATTTTGGATAGGCACAGATAGTGCCTGCTATCACGCACTTCTCAACCCCTTCCTTCCGTGCCGCCTCAATCATCTGGATACCCATGATGGCATTATCGTAAAAAAGTTGTCCCGGAAAGTTCTGGTTGAACCCGATTCCCCCTACCTTTGCGGCAAGATGAATAACAATATCGCAATCTTTGACTACCTGTACACAATTCTCCCATTTCCTCAGATCGATCTCCCTGCTGCGAGGAATCCGGATATCTTCTTTACGCACTCCTTTTTTTTGGAGCTGGTTGACGACCTCTGATCCAAAAAAACCTGCGCCACCAGTGATGAGTATTTTTTTATCAGACCAGAATGTCATAGGCATATCCTAATCATTGAATAGAAGCATGAATGGTACCAGTATTTCCTGATAATAAATAGAATTATTGATTAATCTCTTTTTTATGCCGGTAGTTCGGGAAAAAATTATTCTCCCCGAATCAATCCGCGTTCCACCAGCGGTCCGGGAATTTTGAAGATATTATTTTATCTGCGTCACCAATTGGTTCCAGTCCGGCTGCTTTCATATCAGCATCCACCATGATTTTTACCAGATCCCTGAATTTTATTGAAGGTTTCCAGCCAAGGATCTTTTCAGATTTTTTCGGATCTGCAATAAGAACATCAACTTCGGTAGGACGGAAATATTTCTGATCGATTCGCACATGCTCTTCTACATCAAGACCGGCATACGCAAATGCCTCATGGACAAACTCTCGTCACAGAATGTGTTTCACCGGTCCCTATCACAAAATCATCCGCCTTTTCCTGCTGCAGGATCCGCCACATGCAATCCACATACTCGGGTGCAAATCCCCAGTCCCGTTTTGCATCGAGGTTTCCCAGATACAGGAATTTGTCCTTCCCGGCCAGGATTCGCGCAATTGCCCGGGTAATCTTGCGAGTGACAAAAGTTTCACCCCTTCTTGGTGATTCATGGTTGAAAAGAATGCCGTTGGATGCAAAGAGATTGATAACCTTCCCGGTAGTTCCGCGTCATCCAGTAAGCATACACCTTGGCACACGCATAAGGACTCCTTGGATGAAACGGAGTATCTTCTTTCTGGGGCGGGTGTGCAGCCCCGAACATCTCGCTTGAGGAGGCCTGGTAGAATTTTATTGGATAGGAACAGCGCCGTATTGCTTCGAGCAGACGGGTGGTTCCAAGCGCAGTAACATTGCTGGTGTATTCCGGCGTATCAAAACTGACACGGACATGGCTCTGCGCACCGAGATGGTATACTTCATCAGGGCGGATATTGTACATTACATTTGCAATCTGCTCGGAGTCGGAGAGATCTCCATAGTGTAAAAACAACCGGGCATGAGGATCATGCGGATCGAGATAAATTGAATCAATCCTGCTTGTATTGAACGTTGATGATCTTCGTATCAGTCCATGCACTTCATATCCTTTTGAAAGAAGCAGTTCCGCCAGGTATGACCCGTCCTGCCCCGTAATTCCGGTGATGAATGCTTTTTTTGTCATGAGTGATCACGTGTATGTAGTAATAAAATGACTCGAAATTTCAATGTATTGGAAAACCGTTTTAAAAAAAATTCATGCCTCATCCCTGCACCGGGACGTTATGAAACCCGCTGGCCGGGTTCCTTATTCACCTTCCTCGAGGTTCTCCACCATTGAAGACGTTTATGCTACGATCTGGTGAGATCGAAGCGATCCAGGCTCATCACTTTGTTCCAGGCCGCCACGAAGTCCTGGACAAACTTCAACTGCCCGTCCGCGCTCCCATAGAACTCGGCCAGAGCCCGGAGCTGGGAGTTCGAACCGAAGATGAGATCGACACGCGTGCCGGTCCACTTGACTTCGCCAGTCTTGCGATCATGTCCTTCAAACAAGTCCCTGGCGTCCGATACCGCCTTCCACTCCGTTCCCATATCGAGCAGGTTTGTGAAGAAGTCATTGGTGAGCACCTCCGGGCGCCTGGTGAAGACGCCGTGCAGTGATCCGCTGAAGTTGGTCTTCAGGACACGCATGCCGCCCAAGAGCACCGTCATCTCGGGCACGGTCAGGGTAAGCAATTGCGCCTTGTCGACCAGCAACTCCTCGCCTGATACGGCATAGTGCGTCTTTTGGTAGTTGCGGAAGCCGTCCGCCCTCGGCTCGAGCACGGAAAAGGAGACCACATCGGTCTGCTCCTGCGAGGCGTCCATACGTCCCGGTGTGAAGGGAACCGTCACCTCGTGACCGGCATTCTTCGCAGCCTGCTCGACGCCTGCACAACCGGCCAGAATTATCAGGTCAGCCAGTGATACCTTCTTGCCGCCGGACTGAGCCCTGTTGAACGCGCTCTGTATGCCCTCCAGGGCCTTGAGCACCTTTTCCAGCTGGGAAGGCTGGTTGACTTCCCAATCCTTCTGCGGCGCCAGACGAATGCGGGCACCGTTCGCCCCGCCGCGTTTGTCGGAACCACGGAAAGTGGATGCCGACGCCCAGGCAGTCGAGACAAGCTCTGACACTGACAGGCCGGAAGCCAGGATCCTGCCCTTGAGGGAGGCGATGTCCTGTGCATCAATCAGTTTGTGATTGACGGCAGGTATGGGGTCCTGCCAGATGAGCTCCTCCGCAGGAACCTCCGGGCCGAGATAGCGTGATCGTGGGCCCATATCGCGGTGCGTCAGTTTGAACCACGCCCGGGCGAACGCGTCCGCGAACTGGTCCGGGTTCTCGTAGAAGCGCCTTGAGATCTTCTCGTAAACCGGGTCGAACCGGAGAGAGAGGTCCGTGGTCAGCATGGTTGGCGCGTGACGCTTCTTTGGGTCATGGGCATCCGGCACCGTGCCGGCACCTGCGCCACCCTTTGGCGTCCACTGGTGTGCACCGGCCGGGCTCTTCGTCAGTTCCCATTCGGAACCGAACAGGATCCGGAAGAAGTTGTTGCTCCACTTCGTTGGCGTATTGGTCCAGGTGACCTCCAGGCCGCTGCTGATCGTGTCACCGCCTTTACCGGTGCCGAAGCTGCTCTTCCAGCCGAGGCCCTGCTCCTCGATGCCCGCCGCTTCGGGTTCAGGCCCCACATGGGACGCAGGGCCGGCGCCGTGGGTTTTGCCGAAGGAGTGACCGCCGGCGATGAGCGCAACCGTCTCTTCATCGTTCATGGCCATGCGGGCGAATGTCTCGCGGATATCTTTCGCCGCCGCGATCGGATCCGGGTTGCCGTTCGGGCCTTCCGGATTGACGTAGATCAGCCCCATCTGCACGGCAGCGAGCGGGTTTTCGAGGTTCCGGTCACCGGAGTAGCGTTTGTCATCCAGCCATATGTTCTCAGAACCCCAGTAGACCTCATCGGGCTCCCAGGCATCCTCACGACCGCCAGCAAAGCCGAAGGTCGCAAATCCCATCGACTCCAGGGCCACGTTGCCGGCAAGGATCATGAGGTCGGCCCATGAGATTTTCCTGCCATACTTCTGCTTGATCGGCCAGAGCAACCGGCGCGCCTTGTCGAGGTTCACGTTGTCGGGCCAGCTGTTGAGGGGCGGGAAGCGCTGCTGGGCGGCACCGGCGCCGCCGCGACCGTCACCGGTGCGGTACGTACCGGCGCTGTGCCACGCCATGCGAATGAACAAGGGCCCGTAGTGGCCGAAATCAGCCGGCCACCAATCCTTAGAATCGGTCATCAGCGCCCGCAGGTCCTTCTTAACGGCCGCCAGGTCAAGGCTCTTGAACTCTTCGGCGTAGTTGAAACCTTTGCCCATGGGGTTGGACAAGGGCGAGTTCTGGTGCAGAATTTTAAGGTTCAGCTGATTGGGCCACCAGTCCCGGTTCGATGTGCCTCTGCTGGTAGCGTGTTTATTTGCCCCGCCCGTTACCGGACACTTACTGTCTTCAGTCATAATGTCATCTCCTGTTTTTCGATAAGCTGGACATCATGCAGGAAAACCTGACCACGCTGCCCGCTTGAAAGGGAAATCTGGTTGTCGGCTACCGGAATCCCCAGGTCTGTTGTGAAGGTTTTCTTGGCTATGATGTATCAAAGGTAGAATTATCACGGTCATAATTAATAAGATAGGGTTCCGGGCAGAGCACCTTCTCATCTTCTGACAGGTAAGAAATCATCCTGACAAAAAAATGTGCTTGACCTTTGGTGGTATTACAAAATAATAAAAAGAGATGATGATCGCTCATGGTCAAGAAAGAACCGGTGGTCGATACCTTCTCCGGTAATTTTTATCTGGTTGACGATTTCACTGGCATCTTCATCTTCTTCCATCTGGTCCTTGACAAACCACTTGAGCATTTCAAATGTTGCATGATCTTTATCCCTGATGGCAAGATCCACAAGCCCGTGGATCATGGTAGTGACATTCTGCTCATGGGTGTACACTTCGTCGAATTCCTTGCCGGCAGAAGACCCTTTTGCTTCAGGTGCTTCGATATCAAGGAGCCTGACTTTACCACTTCTGGCGATAATGAAGTCCAGAATATTTTTTTCACACGCTCATTTTTCCCAGACACTTCGATCGCTGCATTCGCATCCGCTTTTATCGCACGTTGAATCAGATCGGACTTAACGACAAAGAACGGGAGGAATAGGACAGCAGCACTGACGAATTCCCTGCAGAGCTCGGGTGTTCTGCAAACCAGATCTTAGTTTGAAGTGCACTACTTCCGGTCTTTATCAAATGCGGACGCTCGGCGATTCAGGATAATTCGATAATGCTCTTTGGGGTGTCATAACAATTATTAAGCGGAATTAATGTTCAAATCCTTTAAAAAGCGCAAAATATGTGATATGCTCAAATTGAGATCCAAATCAAAAAATAACGATAATTTAAACCCAAGCCTCAGCCGTGGTTGACCTTAAATGTTCACATCCCTATGACGATAAAAATTATAATTTTATGACATACTAATCATTACTTCCAACTGGAATATAACGTTCATGGTTTCATTCCCGGATTCAATGTTACGTTAACCGATGGATTGTGTTGCGGACTGGGGTACTTAAGTAATGTTAAAATATCCAATATAAGGACCATCAGCGCCGCAATCTGGATCGTTCGCATTCAAAAAAAATTTTCCGACATAAAAATGATGCTGAGATGTATTCAATTCAATTGACCATGTATTATTGCCACAAATTCCCGGAATAATCGGGGCGTTTATTGTGACACCATCGCAACAAGGACATACGCCAGCGTATCGGCTTTCTGTTCTGACAACCTGGTCTAAATACAATATCTTTAACCCAAGTTTGTACTTCACCCATTTCACAATTTGTCGTTCCATTTATTTCGATCACGTCTCCAAGGTAATGATCACCAACTGGATTGATGGTAATATATGGCGTTGTATTTTTTCCAACAGGGCATTGTGTCTGAATCGTGAATAAAGGTGTGACAGGTTCAATAATTGGAGTGGATGATATTTTCGTTACGTTTATCGCAGTGATGCTTGTTTCATTCACTGCACCTTGGGGTAACATACACCCTGACACCAGTACCGTTAACAGAATCAGCATTAGGGTGTACGTTACACGAAAGAGGGCCATAAGCATTCACAATTCTTTTTAATGTTATATAATCTCTCATATTCGAAAAAAATCTCATGCGATTGTTCTGAAAAACCAAGAATCGAATCTTCAATACATTAAAAAAACGTTTAGATTGCAGTCTTATTAAGAAATTGGGCTCAAAATGGGTATATTTTTCCAAGCCTCAGCCGTGATTTGAACACGGGACCTGCTGATTACAAGTCAGCCGCTCTGCCAACTAAGCCACTGAGGCGCCATAATACTATAGACATTTGATAGTAAAAAAGATGGTGCTGAAATTCATTGTTCATCGATTCGTTTCTTTTGCGGAAAATATCCCTGAACTTTCTTAAAAAGAATACTTCAGCAATTCTGGAGTATTACCTGTTCGCATGTTCAATCTGCAAACACATTATACGCTCAAGAACGGAGATAACTTATACTAGAATGGCTCAACTGACCGTTGACATCGGAGGAAGCCCGGGTATCAACTGCCGCGGATTCTGCGAATATTGCTATTTTAAAAACGTCAAGGGTGTCCAGCCGCTTGGGTGCCGGTATTGCCTGCCCTTCAAGAAAGGATGCGATTACTGCACCCGTGGTGTCAAGGAAGAGTACAGCGGATTTAAGGATCTCAAGACCATCGCTGATGAAACGCTTGCAAATCTCCAGAGCAAAAGCGGGAGATCTTGAACGGATCACCATCAGCGGTGGCGGAGATCCGAGCTGTTATCCCCGGTTCACTGAACTGATTGAACTCCTCGGCAGTATGGAGGCACCGCTCCATATCGGATACACCAGCGGTAAAGGCTGGGATGATCCGGCAGTTGCCGATCTGCTGATTGATAATGGTCTTTCAGAAATATCCTTCACGGTCTTTGCATCAGATCCTGCTCTTCGCAAGCGCTACATGCATGATCCGACCCCGGAAGTTTCTTTAAAAATTGTGGAACGATTGTGCGAGAGCTGCTGATGTATATGCTGCTGCGGTTATCCTTCCGGGAATCAATGATGGGGAGGTGCTTGAACAAACCTGCGAATGGCTCCAGGACCGGGGAGCAAAAGGATATAATCCTGATGCGGTTTGCGAATGCAACAGAACAGGGTCTGATTCTGGGAAATGGTCCGATTATCAAAAATCAGCAGGTCCAGACCGTTGAATCCTTCCGGGACCTTATCGCCGATTTGAACGGGAAATTCACGATGAAAATCTCCGGAACTCCCCTGTGGGATCCGGATATCGGTTCTCCGTTTGCGATTCTCAGTGAACCGGACTTACTGGAGAAACTTCCCCGGGTACAGCGAAGGGCAACGGTCATCAGCGGGAGTGTTGCAGCACCGTATATTGAAAAAATCCTGTCTGCCTGTGGTTCGAAAGTCCCCGTTGTTCTCGGTGAAAAAAGAGATTGCCTGTCTGATCACGATTGATGATTTTCGGGAACTGGACCTTCCTGCACTTGAACCGGTGGTGATTATTCCCGGGCGGGCATTTGTGTTTGATGCAGAAGCACAGGAAATACTGTCGGAAGGATGGTGTTGATCGAGGTGATTCTCCGTGGTCCGGAAATGCTGACTGCGGATGCTGAAACCAGCATGGGGATGACCCGTGATCAGGTCCTCGACATGGAGATGGAAGGCTTTGCTGACCTGATCCGGACGATAAACCGGTATGGGAAGTAAGTCATTGTTTACGATGATTTTTCTGATTCGCTGAATAAATAAAAAAAAAGGATTATATGATTGCTGCAGTGATGCCAATAACACCGGACTGGATAATGACAGCAACTGCGATAATAACACCGGCCATCTCAAGTGCTACTGCAACATTTCCTTTCTTGAGTCTCTTCAAACTCCTCAACACCTTTTGTCAGTTTGTCAAGAATGTTGAGTGCAAGGTAGATTGCACCGACTGCAAGCACAATGCCAAGAATGAGCTGGATGAATGCAACACCGACAGCGAGCAGACCGTCAACAGACAAGATACCGACACTCAGTGCCTTGTTGATGCCAACGGAAAGACCGGATACTCCTGACTGGACAACAAGTGCAATTGCGACAAAGACTGCTGCAACAAGGATACCGACTGCAGACATTGCCTTTTGCGAGTTCTTTTTCCTCATCAATTCCTTTGGTGATCTTTCCGAGCACCGCAAAGCCGATATACAGTGCCACAACGGCAAAGATAATGGCAATAACCAACTGGACTAATCCAACAACTGCATTTGCTAAAAGCATAATTTCACCTCAATTTACCGTATGTTGTTTGATCAATACGGTAAATAAATATATCGTCGGTGAAAGCAAAATTATAAAATCTCTGATGATTTTGCCAATCTGAATGAAAAATGAGCATGTAATTAAAACAGCGAACAAAAATGCGATAAAATCAGTTATATGCTGCGGGAGGGTTACGATCCCCCGATCTCCAGATGTCTCAAGCCTGAACGCATTAATGCGTTCGATAAACCCTATGAGTCTGGCGCCCTAACCAGCTAGGCCACCGCAGCACAAAAGTGCATAATAAAAACGCCGTAAAAACTATTAAAGGTTCTGATGCGCGTTTTTTTCGAACATCAATCCTTTTTTTGCTGCAGGTACTAGTTCACTGCTGCAGATATTGCAGCAACTTTTTTCCCCTGCTCAAAAGATCCCGCAAGTGTCTGCATCCGGGTCTCCTCATCACGTTTATACCGTTCAAGTGTACTCAAGATATGTTCTTCCTGCAGGAAGTGCGTGTGAGTATTTCCTTCGACAAACTGCTGGTTGTTCATGATCGCATAATGGAGGGGGAGCGTTGTTTTGATCCCGAGAATGATGTATTCAGAGATTGCACGGCGCATCCGTTGTTATTGCTTCAGACCGGGTGCTGTCCCATGCACACAGTTTTGCAATCATGGAATCATAATTTGGAGGAATCGTGTACCCCATATGGATACCGCTGTCAACCCTGATACCCGGTCCTCCCGGTGAACGGTAGCGGATAATCTTTCCCGGGTCGGCAGCGAAATTATTGAGCGGGTCTTCTGCATTGATCCGGCACTCAATTGCATGACCGCGGATAGAGAGATCTCCTGTTCAAAAGGCAGGGATTCACCGGCAGCAATCGCGATCTGCTGCTTGACAAGATCGATACCCGTGATAAACTCGGTAATGGTATGTTCGACCTGGAGCCGGGTGTTCATCTCCATGAAATAGTAATTCCCATGACTGTACAGGAATTCAACCGTTCCCGCATTGGTATAATCTGATACTTCTGCAACCTTGAGTGCTGATGCCGACATCCGCTCACGCAATTCCGGAGTCATGATCGGGGAAGGAGCCTCTTCGATCAGTTTCTGGTGCCGGCGCTGGATCGAACATTCACGGTCATAGAGATGGACGGCATTGCCGTGCTCATCGGCCAGCACCTGGAACTCGATATGCCGGGGCTTTACCAGGTATTTCTCGATAAAGACCGTGGCGTCACCGAATGCAGACTGTGCAATGCGCATGGTAGCAGTAATAGCCTCTTCCAAACCCTTCTCATCATTCACGATCTGCATTCCGATACCCCCGCCACCTGCACTTGCCTTGACAATCACCGGGTAACCGATTTCAGCAGCAACTTTTTTTGCATCATCGATACTTTTTACACCGCCTTCAGTTCCGGGAACAACCGGAACTCCTGCCGCTTTCATCATCTGTTTGCTGCCGATCTTCGATCCCATCGCCTTGATGGTCTTCCAGCGCGGGCCGACAAAGATCAGATTTTCATCCTGGCAGATTTTCGCAAAACGGTAATTCTCGGCTAAAAATCCGTAACCGGGATGTATTGCCTCGGCACCGCTTTTTTTTGCAATATCAACAATTCTCTCCATATTCAGGTAACTTTTTGATGGATGGGCATCACCGACAAGAAATGCCTCGTCAGCATATTTGACATGGAGTGCATTATTATCGGCAGAAGAGTAGATCGCAACCGTCTCAATATCAAGCTCCCGGCATGCCCGCATAACGCGGATTGCGATCTCGCCCCGGTTTGCAATCAGGAGTTTTTCAAAATATTTCATTGCACCACCAGCAGGACGTCTCCATTCTGGACGACATCGCCGGTATCCACAAAGATCTCGGTGACCTTGCCATCCATCGGGCTATGGATGGGATTCTCCATCTTCATGGCCTCAAGGACTACAAGAGTATCCCCCTTCTTCACCGTTGCACCCCGGCTCACCAGTACCTCGAGCACCATGCCCTGCATATTACTTTTTATGCCCCCGGCAAATTCACCACGGGGGATCTTCTGCTGGGTGACACTTGACACCTCTACCTTACTTCCGCCGACAGAGACAATTCGGACCGTAAAGACCTCCCCATCCACCTCTACTTCCATCTGGCTGGGCATTCCGGTATCAGGTTTTGTTACCGTCTGCTTTTTGGGGATATCTTCCATTGTCCGTTCCCCTTTAAGGAAAGAGGGTGCGATTGCAGGATAGAGGATATAAGTGAGAATATCTTCCTCTTTTTTAACCAGTCCTGCGTTCTCGGCTTCGATCTTCATCTTCTCATACGCAGGTTCAAGAAGGTCAGCAGGGCGGACGGTAACAACTTCATCATCTCCGATGATGAGTTTTTGAATTTCCTCACTCACCGGGGCAGGAGTTTTCCCGTAGAGTCCGTGAACATAGTCTTTGACTTCTTTTGTTACATTCCGGTAGCGATGACCATTCACCAGCACGTTAAGAACAGCCTGAGTCCCGACAATCTGGCTTGTGGGGGTTACAAGAGGGGGATAACCAAGATCTTTTCTTACCCGTGGAATTTCTGCAAGCACTTCATCCATCCGGTTGAGGGCGTCCTGCTCCTGTAGTTGCGAAACAAGATTGGAGATCATGCCGCCCGGCAGCTGGTAGAGGAGAACATCGCTGTCGACACGCTCGGATATCGGGTTCACCAACCCGGCATATTTTTCCCTGATCTGTATGCAGATGTTGCGGACTGCCCTGAGTTTTAAAAGGTCAATACCTGTCTCCTCAGGTGTGCCAATCAGGGACGCAACCACACTCTCGGTTGGAGGCTGGGACGTCCCCATCGCGAACGGGGACATCGCGGTATCAAGAATGTCAACACCAGACTCGATAGCAGCCTGGTAACTCATCGGCGCAATTCCACTTGTAGAATGACTGTGAAGGCAGACCTTTATGTCCACTGCTTTTTTAATACCGGTAATCAGATCGTGGGTCGCTCCCGGCATGATAAGCCCGGCCATATCCTTGATGCAGATGGAGTCGCAGTCATTCGCATAGAGATCTTTGGCCATATCAATGAATGTCTGGGTAGTGTGCACAGGACTGGTTGTATAGGATATTGCACCCTGCAGGTGAGCACCCACGTTTTTTACCTGGTCCATTGACCGTTTCATGTTTCTGATATCGTTTAATGCATCAAATACCCGGAAGATATCCACTCCGTTTTTATGTGCTGCAGTGACGAATTTATCAACGACATCATCGGGATAATGACGGTAACCCACAAGATTTTGCCCGCGTAAGAGCATCTGGATCGGTGTGTGTTTCAATTCAGTTTTTAAGGCTCTGAGGCGGTCCCAGGGGTCGTCATTTAAAAACCGTATGCACGTGTCGAACGTAGCACCCCCCCAGGCTTCAACAGAAAAAAAACCGCAGGTGTCTATCTCCCGTGCAAGCGGAACCATATCCTCTGTCCGGAGCCTGGTCGCGATAAGGGACTGGTGGGCATCCCGCAGGGTGGTATCGGTGATGAATACTTTTTTTTGAGATGCATCGTGCATGTGGATCCTCAGGGCTTCCGTAGGATCATATTAAGCCTCTCAAACCTTCATCGGTAAAGTATAAAAAATTCACTAACTGGAATCAATGAAAAAATTAAAACCAAAAATACACACGCTCCTGCAATACAATCACCCGTTTTTGTGATAAATTTAGGACACATCGTTCCCCCACAACGATATCCCCTTACTGCAAGCAGTTCCGCGCTATCCTCTGCCCTGACAAGGGCACCATGAACAAGAATGAGACCTGCCGGGAGAAGACTATGCGCTCCCCATTGCATACCTTTAATCTTCTCTGCAAGGCGGATCCTTTCGAGATCGGCAGAGACAGATGCCAGGGATTGAATTCCCATTTCAGCGATCATCCCCGTTTCAAACCCTGTCCTGTTACCAAATAACCAGGTACCAATTGCCAGAAATTCACCGGACTTCTGCTCATCGTATATCCACATACCAATCAGCAGAATCACGGTCATGCGCATAAAATACGACAGACCCCCACCGCTCAAAATCTCCAGTACAAAACTGAAAAAAGCAATAACGATGATTATCGATAAAACCCGCGGAATCCTGGTTGCCAGCATAACGCGTGGGGTAAAAACAAGCCACCACAGGAATGTGGCAACCGCTCCCGGAAGGCTGATGAACGCTGCAGCTGACAGGATGGCGGCGGCAGCAATTCTTATCCGTGGATCCTGCATAGGGCCTCTCTGAGATCTTCCTGCGACAGGTTATCCGGTGTCTGCCCTGATTCAATGAGTCTGGTTACACTCGCGGGTACATGTCGCCAGGTAAAAAACGCATCCGGAGGTTCCCCGCATTCGGTCAGTAAACCATCAGAGATCTCCCAAATCCTGTCAACCCTGGGAAGAATATTCTGCTCATGGGTAAAAATAACGGTTATACCCTTCCTCTTTTGCTCTATCCGATCACATAATCTCGCTTTTTCCTGGCAGTCAAGTGAGCTGAAGGGTTCGTCAAGCAGTAAAAGGTCACAGTCCCTGGCAAGCACACACGCCAGGTGAAGCCGTTTCAGTTCCCCCCTGCTCAGTGAGAGCGGCGAAAAAGATCCCCGTCCTTTCAGACCGGTAGCACCAAGAATTGCATCAGTATCCGCCCCCCAGGATGAGCATTCATCAGCAACAGAAAGACCGGTCACGGAGAGTTCGGGAAACTGGAGCGAGAGTACAGTGGATTTTATCTCTTTTTTCTCAATAAATCCATCTGAAAGTGAGAAGAATCCTGCCATCATGAGGGCCAGTGTCGACTTCCCGCTGCCCACATCTCCACTGACAAGGTGCACCCCTTCATGGAATGTACCGGTTGCAGACAGGGACCAGGAATCACGAACAGCGTGTGCATGATGGAATGAAATCATCATTACCAGCACCCCCAAAATACCGGGAACCACGCTGTACCTTCCAGCAAAGGAATGACCTGCTTTGGATTCCCTGAATGTATTACCCGACCCGAATCGAAAAAAAGGAGATGATCACTCCTGATAGCGGTGTCCATCTGCTGCGTGCTGCGGATCACGTAATCCGCACCCCATTTACCGAGTATCTGGTCAATCAGAGTAATATAGCGGGAATCAAGATGTGAATCGTACTCGTCAAAAATGAGAACCTTCGGGTGGTGGACAAGAGCAGCAGCAAGGGAAACCAACACTTTCTCCCCTCCGGACATTTCACGCACTGGTCGTGTGAGGAGGTGTGTAATACCCATGGATTCAGCACAGGATCTTACCGATGAGTCAATGCTGGCACAGGGAATATTGCGGAAACGAAGCGAGGAGGCAATCTCATCAAAACCATTAACAAAAAGAATATTCCGGTCAGGAAACTCATTCACCCAGCCAATTTCGGTTTCCCTGGGAAGCCGGTCATCAATCATCACCAAACCGGAGCCTGGCAGGGAAATTCCTGCACAGATCTTGAGAAATGAGGTCTTTCCACTGCCGTTAGGCCCGATAATCGAGGTAATTCCGGGCTGGATGGTGAGTGCGTCAACGAAAAGATTCCGATAGCGAAGGTTTTCAATGGTGATCATGGGAGTCGTCCCGCAATTTTATACACGGCATAACCTTTCATCACATCCCCGGGGACAAACGGAAGGATACCACTGATCACCGCAGGGATGAATCCGATAGAAAGCGAATACATCAGCCAGGAAACTCCACAGAGGTAGATGACACCTGTCCCTGCCAGAAGTCCCGTGATCTTCATGATTGAAGACCCGCACTCATAGCATAGTCCGACAATAAGGGCAGCTAAAACAAATCCTGCCAGGAAACCTCCGGTAGGGCCAAGCAGGATACCAAAACCGGTGGCTCCGGTATGAAATACCGGGAGACCCAAAGCCCCAAGAATCACGTACAGTGAGACCGGAATTAGTGCATTTCGCTTCATGACTGCTCCGGCAAGCAGGACAAAGAGCGTCTGCAATGTCAGAGGTACAGGAAAGAAGGGAATTGAAACCCATGCCCCGATACTGATGAGACCAATGAATGCTGCAGAGTGTGCAATAATCCTGGACCTCTGCAGATTTCCAAACATCGTCAACCATAAAAAAATTGTATGGTTGACGATAAAAAAGTACCTCTTACTTACTGGTGATAACAATCTCCAGCAATAACCCGTTCGAGTTTACCATTGTCCTTTCGTATAATGAGGGCACCAAACTCATCAATGTCGATTGCATCTCCCTCGAAGCTGTTCTTCAGCGTCCTGATCTGAACCCGGTTTTCCAGAGTACAGGACAGGCTCTTCCACTCCCTGATGATCGTTTCGTATTCGCCACTTTCAATCAGGAGATACCGGCTTTCAAACTCTTTGAGGATGCGGGCGAGGAATGAAGCACGGTCAACTTCATGTCCGAGTTCAGCGCTGATGGACGTGATATCTTTTTGTAACGCGGGGGAAAACTGGTTTAAAGGAACATTTACATCGATTCCTAAGCTCAACAGGCAATAGTGAACCGAGTCTGCCTCCGCTGCAAGTTCAAGAAGAAGTCCCCCGACTTTCTTGTTTCCAATAAAAATATCATTTGGCCACTTGATCAGGGCACCGAGGTCGAATTCCTTGCGAATAGCCCGTGCAATTGCAATCGATCCAGCCATGGTGATCATGAAAATATGGTCAATAGGCATATGGGGTTTGAGAACGACAGTGATCCAGATCCCCCCGCTGGGTGAGACCCATGCCCTCCCCATTCTTCCAATACCGCCGGTCTGCTCCTCGGCAATAATCACCATGCCATGCATCTTCCCTACATCCCCTTCAGAGCACATCTGTTTACCGACCCAGATCGTCGATGGGGTGTTTTCGAGATACCGGATCTTCTTTCCGATAAACTGCGTTTTCAGCTTTTTATGTATCTCGTAAGGAAGGAGCTTATTGCTTGTATGCGTGAGCTTATACCCTTCTTTTTGCGATGAGAAGATATCATATCCCATCGCCCGAAGCTCCTGGATGTGCTTCCAGACTGCGGATCGGGTAATTCCCAGTTCGTTGCTGATCGCCTCGCCGGATATCGGGGCTTTTGCTTTTTCGATGATTTCAAGCACTTTGAATGCAGAATCTGGCAAAACATCACTTCCTTGAACCACTCTGTTCTGACGGCAGGGGACAGGGATCCTTACCGCAGACCTGTTTGAGTATCGCAGACTGGTGTTCCATCAGTGTCGCGAGATCAAAAATTCCCGTAATATCAACAATCCCGATTGCACCTATCGCATTTCCTTCATGGTCCCTGATGGGGCAGACCGTCACGGGAACTCCTTTATAGGCTCCACTTACCGGTGTAGTTTTAATGGGGGTATTTTTTGCTATTGCTTCAAGGAGGACGGGACCAGTATACTGACGATCGACAACTCTGCCCTCTTCAACCCGTATGCCATCTTTTTCGACTGACTTTGCAGTAACGGGAAGGCGGTGGATCAATTCGTGGACGGCGAGGACAACCGGCTCAAGGTCGCTTGCTTCTGCGCTGCAGGACAACGAATAACTGGGCATTGAACAAATACCTCTCATATCACTGGTCAATTTCTATCTTGAATAAGATTGCGCATAAATGGAAGCGCTGTTGGTCAGAATATTCAATTGAAATGCGGTGGTGCACAATATAAGTGTTTTTGATACAATGTTTTTATCTGGTAATCTCTGGTGAGGATTAAACAATAAATCCTGCCCTTTCGGGAAGGTTCGGGTTTTTGACTCAACAAATAGAGGATATCCGGTGTAAAATTGCTTTTTAACCACTTAATTGGATTATATTATTTACCAGACTCCATGAAAATGTATCATTTCCATCAGGATTTCCGGTTTTCCTGTATTTTTTTCTGAATCCCATCGCATTTTCCGGGTATTGTTTCAATTTTGTCCGTTTCCATACCTATATAGGAATGTAATATAATGTACCTACTTATCGGGACGTTCGACCTTCATCATGACCTCCATGAATGTTTTGAAGGTAATTCGGATATCCGTTGAATCAAAAATTAAAAGTATAACATGCGGAATAATGTGAAGAGAAATAATTCCTGTTATTTTCAAATATCAGGAATTCTTAAAAAAGGGGAATAGGATCGGTGGTAAAATGTCAGCAGTTTGGGGAAGAGAAATATATTCTTGTGTGATTGTTATTTGTCTTGTACTGTT
This sequence comes from uncultured Methanoregulaceae archaeon, assembly GCA_963768845.1. Taxonomy (GTDB): domain Archaea; phylum Halobacteriota; class Methanomicrobia; order Methanomicrobiales; family Methanospirillaceae; genus Methanoregula. Next base: position 335,700 of record CAVYJJ010000014.1, on the reverse strand, counting down.
TATCGCACCGGCAGTTGCCGGCGCGGAGGCACCAGTAGTAACAGGAATCACACCACCAAGTGGACCTAATTCATCCACGATAGCAATCACGAACATCGCCGGCGCTAATTTTACTACAGGTGCAACCGTAATGCTAACTCCTGTCGCGGTCAACCCGTTACATAAGGGCAGTATATCAAACGGTGTCGGGGGCGCTCTGCTTTCAAGCCCGCAAAGTGTCTTCGTTTCAGGAAATTATGCCTATGTGGCAAGTTCCGGGAGCAATGCGCTTGAGATCGTTGATGTCACGAACCCCTCGGCCCCGGTACATAAGGGCAGTATATCAAACGGTGCCGGAGGCGCTCTGCTTTCAAGCCCGCAAAGTGTCTTCGTTTCCGGAAATTATGCCTATGTGGCAAGTTATATCAGCAGTGCGCTTGAGATTGTGGATATCACGAACCCAGCAGCCCCGGTGCATAAGGGCAGCATATCAAACGCATACCTGATCAACCCCCAGAGTGTCTTCGTTTCCGGAAATTATGCCTATGTGGCAAGTTCCGGCAGCAGTGCGCTTGAGATTGTGGATATCACGAACCCAGCAGCACCGGTGCATAAGGGCAGCATATCAAACCCAAACGCATACTTGTTGAACCCAAAAGGTGTCTTTGTTTCCGGTAATTATGCCTATGTGGCAAGTTCCAGCAATGTGCTGGAGATCATCGATGTGACTAACCCTGCAAATCCGGTTCGTAAGGCCAGCAGCCCGTATATATCCTCACCGACCAGCGTTTATGTATCCGGTAATTATGGGTATGTGACAAGTTATGGAAGCAATATGCTTGAGATTGTGGATATCACGAACCCTGCAGCCCCGGTGCATAAGGGCAGCATATCAAACGCATACCTGATCAACCCCCAGAGTGTCTTTGTTTCCGGAAATTATGCCTATGTTACAAGTTCCGGAAGCAATGCGCTTGAGATCGTGGATATCACGAACCCTGCAGCCCCAATCTATAAGGGCAGTATATCAAACCCGGCCGCGTCCTTGCTGAACCCAAGAGGTGTCTTTGTTACCGGTAATTATGCGTATGTGGCAAGTTCCGGAAGCAATGCGCTTGAGATCATTGATATCGGAACTGTTACCGCTACTGCGGTAAATGTTGTTTCAGCAAACAATATTACCTGTTCATTCAACCTCACCAACAAAGCAGCCGGAACGTATAATGTGGTGGTTATTAACCCTGACGGAAATTTCGGTACGCTTCCTGGAGAATTTACTATTAATGATGCCCCGGTAGTCAACTTTTATGGTACTCCACTTTCCGGTAGTGGCTCCATTGGATGTCATGTTCACTGACACAACAACTACACCTGGTCTGATATCATGGAACTGGTCGTTTGGTGACGGGAGTTACAGTACACTTCAGCATCCCCCTCACACATTTACTCATGGTGGAGCATACACAATATCGTTGAATGTGACCAGCTCAAAAGGGTCCAAGTACATTGACGAAACCGGATTACATCATAGTAAACGGAGAAAAAGCAGGCAGTCTTCCGTGTCTCATCTGGTAACTGGTACATGGATTACAACAATACGGGAGTAGTTGATAAGACATTCCATTTCGGCACAAACAGTGATCTACCGATTATCGCAGACTGGGATGGAGATGGGACCACTGATGTCGGAGTATTCCGTCCATCAACTGGAAATTGGTATATAAATTATTTTAAAGATCCAGTTGTTGACAAAACATTCCATTTTGGGACGACCGGTGACATTCCCGTAGTGGGTGACTGGGATGGAGACGGGATCTCTGATGTCGGTGTATTCCGTCCATCCAGTGGCAACTGGTATCTGGATACTACAAAAACCGGTGTAGTTTACCGGATGTTCCACTTTGGGACGAACCGGGGACATTCCCGTCGTGGGTGACTGGGATGGCAGACGGGATCTCTGATGTCGGAGTATTCCGCCCATCCAGTGGAAACTGGTATCTGGATACTACAAAAACCGGTGTAGTTTACCGGATGTTCCACTTTGGGACGACCGGTGACATTCCCGTCGTGGGTGACTGGGATGGAGACGGGATCTCTGATGCTGGAGTATTCCGCCCATCCAGTGGAAACTGGTATCTGGATACCACGAAAACCGGTGTAGTTGTAACAGCATTTCCACTTTGGGACAACCGGGGACATTCCCGTCGTTGGTGACTGGGATGGCGATGGCATCTCTGATGCTGCAATATTCCGTCCATCTAATGGTAACTGGTATCTGAATTATTACAACAACGGTACGTAAACAAAGGATTTCACTTCGGAACTACCGGGTGATACTCCAACTCACGGGAACATGGTTTACCGCGAACCAGTGGCTGTTGTACCCATTGCAGCATTCACAATCGACACCCCGACAGGAATTGTTCCTCTCGCCGTTCAATTTACCTTGATACGATCAACGAGAAATGTCAGATTGACCTATGCCTGGGATTTTAACAATGATGGCGTCGTGGATAGTACCGCAAAAAATCCCGTTTACACGTTTTCACAATGCTTAGGTGATTACACCGTTAACCTTACGGTTACGAATGCCGCTGGCAGTAATACTCAAGTCATGACTAACTTCGTAACTGTCAACCCTGTACCGGTAGCACCGGTTGCAAATTTCACAGCGACTCCAAGAACAGGAGTTGCTCCACTTACCGTATCTTTCACAGATACCTCAACGGGTTCTATCACTTCCTGGGCCTGGGAGTACCAGAATGCTACTGTTGGCTGGACTCAGTTTTCGACATCCCCAAATCCTTCCCAATCTTTCCCGGCAGGGATTTATGATATCCGTCTTAATGTAACAGGACCTGTAGGATCCAACAATAAGACAGAGTCGGGATATATCACGGTAACCGCGCCGGTAGCCCCGGTAGCAGACTTCACAAACACAACCCCCCGCGAAGGCACGTCCCCGCTGATAGTAACGTTCAACGATTTGTCAACCGGTTCAATCACATCACGGTCATGGGAGTACCGAGAATGCTACTGTTGGCTGGACTCAGTTTTCGACAACAACGAATCCTTCCCAATCTTTCCCGACAGGAATTTATGATATCCGTCTTAATGTGACAGGTCCCGGAGGATCCAATACCAAAACTGAGTGCCGGTTATATTACCGTAAGCCCGGCACCGGTAGCCCCGGTAGCAGACTTCACAAACACAACCCCCCGCGAAGGCACGTCCCCGCTGATGGTAACGTTCAACGATTTGTCAACCGGTTCAATCACATCACGGTCCATGGGAATACCAGAATGCTACTGTTGGCTGGACTCAGTTTTCGACAACAACGAATCCTTCCCAATACTTTCCCGACAGGGATTTATGATATCCGTCTTAATGTGACAGGTCCCGGAGGATCCAATACCAAAACTGATGACCGGTTATATTACCGTAAGCCCGGCACCGGTAGCCCCGGTAGCAGACTTCACAAACACAACCCCCCGCGAAGGCACGTCCCCGCTTGATGGTAACGTTCAACGATCTGTCAACCGGTTCAATCACATCACGGTCTATGGGAATACCGGAATGCTACTGTTGTCTGGACTCAGTTTTCGACAACAACGAATCCTTCCCAATCTTTCCCGACAGGGATTTATGATATCCGTCTTAATGTGACAGGTCCCGGAGGATCCAATACCAAGACCGAGATTGCGTATATTACGGTTACTGAGGAAGGATGAAATCAGAGACTGGATTCTTTTTTTGGTATCTTCAGGCTCAAGGATGATTTGCAACGCGTCGAGGGATCCTTCCTCCAGATTTAAAAAAGTATCATTAACAATTTTCGATATTTTTAACCATATTCATTTATTGAGAAATTTACCCAGAAATATTCATGGCGTTTGTTTCTTTTTACCACATCTCTACGCATCCCAGAGACGATATCCATATTATGGTTCCTAAAACTTCATTGCCATCGAATTCCGATCGATTTGTCATTTGTTTGCGAGCCCTTCCCGAACCAGAAATTTTTTTTATCACTTATTTCTTGAATTTTTTTGGAATTTTTCACACACCAGTATGTCCCATCCGATAGATAGTTAAAAACATTTAATCAGAGTCGATGCACAGGTAAAATCAACCATAATGCTTAAATCAGTTTAATAAAATATACTCCACCAATCTTCACTATAGCTGATTCTACGCTACCGTGGAGTGAAATCCATACTTTAGGTTCTTGGAAATGATATATAGGGTGTTAAACGTATGACAGTAAGATCTGATGATTCAAAAGGGCGGTCCGGACCGCTCGGTATTTCGGGAGGCACATGGCGTCTCCTGATTATTCCGGTGTTGCTCTGCATGATTCTCCCTCTCGGGGTCAATGCATTCATGTTCCGTAATGATACCACACATGCCGGGATATTCAGCGATGGGGGAACGAGTCCCAATAATGTCCTGTTATGGAATCACTCTTTTGGTGGTTTTGCGTATCTCAACTCACCTGAGTTACGTACATCATGGACAACAGCACATACGCAAGTCCTGCAGTAGTAAACGGTTATGTCTATGAGGGAAGTCTCGGCAATAACATGACTGCCTTTGACGCGACGACCGGTGCAGTGAGATGGAGTGTCCAAGTCGACGGGGATATTCACGCAAGCCCGGCAGTTGTAAATAATGTTGTCTATTTCACCAGCTATGATCACAATCTGTATGCCCTCAATACCGCTGACGGTTCGGCTCACTTTCGGTCTGCTAACATCGATACACAGGGACACTCTAGTCCAGCAGTGACGGGTGGCGTTGTTTACGTGGGAAGCGACAACGGTATGGTGTTTGCAGTTGATGCGGATGTTGGTGGTACGCCACTATGGAGTAATCGAACAAACACTACCCTGACTGCAACAAATACGATGCACTCGAGTCCTGCTGTCGTGAACAATGTTGTGTATATAGGAAATGAAAACGGGAATGTGTACGCCTTAAACGCGACAACTGGTGTGGTGATCTGGAACAGAACCATCGGTGGAGTCCTTCAGTCGAGCCCTGCAGTTGTAGGTGGTATTGTCTATATCGGAAGCTCGAACGGGAATTTGTATGCTCTTGATGCCGCTAGATGGTGTCCGTAGATGGATGGACGACTCCTTACCATGTTGAGAGAGTGGCATTTTCTCAAGTCCGGCAGTAGCAAATGGTGTCGTCTACTTCGGAAGTGTTGACGGTGGTCTATATGCAGTCAATGCGGCCACGGGTTCAGCGCATCAGGGTGGGTAACCCTTCACAACCGGTGGCGCAATATATCTCAAGCCCTGCAGTAGCGAATGGTATTGTCTACGTGGGGTGCAACGATGGCAATGTTTATGCCGTCTACATCGTTAACAAGCACGGAAAAACTGGCACTACACCATACCAGATCAGTTGCGAGCCAGGATTATGGGGTTTACTCCAGTCCTTCAATTGCAAATGGTCATGTTTACATCGGTGGCGGTGAAGGCAACACAAATCTGTACGCAATCGGGAACCTAACCTGAGTTGTCCACAGCCCGACTGCTTCCTTCACGGGAGCACCGCTATCCGGAGTTGCACCTCTTGGTGTAGCATTTACTGATAGTTCCTCCGGTTCATCCATAACAAACTGGCTTTGGGACTTTGGCGATGGGAATGTCTCTCCCTACACGGTGAGCACCAACCCATACCATATCTACACAAATGCCGGAACATACAGTGTGAACCTCACGGTCACGAACGCCAGTGGATCCAACTCACAACTCAGAACCAATTATATCACGGCGACAGGTTCTCTCAGCCCGACTGCATCCTTCACGGAGCACCGCTATCCGGGGTTGCACCTCTTGGTGTGACATTCACTGATGGTTCTACAGGCACTTCCATAACAAACTGGACCTGGAACTTTGGCGATGGGAATGTCTCTCTCTATAATGTAACCACTAATCCGTTCCATATCTACGCAAATGCAGGAACCTACAGTGTTAACCTCACGGTCAGGAATGCCAGCGGCTCCAGTTCACAACTCAGAACCAATTATATTACGGCGACAGGTGCTGTTTCAAGCGGGACCAATGCCGGTGTATTCCGGAACTCAACGGGGAATTGGTATCTTGACACAACCAAGACAGGAGTCGTCAACAAGACGTTCCACTTCGGTACCACTGGAGATAATCCCGTAGTTGGAGACTGGAATAATGACGGAACTAACAATGTGGGAGTATTCCGTCCGTCCAACGGTAACTGGTTCCTTGACACGACCAAGACCGGTGTTGTCAATAAGACGTTCCACTTCGGTACCACTGGAGATATTCCCGTAATCGGTGACTGGAATAATGACGGAACTACGGATGTGGGAGTATTCCGCTCGATCCACCGGGAACTGGTATCTTGAGACAACAAAAACCGGAGTTGTGAGCAGCTTCTTCCACTTCGGTACAGCAGGAGATATTCCTGTAGTCGGTGACTGGAATAATCACGGAACGACTGATGTGGGAGTATTCCGTCCATCCAACGGGAACTGGTATCCTTGAGACGACCAAGACCGGTGTTGTCAATAAGAGTTTCCACTTCGGTACAACCGGAGATATTCCTGTAGTCGGTGACTGGAATAAGATGGAACCTTCGATGCAGGAGTATTCCGGCCGTCCACCGGGAACTGGTATCTTGAGACAACCAAGACCGGAGTCGTAACAAGACGTTCCACTTTGGCACTGCAGGAGATATTCCCGTAGTCGGTGACTGGAACAATGACGGAACTACGAATGTAGGAGTATTCCGGCCGATCCACTGGTAACTGGTACCTTGACACAACAAACACCGGAGTTGTCAGCAATTCGTTCCACTTCGGTACAGCAGGAGACTCTCCTGTAGTTGGTGAATGGATTTAATTTTTTTCTGATAAAATCCGAGAAAATCTTTTTTTTCAGTCAGTAAAAGTAAATTCGTTTTGAATTTTCTGCTATAGTTCCCACATCTTAAGGTAACTAAAAGATTCCTTATGTTAATAAAAAATCAGTAATCTGTTGAACAATATACCGAGACCGCTCGGGAACGATCCCGTGTATCCCAACATAAATTATAGGCAATGATACTCAGGTGCCAAGTATCTGGAAAATGGCATAAAAAATCTTCAGTAAATCTCTCAATAATCTCTGCGTTTAGTTTCATTGAAATTTTTTTGTCTGGTTCCACGGATCTGAGAATGGCGGAAAATGCGGTGAATTTGACAGCATGAGTATCTTAATAATAATACAGATTAAAAGAGATTCATGCAATTATCAATAAGAATAAACAGGTCAATTTTTTTTATCTTAATCTGTTTTTCCTTTTTTGTCATATATCCCTGTACATCAAATAGTATTGCGATATCATCCATGCCCCAGGATATAAATTCTTCATCAATAGCAAATATCACCCCCGTCCCGATGCTCTCTGATCACACTGTTGCATCCGGTTCTGGATCACCTCAAAATACAGGATCTGCAGGATCCACAGCAAACCATCGTTTCGCTCCAATAAACCCGGATTTTATTACCTATCAACAGAAGATCGCGACAATAACTGATAATTCTCTTCAAAAATCCGCAACTGTTATCAGAAAACACTCAATATGGTCTGGGATTTATTCCCCTGACAACAGATCTGTCCTCTACGAAAGGACAGGATTTAACCAATTATCTCCTCTCTTCTTCCAAATCAGATAATTTCCTGAGTAATGGTGATCTGTATCCATCGCGATTTGATCTTCGGACGATTGCAAAAGTAACACCCGTCAAAGATCAGGGTTCCGCAGGAAGTTGCTGGGCATTTGCATCGTATGCATCCCTCGAATCCACCCTCCTTCCCAATGAATCATGGAATTTTTCAGAAAATAATATGAAAAATCTCCTTTCCAGTTCCTATCCGGAGGGATTTGATCGGATTGCCTCTGGTGGTGGGAACGCGATTATGTCCACAGCGTATCTTGCCCGCTGGAGTGGTCCCATTCGTGACAGGGATGATCCTTATGTTGACATTTCCAATACCTCTCCGACGAACATACCCGCAGTCAAACATGTCCAGAATGTACTGTTCCTCCCGGACCGTGCAAATGCCACAGATAACAATAACCTAAAAACAGCCCTGATGACATATGGTGTAGTTTACACATCGATGTATTGGAATGGTCTTTATTTCAATGATACCTGTGATTCATACTATTATCCTTTATTTATAAGTCAGAACCACGCCGTTGGAATTGTTGGATGGGATGATCATTACAGCAGGTATAACTTCACAACAGTTCCGCCAGGAGATGGTGCGTTTATCATAAAAAACAGTGGGGGTCGGTTTTTGGAGAACAGGGTTATTTCTATGTATCTTATTATGATACTTATATTGGATCGAATAATGCCGTATTCACCGCAGAAAGTGTTCAGAATTATGACAGGATCTATCAATATGATCCATTAGGGTGGGTAACAAATTTTGGTAATGCCAAAAATCCGCATACTCAATGGGGGGCAAACATATTTACCAGTAATTCGTCAGAAACGCTCTCGGCTGTAAGTTTCTACACGACTGACACGAATACCTCATATGATCTGTATATTTTCAAGAACCCGGATAATGGCCCTGTAAACACTTCAGGTTATTCATATCAGCAGAAAGGAATAATTGCAGGACCTCCAGGATATTATACGAAAGCAATCAGTCCTGGAATAACACTTCAGACGAATGATAAATTTTCAGTTGTCATGAATTTGACAACCCAGAACCAGCTCTGTTTCCTCTTCCGATTGAGTATAGGTGGCCCGGGTACTCATCCATGGCTACTGCAAACCCCGGCCAAAGTTACTATAGTGATGATAACGGTCTTACCTGGCAGGATATAACCAACTTTGATTCCACGGCTAATATCTGCTTTAAAGCATTCACCGTACTCATTCATCCCGTAGCTGGATTCTCTGCAAATGTAATTTCCGGTCACGCCCCCCTGACTGTCGAATTCACTGATAATTCCACCGGCTTCCCGACAGACTGGAACTGGTCGTTTGGCGACGGAAGTTTTAGTAGCGCCCAGAACCCAACACATACATTTTCGTCAGGAGGGGCGTACACAATCATACTGAATGTAACAAATGCTGCAGGAAGCAATTCCCTGATTCGATCCGGGTATATTGTTGTAAATGGGACTAACATCGGAATATTCCGTCCGTCAACCGGGAACTGGTATCTGGATTACAACACTACCGGTGTAGTGGATAAGACGTTCCACTTTGGGACAACAGGAGATATTCCGGTAATCGGCGACTGGAATAGTGATGGAACTGCTGATATCAGGAGTATTCCGTCCGTCAACCGGGAACTGGTACCTGGATTACAACACAACCGGTGTAGTGAATAAGACGTTCCACTTCGGGACAACAGGAGATATACCCGGTAATCGGCGACTGGAATGGCGATGGAACCGCGATATCAGGTGTATTCCGTCCGTCAACCGGGAACTGGTACCTGGACTACAACACAACCGGTGTAGTGGATAAGACCTTCCACTTCGGGACAACAGGAGATATCCCTGTAATCGGCGACTGGGATGGTGACGGGACCTCAGATATCAGGTGTATTCCGTCCGTCAACCGGGAACTGGTACCTGGACTACAACAAAAACCGGTAGTCATTAATAAGACGTTCCACTTCGGGACAACAGGAGATATCCCGGTAATGGGAGACTGGGATGGCGACGGGACAATCAGATATCGGTGTATTCCGTCCGTCGAACCGGGAACTGGTATCTGGACACAACAAAAACCGGTGTCATTAATAAGACCTTCCACTTTGGGACAACAGGAGATAACCCGGTGATTGGCGACTGGGATGGCGACGGGACCTCAGACTCTGGTGTGTTTCGACCAATTACTGGTAATTGGTATCTTGATTACAATAAAACCGGACTTATTGACAAGACCTTTCATTTTGGAACAACTGGAGATTTACCACAAGAGGGTAAATGGTAATAATTTTTATGATTAAACTTTCGCTTGATTGTGAGTTCAATTGAATATTATGAAACTCCTGATCCTGACCACAACATTTCCTCGATGGAAAGATGATGGTGTCCCGTCATTTATTTTGGATCTGTCTAAGGGATTGCATCGGCTCGGATTGGAAATTATTGTACTGGCACCATATTGCGTAGGGTCGAAAAAATTTGAAGTTCTCGAAGGAATACGGATCTACCGATACGGATATTTTTATCCGGCACGCTATCAGAGACTTGTTGATGGAAATGGGATCCTTCCCAATATCAAGAAAAACCGTCTTGCCCTTATCCAGTTGCCATTATTGTTCGTCAGTGAATTATATTTTGCTTTTAGAATTATAAACCGTGAGAAAATCGACATCATTCATAGTCACTGGCTGGTCCCTAACAGCCTTGTCGGTGCAATCTGTCACAAATATCTTGGGGTAAAACATATTCTCACCGAGCATGCCGCGGGTCTTGCAGCGCTTGACAAATTACCTATCAGGAGAAGAGTTTTGCAATACATCTACAATAACACTGATGCAATGACAACGGTGAGTATGTTTATTAAAAATAATTTAGAAGGGAGACTTCAGTCAGCTTTCAAAGACCGATCGGATTTCGGCATCTCCATAATTCCGATGGGTGTTGAGATCGGTAGACACCGCAAACTGGAGGATAAAGCAGTTACTAAAGAAAACAAAAGAGTTCATTCAAAAAACATTCTCCTCTTCATAGGAAGGCTCGTTGACAAAAAAGGTCTTGGATTCCTGATTGATGCTATGCCAACAATTCTTCGCGAAACTCCAGACACCTTGTTACTAGTGTGTGGCGACGGCCCTTTACGTGAAATCTGGGAATCAAAGGCAAGGGACCTTAATATCAGTCACAAAATACAATTCCTTGGGCGCGTATCTGATAGAGAGAAGCAGGATTTTTTATCAATTGCAGATATTCTTATCGTCCCCTCAATCATTACTGCAGAAAATGATTATGAGGGCCTCCCGGTAGTTATTCTGGAAGGGCTTGCATCCGGTTTACCAGTGATTGCATCTGATATCGGTGGAATATGTGATGCCATCAAGGATGGTTACAACGGTTTTTTGATCGAGGAGAAAAGAATAGATTTAATCTCTGAAAAAGTATTAGATCTCCTGAAAAACCCTCAACTCTGGGAGGTCCTTTCAGAACATGCTCTGGAATCCTCGAAAAAATACGACTGGAATGCGATTGCAGCAAAATATTTTAAAAAATTAACCGTGAAATGATGGTCAATTATGATAATTTGCATAAAGAGTGGGATATTGTTCACCAGGATTTTCTTTCTCCAACATATCAGTTGCGAAAAAAAATTCTTCTCACTATTGTATCTGATCTTTTAGAGCACATACAAACCAAAGAACAGGAATTCACGGTTTTAGATGTTGGCTGTGGAACCGGGGAATATTCCATACACATTGCAAAGACGGGCTTGACGGTCACCGGTTTTGACCTCTCACAATATGCAATTAATACTGTTCAGGAAAAATGCAAGAACCTCCGAATCAGCAACGCATATTTTTACGTTGAAGATGTATCCACATTTAAATCCACGAGTGAATACGATCTGATTATTTTGTCTGAAGTACTTGAGCATCTTGATAATGACATCGATATTGTAAAAAAATATGCAGGTTTTCTTAAAAAAAATGGACACCTTTTATTCAGTGTTCCCTTTGACAGTGCACTCTGGTCTTCCGAGGATGTCCAGGCGGGTCATCGGCGAAGATATGATCACTCGAGGATTCAATCCCTGCTTGATAATGCCAGTCTTCTTAAGGTGAGATCAATCTGTTATGGTTTTCCGGTTTTAAAAATAATGTGGATAATAAAAATCTGGTTACTCAAATCCGGAATTATCAGGAACAGACCGGAAAAGAAAACTACCTATATGGGATTGTTTAGAATTATTTCGCGGATGATGGTTGAAGTAGATTCGCATTTTTTAACTTCAGGTCATGGTGTTGGCATAATTATCCTTGCAAAAAAATAACCCGGGGAATTCTCTATCCTGCTGATGTGTTGAGATATTCATCTGATGCCCTTTATCTTTTTATTGCGGATTTTTTTCACTGGTGGATTTCATTCCTCTCAAAAGCGGATTATTACGAATGAGATTAACGATATTTCTATAAATTGGAATCGAAATCGTTTAAGGATTAATTGACTGGTTGGTGACAAAGAATGCGATACAATCGACCCGCAGGTTTATTCATCTTTTTGTAATATAAGTTCAGCATGCCATGTCAGGAATTCATTAAATAGGGGAATTTTAGCAAAATTAAACGGTAAAAACCTTGTAGTCAAATCGATAATTTTAAAATTATTTGATTTGACCAATTTAAGTACTTTTTTTATTGTTGTAGGATAAAGGCCCCAGGTTCCAAATGAATTATCATAATCAGGTACGTTTAATCCATAAAAAAATTTTGTGAGTCCGATTGCACATCTCTCTCCAAGCAGGTGAAATGGTTTAAATTGATGTCCACCTACCGGGGAATAAAAGGGAGGAAAACTAATATAGCAAATGCCCTTCTTTTTCAGGACTCTTTTAATTTCAACAAGTAATTTTTCCTGGTCGGGCACATGTTCGATGAGACTTGAACAGAAAACAAAGTCCATCGATTCAGATCTGAAGGGGAGGGTATTACAATCACCGTTGATCTGAAAAAAATTCGCTTTATAAGTATGATGGGGTATGTTTAAATCTAATGCGTATACTGTATCGCTGAATCGGGATAATTCCAGCGAGTATCCTCCACTACCCGATCCCAAATCAAGGATTTTTTTGGCTCTTAAATCAAATTTTTCCAAGGAATTACAAATTATCCATTTTGCCTGGAATTTTTGAAATTTTATATAATCTTCATTTGATTTTAATCTGTGTTTTATTAATTTTAAAAATTCAATATAATCCATTAATACCTATTGATTCTGAAATAAGATATATCTTTTAGATTTTCGTTAAACCCGCTCGTATCTTTCTCTGCCCATTCAGGAACCTGGAAACGTTTTATCCAACAATAGTGCGGGAAAAATTCCAGAGACAATCCTTCACTATCCAGGAATATTGCGCCTTTTGTATGTTTGACATTTCTCATGAAAATTTATTTGTCCTTATAAGATGTCAGCTCCCTGACTTTTATAAATAAATAATCAATATCGACTTTTTTAATGATTAATTCTTCAAACCGTGTATCAGTTTCACGTAAAAACATTCCTGTTAAAACTACAGACATCAGGAAGAAAGAGATACTGGCAGTAATTCCTGCACCATATGATCCAAAGAGGGGAATCAACATGAAAGAAAGAAATATATTGGACACGAATCCGACAAATGCAGCGAATGCATTCAGCTGATTTTTCCCTACACCGGCAAAATAATTGAAAATAATAATCGATGTTCCAAATGCAATGATTCCCGGACTAAGGGTTATAAGTATACTTTGAACCGATGAAAATTCCCGGCCAAACACCATTCCATATAATGCTGACGGTAGTAAAAGGAGAATTACCGTAATACATGAGGTCAGTAAAAAACCGAACTTTGTTAATTTTATTGTAATGCTTCGTGCATATTCCTTATTATCCGAATTCGAAATTCTGGAATATCCCACAAGTGCGAGACTCTGTGAAGCCAGTAAAATGAATTCAGCGATATTGACCCCCACAGAGTAGATCCCGACCGCAGCCAATCCGGAAAAAATATTGAGGGCAAAAATCCCAAGGCGGTAGTTCAGATACCACATTATAGCCGCAGTCTGAGCAAAAAAACTGAACGATGTTAGGGATTTAATGACTGCGATTTGTTCGGTTAAATCAAACGGTGTCACTTTTGTGATTTTTTTCAACTCATTCCAGGTAAAACTGAGACTCAAGATGTTTGAAATAAATACGGCAATAATTGCATACTCAACTTTTGGCTGGTTGATAAGAATAAAGAAAAATCCGAGTGCTGTGATATTAACTATCGCTTGCAAAAGAAATATGGAATTATTTACCCGGATTTTCTGGTGCCCGACGAGAACATAAGAATTCGCAATATACACAGAAGATGTAATGGACAGAATTGCGACTGGCAGGATATAGGGAGCCGGAATAATCTGGAAGAACCCCACGATCCCCAATCCCAAGAGAGAAACGATAATTGCCCATGCATAACTCGGAAGGAGAAGATATTGTAATCTTTTTTTTGGATGCGAGATAAATAACCGCGGGCCACCGATAAACCCTGCAAAAATTCCGACTATACCAATGGATGAACTGATTAAACTAATCAGTCCTCTGCCACCGGCTCCGAGATACTGTGTTGTTAAAATCAGAACGCATAATGCGATAAAAGCCGAAGCAATTTTTAGTCCAGAGGGTATTCAGAATTTCCCGAAACATGAATATGTAAGTCTATTGGATGTGAATGCATGAAAATACCTGCTGACCGATTTGTCCTATCGAAATGCAAATTTGAGCCGATGGCATTTTTGATCTTCAGGAAATCACTAAAATCAACGCTGCTGGAAATGTACCACAGCAGAGATGGATTGCATAAAATATTTTTGAATTACCTATAACTTCAGGAAATAAAATTTTATAGTATCAACAAGTTATAAGGAGGATAAAAAAGAAAAATATCGGCTGCGTTAGAATTTCCTTAGCGATAGTTCCGGATAAAGATTGCGAGAATAATTTTAGAGATGTTATAGAGGATCAATTTGATTTTGAGTTCTTTGATCTGCGATTGGAATTTTCGTGCTTTCATGGATTCCCCGAACTTTCTTTTAAGGACGGAAAATACGGTTTCAACCAGGTTTCTTCGATGGTACAAAGTCAGGTCAAATGCTCTTGAGAGTTCACGGCGATAGTAACCAGAGATTCGTTTTCGTTTTCTGGTTCTGACGGGGATGAGAGAATACGAGTTCAGATCATCCCGGATCAGTCGGTGAATATCTTCAGAATCATATCCTTTATCGAGGACATAAGTATCAGACTTTCTCGTTCGGTGACATTGAACGAGGAGTTTTTCCGCATGAGGGATATCATGAACCGGTTGTTGGGAGATTTTGAATCCGGTAATGATCTGCCGGTCGGTATCGACAGAGATAGATGTTTTCAGGAATCGTTTTCGGGTTTTTCCGGTTCTCCAGGAATAATATGAACTGGCATAAGAACTGGTAAAACCCGACGAATCGATCGCGGTGCAAGCGATTTTCTCACCCCAATCATAGAACAATTTAATGAGCCGGTTAAGTAACCGGGTGAAAGTCGAAGATTGAATTCGTTGACAGAACTTATGGATCGTGGTGAAATGGGGTACTTCATCGAGATGAATTTTCTCTCGAAGAGAGTCCATGATCTCGGTAAGCTCTACTGTGGACCGGTAATCTTCAGCCAGATACTCTTTTAGGAGAAGAAGAATGAGTAACTGGTGCTGGGTATAGGTCTTTTTTGAGAATTTAGATGAGAAATAGTGGAATTCGGGAATCTCTGATCAAGCCGGAGGATAATTCAACAAACCTGATATACCGGTTTGCCGACATTATTTTGTCTCCTTGCTGGTTATTCGCATAACAAGGTAAGGAGACACCGTACCTCAGCTTTTGTGGTCAGTTTTTACTTCGGAGAATGTAGGGTTTCTACAGAGCCAAAATATCCTACTTTTTTAATCTGTACAGAATTTCTTCTGATAGTATTCTCTGGGTTCTGATCATATCCGCAAGCAAGCCGAATAATATCGCCAGGCACCCCACGATAATAAGAACTGTTGTAAGTAACGCTGACGGTAAATAGGGTGTTACCATGCCTGTTGTTATATAATGGATAATAACCTTAAATCCAAATATCAGCCCCAACATGATACATATTATGCCAATACCGGAAAATACTGTAAAGGGATGATACGCTCCAAAACTGCGAAATATTGTTATTCCTGCGAATCGTGCGTACCGAAAAATACTGGAAATTAACCGGGATGGTCCTTCACGCCTGCGGAACTCCACGGGAATCTGTTCTATTTTAAGATGTTTGTTCGCGGCCTGAATGATAGTTTCCTGCGTGTAGGTGTAATCACCGGTCAGGTTCAATCGTAATGCTGCTTCCCGCGAAAATGCCCGGAATCCGGTCTGTGCATCCTTTATGGGAAGTCCCGTAGCCCATCGGATAACCTGGGTTGCGAATTTATTCCCCCATAAATTTCCCCGCGGCATGTGATCCAGATGATCTATTCGCCTGTCTCCAAGAACAATATCTGCCTTTCCCTCTAGAATTGGTGCAATCAATTTTGGAATTTCTTTTCCATTATATTGAAAATCAGCATCAGTATTTACAATAATGTCGGCACCCATTTCAATAGCTGCATTTAAACCGTCGCGGAATGTTTTTGCAAGTCCCATGTTATGTTTGTGGGTGATAATTCTGTCGGCACCAGAGTTTTTTGCGATATCTACCGTGCGATCCGTAGATCCATCGTTGATGATTAGAATCTTGATTTCATAGATACCTGGTATTGAACGGGGGATTTCTTCGATAACTTTCTTGAGTGTGTTTTCTTCGTTATATGCCGGAATTGTGATAATCAGCATCATTTACTTTATCCCAACATTATTTTCTCGCATGGGATGATAGGTGTTTGGAAAAATACGCATAATTTCTAAACGAAGGTTTAATCTGCGAAAAAATATGGTCAAAGATGAAGCAATAAAGGGAAAAAACTGGAATGAAGCAATAATAAATTATCTGAAAAAGCGGATATAGCGATTCTCGATATTTTTTGGCGACTGCTGATTTAATATTTATACTACTTTCGCCTGTATACACATATTAAACCATTACGACAACATAAATTATTACAATTATGGAAACAGGAACCGGATTTTTTTACCTGATTTATCCTGACATTATTATTGCACTTTTTTTGGGTGTAATTTTAAGTATCCATTGTTTTTTTCAATATTGGATAAAGATAAACCCAAATAAACGAAATTTACTTCTTAGCTCGAGCTGTCAGCAATAGTTCTTTCAACCCTTCCCTATTTTATATTTTTATATCCCTCAGAATCCCTTCAATACTGGATAAAATCTGTTATTTCGATCCCCCTAATTTTTTTTATTCCGGGATTCCTTTTATATCGTCATTTCTCCCAAAAAAACACAATATTGCAATCAAAGGATACTCAATTGGCAGAAATACTTTTTATCCAGATTTTGATAAGTGTCCTAATTTCCGGGTGCACTGGATTAATTCTTGCACATCTGGCATTTTTTTCCCTTTCTAATCTGGATTTGATAATCCTGTGCGGCTGTTTAATTTTTTATGGAATCTTCAGGCCGACGTTGGATTTCTGCTATCAACCCAAATTGTCTTTGAATAAAACCTCGTATGTCCTGATGGGAATTCTTTTAATTGCAATTGCACTCTCCTTTCATCCTTATCCCTGGATACTCGGGGACAGAGATCCGGGAGTCTATGTAAATACTGGAGTTAATATTGCAAATACCGGCGGAATTTTAATTCATGACCCGATTCTGGCACACATGGATGCATTTACACAACAATTTTTTTATCAAATTGCAACTCCATCCGACATTGAAAAGTATAACCTAAAGTATCAAGGAATCCAATTTCCTGGGTTTTACATTACAAACAAACAAACCGGTGAAATAACACCTCAGTTTTTTTACTGTGGCCGGTATGGATTGCAATTTTTTATTCCCTATTTGGCTTGGAAGGTTCACTATATGTCACTCCTTTTTTTGCAATACTCTCTCTCCTAATTGTGTATTTTACCGCAAAAATCCTCCTGAATAAAACTGCTGGATTAGTTGCATCGCTGATCCTTGCTTTAAATTTTGCGCAGATCTGGTATTCCAGGTACCCGACATCAGAAATCTTTACTATGTTTATAATCTTCTCAGGAATTTTTGCATTTCTTATTTTCATGAAAACCAGATCTTCGGTGTACAGTCTGTCTTGCTGCTGTATGTTTTGGTGAGTTGCTTTTAACGAGAATTGATTCAATTCTTATAATAATTCCTCCTCTCGTATTCGTGACTGGCAATGGAATGCTCGATAAATTCCGAAAAGAGCATCTGGCATTTCTTATAACCCTCGGTTTACTATCCTGCTTCGCAATTGTTTCAGCATTGGTAATTTCGACTCCTTACACTTTTGATGTAGTCAAAAACCTCTCCGGGAAAGATCTTCTCTCGGGGAATATGGAGTTTTTATTCGGTCTTTCAGGGTTTTTTTTGTTGATGATTATTACTGCAGTAATTGCTTTTAAGAATAAAATATCGAACCTGGTACGGAACAGTCCAACATTTTTTAATAACATCATATCCAGTAAACTGGCAGGTAATTTTTTTCTCGTGTCTGTCGCGGTTATTCTCATAATATATGTGATTTATAATTATTTTATCAGACCCTCGGGAACTTTTAATTCTGACAGTTTTAACCTTGTAAAACTTTCCTGGTATACTGCAGGTTTAATCGGAATCTCAGCAACAGTTATCGGAATTCTTGTATTAATCAGAAAGAGACCCTGCTGGAATCAATTAGTTTTTTTGTCCATTTTTGGGATATTTGCCGTGTACCAGATATTGTATTCAAATATCTCGCCAGATCAACCATGGTGGGTCAGACGCTATCTGCCCGTAGTAATTCCCTCTATGGTTATTTGTATGGGATGTTGTATCACATGGTTATGGTCAAGTGAGTTATTCAAGGGAAAATACACTGTCCTCGGGAGATGGCATTGCCATCATATTATTGATACTTATTATTGTACCTCAGGGAATATCTGATTCCGCAATCGTGTTCCATTCAGAATATGGCGGTGCGATTAAAGATATCGATAATCTTGCGCAGAAATTTGATCACGAGGGAATAATCTTATATAAAAACAACTATTTCATGGGAAAAATTGCAACACCGCTGGACTATATATATCAAAAAAGGATTGAAAATTACACGGCGTCTTCTGCTTCAATAAGTACTCTGAAAAATTGGACAGATTCGGGGAAAACACTATATTTAGTTGATGCGATCAATGCCAACACCATTACAGTCCCTCCTGAAGGTAATGCATTCACCTATGATATCCAATGGAAAACGTTCAATTCCTACGATGTACAATCAAATATTCTCCAAGGAATGAGTTTTGACAATTATTATAATTATATCGTCATTCCCCAAAAACCATCTTTGGAAAAACATTCATTGAGTATTGTAATTATAAATAAAACAAATCCTCTGGAAAATATGATTTTTTTAAATGATGCCTCATGAGTACAATCCAGAAACACTGGAACGGTATTTCTACGAGATGGACTTCCAATAACGCGACCATTTTTTTCTATTCCAATGAAAAAGATAAAGTCAATCTGACGTTCAAAGCCATCAGCTTCTACAATCCGCGGGACCTCGAGATTTATTCCGGAAATGCGTTCATAATCCGGCAAACAATTCCCTCCTTGAATACTCTCTCTCCTCTGGACTCTCAACCCCCATCTTTCGCCGAGGTTTCTGTTCAAATCCCGCTTAAACCCGGATTAAACAGTATACGGTTATATGTACCGGAAGGCGGTTATTGTCCGGTTGAGATCCCGGAGTTACACAACAGCGATACCAGGCGTCTGAGTATAGCAATTCAGAATTTGACGATTTCTTAATGATAAGTGATTATATCGTCTTCAAAAACCCCTCGTGTTTCTTCTATTAGGAGGACCAATATGACAAATTCGATGCTCTGAAGCTTGGTTACAACTTTTAATTGTTTATAGTGTTTCAAGGATTGCATCATCCAACATTTTTACCTTAAGCACAGAATAGACCGTAAGAAAAATCTCCTCAAACCGTCCTGTGACGGAGCTGGATTTTAGGGGCAGGGATATTCCTGATAATACCGCGATTTTTATAAGGGAACTTACGGAAATTGGCTGGTATCAATACATTCAGACATGTTTTTTTGATATTTATCTGAACCCTTAATCTTAAGTTTTTTTGAAATGGGACCACCGTCCAAAAAGAAGAATACTTATCGTTCTATTGTTTGCCAGAATTAAGGAGCCCGCAAGAGACATGGCAAAGAAAATAATTGATCCGGTGAAATATGCGGCTATCCCTGATCCAACCCAGAATTGGATATGCAGAATCTGAATAAAAATGAGCGCTATAAAGTTAGAAACTAAGTAGATTTCCAAGAGAATAGATTCCGCAGAAACTTAACATTCTGAAAATTTTTGTCTTTTTTAAAGAATATATTAAACAATACGAGAATGCAATTCCTGTCACAGCAAGGGCGAAATCAGTAATTAAATTGAGATTATTGGAAATTGAAAAAAATATAGAATACTTATTCCAGGAGGGTAATAATAAGATAAATGCAAGAATTGAAATTGAAACCAGATATTTTTTTTCAGCGATCCAGTTCCAATTTTTTGACACAAGGTAGCCCAACAAAACAAATGGTGAGAACCATCTGACTATAATGAATCCCTGAATTGGCAAAGAAATATTCCAGACCCCTATATACAAAACCAAAAACAGCAGGGAGCAATAATATCTGCATTTTTAGAAATCAGAAAATGTTCAATCTCGATATAAAATATCAGGATAATAAATGATATGAAAAGGACAGGTAAAAACCAGATATTATCGTAAATCACCATATGAGATCCGAGGTAATAAAGAATAGTGCTGTTCAACACGAAATTATTCACAATAAGGATAGAAATAAAGAGCCAGATGAAATACGGAAAAAGTAATCCTTTAATCTTTTTATAAACAAATTGTATTTTTTTATTAGGTCTGTTCTGATACACAAGATATCCACTTAAAAAAAGAAATAACGGCATATGAAACGCATATATAAATGCAAATAACCAACTTTGGGAAAAGTCCCCGGATTTGAAAGGACAATCACATGTCCAATTATCACAAGGATAATTGCATATCCCTTCATACTGTCTATCAGTTCTATCCGTTCCATGTTAATTTCCCAGCCCCGATTGTGTAAGATAAAAAAAAGACTTTTTTCCATTTTTTGCCATCTGTAGTCGTTGCGAGTCATTATTCATCATAAACTCAATTGCGACCCCGGCATCCAGACTTCCCTGATAAAATAAACCGCAATTGAATTTCATACATAATTTCTTCAGTTCTGGTATCTTTTCAGGAACAAGCAGGGGAAGATCATCGCTCAGGCCAATCCAGCCCGACAGAATATCTTCATGACCATCTACGATCCAGAACAGCCTACCCTCTTTTACCTGATCTTCGTCGAACCAGTCAGACATGATAAACCGGAGTTTCGCTGAATTGAAAATTTTTGAAAAAAAATTGAAAACCTCTGCACATTCGGGATCAAACGTTTTGCCATGACAGATAATAGTCGTGTAAACTGGGGTGTTTTCTTTTTCCTGCAGGGGAATATGATTATAAATACGGACAAGTTTTTGGACCTGATCTTTTATTGAATACTCTTTTATTCTCTTGTATCCAAGGACCCCGAATTCCTTAATTTTATGGGGATTCTTAATGAACTCATTCATTTTTTCTGCGAGATGCCGGGAATTTCCTGTTTCGAAAAGGAAACCAGTAATCCCGTCCTCGACTAATTCCGAAATTCCTCCACAATGAGATGCAATAACCGGTACTTTCGCCGCCATTGCCTCAGTAATAGATACCGGCTGATTTTCCGGCCAGATCGATGGTAAAATGAAAACATCCGTATTCTGGTATGCTTTCCGGATATCTTTGATTTTCCCCCAAAAATGTACCTGTATCCTTGTATCTGCCTCTGGAAATTTCATTTTTATACTGCGTAAACAGAGGTTCACCAGATCCTACCAGGTTAATTTCCACTTTTTGTATCTCGTCAATATATTTCAAAGATTCGAGGAGAACATGAATACCTTTATGTCTGCCGTGGTATCCTATAAAGGTAAATCGGATCTTCCCTTCCCCGTCTTTTTTTAGTATTTTGGAAAAATATGCTACATCAACACCATTCCATACAACCTGAATTTTTTCCCGGGGGATGCCCGCCTGAATATATGCATCCGCAAGGTACTGACTTGGGGAAATAAACGTATCGATGTTCTCGAGCTGGTCTGCAATAAAATCCTGTCGCATCCGAATGGGAATATTACGGAAGTTAGTATCATGAATTACTCTCATGCATTCGTCGCATGTCGATATATCCTCGCAGATTTTTTCATCATCTTTGATACGAGTGTTTTTATGACAAAAACCCCAGTGATCATGCAGGGTCATAACCGTTTTGAAACCACGGGCTTTTGCAATTCGAATCAGTCCTACTGACAGTCCGATAATATTATGAAAATGAACCACATCCGGAGAAAATTCGGATAATGTCTTTTTGAATAGACTTTCGATGTCCCTGTGGGCAAAATTTATAAAATGAGGATCGTAATCTTCATTGGTGAGATAAATTCGGTATACCGGTAATCCATCATAATTTTCTTTTCTTATGGAATGTCTTTGCCCATACTCCCGAGTATCACCGGTGAAAATCAGAACCTTATACCCAAGGTTCTGTAATTGTTTTGCCTGAGAGTGTGCAATTAGTTCGGCTCCACCGATAAAATTTGGAGGATATGCATTGCAACAAATAAGTACTTTTTTTTCCATGATTTTTCCATTAATGCAACTTCTGCCTAACTTTGATTTTTTTGTGAAGCCGTTTTAATCATCTCAAACATTCTATTCACTGTCCGTTCAATAACCAATGGATCACAACGGTACTGCGGCGTCAAATATGCCAAAGCCAGACCCCCCCACAGTCTCTCCATCGCATGCACTCCCGTTTTCAATTATCCGACCAGGAACAAAATCGAAGTCGACCCACTTGACGTAGGGTGATTTTTCCCAGTCAGCTTCCTGCATCCCTCGGCGGCATTCCGGATTGAAACTATCATGCATCATAACAAAGAGCGGTTTTTTTGGGGTATATGATAAGAATCAGATTGAGATCACTTTTGATCCCTTCTGCTGAATGATCACCATCAATTAGAATGAAATCAACAGGGATCTGCTCCTCGTCCAATGATTTCAACAGCAATGGCAGACTGACTTTGGAAAAACCTGTTAAAAAAGTTACATTTGTCAGAAATCCAAAATTTTTTGGAATACCCGGGATCGATATCAATAGAAAAAACCAATTGGGAAAATTGGGAAATCAAAGATAGACTCCCTCCCTTATACGTACCTATTTCAATACTACAATAAGGATGGTGACGGTATAAGAGCGAGGTTAACGCCAGTTTTTCTGAATTATTCATCTGCCAATTTTCCTTCAAACAATTAACGTAAAGAATATCTTCCCAGGTCCGATCACAATTGGCAGATGCGCTTATTTTTTTCTGTGTTGAAAAATTCCTGATTCCCGTTACCGATGTGATAATGGAAAGAAATTGAAGTGTGTACTCGTCCCAAGTTTTTATTTTTCTTCCGGCCGCTTCCATTGACAATTTACAAAATAAATCTTTATTCGTACTGAGCTGATACATGGTTTCTGCCAATAATTTTTCGTCAAGAATATCGGTTGTCAGGCATCCCCCTGCTTCTGCCAGTTCCGACATAACACCCTTGTCAGAACAAATTACTGGTTTGCCCTGCCAGATACTTTCCAGGATAGGCATTCCAAAGCCTTCAACTATTGATGGATATACCGTAAATGTCGATTCTTTATATAGTATATCGAGAGCATGATCTGAAACAATACCAAGCCACTTTATACGTGGATTACTCCCGGGAAATTTTTTGGATATTTTCTGCAATGTCAAACAGACCCGGCATACCGATTTCCAACAAGGGTAAGTGTCCATTCTAAATCGGGATGTTCTTTTTGCATTAATAAACAAGCCTGGATAAGTGTCTTATGATTTTTTCTTGGTTCTAACGTAGATACACATAATATGTTGATCCCGTTATTACCCGTTTCCCGGAATATTTTATTTTGTTTAAATCCTCCAAATTCCCCGGGAAGTAAATTGTCACTGGACAGGACATTCTTTGATATGCTGATCTCTCCAAAATTTTTGGAGACATTCTCCGGAATACTTTGAAATGGGGATTACGACATCACATTCTGCCAGCCCCTTCATATAATGGCTATGATTATTTTTTACTGTAATATCCTGACAAAACTCCGGATATAAAACGGGTATGGCATCATAAAAAATTGCTGCCAAATAAAAATTATTCTCTCTGGCAAAGCGACGGATTTTTTTCGCACGTGATTCGTCAACAGTTTCGGTAAAAATCAACCAGGTTTCGGCATATTTATTTGATTTTAAATAATCTGGTAATGACAGTTTACTACTATCAATCAGTTGTTCCCACTCATTGTTAAGAACAGGTCCATTATATTGGCTCAATTGGTTGAATTCTTCTTTTGTGGGGAAAAAATACTGTGTTTTTTCCGAATCCCAGACTACAAAAAGCACCTGTATGTGTTTCTGTAACTCACTACACAATCTTCTCGTAACCCGAATGACACCAGAATTGGCAGGATCCCGGACAGCATTTGTGACATCAATAATTGCCAAAAAATTTCGGTTTACGGAATTTTGATGACCTTGAACCACATTATCCAGAACTTTATCAAACTCAATAATAACTCGCTTCCAGGTAAAATATTTGTGAAATTTATTCAAGGAATCGGTAGTTGTATCAATATTCAGAGCCGTTCCTTCCAATATCTCGCAAACTTTAGTTGCCATCTCTTCATCAGTTTTACAGAGATACCAATGATGAATGGCAACCTCAGGGTGTGCACCTTTATTGAATACAAGGACAGGGATATTCAGCCATTGCATCTCAGCCAATGGTAAGTTAAATCCTTCCCAGAGCGAAGTTGAAATTCCAAGATCCATATTCTTCATCAATAAGGTCAGTTCAGTATCATCAGGAAATCCAATCGGGAATATAACATTTTTCAAATCAGGAGGTATTTCAAAATTTGTGGGATCGGCAAGTACAAAAGAACAGAATCGGGATTTTTTGTTATGATTCTGCGCATTATGTTGAAAATCGCTTCAGAATTTTTATAACAATTTGGTTCCCACCGACCTAGATTAAGAATACATTTTTTCCCTTGATCTTTTATTGATTTTAAAAGGGTATCCAGAATTTCCTGATTATATGAATTCCCGCTTTGCCAGATGTTAAAATTTAAATGGTCAGCTCCTAACAGGATAGTAATAACCGGGAGTTGGTTATTTGTATCGGGTTTGCTTTGAGAAGTCGCAATAAAATCACTGATTGCAACGATAGCCGATGTATAAGGTAAGAATTTTTTTCTTAAGTCCTGTAATTTCTTTTGAGTTGTAAGAGAACCATTTGTATAACCCGTTAATGGCACAGCACCACAATCCAAAAAAACAACCGGAATTCCATTCTTATGAAATAATGGTATTGATGAAAAGAAAGGCCATCCCCCGACTATTACGATATCCGGCTTGCCAGAGCCCCCAAAAACTATATTCCAACTGTTTCTGAGCCACATTTCAACAGATTCGTTTGAATTTAAATAGTCATCCTTATTTTCCGGGATATCTATAATCGTCGTCGCAAATGTGTTCAAAACATCACGATTATAAGTATTTGCCATTATGGAAATAGTATGACCCAAGTCCTTCAGGCCTTTTCCTAAAATAATTAAAGACTCGATCTAAACCAAAACGAAAAAGAAATCGTTCATTACAAATCAGAATATGCATTTTTCACCACGATAGTAAATCAATTGATGTTTACCCTCACTTTTTCCCGATAACTGCATAGTCCTGGGCACCAAACAGGATTGTATTTAATATCTCAATATTATGGTTATATACCCCGATATTCTTTCGGGCAGTTTCATTCAGTTCGGACACATCCGTTATCATTTTCAGTTTTCCCTCATCAGAAACCTGTGAGAAGAACTTTTTCTCGCTTTCACGAAATCCTGCAACACTGATAAGAAAATGCAGAGTTTCCGGATGAACCGGTTTCTTGTGGGTCAGATCAATGTAGAAATTAACAAAAGAAACAAAGGTTAAAGGATTTACCGTTTCAATCACGAGATAGTATCCGTACTTCGATCTTCTGGTGACAAAGAGTAAGTAACCGGATAAGGTAATCGGGCTCAAGATGTTCTACAACCTGGTCAATAAAAATTCCGTCAAGACTTTTATCCTCCAGTGTCTCAAGGTATGTTATAGCATCGGACTGCTCGACCTTCGAACTGTCGGGATGTGCAGTATGCCACCATATCCGGATCAATATCTATCCCGAAACCTCCTATATTGTGATCATGGAGAATCTCAAGAAATTCACCGCGACCGCAGCCTATATCAAGTACATTTGAACAGTTCTCGAAGTAGGGAAGGAATGCCAGTTGTCGCTGTTTTATCTCTTCCCGTGAACCGCGGAACCGTTCCTCAAAGAGGAAATAGTTTGTATCCGCAGGAGCCACAGATCCTTTGGGAGCACTTTTTTGAACAAGTCCTCTCTGTATCCGCTCTTCAAGAAAATGAGTAAGTCCCAATTGTAATTTTAGATCCTTGTCAATTTGAGAAAAAATATCTTGAACCTTCGAATCAACGCAATTTTTAAGATTGATATTTAATTTTGTTTCCTGAGACAGATGTTCTGAGTCAAATCCTCTTCGAGTGTTGAAATCTTATGAGTCAAATCCTCTTCAAGCGTTGAAATCTCGTGAGTTAAATCCTGGCTATCACGTAAAATTTTACGCTCCAGATCTGCACATCTCTGTGAAGTATGAGTCAGTAGACGGACTACACTGGCGTTGAACTCGGTCTGACGGGTAAGCATCGGGTCGACGTAGCGACGGACTTCTTCGTGAACTATCTGGCGTCCTTTTATGAGGAATTTACCGACATGGGGTCGGTGGGAGCTGATGAAATAATTTTTATTGTGGACATCCCAGCTTGAACGAATATATGAGAGATCCCTTTGCACCGATTCATCAACTCCGGACCCGATTTCAACCGGTGGTAAGGGTGAAATCAAAATATCAGAATCCCGGGGTAACTCTCCTGCTGCCTGTCGCCTTCGGATAGTCTCCCGGATTTTTGCCATAATCTCTTCGACGTTGATCTCATCATCGCGGATTTCTATGGTATTGTCGTCCATTCAGTACTCCTTAGTTAAATACCCCTATAATACTCTTTGGTAATTGCCTCAACATTGATTGTAGGATTTAAATTAGTGAATACCCTCATAAAGCGGTTGTTTTTCATTTCGCACAACTTTTAATGTTGCGATGTCATTGAGACGAAGTAAGTATTCATCAAAAGAATTAGTTGCTTTTCCTTTATTATCGATCGCAACAGTAATTAAATAATCATCAGGTTGTAAAGGTACTTTTAATCTGATAGGAAACCTGATACATTTTCTCCAGGCAGGAGAGGATTGTTTTTTTGGTGTAAAAGATAGGTATTTGTCCCAAAAATTGACATACCATACCGGTTCCGGATTAATATGCCAAATGTTGGATCTTCGATATGGCGCAAACTGCGAAATGAAAAGGATATAATAATCTCATCATCGCTATGAACATGCGTGATAATATTTTTCGATGAATCAAGGATCCTGATTGAATCAAATTCAATTTCACCGGTTGATATATTCGAATGATTATTGAGAGTATCTTCTTGTATCCACAAGAATTACCGGTTTTTCTCCGGTATGTGATTGTATGCATATCCGTGATATGTATAAATCAACAATACTCCGTGGAATCCCATACGATATCATCTTTCCATGATCCAATAATATCGCATAATCACACAATGTCATTACTGCATTCATATCATGCGACACAAAAACAATCGATCCCCCGCTGCCCGGAACTCCTGGATCTTCCGCATGCATTTCTGCTGGAAATATGCATCCCCGACAGACAAGTGCCTCATCAACAAGGAAGCATGTCGGATCTGCATGAATCGCAATAGAGAATGCAAGCCGCATTGTCATACCGGAAGAATATGTCTTGATGGGTTCGTGGATGAATTCTCCCAGTTCGGAAAAATCGATGATGGTCTGTTTTTTCCGGTTCGATCTCATCCCGGGTCATCCCGATGAGCGTTCCGTTCATGTAAATATTCTCAAGACCGGTCATCTCGGCATTAAAACCGGTCCCGAGTTCGAGAAGTCCCGTGACTTTCCCGTCAATCTGGATTGTGCCGCTGTCCGGAATCACAATACCGGAGAGAATCTTCAAGCAGCGTAGATTTTCCAGCGCCGTTCTGCCCGATAATCCCAAGAGTCTGGCCGGTACCAACCTCAAATGAAATGTTGTCAAGAGCCATGAAATCCTTGTGATACTGTTGTCCTGAAGATGATCTCTTTGAGCCGTCGGCAGGTGAACGGTAGAGTTTAAATTTTTTTGAGATCCCTTCAACTTTTATCATGATTGTACACCCTTGTTAGCGTATTTACTCAATGTGAAATTCTTCGCAGGAATGCATTGTTCTCATTGTCTTTTGCATCAGATGAAATCCCGGATATCCTTCTCCAGTTTTTTAAAGATCACATAATCCAGCACAATCAGCACAATACTCATGATAAGAACGAGTGAGAGATAGAAAAATGATGGCATCTTCTGGAAGATAAAAATATCGTGATATGCCGAAATGAATGCAAGCACCGGGTTCCAGATCAGAATTTGCTGGGCAAGAGGTGGAAGAATGTCAAAAACATACACAATTGGAGTGAACCAGAACCAGATCTGGAAGCCGATGGCAACAACCTCCTTGAGATCCCTGAGAAAGACCACAAACATCGCAAGGAAAAAACCGAGAGCATAGGCAAAGATCTGCTGGATGAGATAAATGACCGGAATGAATAGAAGATACGGTGAGAATGAAAATCCGGTAAAGAGAAGAATTCCAAGAAATATCACAAGTGTTACACAAAGTAATAGTTTCCGAAAATACAATGAAGAGCGGAAGGGTCGGGAGATCCATGTGGATCTTTGTTATGATATTTTTTTTATCAAGAAATACCGTTGAAGATCGTGTAACGGTGTTTGCAAATGCAGTCCAGGGGATCAATCCCGCAATGAGGTAGATCCCATATCCCCACACTGATGACATGCCCGGTAACCGTGCTCCCATCAGGTTCCCGAAGATGATCATATAAATGAGGATATTGATAAGAGGATAGATGAACGACCAGACAAACCCCAGTGCAGAACCTGAATATCGCTCGATAAAATCCCTTTTTGTTAGTTCGATGATCAGGCTGAAATTCAAAATCGATCCCCCTCTAAATTATTAATCTATTGTTTTAACCTGATTTGTCGTAATGACAATTGTAATTATGGTATTTTCTACTTTCCATATATAATTCAGGCAATTTATGTTCACGTGATTTTCTACCTTATTCTTTTTGTGTTACAACGGTTTTCATTTTTTCCGCAAAGACTGAAATATCAAACTTGCTTGGCCTGGTCCAAGCAGGCCTTCTGAAATGACTCGGGATCTCTGGATACCTCGTTAATAGCATCTATTATCGCACAGGGATCCGGGTTTACCAGACGACCGGTATCTGCTGTCACCGTTTCACAAAAACCTCCTTCATTGACCGCGACAACAGGTTTCCCGCTTGCCATTGCTTCCAGTGGTGTCAGTCCGAAATCCTCGTCAAGTGCAGTACAGAGAAGGCCTTTGCAGTTTGAGTAAAGGTCAATGAGTTCCTGTTCCGGTATCTCTCCGAGTACCCTGATATTTTCAGGTAAATCACGTAGTAGTTGCTTCGAATACTTTTCAGCGTGATCTCCTTTCGAAAATCCACCTGCAATAACAAGATTCTGATCTGGCATCCGGCGAAAGCTTTCAATTTGCAGCTCGATGCGCTTCTCGGGATAAAGCCTGTTTACTGATAACCAGAAATCTCCATAATCCCTGCAGGAGAACCGGGAAACGTCAACCGGAGGATAGATCACATCAGCGTCGTAATGAAGGAAGCGTGATACCCTTTCTTTAGTTATCCGTGAAATTGCGATAATACGGTCAATATCCCGAATTGAACGGCGGTCATACCAACGCATACTGTAGACCCAGAATCGAAAAGCATTACGGGTGAACACATTTTTTTGTCTCTGGAGAAATACATCATAAAGGTCATAAAAAGGTCTTACAGGACTATAGCAATACCAGAGATTAGGGTGATTCAGGTGTGCAGCATAATGGCTCCAGAAACCTGAAAAAATGAAAAAGTCGTATTCATCAGAAAGATCACAGAAATAAAATTTTTTTTGTGCGGTAAATTGTTTAACCGGTGGTAGTTTAATTGTATTTCCTAATGAGATAACCCTGCCTTTAAAAGGTAAATTTTCCAGTGATGTTGTATCGGTGGTGACGATATCACCGTGAAAAATATCAGCAAGAGTAGTGACTACCCGTTCTCCCCCGCCAATAGCGCCGAAATAATCATGAAAGATTGCGACTTTCACAGTATTTCACCGGATATAAATCTGGTTGCAGCCATCCCCTCTGAAATTTCCCTGTTATAGTTACATTCCCCTTTTTTGGTGAGACAACTCCTGCTGCACCACATTCCGTCTGCAATCACTCCATACAAGGGAAAATTCAAAAAATCGTAAAATCCTGGTTGCAGTATCATGGAGTATCCGCCAAATGCAATTTTATTTCATCCTGTATTCGTTTGTCCCAGTAGTGGTACATGGACAAAAGACTTTGTCTGAAAGGAATCGTTGGCTCCCATCCCATATCCCGTTGGATTTTCTGGTAACTCCCGACAATACGGGGATTATCAATCGGACGAATCTGTGACTTCTCCTGGAATATATCCACAGGAATATCCAGTATTTCAGAAAGCATTGTCACAATATCCTGGATCGCAATACCTTTACCGCTGCAGATATTGTATACTTCTCCCTTTTTACCCTTTGTAAGGAGGAGGAAATATGCTTCAACAACATCATGGACATCAACAAAATCACGCACAATCAGCCCGTTGCCGATATGGATGACTGGTTTTTGAATTCCCTGAGCAACCATTACAAACTGCTTTACTATCGCGCTGACAACAAAGCGATCGGTCTGCCCGGGGCCGCAATGATTGAATGAACGGGTACAGCAGATATCAAGATCAAATCCCTTGGCATATATCCTTGCAAGATGTTCCTGGGCAACGCGTGCAACGGCATATGGGTTCTCGGGGCATTGTGGCCTGTCTTCAGTTATCGGAAGGTCTTTTTCAGAAACAATCCCGTATTGTTCTGATGATCCAATGGAAAGAACCCTGGCGGCATTATCATTGAGCCTCACCGTGTCAATGATGTTCAGGAAGATATTGGTATTATTCATAAAAGAGAATACCGGTGTTTTCCAGCTTTCGGCTACAGAGACTTTGTGCAGCGAGATGAAGGATATATTCCGGCTGGATTTCCTCAATAAGTGATTTGATTTTTGGAATATCGTTTAAGTCGGCCTGATGGAAATGATGCCCATCGAGCAACTCTGCAGGAATATTTACAAAATCCCATGCGGGTTTTGAACGGCTGATGCCGTGAATCTCGAGATTATTGTTTTGCGTTGCCAGGTAATGAACAAAATGTCCCCCAACAAAACCGCTGATACCGGTAATCAGTATTTTTTTCATGGTTTCCCTAATAATCTGGTCTCGAGAACCCGTCGTACTAGACCCGGAAAAATTACCGGCACAGGCTGGTTCACGGTACTATATATGTTCAATTTTTATTTGAAATGAACATTTTCCTGTTCAGCGGTTGCTGGTATTTTAGCATACCTGCAAATTCTTTCCAATGAATTTATTGAATCAAACGGCAATTATTCTTAATATTCTACCAAAAAACCCTTCAGGAACGATCATGGATTTGCAACCCCGTAACGATAATGCCATAGATGTATCGGTAATAATACCTGCCCTCGATGAGGAGCAAACCATTGAAGCATGTATTACGAAAATTCAGAAAGTTTTCAGAGAACATGCTATACGGGGGGAAATAATTGTTGCTGATTCATCCAGTGATCGAACCGCAGGGATTGCAAAATCCCTTGGAGCAACTGTCATTAATGTGGAAAAGAACGGGTATGGGAATGCATATCTTACCGGGTTTAACCATGCCAGGGGTCGTTACCTTGTGATGGGCGATGCAGACAATACGTACGATTTTTTTGATATTCCAAAACTTCTCGCACCTCTGAGGACCGGAGCAGATATTGTTATCGGATCACGTTTTTTGGGGACAATTCATCCGGGTTCAATGGACGGTCTTCACCGCTATATCGGTAATCCGATTCTGACCTGGATGATCAATATTTTTTTTCACACGAATTTTTCAGACAGCCACAGTGGATTTCGCGCGATCACGCGCGAAGGGTTTGACAAGCTTCCGTTAAAAACCGGAGGAATGGAGTTCGCATCTGAAATGCTTGTTATGGCATCAAAAGAACAACTGAAAATTGTAGAAGTACCTATTGATTATTATCCACGAATGACCCCCTCAAAGTTGCATAGTTTCGCGGATGGATGGCGCCATATCCGTTTTGTGCTCCTGATGAAACCCCTGCCATTTATCGCTATTCCCGGATTTCTTTTTTCCCTGATCGGCCTTCTGTTGATGATATTTTTTTATCTTGAGGGAGACATTGAATCTTCACACCTTCATACCTTTATTCTCGGTGCAATTCTCATGATTGGCGGTGTTCAGGTAGTCCTCTCGGGATTTTTGATGAAGACCTACTCGGTTATTCACGGATATGAGAATAAGAAGGGAATTATTGAGCTGCTGATGAAATACCATAGTCTTGAAATATTCCTTGTTCTGGGTTTTTTTTTGACATCTGCCGGGATACTCATCGGACTCAATATATTTCTCCACTGGGCTTCGACGAATTTCGGTTTTCTCTCAGAAATTTCAACTGCGATTATCTCCCTCGTCCTGATAGTGACCGGAATCCAGATCTTTCTTTTTGCAGTTTTCCAGAGTATGATGCTCCTGAATGAAAACAACAATCATGTCTAGGTTGTAAGGATGAAGATTGCGTTTGTCTACGATGCCATCTATCCCTGGGTAAAAGGGGGTATAGAAAAGCGTGTGTGGGAACTCGCAGTGAGGCTGTCCCGAAGAGGACATGATGTACACCTTTTCGGGATGAAATTCTGGGCGGGTGAAGACATCGTCATTATCGATGGTGTGGTCCTTCATGGAGTATGTCCTGAAAAAAATCTCTACCATGGTGGCAGAAGGTCAATTTTGCAGGCAGTATATTTCAGCATCCACCTGATCATCCCTCTGATGAAGGAAAAATTTGATATCATCGACTGCCAGCAGTTTCCCTATTTTTCATGTTTTTTTGCTAAAATTCCCTCGGTCCTGAAAAATACCCCCCTCGTGATTACCTGGCATGAAATCTGGGGCGATTACTGGTATGATTATATCGGGTGGAAAGGATGTATGGGAAAGATTACCGAAGGACTTGTTGCCCGACTTACTTCTGAAAATATTGCGGTATCAAAAACCACAGCGAAAAACATGGGGGGCCTTGGTATCCTCCACCCAATAAAAATAATTCCCAACGGGGTTGATTTACAGAACATACAATCAATCTCCCCCTCTTTGGAATCATCAGATGTCATTTTTGCAGGACGGCTGATAAAAGAAAAACATCCGGACCTGTTGATTTTGGCATTTAACCTGTTTTTGTCAAAACACCCGGATCATTTCATGGTGATGATAGGAGATGGTCCTGAAAAGAGTAATGTCACGACCCTTATAGGCAAATTACATCTTGAAGACAACGTTCGTTTTATCGGATTCAGGGAATTCCATGATGAAATCATCGCTTACATGAAATCTTCAAAAATCTGTGTGCTGCCTTCAACCCGGGAGGGATTCGGTATCACTGCTTTAGAAGCTCTGGCATGCGGACTTCCTGTAGTGACTGTCGATCATAAGGCAAATGCAATCTGCGATTTGATAACAAAAAACAATGGGTTCCTCTGTTCCCTTTCTGCTGAGGACATCGCTGCAAAAATCAGCCTGGGTCTCTGCCACTATGCTGAAATGCAAAATTCCTGCAGAGTATCTGCTGATTCACTCAGACTGGAACCGGATTACTATCGATATAGAAAGATATTACCTGGAGGTAATTTCACGCAAAAAACTGATGTGCCAAAGAAAAACGAATTGAAATTTTCACAGACCCCGGGTTATTCTTTTCTCATTGATGATTATTCAAGCGGTCTGTTTCCTTCAGTCACGTCTTTTTCCGTGACCGTAATGTATCGCGATGTACCGGCTACATGATATTTGCCGGTTGCATGTACATCCTGTTGTTCCCCCTGGGTTGAGTAAGGAACAATAAACTCCCCGTTCTCACTTCCCTGTCTGTAGACGAAAGCCCGGCCGGTATTAGTCACTACCGGCAATTCTATGGTACCTCGCCGGGAATATGGGCACCTGGTACATATTCAAAGATTTTGACGCTTTTAATCCCGGGGAGCACCACAACATCCGATTCAGGGAATATTTTTACCAATGCATCATTTTGTGATTCATGAATGAGCCGGTAATGTTTGAGCGCAGATATCTGCCCCATGGAGTGGTCAGGAAGGTTTGAGAAAATGTCTGCATATCGGCCAGGTGAGATACCGGTTCCTTCCCTCATAATGAGGGAATTATTAACCTGTGAATTATCCTGTTCCTGCTCGCTTGTGATTACACGGGCATACCCATTTACATCCCCCGAAGTCTCACCAGGTGCAGGGACCTGGCGGATCACATACTGGACATACTCTGTGGTTTTCTGGTTTTCCATGGATCCATCAAAATTATGGAGCCGTGAGACCATTGTCTGGAAATATCCTTTATCGTACATGTGGATAATTTGCAGGCGTGATGGATTGGTTGAATCAGGAAGCATGAACCATTTGATGTAAGGAGAGATATCCACAGAATTGCTCTGCCAGGGTACAAGATTCGTAAATGTGTCAATGGCCATTTCTGAATTCGTAATTACATATTTACCTCCAAGCGTATGCAGGATATCATTTGCCTGCGATTCGTTCTGACTCAGGAAATATGCTGCGGCTCCCGACTGGCCACCCAGATTATCCTGAAACGGATTGGTTATGGGAATCCGGTGAGAAAAGAAGGTGATCCAGTGACCTGCGTCCCAAACGGCCAGAACACCATAAGATTCAGCGGGATAGGTAAAACCGTGTAATTCATAGGACTTATAATAATCAACTCCCGTCTGCGGGGTGTTTGATTGTAACCAGGTGAGCGACTCTGTCCAGTCCGAGGAAATCTCACGCTGCGGTGTACTCATGCCATATCCGATATCCTGCGAGATTGAAATCACAAGCATTGCTATCGTAAGGAGGATTACAGAAAAAACAATACTATCTTTGATTAATTTATTACGGTCTGTTGGTGATTTGACGGATGATCTGTTAATTTTCCTGGAATCTTTCTTCGCAGATATCGATTGTTTCCGGGAATTATCAATATTTAAGTTAAATGGAGAAGTAGTGGAGTCCTTTGCGGGGGATACTATCCCTGAAAAGTACCTGATAAAAAGGTCTTCTCTCCAACCGATTGCTCCGGAAATACAGATTGCCGATAGTAGTACAATATTTACCGTAAAAAAATACGCGAAACGCTGGAATCTGATGGTCAGAAGAAGCATGAAAAAAGACCAAATCACCAGGAAAACTGATTGATTATCTCTCTTTTTTACTACCCCATATCCAAGCCAGAGCAGTCCTCCGGCCATCAGGATCAGGGAGATATTGAAATTTTCCCAGGCGCTTGTCAATGTCCATGGAAGGGTTTCAACAACCGCTACAGAAAATATCGAAAAACCGAATAAAAGTCCCAGCACCTGTACAAGCATTGTCTGGAAAAGAGGAATAACCTGGATTAAAACCATGGTTCCCGCTGCAAGCACGAGCAGCGTGAATAAATACGCCCCTCTCTTTCCATTGAGGATGGTTGCAAGGGTGAACAGCACTATCGTTCCGAGGAGAATGATTAGGTGTACATACACTATTCCGGGGGTGTACTGGGAAAGTGATACTCCTTCGTTCCTGAAACCGAAGAGAAAAAGCAGGATTATTGAGACAATTAAAAACGTACTGTTAATTACCAGCAGTGAGTCTGTCCGTTGGTTTGAGAAAAAATCCAGAACAGACTGTACCAAGGTATAGGCTGCGATGACACCCAGGGTAAGTATTACTGTCGTTGAAGCGAGGAGGGCGAGGAAAAAAAACATCCCTGCAATGACTGAGTATAGCACCGGTAACAAAACCGTTTCCCGAATTTTCAGATTAACAGGATGGCTCTTTACATACGAGAGGGCAAAACTATAGGCAAGAAAAAAAAGGGAACTGAAAAGAACTTCCGCGATATGATGATCAGTCCACCCATATGATGACAGTGAAAAAAACTGGAATGAAACAACAGAAATGAGTCCTGCAGCGATAATTCCTGCTTTCCAGTTCCATAGCGTTTTTCCCAGCAGATAGATTACCGGCACCATGACCACGGCCATGAGGGGGGGTACCCATCCCGAAGTAAAAATAATCGCGCTCCGTGTTGTCGCACCTGTTATCAGGCATAGTATCGCAGCAGCACCCGGGAAGAGGGGTCCCCAGTCAATTATTTTCCCTGTCGGGTAGGCGGTCATCGGGTCAAACCAGTTGTACTGGGGAAAATGGTTTACCATTACCTCAACCTGTCTCATCGTATACCAGGAATCCGTATCAAAAATATACAAAAACCCGGCATCTTTGATAAACGCCGCGGGAATTATACGGAGAAGAAGGGTAATTCCCATAAAAACAAGGAGAAACCCAACAATGATATATGGCCGATGTTTTTTAAGATGAGTTACATCCATTATTACATACTAAGGGTATAAATTATAATAAACCTTCAACACTCTGCAGTATTTTTCAATCCCGCAATTCCCTGGAATAATACCAGAAAATTATTTCCGTGTTTTTGACTTCATCATTTACTTCCTGAAGAATGAACCTGATACATGGTGTTTTTGTAATCTGGCTCATTTTTTTTACAATGAGTCTTTCTATTCCCGAACCGCAGAAATTTTTTAGAAAAGACCGTGAAGGGTATTCATGGATACTGGTCACAATTATTCTCCCGCGGCCTACCGTTTTTTCAATAATTACATCAGCGGATCCTGCAATTCCTACCCTTATTCCTTCATGAGTCGGGAATGAACCATCACATTCAATGCACAATGGATTATAATCGTCAATGATTGTCATAGTGCTGGAACCAGAACTGTCATCGATCCGTCGCGGGTGGCAGTCATGAAAATATGTTACCAGGAACGGGAGCCAGTCGTAGGAGTCGGGCTTATTGGCAGCTGCGCCAAAAACGAGGAGATTCCCGCCATTTTCAACGAATTTTTTTATCCGTGGTGCCGCTGCGCGGAGTGCAGGAAGCAGGTTTGAGTATCCGGGGTTTGCAAAACCCGTAGGTATAATAAGACAACTGAATCTTCCCCGGTAAAATGGCGCAGCAAGCATATGCGGGGTAATTAGTTCGCAGGATATCCCACAATCTTCGATATATCTGTTGAAGTGTTGTTTTGTCTGCCAGACAAATCCGGCCCGACAATTCATCCTTTAATCACTCCGACTGGACCGAGGCGCGCAACGAGCCTGGAGATCCCTACCTCATGGACTACATTCACAACCTCTTCACTGGATTTGTATACTCCGGGAGCTTCATCGGTTATTGCGTTTTCACTGTGTGCACGGACAATGATCCCCTCTTTTAAGAGATTTGCCATTATTTCCCTGCCACTGAGACTCTTTTTTGCCTGAGTGCGGCTCATTATTCTGCCGGCACCATGGCAGGTACTTCCGAAGGTCCTGTCCATTGCTGTCTTTGTCCCCCTGAGGACAAATGAAGATGTTCCCATACTGCCGGGAATTATTACGGGCTGCCCGATGGATTCGAGATCGGGAGGAATATCTGCTGATCCTGGTCCGAATGAACGGGTTGCACCTTTTCGATGCACACAAACCTTCACACGCTTTCCCTCGAGGACATGTTCCTCCATCTTTGCTACATTGTGTGCGACATCGTAGATAAGGGGCATGTCGTCGTAATCGATCCTGAACATTTTTGCCAGTACCTGGCGTGTAGTATGGGTAATCAACTGGCGGTTTGCCCATGCGTAGTTCGCCGCGGCTGCCATCCCACCAAAATACGCTTTACCTTCCGGTGATGTTATTGGTGCACAGGCAAGTTGTCGATCGGGGATGGTGATATGATATTTTCTTGTTGCACTTTCGAGTGTCTTTAAGTGATCAGTACAGACCTGGTGTCCAAGCCCTCGTGAACCGCAGTGTATCATGCAACAGACCTGCCCGAGAGATAGGCCGAACGCTGTAGCAGCCGCAGGATCAAAAATTTCCCGAACAACCTGGATTTCCAGGAAATGATTGCCTGATCCAAGCGTCCCCCCCTGAGGAATACCTCGTTGTTTTGCCTTTGTGGAAAGAGTAGTATGGTCCGCTTCTTTCATGAACCCCCCTTCCTCGCACCGTACGAGATCATGATCAACCCCATAACCGGCACTGACTGCCCATTTTGCACCTTTTACCATCATTTTTTCAAGAACCGGTACAGAGACTTTCAGGGCACCCTTTGCGCCTACGCCCGTGGGAACCGTACGGAAGAGCTCATCAATAAGATCGCGGCGGCCGGTGACATCCTTATGCTGAAGTGGCGTTGAGAGTAACCGTACCCCGCAGTTGATATCAAAACCGACACCCCCGGGAGAAATGATACCGTCTTCAAGAGAAAACG
Source organism: uncultured Methanoregulaceae archaeon (assembly GCA_963768845.1). Lineage (GTDB taxonomy): Archaea > Halobacteriota > Methanomicrobia > Methanomicrobiales > Methanospirillaceae > Methanoregula. The sequence continues at coordinate 296,814 of CAVYJJ010000014.1, read as the reverse complement.
CGGCAACTCCCCCGATGGGAAAACCATACCCCCAGTGAATGTCGGGCATGGCAAGCGAATTTTTCAGAATTCCTGGGAGAGTTGCAACGTTGGCGAGCTGTCTGTACAGCTCCTGGTTCAAGAGTTCTGCCTAATGATTCAGAAAGAAAGAACCTCCCCGGAACCCGCATACCGGGGACATATCCGACAGGTACTTCCCATTCATTTACTCCAACCTGATTAACACCCTCTAGCAATCCAAAATCCCCCCTGCCTTCATCCTCAGACATCAAATATGATGTCAAGCATATATCCATTCGTATTATGCGTAATTTCCAGTCCCGAGTAGGAAATCCCTTTCACTTCTGAACCCCCCGAGTGCCGTACCGGATCAAACGGTTCTCCAGTGAGTTCAGCAGACAAATACAATCCGTTAATTTTGATGTCAGCATCTGAAAAGACAAGACTTTCCACTTCTGATATGAAAAGAACTTCTGACAGGAAATCTGCTATCAGCGATTCATTATCGATAGATTCGACCTGGATATCTCTATGGATGCAACCTCCCCGATCTGTACCGTAAATTATCTGCATCATTGCGTTGAATGTTTCAGAAAAAAGCGTTTCAAGGGTGGGAGCGCGGACCCGGATTTTTATATCTGCAGTATGGGAGATTTCTTCAAAACTCATCAGCATTCATGCCCACAAGATCATTATCATCGAAAAAAGGGATCATATCCATCCGGATGCAGTGCAGAAACCGTGCCTGATGAATGGAAACATAGATCATATGATTCCCTGCCCTGAGGAGGAGGTCGGTCTTTTTTGGGGGTTTGACACGGACTGGCAGAAGTATTGGTCCCCCGCAGGATGTGCAGACACGAAAATCGCAGTCCCTTTTGTTGATAAAATCTACAACCTCCGGGACAATGGTCACCTCGCTTATGCAGGTGCTGTCATTGGTACGCATGATGCTATAATAATAGGAATGTGGCAGTAAAAACAATTGTGGATCGGAAGTGGTTTTAACTGACTTCAACTATCCTGACCACGATATCATAATATTTTTCTTTGAGTTCGTAATTGTTTACACCGTTTGAATTCTTAAGTGCGCGGAGGATCCCGATGCGGGATGCGATTATCCCTACCATTGATGCAATCGCATGGAATGTAACGGCAAACTGAGTCTGAAGTTCGGTGACAAGTTCTGCAATAGTCATCGATTTGATTTTAACAAAAAGCCTGAGCACTTCGCGCCGGATTCCGGTTCTGTCCCTTGAGAGATATGACCGTAAGCGCCCTTCAACAACTCGTTTGATCTCTGAAGGAGATCTCATAAGTGTTATTGTCAAAGCTGTCAGTATATATATTTTTTTATTTTGTGCGAGAATTTATTGCTTAAATGAAGATCTCGTTGTTTTATGAACGCAAATGAATATTCTGCGAAGTTCAAAAAAATGTTTTCTCGTATAGTGACTGTTTTTAATTTTTATTCGATAATCTCTGGTAATATTTTTAATCATTTGTGAACAGATGATTACGCTATGGGATTGATCCATTATAATATTGAAAAATATTCACCACAACAGCTGGTGATAATCCCCCTCGCAATATTGGCAATATCTGTCATAGTACTTGCCATAAATATTGCGACGACCGGTATGCCTGTTACCCCGGGTATTGATTTTTCAGGTGGTACTGCGGTAACAATTATTACCACGGATACAAAGGAACAGATTGCCCTGTATTTTGCAGATTTTCCATTACGCGAAGTAAGCGATATGAATGACGGGAAATTTTTAAAATTTGGATTAATGGATGATGCAAAATATAAGGCCCTTACATCAGTAATTAACGAGAAATATCCTGATGCGAGGATAGACCAGATTGGCGAAACCTTTGGAAAAACTCTGCAAACGCAGGCAGTGCTTGCCCTGATTTTTTCTTTTATCGGTATGTCAATTGTGATTTTTTTATCCTTTCGTACATTCGTGCCTGCAGTTGCAGTGGTTCTTTCCGCATTCGCAGACATGGTGATGACTGCTGCTGTTATGAACCTCGTGAGTATTCCCCTGTCTCTTGGAACGCTTGCCGCACTTCTGATGTTGATCGGTTACTCGGTGGACAGTGATATTCTGCTCACCAACAGAGTTCTTAAGCGGCAGGGAAAGCTGAATGACAAGTTGACGGGTGCGTTCCATACCGGCATCATTATGACTTCAACAACTCTTGCAGCTGCAACGGCACTCCTTGTTGTTGCGTGGTTCGGGGCAGTCCAGATCCTTATCGAAATATCGGCCGTGCTGCTTATCGGGCTTCTTTTCGATGTTATGAATACCTGGCTGACCAATGTCGGGATTCTCAAATGGTATATCTTAAAAGGAGGCGGCAAATGAATTTAAAAGAACTTAAGGCGGTTGTCAGTGACTGGAGAGTTGCGACGCTGCTGGTTCTCGTCATTCTTTCCACCATTGCAATATACCCCCATTTCGACGAGCAGGGGCATCTTGCATCCAATCTCCAGTATGGGCTTGATCTCCAGCAGGGTTCCTGGCTCCAGCTTGAGTTCCGTGCAGAAGTTGTGGGATTTACTACTGATCAACCGTTAGAAGCATTTGTCACGAATCTCTCCAAAAAACTTGATACTGAAGTCATAGTGGTGGAATCGACAAATCCCACTCACCTCGAAATCAGGAAATATTACACCCAGGCTGAACTTGAACCCGTCTTTACCAGCGAGCAGGGTAAACTTACTTCTTACCAGCAGGGCGTGTCAAAAACCACCGCAGATACGGTGAAGCGCGTCCTTGAAAACAAGATCAATACGCTCGGAACTAAGGATGCAAAGGTTAACACACTCACCGGTCTGAACAATGTCGCCCGGTTTATCCGGGTGGAACTTGCCGGGGTTGACATGAAGCAGGCCCAGGACATAGTCGGTAAACAGGGCAAGTTTGAGATTCGTATCCAGACGACAAGCAACCAGACGGAGCATGTGCTCTCCGGTGATGTAATTACCAGTGTCCAGACCCCAAGCCAGGAGCCCCCCGGTAGCGACAAATGGGGCGTGGGTTTTACCTTAAGTGAAAGTGGTGCAGCAGCATTCCGTGAGGCTGCAATAAAATATGGCGCCACTACTGACCCGGCCAGACATAATCTCATCATGCTTCTTGACAATACCTCGGTGTATTCCGCACCATTGTCAGATGACCTTGCGGCAAAACTCCAGAGTGATTCAATACGTCAACTTTATGCGTCGACAGGAACAGGAAAGGTCGGAACCCAGCAGGCAACAACTCTCGAAATCCATCTCCGGGCCGGAGCATTACCGGTCGATGTCACTATTGCAGGTTCCGGGGGAGTTTCAGCTCCCCTTGGAGAACGGTATAAAATGATGTCGCTCCTCGCCGGTATCTTAGCCCTTATTACGGTTGGTTTTGTCATTTATTACCGGTACCGGGAGCCCAACATCGTCCTGCCGATGATAATGATCAATGCTTCTGAAATAGTCATTCTCCTCGGGTTTATCAGCCTGATTAAGTTCCAGATGGATTTACCCACGATTGCGGGTCTGATAGCAGTCCTCGGAACAGGGATTGATCAGCTTGTCGTTATAACCGACGAGATATTGCATGAGGGAAAGGTTCCCTCCCCCAACCTTTACTTAAAAAGACTCTCCCGGGCATTGAGTATTATCGTTGTTGCTGCCGCAACTGTTGTCATCGCGATGGTGCCGCTTGCATTGATGGACCTCTCAACGCTCAAGGGATTTGCGATTATCACCATCCTTGGTGTTCTCGTCGGTGTACTCGTCACACGTCCTGCGTATGGCAAGATTATCATGCAAATCCTTTCCAAATAAAATACCATACATTTATCTTTTTTTTAATCGACTATTCTTCCGGGTATGTTCAATGAGCAAGCCGGTTTTATATGATTTTTTTGCGACCTGGTGTGGTCCATGCAGGATGCAGACGCCGATTTTAGAGGAACTTGGTAAAAAAATGGGTGATCTGATCGAGATAAAAAAAGTGGATGTTGATCAGCATATGGATCTCGCGGAAAAATATGGGATTCGTGTTGTGCCCACCCTGATTATTGAAAAGGATGGAAAAATCGTTCAGTCCATGGAGGGGGTTACTGATGCCGCAACGCTTGAAAAACTCCTCAAACCGCTGGTGGGTTAAGTGAAGATAGGTATTGTGGGAGGGACCGGGGATATCGGTGAAGGGATGGCGATCCGCCTTTCCTCCCAGTTTGAGATAATTGTTGGATCACGGGAAAAAGAAAAGGCAGAAGTTACCTGTGAATTTGGTATCGAGACCTTACAAAAACGAGGACAGAAGTGTTCGCTGACCGGTGTTTCCAACCAGGAGGCAGTGGATAATGCAGAAATTATTATCCTTGCCATACCTTTCAAACATCTCTTAGGAACTCTGGAAACCCTTCATGGCTTTGAAGGAAAGATAGTCATCAGCCCGGTTAATCCGATGGAAAAAAAGGATTTCTTCACTTTTGTTCCACCTGCAGAGGGTTCCGCAGCGCTCCTCATAAAAAGACTTCTTCCACCGACTGCCAGGATCTGTACGGCATTCAATACTATCGCAGCAAACCGCTGGAAATTGCTCGACGAAGAGCTCGACTACTCAGTACCGGTCTGCGGTGATGATCCGGAAGCAAAGCAGCAGGTAAAAGATATAGTAAACAGAATTTCAAAACTCCACGCATATGATGCGGGTCCTCTTGCGGCTTCACATCTGGTCGAGTCTTTAACACCTCTCCTGCTTAATATTGCGCGGTACAACAAGATCAGGGATGTCGGGATCCAGTTCCATTAAAATTGAAAAACTCATCTGTTCACTTACCGGCTGGTTTGGCGAGATTGAGTGGTGGCCGGGATACACGGATGAAGTAATGATTGGGGCAATCCTGACCCAGCAGACCCGATGGGAAAATGTGGAGCGGGCTCTGGGACTCCTTAAAAAAAGAGATCTTTGCACAATCGAAGCAGTCATGAACGCTGACACCCGGGATATTGAAGAGGCCATCAGGTGCACCGGGTTTTACCGGGTCAAGGCTAAACGCCTTAAATCACTTGCCACACACATTATGCAAACCTATGGAAGTGTCGATAAAATGGCTGGTGTACCTACGGTTCAGCTCAGGAAAGGATTATTAAATGTATCCGGGATCGGAGATGAGACTGCCGACAGTATTCTGTGTTACGGTCTTTTGCGGACAAGTTTTGTAATCGATGCATATACTGATCGTATGGTACGCTGCATAGGCATCGCCGAAAAAAGGCACGATTTAAAACGTCTGTTTGAACAAATTCTTCCTGAAGATAATTACCTCTACAGGCAGACGCACGCACATATTGTCGAGTATGCAAAAGAATTCTGCGGGAAAAAAAGGTGTGCTGAATGTATTCTGGTGAGTTCGAGCGGATAGGAAAAAGGCTTTTTGCCGAGCACCTGGTAGGAGGGAATTTTGGAAATATCAGTGTCAGAGGACACGATGAGGGTTTTTTTATCAAACAAACTGGAGCCTACCTCGATGTAGCCGGTGAACTGGTGTTTGTTCCCTTTGATGGAGATGTACCTCATAATGCTTCAAGTGAATACCGGGTGCATCGCGAAGTCTACAAGAAAACATCTCTCCAGGCAATTGTACACGCCCATCCCCCTTGTGCAGTTGCAGCATCACTTGTACTGGATGAAGTTATACCAGAAGATAGTGAAGGAGAGATGTTCTGCCCGAGGATTCCGGTTGTTCCGGGTGCACCCGGGTCCCGGGAGATTGCTGAAAATGTTGCTAATGCCCTGTTGTCGTCAAAACTCGTTATAGTACGTGGACATGGTACATTTACCGGCGGAAAAACACTTGATGAGGCATATATTTACACCTCGCTCGCTGAACATTCCTGCCGGGTGCTACTATTAAAGCGGAGTTTACTTCACGATACTTCAGAATAAATATTTTAAATTTTTTTTAAAATAGTCACTATTTGGGTGGTTTCTGGGACTGCAGATTCTGGAATTCCCGAATAACTTCGCGGTGGAAGATCAGCAGCATATCACTTATCATCCCGAACATAAAAATTTCGATTCCCACAACGATGAGAAGGACTGTCAGTATAGTAAGGGGAATGTGATCTATTCCCTGTAACCATTCATGAAAAACATATATTCCGGTTATTACGCCAAGGAGTGATGTCAATATCCCCATCATGCCAAAGTAGAACATGGGGTTGTTCATACGTGCAAGCCGATAGATCGTGCTTACAATCTTGATACCGTCGTGAAATGGTGAAAGTTTTGTGGCTGTTCCCGGGCGACGGGAATATTTGATGGGGACAACCTTGATGCGCTGCCCGTTCCGGACAGATTCCACCGAGATTTCGGTTTCAATCTCGAATCCTTTCTCTTTTAAGTTCATCTGGTGAATAGCAGATCGGGTAAATGCACGGTACCCGGAAAGAATGTCGTGGAGGTCACTGCTATGGGCGACTTTGAACAGGAGGTTCACCATATGATTTCCAAAATGGTTCAGTGCTGAGAAATGCCCCTTCTTCTGCATTGATAAGCCGGTCACCTATGACCTGATCGAATCCCGCGAAAAGGGGAATCAGCATTTTTTCCGCATCTTTCGGACTATACGTGCCATCTCCGTCAAGCATGAGTATATAGGGCTGTTCAATAATCTCAAAAGCCTGGATGATGGCATTACCTTTTCCTCTACCTGACTGGATATGAACGTTCTGCACCGCTTTCCTGAGCGACTTTGACCGTATCATCACTACTATTTCCATCAATAACGAGAATATGGTTATATCCCAACTCCCTGAATTCCCGAACAATTTCTCCAACAGTCAGAACTTCATTTAACGTAGGGATAAGGATACAAACCTCATCTTTGTTTAAGTTCATTGGTATACTATTTTTAATCGGTTGACATAATTGCTTCTATGCATGTCCCGAAAAAAGGGCTTCGTGCGCTGGGTATTGCAGAAAGTTATCGCGGAAGATCTGTTTCGAGACTTGCAGGGGTGGTAATGAGAAAAGACCTTCGTATTGATGGTTTTACGTTTTCAACGGTGACTGTCGGTGGAATGGATGCCGGTGACTCCGTAATCCATATGGTAAACGAGCTTGAACGCAGTGACATTAATGTAATCATGTTGTCAGGATGCGTGATTGCATGGTTTAATATTATAGATGGATCCCGCGTTTTTCAAAAGACCGGAATTCCGGTTATCTGTGTTACCTATGAGGACTCTGACGGGCTTATGAAGGACATACGCTATCATTTTCCTGATGAGGATACACGAATCTCGGCATATGAGAGCCTTGGAAAACGTACTCCGGTTAAACTTCATACGCATCAGACCATCTTCATACGGTGCTGGGGTCTGAACCTGGAGGATGCAGCGAGACTGTGTAATGATTTCACCCTCGAAGGCAGAATTCCCGAACCCCTGCGTGTGGCGCGGCTGTGTGCCCGCCAGTTACAATATGCCGGTTCAATGGGGGACTAAAAACCATTCTATAATCTATTCCCTGAATGGAAGCATTCATAAAAGAATATTGAGAAAAATAGAACGAATATATTCAGACAATATTTTGGAGTTGGATTGATCGTGACAGATCCGGAAAAAATGATACGGTGCGTATGCCTCGAATGTCACTATATTTATGACCCGGTGAAAGGAGATCCCAAAAATGGAATAGCACCTGGTACTGCGTGGAAAGATGTTCCGGATACCTGGCGCTGCCCTGAATGTAAAATTCTGAAGGCAAAAAAAGGTGTTTTCAAGCAGCTTGAAGATTGATTTTTTTTACGATCCATTCCCGGACAAAAAGGCTGTTAATGAACTGAATAGAAATGCCGGGATATCGTGGTATTTGTCCCGTTATCGATGATATCCATTTGTATCCGGTCACCGGGATGAAAGGTGCCATCCGAAAAATCGATACAGATCTGTTCGCCGGGACTCCAGGTTATTCCGGAACATCCTGACCCTCCCATCCACTGGATGCCCGTGTGAGAGGTGCTGATGAAATCGTGTCCATTCAGTGTTGCAACAGTGCAGGTTACCGGCTGGTTCATTTCTGAAAAATTTTGCCTTAAGATTTTTATTCTGATACTCTTCAGTACCGGTGTGCCGAAGGAGCACACGACTATCGAAATTCATGGTTCCAGTTAATTCGTCAATATTTTCCACCGAGGTAATCGCGAAAATAACGGGAATTTCTTTTTCCATATTCACCCGGAATGAGGGAATCTGGATCATAAGAAGAATGAGGAGTGCGAGAAGGAATGTGATCGCAACCAGGAGAATAACCCCAATCGGATAGGATGAAGCATCATCATCTCTGCTGTAAGAGAACAAGTATTCTAGATAAATTGAGAGATAATATAACCCTGCCGGAATTGATTTTTTAAACAAAAATCTGATGCTTAATGTATCTGGAGTAAAGCAACTTTCTGTTTATGGTGTGTAAATCAATGGTTTAATCCGTTAACATATATATCACCGGCACTAAGAATTTGGTAAGTACTATCACCCCCGTTGTCGGGAAATCCTTTCCATGTTTGAATCACCCAAAGTTTCTGAAAGCATGCAGTCTCCCAAACAGGACCGGGATTATTATCTTGTGGGTCTTGCTCTGGGCCGGGAAGGAAGGCACGAGGAAGCGCTTATTGCATTTTCCGAGGCGCTCTCAGTTGATCCAAAGCGCCCCCTTGCATGGATTGGCAGGGGTTTTGCTCTCGGGAAACTTGGGCGGTATGATGAAGAAATCGAGTGCTGCAAACAAGCAATCGCACTGGATCCAAACTGTGTCGATGCATGGATTTTCATGGGATTTGCGTTTGGCAAGCTCGACAGGTTTGAGGAAAAAGTAAAATGTTGTGAACAGGCATTGAAAATTAACCCTGAAAGTGCAGTGGCATGGAATAATAAGGGTGTTGCACAGGGTATGCTGGGCAAGTTTGAAGAAGAGATTCTTTGTTGTGACCGGGCCCTGGAACTCAGACCACGCTATCTGTCCGCCTGGGTGAACAGGGGATACGCGTTTGGCAAGCTGAAGTGGTTCGAAGAAGAGATAATCTGTTACGACCGGGCCCTGAAAATTTACCCGTACTATTTTTCCGCATTGGTCAAGAAGGGAATATCTTTGATCAATCTGAAAAGATATCGGGAAGCAGTTGATGTTCTCGACAGGGCCCTTTCTATAGAACCAGAGAATGCAATTGCCCTTTACCGAAAAGGACTATCACTGAGTCTGCTTGGGAATCACGAAGAAGCAATACAATGTCTGGAAAATGCCCTGAGAATCAATCCATCGATAGCTGATGCATGGGTTGTTATGAGTAACTCTTGTTTTATGGTCGGCAGACTGGAAGAATCTGCACGCGCATTTGATGAAGCATATTACCTTGATGTGAAGGATGCACGAACCGGGATGATTAAAGGGCTCTCGCTTTTAAAGACCGGGAAATTTGATGAAGCCATCAGAAGTTTTTCGAATGTCTGGGGTATCCTCTTAAGATAACATTCTTTTTTTAAAATTTATTCATAGCCCCCGCTTTTTTATGGTTCTCGCACGAACAGAAAACTATGGATGTTGAGGAGTTTACCCGCAGGAAAATGGCCGATGGTATGGATGATGATACCTTACAGAGAAATCTGGTGGATCAAATCATCGACATAAAAAAAGTTCAACCCTCCTATGCATCCGCGTTTGCACATGCAGTTATTGAAGAAGTGAAAAACACCCGGGGTCTGTCCGGTGACTTTTTTGATTTCGTTCCGGCTGGCGTGAAAATGGGAGAATTCGGGGTAGGATCAAGAGGAAAAGGAGATTTCTTTGCACATCGCCAGATAGCAAAAATAATCGGAAAAACCTCGGCCTCCGTCGGTGTTGATGAAATGGATGATGCGGGTGCTGTCTGTGCCGGGGGAAATTATATCGTCTGCACTGTTGATGGTATGCATTCCCGCCTTTCCGATTATCCCTTCCTTGCGGGGTTCCATGTCACGCGCGCGACACTCAGGGACGTTTACGTTATGGGTGCAAAACCGATAATGCTTTTTTCAGATATCCATGTTGCTGACGATGGTGACGTGGCAAAGATTTTTGACTATACTGCCGGGATAACGACCGTAGGAGAAGCAATGGGCGTACCTCTTGTCACCGGTTCAACTCTCCGGATCGGTGGAGATATGGTGCTTGGCAACCGTCTTACCGGTTGTGTTGGGGCTGTCGGAGTCGCTGATCACCTGACTGCCAGAAAATCGACACAACCCGGGGATGTCCTGCTTATGACCGAAGGGGCTGGAGGAGGGACCATTGCAACCGCTGCAATATATTCAGGATTTCCTGAAGTTGTAGAGCAAACTATCAATCTTAATTTCCTTGTCGCGTGTGAGACATTGATGAAAAGCGATGTCTTTTTCCAGGTCCATGCGATGACTGATGTAACAAATGGCGGGCTGAGGGGTGACGCGTTCGAAATGGCAGAAACTGCCGGGTGCAGAATTATTATCGATGAAAAATCTATAGGAAGCCTTGTGGAACCTCATGTCCGGGATATGCTCGAAAAATTACAGATCGATTATCTTGGTGTTTCACTTGATGCACTGCTTATCGTGGCCCCTCCAGAAGTATCAGAAGAGATCTGTCGTGTTGTGAAATCCGCAGGTGTGCCGATGCATGAGATCGGGTTCGTTGAAAAAGGGAGTCCTGAGTCCGTTCTTATGATTGATGGTAAGGAAAACGATTTTTCCCCCCGTTTCCGTGAATCTGCATATACCCCGGTCAAAAAAGTTGTCGACACCTCTGTGCGTGATTTTGAAGAAATGAAAGAGGGAGTTTTACGTGCTTCGGAAGCTGCTCTCCAGAAAAAAAAGCGTGTTTTAAAAAATCTGATGAATACGCAATCAAAATAATTTTTTATAACCGGGGTTTTTTCCCACTTACAAAGATATTATAGGCCAGTCTGTGGGACACGCTTTTCCACGAATGGTTCGATCTTCTGGGCAAGGAGAAAGAGTGGATCAATCATATCGATATGGGCAAATGAACACCATTTAATCTGGATATCAGTAAAACCGGCATGGGTGAAGAGCTTATCCATTTCAGTTTCATCATAATAATGTTCCCCGAAATCTTTCATAACAACATGTTTCACATTCATTTTTTCCCCGATCTGGTAGATCGCAGGTATTCCCCGGGTCAGCAATTTCTTTCCCAGAGTACAGATGGCGATTGAACCTCCTGGCTTCAAAACGCGGTATGCCTCTTCCATCATAGAGCCAGGATCTTTTACGTAACTGAACACCAGCAGACTTGAGACAGCATCAAAAGAATTGTCACAAAACGGGATTTTTTCCCCGATCCCGATAGTATAATCACATGTCCTGCACCTGCGTCGTGCCTGTTCAATCATTTTCCTGCTTATGTCAAGCCCAATGGCGCTGCCTCCAGCTTTAATATATCTGTCGACAAACAGTCCGGTTCCACATCCAATATCGAGGAGTTTTCCACCCTTCGGCAGAGCATTCATGATATGGTTACTGATGTGCTTATGATAACTTCGGCCCCGATGCTGGTCATAGTGATGATCGTAAACGTCAGCAATAGTATCGTAGTGCTCCTGAATTTTTATCTGTTTGACCTCACTCATGTAAAGACCTCCGAAATCCCGGAAATAAATGCTCCCATCTGGACGAATTCGTTGTTTCCATGGCGTATGCGGAACTCAGCATCTGCAAGTGCAATCGCCAGGGAAGGATGATTATAGTCACGCTGTGTGATCCTCCGTATTTCCATGAGTACTTCACTGCCCGTAAGACCATAATCAATCATAAGCGACTCAAGACGACGGATTGCAGGTCGGACTTCACCTTTTTTAAGAGCATCAATGGCCGATGCGGTTACATTTGCTGTTTCTGATTGGGCAATCGCAAAAAGATCCTTGCATCGTCCCGCTTCAAGGGCAACCTGGAGCAGCAGGAGTGCCCGGCGCATGTCACCTTGCGCAACCTGGACGATCAGTTCAAGATCATCATCAGAGCAGGAACGGGTCCCTGAATTTTCCAGTCCCCTGATCATTCTCAGACGATCGAGAATGATATTCTGGTCAACTGGAGAAAACAAGAGTGGCAGGCACCGGGATGTAATGGGAGTGATAAGCGCGCTCTGGTTGGTTGTGGTAAAAATAAACCGGCATGTACTGCTTGTGCGTTCCATGATCCGTCTCAGAGCCTGCTGAGCTTCTTTTGTAAGTGCATGTGCATCTTCAAAAACCATCAGCTTGAATTCAGCATCAAGCGGCCGAAGTGAAGCATACCATTTGATAACATATTTAAAATTCGTTATCAGTGACTGGTTTTTCTGGTAGAGATGTGAATATCGATCATCTTGTTCAAGGTAGGCTTTTCCTAATAAAAAGAGGTCTTCAGTCTGGAAAAATGAGGTATTTAACTCCCAGTTTTCCAAATAGAGCGCCTTTGCGAAGCATTCAACTGCAGCACTTTTTCCCGTTCCGTGTGATCCGGTGAGTATCAGGTGAGGGATAGTCCGGGATGCTGCGAATGATGCGAGACGGTGGATTACTGGATCCTGACCTACGATATCGGTCAGGCTTTCCGGGCGATATTTTTCAATCCAGAGCAAAGGATAACCTCACAGTCATTTCACGTATTGCTTCTGACAAAAGATAATGATTGTCAACCGAATTGATGAGATTCACTTTTTCATCCCCGGAGACCTCATAACAAGCCTGAGTAATGTGAGGGAGAGCGCGGGTCAGTTCATCTACAATCGTAATGGTCGCAGAGCGGGCTGTGCGGGAGAGTGGGTTGAGATCGATGGCAATTACCGTCTTACCCATAGTGACAAGAGCCTGACAACGGTCCCCATCTTCAAGAGGTACAAGCACGACATCTGCCGAAAATATCCCTTCCCGTCGGCACCAGGCCCTGTCGTGCGAAAGAGGAAGTAACTGCTCAGAAATGCCCGTGGATATTTCCACTCCTGATTTCCTGAGAAGATCTTCTATTTTTTTAATACGCGTTTCTGTCCGGTGAAAAAGGTTTACTTCCACACGGGCTCCGCATGCCTTCTGAAGTGAAGAGATTTCATCAGCAGCAAGAGCCGCAGTATTTCCGTTCACCGAGATAACCGGGTGCCGGGCTGTCAGAAGCAAGGCCGCCGCCGTTCTCGCAGCGATTAGGGCACTTTTTGTAGTTCTCTCTCCGATAAGATAATCAAAGGCTTCACCACGCCCATGGGCTGTCAGTCCCTCAAATGCAACAATACCCTTTTTTGCACATTCTGCGAGTCGTTCACGGGTCACGAGTGAGCGATAGCGTGGGTGATTGGATGGTATCATATCCGTTCCTCCAGAATACCTGCTCCGGTAGCTGCAATGTGAAGTTCAAATACATGACCAAATGGTAAAAGTACCTCACGTGCCCTTTTACCATACGCAAAAATCCCGTTTCCCAGCATCGTCATACCAGAGTCTACGCCGGCAGCATCACAGAGCCGGGCCGCGTCCCGGACCTCCTGGGTAATAAGACCACTCATGCTCGGCAAAATGGCGTGAGAGTAAAAAAAAATCCTGTCTGTTCTTGGGTATTGTTTTGGGAAAAGCATCTGATATGCGATCCATTTGTTCGGATGATCCAAGAACCGCAGGTGTGTGAATAGGTCCAAAACTTACTGCATACAACGGGTTCAGGCATGTCAAATCTCCGTTCAATCATCCCATGGATCCCCGGGCCTGACCTTATGACCCTGCCGCCACCCTGGCAGGCTGCGACGTCTCCCAGTCCGGTCCGGTGAGTAACCTCTGCGGCGTGTGCACACTGGGCTATTTCCTCCGCGCTCATTCCCAGACTATACAGGCGGTTCAGGGCAATGAGAGTGGCAAGGAGCGCGGCAGCAGAGAGTCCGAACCCGGCACCAATCGGCAGTGCGCATTCAGTAACGACAGAGGCAGTTATGTTAAGATTTTCCATTACATGCTCGAGTAAAGGTGACCCGTGGGTAACTTCACCTGGTTTCCCTTTGTATCCTCTGCGTCTGATACAGATCGATGTCCGATCGGCGGGTTCTACGGTAGCAGTGACACCCTGACTGATAACAATCCCGGCACCAATACTCCCGGTAGTTGCGATAGAATCTCCCGGTATCCTTTTGAAATAACCGGAAATATGACCCGGGCAGAATGCAACGACGTGAGGTGACTTCATGGACTGGTTCACGATTTTATTAAGAAGATAGGGTGTTTTCCCTCATTAAAGAAACCCGGTATTGATTCTTTCGTGCCCATAGATGTCAGGATCCGGTCTGAAAATTATCTTAAAAAAATTCCCGGGTGTATCTCCGTAGGCAAAACGAGGCAATCTATATGCCCTGAATGAATCGGGAAGGGAAAAATATTGTTACGTCACTGAAGAACAGCATTCCAGATTCTCCTCGCAATCTCATCTTTCAATCCGCTCAAAGGTAATTCCTCATTTTGTGTCAGGAGCACATAGTCACCATGGGCGCTCCCCAGATTTTTTGGAGCGTTCATCAGGACCATTGTAATTCCTTGTTTTATCATCTCTTTTGCCATTTTTTTCGGAGACCTGTCGAGTTTGAATGCGATGATGAGAGGATTGTAACGCTGAATAACTTCAAAAAGGAGTTTTGGGAGTGGTTCAAGTAACAAGGTTAACGGTTTGCCACTCGGGATTTTTCCTTTCACTCTTTTTGGCGCAAAATCAGAAATTGCTGCAGCACTGATATAGATATCCGCACCTTTCTCGGTGAAACAGCGGTGCACTGCGGATCGCATTTCATCGGCGGTTTCCACAAATACATTATTCACACAGGGAAAGGTATCCCGGTGGATTACGGTGACATCAGCTCCAAGTCTGAAAGCATGGAGTGCAAGCGATCTTCCCATCAGACCCCCTGATCGGGTGGTAAGCACACGAATATCATCGACCGGCTCCCGGCATGGTCCACTGGTAATAAGGACTTTTTTTCCTGAAAGTGGAGTTCCCAGAATGGCACGTTCACAGCGAAGAATAATCTCATCGTTGCCTGCCATCTTCGCTTTTCCTTCTTCAATCCTGGGGTCAATAATCTCCACTCCCCATTGCTTCAGTTTTGCAATATTTTCCATTACCGCAGGATGACGGTACATACTGTTGTGCATCGCTGGTACCAGGATAACAGGCTTTTTACAGCCAAGGGCGGTCGTGGCAAACGTGGTAACCGTAGTGTCGTCTATGCCACACGCTATTTTACTGAGGGTGTTTGCCGTACAGGGAGCAATCAGTAACAAATCGGCACTCCCCCCCTCCCCGCAATAGGTAATGTGCTCGACCCGGCCTGACAACCGGGTAATGGTCTCTCTCTCACTGGCATATGTCAGTGCATCCGGATGAATTATTCCTGATGCTGCATGACTCATAACAGGTTGAACCACAGCTCCGCATCTGCGGAGCGAATGCACCAGCTTAACCACTTCTACTGCTGCGATACTTCCGGTTACGGCGATTACTATGAATTTTCCGGCAAGCGTCTGGACCTGAGTCATGAAATTGTCACATCCTGCACCACGTGCCATACGTGGGGGCGGTATTTCTTGACTTTATGTACATGAATAGTTGCAGAAAAACCTGCGCTCTCTACATACTTTTTTATCAGGTCTTCAACAGGCCCGGTACTGTGAAGATGAATAACACTTCCCTTACGCACATGCATAAGTGCTGATGGGAGCAAAGAGACCGCATCAAAATGTCCCATAATAATCCGGTCATAGGTTCCGTTCAGGTTATCCCTGCAGTCTCCCAATGAACTACTGATTCGGTCTTTGAGGCCATTTTCATGGATATTGCGGTTCAGGTATCCGAATGCAACCGGATTTATCTCCATCGCATGAACGAATGCGCCACTCCCGGCAACTGGTATGGTAAAATACCCGATACCGGCAAACATGTCAGCTATTCTTTCTGTGGTATCACTGTTCTGCACGAGCTGTGCCATTCGCATTTTCTCAACCCTGTTTCCCTGTGCAAACATCACTTTTCCGGGATCAAGAAAATAGGTATATCCGTTCTCGTGGTGCTGTACTTCTCCGGTTTCGCCCCAGAGAACCTGTATTTTCGGGGTCCGTGTCACATCATGAAGGGATTCAATCCAAAGCACACCCCGCGGATAACGGAAACCCACGATCTCTTCTACTTCTTTCCGATCGGGTTTTTTACCATGCACGACGGCAATATCACCGATCATGAAAAAACCCTTTCCCCTATACCGGATCTTTGCCGGGAAGATCCCGGTCACATGGCTCTCCATTTCTGACCGGCACCCAGGTAATATCTCCCTCTGCGTATGGCTTATGGGTATGGTCTACCCAGGTCTCACTCGCGATCTCTCTGAGTTTATCCTTTGAAACCGCTCTAACCCTCATTTATTACCCGACCACGATGAGTTGATCGCCATCACGAAGGGTAAGGACATGTTGCCCTGCCTTGGCATCGAGCCATTTCAGTTTCCTGACCTCTTTTGTCTGGCAGGTAATGGGATCTAAAATACCCATGATGCGGGAATCAGCAAAGGCTACTAATGCTGATTCAGCGTTCCGAATATTACCGATAAGGCGGTCAACATCTTCCTCGCGTAGAGATTTGGGAGTGCCGTCAGTGAGATCAATAACCTTAAGGTGGTTTGATTCTACGCGTATAACTTCTGCATACCTCCCATGGCTTACTACCACATCCTGTTTCTGGAATCTCGGTAGTCTCACAGAATAGGTAATACGATAGAGTTGCCTCCCGTTTTTCTCGCCCACCAGTTTTGGGTGCGTTGAGACTCTGCCGCCCAGCTGAGCGATTACTCCCTGAGAGATGAGTGTGCCTATATGCTGGGAGCCAACCGTGATATCAAGCCCTTCGCGTGTTTCATTCATGTCTGCAATGAATGAAAGGCGTTCTCCCCCCGCCTGGAGAGAGTCTTCGACCTGCTGGGCGATTCCCGCTGACATCTGAAGTTCAAAGGTACTGGGAGCCCGCCCATCAGCACGGACCTGGACAATCCCCTCATAGTAACTCCCGCTGATCCGGTTACAGCGATCACACTGTTCTTTGTGCCAGATCAGTTCAACGGTGCAAGTGTCTTCGACTGGTGATCCGTAGAGCAACCCTTTTAAAACAATTGTCGCAGTTGAACGGTTCAGTGTGTTTTCAACGACGGTTACTGCCATCGATGGTTTCCTGACATCGGGATGAAAGTGAACAGCGGTCTTTGCAAGTTCAGGTCCCAGCCGGGTGCGGTCGTATTCGGTATCAGTCCACGTGTTTACTTGTTTTATCGCACCACAACTGGGGCACCGGGTACTCTTCACACGACGGTCGCACTCAAACCATGGTGTATTACCGATCCTGCAGCGATTGCAGAGCCCTTCCTGTTCAGTGGGTTGTCCACATTTTGGGCAGAAACGATCCTGGATACTCATAACGAGTAGACCTGTGCATGGGGTATATCCCCGATCATAATGCAGCCCGAACGCGTGATGAGCCCCATATCGATCGCAATACTCACTGAACGGTTGCCCATCAGGTTGATATTACCCGCTTTTTTCAATGCATCTCTGACTTGATCTTCACTGGCGGGGCAATTGCCATAGAACGCTTCGGAGATTTTAACAGAAAGGTCGCCATGGCTGATGGTGGTGTTCAGCAATTCGCGATCGCACACGGCCACGATATCGCTCCCTCCGGGCGAACAATGAACCTTCAAAAACATTGATCACTTATTAGCAGTGTGGAATAAAAAAGGTGAGTTGAAGCAAGGTTATAGCGTGATCCTTACACCATAGACCTTTTCAACAGTTTCAGCGTGGATACGGAAGCAGTCATCTTCGGTTATCAGTCCTTCCCTTATCAGACTTGTACGTATATCGGGGGACCGATTTGGGCCCCATCACCGCCCCCGGCCTGGAATTTTCATCCATAAAATCACTCTCCATGGTAAATGCCCTCCGCTCATGGATCAGCTGCAGAATCACTTCATGTTTTGCGATTAGCGAGGGATGGAGTGGCGTGTCGGGAGATCCGTAATGTTTTACGACGCGTTCGACCGGGATACCTGCATTTCGTGCCATTTCTGCAACATCATTGCACGGCCCGCTTTCCGCATGAATCTGCAGCGCGCAGTCGCATTCAGCAGACCTGATCAGAGCATGGGTAAGAATCTCGTTTGACCCGCTCCACACCTCAGGACTTACCTCATAGTGAGGTCTTCCGCTTTTCAGGGCAATTGCTTTTCCTTCCTGCACATATCCTGCTGCAACATCTATTCCGGCTTTCATAACCTCAATTGCTTCCCGTAAAGGCAGGCGTTCGGACAACCTGGTGATCTCAGCGGGGTGAATTCCCAGAACGGGATAGACAACAACTCCGATCTCTTCAATCAGCCCTGCAACGCGGAGGGTCTCATCAAAGACTGCTGCGAAATCAGCACCAGTGGTTGGATGGACCGACAATGACCAGGAAGGTTTTGATACAAGAAAAAAATGTGTGCCCCCTGCCAAAAAAAAGTCTTTTGCTGCTTCTAGTCCCCGTCCATTAATCGGGTCAATGTGGATATGATCATCAGTGACGGGAAATTTCGGGGATTGCATAGCACTCCACAATCTGCATCAGGGGATATCCGTTTTCAGGAACAAGTTGTGCCCGGCAATAGGTAAACCCGACCCGGGTTATAATTTCTACGTCAAACATGAGCCCGGACAATTCGCTATAACCAAATATGTTTTCTGTCATCAGATTGCGATCGAGCCTTACGGTAACCTGTTCAACGCATGGCTGGAGGATCACTGCCTGTTCAATAGCGGTCTCAATTGATGCAGCAGACTTCCGTGAAATAGGTGTGCCGA
This sequence comes from uncultured Methanoregulaceae archaeon, assembly GCA_963768845.1. Classification (GTDB taxonomy): domain Archaea; phylum Halobacteriota; class Methanomicrobia; order Methanomicrobiales; family Methanospirillaceae; genus Methanoregula. Next base: position 277,887 of record CAVYJJ010000014.1, on the reverse strand, counting down.
CCCACTGGTGGTAAAGGGCCCCCAGTTTTATTCCGGCTTCAAAAATTGCCCTGTCCCGTTCAGTTATCATGGTTCCTTTTCCTCAAATCAATTGCAGGATACCCAGTTTGGGTTCCATTGCCTCTCCGGATCGGACGAGCATATCTATCCCGGCATCAACTTTATCCCGGGAGAATCCTTTTGAGACTACGAGATCAACGACCTGATCCCTTGCGGCTCTTTTGCCGTCTCCCCCGATATTACGAATCGCATCTTTTATCACTTTGATTATATCCCGTTTTTCCTTGGAAATGCCTGTCGCGATCTTGTCAATATCAAAACTTCCTGTCCTGGCATCATATGCAATCTGGCGCAGGCAGGCATCAACAATATGGATAACCCTTTCAGCATCATGTTGTTCGATAGTATTTGACAATCTGATTCGTGCACTTGCTTCTGCCAGCCTGACAAGTGCCTCAAGTTGCCGAGCGGTTACCGGAACCGGTTTGTTTTGTTCGGCGATTCCCCTGAGTTTGAGGTAATAGCTGACAAGTGCATCTTTTGCTTCAGTTGACAGAATGGGAAAACATGACCGCTTCGAGTATGCAACATACTTGCGAAAAAGCGGGGGATCTATATCAGGCATCACTGGTTTGAGCTGTTGCTGGATGTATTCATCGGTAATACCCGGGATCGGGGTCTTCTTATGCTGGGCAATCAGTTCCCCGATACCATGCGATTTGAGGATATGTTCGGCAATAGCGAGATCAAGCTTCTGTTCGGGCTGGTCCGTCATGATGAATATGAGATCAAACCGGGAAAGCAGGGATGGGGGCATGTTAATCTGGTCAGAGATATCTCCATACATATCGAACCTGCCATATTTCGGATTTGCTGCCCCGAGCAGGGCACAGCGTGACCTGAGTGTAGCGGTGATACCGGCTTTGGCTACACTGATGGATTGTTGTTCCATCAGCTTCATGCAGGGCAGAACGATCCTCTTTTTGCATTTTGTCCATTTCATCAACCGCGCACACTCCCATATCTGCGAGGACAAGGGCACCTGCTTCCAGTGTCCAGCGCCCTTCACCAAATTCATCTTTGACAGCAGTTGCAGTTAAACCAGCAGAAGTTGAAGACTGGCCGCTGGTGTAAATTGCCCGTGGTGAAAGTTTCACCACATACCGAAGCAACTGGCTTTTTGCAATACCCGGGTCTCCGATAAGCAATACATGGATATCACCCCGTAGGTGGCTTCCATCCGGCATCTCCTTTGAAATACCCCCGAAAAGCTGGAGAGCTATGGCCTCTTTGACATTTTCACTACCGTAAATAGTGGGTGCTACGGAATGGGTTATCTTACCATAGATCAGAGGATCGCTGCTCAGCGCTTTGATTTCATCCTCATCTTTCTCACTGATATCAACTTCCTCAAACTCTTTTTCCGCGATCTCAATTGAGTTACATTCCAGAAAAATATCAAAAACTGTGCTTTTCTCCCCTTTGACAATTCTTTGCATTGAGCGCAGAATTCCGTTAATTACCACACGGTCTCCAGGTGCCACCATGCCAGACAGATCATCAGTTACATCCACGTCCAGTGTCTGTGGCTGTTCACCCCCCCGGAGCCCCTCAGGAGACTCCTGTATCCGGAGCTTTTGGGAATCAACAAATTTTGATCGTTTGGGTAACAATTCAAGTTTTTTGAACGAACACCCATCGGTCATGCACCCCTCCGGTTCAATGAATTTCCCATATTTTTGTTTTTTTATCGTAAAATGACCTGCGGGACATTTGAATACCGCCTCAATAACCCTCGGCCTGACTTCCGTGGTCTTGCGCAGGATGCCTTCAATCGAAAGGAATTTATTGATATCTTCGGATCTGATGTGACGGATGCCAACTTTTTTCGGGAGGTTCGTAAACCTGATGTTTATTCCCTTAGGTTCTTTTCCATCTTTTATCCTGATCAACTGACCATTTTTAATTGCATCCCAGACGTCTTCGAGAACTTTGCCCGGATTTTCCAGGAGTTCGTCTGCAAGTGCAATTCCTGCTTTCCCAAACCTTTCGACATCCCGATAATCGATATACAGGGAGCGTTTATGGGGATACTCTCGGGAAATTTCACCAATCTGTTTTTTATATTTACTTTTTAGTAACCTGCTCCAGTCTTCAGTTTTATCAGTATCGTGCAGGTCAGGGTTTTTATCCATATTGGGTCCTCACCTGCTCCTCTGCGAGGCGAGTACGAACCGGGCAATCAGCGCCTCCATCTGGATATCACTGTTTGCCCCCTCTGAGAGCCGGAAGTCAGTTTCACCAAGATGATCGATGAGATCAACTTTCAGTTCCCTGTTCATATCCATCTTAATGATCGCCCGGTAACACTGGTTGATCAGCTCATTGGGAGCGATACCCCGTTGGTGGAGAAGATTTGCAAGCAGTGATTCAGCTCCTTCAAAGTCCCCGTTGAGGGAGAATTTGAGAAGATCTCCAATCTCATCCGGCCTTGCGGTGGATGTGATCGCGTACACCATCTTTTCATCAATCGTGGAGTTCAGGATTGCTGCGCCCTGAAGTGCATTGATTGCTTTACGCATATCTCCCTGTGCAATATACACAATCGCATTCATCGCGTCCTGGGTTATGGTAAGCCCCTCACGACAAGCGATACGGCGCGCTTCTTCCATTACCGCATCCGGTCCTAATGGTTTAAACCGGTAAATTGCACACCGGCTTTGTATTGGATCGATGATTTTGGAGGAATAATTGCAGGATAGTATAAACCTGCAGGTTTGCGCATAGCTCTCCATTGTCCGTCTGAGGGCTGCCTGTGCATCGGTAGTGAGTGCATCAGCTTCATCCAAAAAGAGGATCTTGAATGTTGCATTACCAAGAGGAGCCGTGCGAGCGAATTGTTTGATCTGGTTACGGACTACATCGATCCCCCTTTCATCAGAGGCGTTCAGTTCACGGAAATTCATCTGCCATGAATCCTGAAAGAATTCATGCGCCAGTGTCACTGCTGCAGTTGTCTTGCCGACCCCAGCGCTCCCGGTGAAAAGGAGGTGAGGAAGAGTTCCGGACTTCACGTAGGATGATAACCGCTCTACAATTTCATCCTGACCGACTATTTCGGCGAGTTTTGACGGCCGGTATTTTTCAATCCAGATTGTATGATTATCTTCCATGAACACTCTCTTCCTGCTGATACTGTTTAACTCCGGAGCGGATAGTATGCGTAGTCATTACGTGGGAAATTTTGAATGGCGAAAATCACACGCTCTTTTTTATGAATGTCATAATGTTTATCATAAGGGTTTTGAAATTACTTTCCATGCATGGAAAATTTATCGTACTTGCGCTTATTATCATTTTTATGTATGCAGCACCGGTAGCTGGCAATACCTTGAAAATCACTGCCGGGGCCCCGGTCTTTATCGGTGAAAGTGACCTTGATATTGCCAAAGCGCTGAATGGGTGTCATACCATTTCATGGTGGCAGAATGGCACTGAATCCAGCGCGCCACCGCAAAAAAACATTACCTTATATGAAATAAATTCTGTTTCGGATATAATCAACCATTACAACATCAGTCCGAAGGTTTTCACCGGATATACTGGCACATGGTATTGCACAGATAAAAAGCCACCAAAAGCGGTTTTTGAAGTTTTTGAGCCGGTACTTGATATAAAAGTCTGGGATCTCGATCAAAACCAGGATATCAGCGGGAAATCAGTTCCGGTTTCGACGAAAATAACCTACCGGGTTGATACGAATCTTTATCAGGCACTTAAACCATTAAACCGTCCTGATATTACCCCGGTTGATTCATTTTTTACCGTTACACTGACAGATTCTTATAACCAGAATGCGAGTAATATTTTTACCGGTAGTGTCGGGAGTAAAAAATATCAGATCCTGCCTTTTGATAAACACCCGTTTATTACGGAATCCCCGTTTTACTGGAAAAATGGAAAAGACTGGGATCGCAGCGCGCGGAATGCAAATGGCGAGCCAATCTATATCTCCTCTATGTATACGTTCACCATAAGCCAGAATCTCAATCACATGCAGGAAACCTATCGGGCGAATGGTATTTCCGATTTTGACGGCAGGATTACCAAGGTAGCAACGATCACGTTCGTTAAAGATGATACCTCTCAGACCACGACAGTCACAACGCAACCGGTCATGACAACCAATACCGATATACCCCTCACTACACTGATACCAGGTGAGGTAACTACTGGAGCAACATCAACACCTGTCGCGACGAAAACAACCTATTCTCCACTGGCGGAATGGATTACCCTGCTCGGTGTTGGGATTGCAGGGTTATTTATAATAACCAGAAACCGATAGGGATTGTCTTATCCATTTTTTTTTAAGGAAATACTTTCAATAAATACAAAAAGGAGCAATCCTATGAAAATACACAAAATCCTAATGGCAATTTTGGTTGTTTCCGTCATTATTTTTCCTGTTCTGGCAGTCGATTCAGCAGATCAGCTGAACAATGCCGGAGCACTCTATTCCCAGAGTGTCGATCTCGCACAAGCCGGGAAATATCAGGAAGCGCTACAGGCGTCAGACAAGGCCCTTGCCCTGAATGTGACATCGATGGTCTCTGTTATCCAGGCAAACAGGGCCGGGATTCTCGTAATGCTCAGTCGCTATGATGAAGCCATCGCGGCAGCAGATGCTTCACTGGCACGCGAGGGCAATTTAACAACTGCCCACTCGATAGCCTGGTATAATAAAGGCAATGCGCTTCGTTCCCTCGGCAGGATTGACGAGGCAAGGACTGCATATGAAAAAGCTGCGGAACTCGATCCGACCCTTATCCCCCCGGATCTGTCAACCATCACGCCAGTTCAGACACCGACACCGGCAAAGTCCCCGGTGCAGTGCTCAACAGTGCTCCTGGCCCTTTCACTGGTTTTATGTATCTCTGGTTATCTCTCTCATAAAAGGGAATAAAATCCTCCCGTTCTTTTTCCTTCCCACTCCGGGATTTTATCAAAATGGCCTTTCTCACTGGACAGCATCATCCATATCCTCCCGAATGAGCGTGCGTAAATTCCCTCGTTCTCATAATGTGTGACAGATGACGGTTTTTGTCATTTCGTGATGTCTGCTGCCCATTAAACCCATTATTCCTTTTAAGAGTATTTTTACTGTATGGCACTGACTATATCTTGAATACGATTACCTGTTAATTCTGTTATAGCATAATGGAAGGATCAATAAGGGTATTTGCCGGGGAGTACGGAAGTTCAAGACTTTCAATTCCGGGAGTTGATTCACAGAGCCCGCCCTGGGTGGTGACACCTGCTGGTGGATATTGCCGTTTCATGTTTCTTTCCGGTACCCTTACTGAGGTCAGCGAAACAGGAGATATGGTGAACACCCGCGTTGCGGATCCGACGGGAGTATTTAATCTGGTGATTGGTGGCAGAAATACCGCACTTGCCGAAACCTTCAGGAAGCTTCCCGTGCCTTCCTTCGTCACGATCACGGGGAGATCCCAGATGTACATGAAAGATGGCAGGGCAGTAGTATCAGTGCGTCCTGATTATGTCCACTGCGTGAACCGCCTGGTGCGTGACCAGTGGGTACTTGCAACAGCACAATCGACCCTCGGACGTCTTTGCATGATGAATCATGCCCTCCGGGGAACATGTACTGATGACAGGATTCTTGCTGCTTTTTACCATTATTCAATAACGAAAACCCGGATCAGGGAACTTGCAGAGATGGTTATGGGGGCAGTGAATGCTGTACACACCGTCGAATCTGAACTTCCTGTGCAGCCGGATGTCCGCACATTGGTAATGGACCTCATACGTGCAGGCAGCGGCACCCGGGGGATCTCTGTTGATCAGATAATTAACGAGGCAATGGCGTACGGTATACCCCAGGAGTCAGTCCTTGCCATAATCGGGTCTCTTATCACCGATGATGAATGCTATCAGCCTCTGAAGGGATTTGTAAAACCATTATGAAAATGGAATTCATTGGTGACGGTCCGGCACTTGTCATTGAAGACGAACTCCGGTTATTAATTGTTGCAGACCTTCACTTCGGCATTGAAGCAGATCTTGCCGTTCATGGTCTGCATTTTAAGAGCCGCAGTGCTGATCGCCTCGATCATTTGTTGAAGACTATCGATAAGGCAGATCCTGACCAGCTCATAATTCTTGGAGACTTCAAACATAGTATCCCGTCCCTGACCCGGCAGGAGTATTTTGAGTTACCAAAAATTCTTGATACCCTTCGTAATCGAATCCCGCTTAACGTATTTCCGGGTAATCACGATATCGGAATCGAACGATACCTGCTCAATACCGAGATCCAGCCAAAAGAGGGAGCTGTCATGTGTGGCGTCGGGTTCCTCCACGGACATATGTATCCCTCCCCGAAACTTTCCGGACATCTTATCGTAGTCGGGCATCACCACCCCATGCTCTCTCTTAAAGATGAGGTCGGTTATGCCCTCCATACCCCTGCGTACCTGCGGGCCGGGATTGATTCAAAGGGACTGGGATTGGATCCTGATCAAAAGAATTGCCCGCCACCCCGCGTGCTGTTCATGCCCGCTTTTAATGAGATAGCGGGATATGATATCCTTCAGATTATCAAAAATCCTTTCTCGCCTGTATCAAGATTCATGAAAAAAGAAGAAGTCGAGATCATTCTTGCCGATGGGACATACATCGGCCCAGTACGTTTGCTGCACCCAGATGAAACCGATTGAAGTTCTGCATCCCAAGGTTCAGGCATGCATAAAAAAGCGCGGTTTTTCCGTGCTGTCTGATGTTCAGAAGCAATCAATCCCCCTGATCCTGAAAGGAAATCACGTGTTCCTGATTGCCCCGACCGGTACGGGAAAAACCGAGAGTGCGATGTTTCCGGTTTTTAATGAACTTTTATCAATGCCTTCCGGTGGAGGAATAAAAGCGCTTTACATTACACCCCTGCGCTCACTCAACCGTGATATACTGGCGCGTATGCAATGGTGGTGCGGCGAGCTCGGGTTGTCGGTGGGTGTTCGGCATGGGGATACACCTTTGAATGAACGACGTAAGCAGGCGTTATCGCCTCCTGATCTTCTCATTACTACCCCTGAGACGTTCCAGGCGCTCTTTATGGGAAAACGGCTGCGGAAACATCTGGCTCAGGTCAGATTTGTGATCATCGATGAAATTCATGAGCTCGCAGGGAGTAAACGCGGTGCCCAGCTCGCGGTAGCGCTTGAACGGCTTTACGTGTACGCCGGGGAATTCCAGCGCATTGGCTTGTCTGCAACCGTTGGAAATCCTGAGGATGTTGCACGTTTTCTTTGTGGTGACCGCCCTTTTTCCATTGTTCAGGTGCCCGTTGCAAAACAACTGGATATTACGGTCCGGTTCATTGGAGATAATTTCGAGGAACAGATCAATATCCTCTCAAAAGCATTGAACCGGGAGGGATCGACTCTCGTTTTTGTGAATACGCGGGTTACTGCAGAGGCGCTGGGTCATGCACTGTACGAACGGGGGGATGTAGAAGTACACCACGGCTCTCTCTCTAAAGAAGTGAGAATTGATGCTGAGGAACGGTTTAAACGCGGGGAAATCCGCACGCTTATCTGCACATCATCCATGGAGCTGGGGATAGATATTGGCAGAGTTGACCATGTGATCCAGTTTGGTTCCCCCCGTGAAGTCGCGCGACTTGTCCAGAGGGTCGGGCGTGCCGGTCATCAACTGAATACCATCTCGCGGGGGACAATCCTTGCCACAGGTTTTGATGACCTCCTTGAATCCCTGGTTATTGCAAAGAGGGCAGGGTCAAATGAGATCGAAAGGGTGTCTCCTCACACGAATGCTGCAGATGTTCTTGCAAACCAGATCGCGGCAATTGCTGTGGAGTATGGAGAGATAGAGAAGACAAAAATCCGGGAGATAATCGAACGGACGTCCGTATTTACCCGGTGCGGAACCCTCCTTGACGATGTGTGCCGGCAACTGGAAGAACACCGTTTGATACGACTCGATGGAAGCCGGGTAATCACAACTGCACGCGCCAGACGGTACCTTTCAGGTAATCTCTCGATGATACACGATGAAAGAAAGGTCCCTATTTTTGATATGGTTTCCCGAAGAACGGTAGGTACCCTCGATGAGTCTTTTGTAGTCGGATGGGTTCATACCGGTGCTATTTTCATTACCAAGGGACAACTCTGGCGAATCATCGAAATCGCGGACGGGAGACTGATTGTAGAACCGGCAAAGAAAAGCCTGGGTGAACTTCCTTCGTGGGAAGGCGAACAGATCCCGGTACCGTTCTCAGTGGCCCGTGAAGTTGGAGGAATGCGCCGGAACCGTGACATATCGGCATATGCAGCGGAGCAGGATGGCATCACCTTTGCTGAAAATTTCCTTCATGAGATGGATAAAAACCGCTCCCTGATCCCTACCGATAATCTCATTACCCTGGAAAATACTGATGAAGGGGTGGTCTGTAATGTCTGTGCCGGGCACAAGGCGAATGAAGCTCTGGGACGTGTGCTTTCCATTCTCATATCGGCACGGTATGGCACTACGGTGGGTCTTGAACTTGATGCATATCGCATGCTCCTGCGCCTGCCTTCTTCGATCAGGGCTGCGGATATTCGGGATCTTTTACTTTCTCTTGACCCGGCACATATGCCGGGTATAGTCCGGCTTGCGTTAAAACGCACAGCACTTTTTAAATGGAAACTGGTGCAGATAGCAAAGAAATTCGGTGCAATCGATCCGGACGCCGACTATGAAAAGATTAGTATCCAGCGTCTTTTGGAATATTTTGACGGAACTGTTGTTCAACAGGAGGCGTACCGGGAACTTCTTTTGGAATACATGGATATTACTGCTGCAACCCATATCGTCGATCTGGTTATCAGGGGAGAGATTCGCGTGGCTCTTGGTCCGCATTCAATGATCGGTGCAGGGGGTCTGTTATCCTCCCGTGACCAGATCCCCCCCCGACAGCAGATAAAGCGGTAATTGAAACCCTGAAACGGAGGCTGGATCAGGACGATGTGCTGCTCGTGTGCATGAATTGTCGTGACTGGAAGAGCAGGACTGTTGTTTCACGCGTGCCCGATCACCCGAAATGTCCGAAATGCGGTGCACGCCTCGTTGCAGCGCTTAAACCTTATGAAGATGAGCTGTACACCATTATCCGGAAAAAGTCAAAGACTCGTGAGGAGCGTTTGATTGAGCAACGCCTTTTAAAAAATGCCAATATCGTCTTATCAAGTGGCAGGAAGGCAGTTATTGCTCTTTCGGCCCGGGGTGTCGGGCCGGAGAACACGTCCCGTATTCTTTCAACCATGACTGAAGGTGATGATTTTTATCGGGAGATCATGAAAGCCGAAAGAAATTTCATCCAGACTCACCGGTACTGGTCATAATATCTTAAAAAAAAGGTAAAATTACATTATACTCTCGAGTTTCTGCTCAAGGAAATCAAGGCCCTTCTTAATGTCTTCAAGGTTCTTGCCTCCGGTGAGGATGATTTTTCCTGAAGAGAACAGAAGCGCAACGATTTTCGGATCCTTAATCCGGTAGACCAGGCCGGGGAACTGCTCCGGCTCGTATTCAATATTTTCGAGATTAAGAGTAATGACAACTTTGTTGAGATTGATGTATTTTCCGATATCATACGAACAGACAATATTTGTTATCGCCACTTTGGGTTCTTTGTAAGTATCAACACCAGCATCCTTGAGAGACTTCATAATTATTCGTAGCCCATCCGTGAGCGCTTTTTTATCACGAATGCCTGTCAGAACCACTTTTCCTGATGAAAAAATAAGTGAGGCTATCTTCGGATTTTCAATCCTGTAGACCGCGCCGGGAAATCGCTTCGTGTTAAGTTCGCAGCTTTTAATCTTACCAGAAACATCAACAAGATCAATGGAATCGGCAATAACACCGGATGCTACAATATTCTCAATTTTTAATGATTCGTACTTTTTATCTGCCATCCACTATACTATGATTTTCCCTGAATCATAATACTAATGGACAATCTTTATGTTCCCTCTATAAATCCTGACAAAATGATCATCCGTAATTCCCCTTGATATTTTCGTGTTTTATCCGGTAATTTTCAAGTCAAATGAAATAGGAAAAAACCGTATAGTACCTGCATGACCAGTTCCCTAGAAACCCTGACTGATTACGAGACGACCTGCAGGGATTTTTCAATTGAGGTTCCTGAGTATTTCAATTTCGGTTTTGATGTGGTTGATTCATGGGCCAAAAAAGATCGGAACAAACTTGCCATGATCTGGGTGAACCAGAAAGGCGAAGAGAAGAAATTCAGTTTTCTTGACCTATCAAACCTCTCAAACCAGGCTGCAAATATCCTCCTGAAGTATGGGATCAATAAAGGTGACCGGGTTCTCGTGCTCCTGCCCCGGATTCCTGAGTGGTGGATATTTACTCTTGCATTGATTAAACTGGGTGCGGTTATTGCCCCCTGCCCGACGATGCTGACAGCGAGGGACATCGCGTATAGGGTCAATCAGGGAAAATTCCGCATGATTATTACCGATCTTGAAAATACCTCAAAAGTTGAGGAAATCTGCGATCAATGTCCTACCCTTACCTGCCGTATGGTAGTTGATGCGGAGCTTGCAGGGTGGGCGAGCTGGCCTTATGAGTTGTTGTATCCGGCACCGGTATCCCACCGGTCAGTGAGTATACCTGACAATCAGCGGACAAAGAGCACTGATCCTCTGTTGATCTATTTCACTTCGGGAACAACCGGGGAACCAAAGATGGTCCTTCATAATCACAGTTATCCCCTCGGACATATCGTAACTGCACGACTCTGGCAGGATCTTCATCACAATGATCTGCATTTTACCGTTGCTGACACGGGCTGGGCAAAATGTGCATGGGGAAAGATATTTGGTCAATGGATTGAAGGAGCCTGTATTTTTGTTTATCATTTCACCGGAAAATTTCAGGCAACTGAAGTGCTCCCGCTCCTTGAAAAATATCAGGTCACTACTTTTTGCTGCCCGCCCACGATATACAGGATGCTGATACTTGCAGATCTCGATCGTTTCGATCTATCGTCATTACGTCATTGCTGCAGTGCTGGTGAACCCCTGAATCCCGAAGTCATCCGTGTCTGGAAGGAAGGTACCGGACTCACCATACGAGAAGGTTATGGGCAGACCGAGACAGTCTGTTGTGTTGCCTCATTTGGCAACCTGGAACCCAGGCCCGGATCGATGGGAAAACCTTCCCCGGGCTGGAAGATCCAGGTGCACGATGACGAAGGCCTGCCCGTTCCTGATGGTGAGGAAGGGAGGCTGGCTATCTCCTGTAATCCCCGTCCTCCCGGGCTTTTTATTGAATACATCGACAATTCAGAAGAGAACAGGAAATCTTTCGTAAACGGCTGGTATTACACCGGAGATAAAGTCCTGCGGGATCCCGACGGATACTACTGGTTTGTCGGAAGGGATGATGATGTGATTAAAAGTTCGGGATATCGTATCGGGCCTTTTGAAGTTGAAAGTGCCCTGATTGAACATCCCTCAGTACGCGAGGCGGCAGTTGTGGGATCTCCGGACAGAATCCGCGGGATGATTGTCAAAGCGTTCATCGTGCTGAATAACGGATTTGAACCATCCGAATCTCTGAGCAAAGACCTCAAGAAGTACGTAAAACGCACAACAGCACCTTACAAATATCCCCGTGAAATTGAATTTGTGGAGGATCTTCCCAAAACAATATCAGGAAAAATCAAACGAAGCGAACTCAGGGCAGCAGAATTGAAAAAGTACGTTGAAAAGCAGTAACTGCACCACTTTTTTTTATTCCCGAATATCGGGCGAAAATTATCTTAATTACCCGGTTCGCCGGAAAATTTTGGTGCAGATATGATCGAAAAACCTATTATGTGCACCATCAAATCGATCTAGAATGGTGCGATATTCTGTCACGATGGACGAGGAGTTAACGACTTCTATCGATAAATCGTGTGAAAAACGAAAAATCTCACGATCAGAATGGATCAATGAGGCGTGCACCACACACCTCAGCATAAGCTCTGCAATAAACACTGTTGGTGCAACAACTCTGCCCCCGTCTGGTCATGTTTTCGGCCACAACGAGCACAACATGCCTGATTATGATGAGATGTACCGCTCTTTCAAAATCGATGCTCCCGAGTACTTTAATTTTGGTTTTGACATCATTGACGCATGGGCAAATAAGGACCGGAACAAACTTGCGATGATATGGGTTGACCAGGAAGGCAAGGAGAAAAAATACACATTCTGGGATCTGATGCGCCTTTCCAACCAAATCGTAAATATGATGATCAAGTATGGCGTCAACAAAGGCGATCGCGTGCTCATTATGCTGCCAAGAGTGCCTGAATGGTGGACGTTTACTCTGGCACTGATCAAACGAGGTGCGGTTTATTGCCCGGCTCCTACGATGCTCACTCCAAAAGATCTGAAATACCGCATAAATATTGCTGATATCAAGATGGTCATAACGAGTGAGGAGCATGCGGATAAGATCGATGAAATCGTGAAGGACTGTCCGACACTTTCCTGCAGAATGATGATTGATGGTAAACGGGCAGGATGGATTAGTTACCAGGTCGAGCTGGATTATCCTGCCCCTGTTTCGGCAAAACTTGTCAACCTCCCCGGTATGAAAAAGACAAGGAGTACCGATCCATTAGTGATTTTTTTCACGTCTGGAACCACTGGCGAACCTAAGATGGTGATTCACGACCAGAGTTATCCACTCGGGCACATTGTAACAGCGAGATTCTGGCAGGATGTGCGTACAAACGACATCCATTTCACGCTCTCTGATACAGGATGGGCAAAAAGTGCATGGGGAAAACTCTATGGGCAATGGATCGAAGGTGCGGCGATATTTGTCTACGATATCAGGAGTAAATTCAATCCGACTGAAATTTTGCCTCTGCTCGAGAAATATGGCATCACCACATTCTGTTGTCCACCAACCATCTATCGCATGCTCATCCTCGCCGATCTTGATAAATTCGACTTTACTGAACTAAGGCACTGTGTAAGTGCAGGGGAACCACTCAATCCGGAGGTAATAAAGGCGTGGAAAGATGCGACCGGGCTCACGATTTATGAAGGGTATGGGCAGACCGAGACTGTATTGTGCATTGGTACATTCCCTGGCATGACCCCGAAATTCGGGTCAATGGGAAAACCGTCACCAGGCTGGCATATCGAGCTGCATGATGACTCGGGGAAACAGGTTGGTCTGCATGAGGAAGGCAGGATTGCCATAAGGCTTAACCCACGTCCGGTTGGTCTTTTCCGGGAATATATGAACAATGAAGAAGAGAACCGGAAATCATTTGTTGACGGTTTTTATTACACCGGTGACAAGGCGTATCTTGATGAGGATGGATATTTCTGGTTCATCGGAAGGGACGATGATGTGATTAAGGCCTCGGGCTACCGCATTGGCCCATTCGAGGTCGAGAGTGCATTGATTGAACATCCTGCAGTTCAGGAGGCAGCAGTGGTCGGGTCGCCGGATGATATCCGTGGGCTTATTGTTAAAGCATTTGTGATTCTCAAACCTGGAATAAGGCCTTCGGAATCTCTTGTCCGGGAGATCCAGAACCACGTGAAAAAGGTTACCGCACCTTACAAATATCCACGAGTTATTGAATTTGTTGACTCTCTCCCCAAGACAATCTCGGGAAAGATAAAACGGAACGAACTTCGTGAACGTGAATTGAAGCGTTCCCTGAATGGGAACAACTCAGAAAAGCGGGAGTGATCCCCTATCTTTATTTAATTTCATACATAATGTATACAAGCGCGAGGGTAGCCAAGCCAGGTCAACGGCGTCAGGTTCAGGGCCTGATCTCGCAGGAGTTCTTGGGTTCGAATCCCATCCCTCGCATTGGCACATTTTTTATTGTTTTTTGAATGCACTTTTGCTGAGACGGTTAATACTATCCGGGATTTTTTCACTGACCTGAAAACAAAAAAAACAAATGCAGCAAGATCCCGAACTATTTTTTAACTGCAATCTGTTGGAAAAAACAGGGAAATCGTTTCACAATGGCGCGCGATAAGCACAGATAAATGACTTTTCCAATCCTGCACTATCATCTCGTGCCAAATTTTTCCTTCACTCAGGAACTTACCGCCAAAGACACTTTATTACTATGAATAGCTGAAATGTTAATTATGAAAGAGATAATAGCCCGGATTATCTGCTGTATCACGATACTTCTTGTTGTTGCTGCATCCGGATGTGTTGCGCCGCCGAAAGGCAATGCGACATCTTCACAGGGAGGAAATTTTTTCAATCCTGACCAGACCCCTGCCACAGAAGTTACACAAACACCAGGTTATGTTTCGGAAGTAACACCTTTTGCTACTGAAACAACGGCGAGCGGGTTCCACACGGTAGTGCCCACAACACAGTCACCCCTGGATAGATATTGCCGCATATATCAAACGACCAATACGTATGCATATAACAAGACTGCCATCGCATTCAACCTGCGAAATCCCCCCATGTACATTACCTATACTGTCAAACCGTCGAATGTAACCTACACAAAGGTCGTTACTTCCAAATTGACCGGTGGTGGTGAACAGGTCATTACAATTGATACCTACAGTCCTGTGTCATGGTTTGAAGTTACTGTCAGGAACAGGACCGGCGGTGAAATTTATCTTCAGGACGGGTTTGGAACCGGGAAGGGGTATTCCGAATATCTGAACCGCACTCTCAAAATATTGAAACGCGATGATATGCAGATTGAATTCGCCGGCAATAATATTACTGCAACTGCGATGGTTTGGGTCAAACCGGAATCCAATATTGATGACACTTCGAAATTCAACATATCCACAGATTGTGCGTATTTTGATCCGAATCCGAGAGATTTCATCCAGGTGGGAACAACATCAACACCCCGACCAACATGGACCGCTTAATTGGATAGTATCACGAAACTATTTTTTAGTCCTGATTATTTACCATCGATTTTTTCATTGTTGGTTCTTCGCTCGCTCTCCAGCCGCAGTCAATAAACGGTGAGGTATTTATGCGATGAAAGCGATTTTAGTAAAGCAGACAGACATAAATTCTGTGTCCCGGTGGGGTAGTGGACATCCTAGAAGATTGCGGATCTTTTGACCCGGGTTCAAGTCCCGGCCGGGGCGTATCTCGTTTCACGTCTCAATCCATTTTCAGTTGGATTTTCTGTTTTTTTCGATCATTTATGTCGGAGGTAGTCCGTCTTAAGGTGTATAACCTCACTTTTCAGGCGCTCCGTGAGGGGATATCCGTCACTCCCATTTCCGGGTTCATTTCAGGCTTCTTTTGGCAGAAAATGGCTTTTCGGATCACACCCGGTTGCACAAAATGGTGAATTCCGGCACACAATTCTGAAATACGTTATTATTGCCTGATTTCAGGCAAACAGAAGGCAATTATTGAAGGAAAATGTATGCGAATGGACGCCTTTGGATGGCGGAAAAACGGTTTGATGGGGTCACGGCATGGGCCAAAGGAAAAGAAGGGCTGTTTGGGGGTAGTAAAAAAGAGAAAATATTGTTATAACGCTGGTTTGTGTTTCAATGCCGCGACAAGAAGTCTTACGCCGGCTTCAATATCTTCAATATCCAGGACTTCTACGGGAGAATGAATATACCGCGAAGGGATACTGACCGTAGTACTGGGGATTCCCCCTTTGGTCAGATGAATTGCAGTAGCATCCGTTGTCCCCCCGCTTCCGACCTCCAGCTGTACCGGAATTCCATGGGAGTCAGCCGAATCTTTGAGCCATTTCACCACTTTCCGGCTTGCAATAAGCCCGCGACCGCTGCTATCCACGAGAGTAATAACCGGTCCCTTTCCCATCTCCACCGGCGCATCTTTCATCTCTATCCCCGGGTGGTCGCCGGGTATAGTGACATCAGTGGCTATTGCACAGTCAGGATCAAGAGTATAGGCACTTGTCCGTGCACCTTTAAGCCCGACTTCTTCCTGTACGGTAAAAACACCAAAAATAGTCAATGGAGAGTCCATCTCTTTTAAGGCTTTTATGAGCATGGCTACACCCGCACGATTATCAAAGGCCTTGCCGGAAACCCTGCTATAGGCAGAGCTCGGCAAACTCGCGGTCAACAGTCACCGGTGTTCCAACCTCGATACCGAGATATTCGACTTCTTCCCGGTTCTTTGCCCCGATATCAATGAACATATCATCGATTTTTACCCCTTTCTTACGCTCTTCATCATCCATCATATGAGGGGGCTTTCCCCCGATGACACCAAGGTACTTTCCCTTTGAGCCATGGAGGATCACCCGCTGGTTGTAAAGAGTCGGACCATACCAGCCACCCAGGGCGATAAACCGGATAAAGCCTTTCTCATCAATATATTTGACCATCAGACCGATTTCATCCATGTGCGCAGCGAGCATCACCTTGAATTTATTACCCCGTTTGATGGCAATCAGGTTGCCAAGCGGGTCTTCATGTATCTCATCTACATGATCTTTGAGTTCTTTTTTTATCACTGCAAATACACTGCTTTCGCTACCTGATACACCATGTGCGTTGGATAATTTTTTCAATAATTCTCTGACCATATCAATCACTCATTATTTTTTGAATCCGTTCAAGGGCCCGGTACAGGTTTTCCCGGGAGGTGGCATAGCTGAACCGGGCATACTCCGGTGCATTTACTCCAAACGCTGCCCCTGGCACAATAATTATGCCGTTTTCGATAATTTTCTGGGAAAGCGCTGGTTTCATAGGTACAAAAGTATAGAATGCACCTTCGGGAACCGGGAATTTAAAACCCAAGTTCTCAAGCCCTTTGCAGAAAAGATCCCTTCTGACCCGGTATTCATCGCGCATCATTTTTACCGGATCTGATCCCCGGTATAGGCAGCGAGGGCCGCATACTGTGAAATTGATGTTGCACATGCCTGGCAATACTGGTGCACCTTCACGCATTGTGCGACGATCTCCACCGGGGCGGCGAGATATCCCAGTCGCCAGCCCGTCATCGCATACGTCTTGCTTGTTGCATTAATGGTTATTACATTCTCGCCAAAACGGGCTGCGCTCCAGTGCTGTTTCCCATAGATGAAATGTTCGTATACCTCATCGGAAACGACCGTCACACCCGCATCATTGGCATATTCAACAAGTGCCTGAATGGATTCTTTATTTTCAACCGCACCAGTCGGATTGGCCGGGGAATTTAAAACCATGATTTTCGCATTATCCATCAGTGATTTGGCCTTCTCCACATCAACATGAAGGGTACGGGTAAGTGGCATACTGACCGGGCGCCCTCCAGCCAGGGTGGCAAGAGAGGCGTACGATACAAAACCCGGGTCCGGGCAGAGAACCCGGTCCCCCTGATCAACCAGTGCCTGCATAACGATGTGGAGTGCTTCACTTGCACCGGCAGTAACAATGATATGATCCGGCTGGCAGGTTAATCCATTTTCATGATGTAATTTTTTACCGATTGCCGATCGGAGTTCGGGAATTCCCGTATTGTTCGTATAACCGGTTTTTCCATCCTGAATCGCTTTAATCGCTGCATCCTTGATATGTTGTGGTGTATCAAAATCCGGCTGACCCAGTCCCAGGTTTATTGAATCCGGACCCGCGGCTTCAAATATTTTTCTGATTCCGGATATTTCGATGCCTTCTACCCGACGAGCAAATTTCATCATCCCGCCTCCTTTTATTCGACATTCGTATGACGATTCTTCAGTGCGACTTCATCTGTTTGTGTGATTTCCATCAGCCGTGAAATTACTGCATCGGCAAAGATCATGGACGCTGTCTCAAAGAGTGTCCCCAGGGGGGCAAACGATTTATGATCACCCATCATCTGCCTGATCTCAAATTCAACGGCGTCATCACTCACCTCATCACGGTGGTGCTCGATAATCACTGTGCAATCTGAAATTTTACCGATCCTTGATTCTGCATCTGAGGTTATCAGGCAGATTTTTGCCCCGATATCTTTTGCTGTTTCTGCAATGTCAGCAACGGTCTTGGTTCTCCCGGATCCTGAGAAAATGACCATTATATCTCCCTTGCTCAATGATGGCGTAATTGTCTCTCCCACGACAAATGCCGAAAACCCAAGATGCATGAGGCGCATCGCAAAAGCCTTTGCAACCAGGCCGGATCGCCCCGCCCCCATAACATAAATGCGCTTTGCCCTGAGTAGTTCCTGTATAAATTTTTCGACATCTTCATCGGATATTATATTGGCGATTGCACGGATCTTTTGTGCCATCAGCCGCATCATATCCTGAACTCTGTGTTTTTCCATATTTCCTGCACAAAGATGCAATCACATAGTAGATGAGAATTTCGTAGTTGTTTCTGCACTTAAAAAAGTTTTTTTTACCTTTAAAGAAAAGGGACCTGCCTGTCTATGACTAAAAGTTAATCTTACTACCCGGGCCCATTCCTGAAAGTTGCCAGTAATCCGATTTCCTCCCCGCAACTACCGAGGACATGGCTGGCGGTGTTGATATCGCTCGACGGTACCAAATACCATGAGTTTGTCCTTTTCAAGAACCGATACGGCACCATGACCTCCGCAGATGAGGCATCGCTTACCTTTGGCCGCAAGTTCATTATCAGTCTGAAAAGCGATCTCCAGAAGAGCCCTGCGTTCTTTTTTTGCGAGATCGCTGTCCACATTAACCGAGGTAACAAGAAAGGCTGCAAGTGAGCTGTAGTCAGCACGATCTTTTGTCAGGCTTGAAAAGTTGATCACACTATCTGCCGCGAATAGTAATCCTTCTTTTTCAGAATACAGGTAGATCTGACCCCATGTATGGCCGCCGAGTCCTTCAAGGACTTCCAGGTCGAGATCTCCGACGCTGAATGTATCAATCACCGGAAAAATTCCCCGCATACTGCCCTCTTTTTTTGAAAAGCATTTTATTTGGCCCTGGTAATTAAATTTCGAGAAAAGATTGATCATTTTGGTATAGAACTCTTCAAGGACAGAGTGTTCACTTCGGGATCCGTACGCCCGGTTGTTCTTCCTGATGATTGCAAGAGTACCTTCATGCATATAAACCGGTGCGGTGAAATATCCGGCAGCTCCGCAATGATCTGCGTCTGCATGAGTAACAATGATTCGTGAAACCTGGTGTTTATCCCCCAACCCGCATCCTGAAAGCATTTTTATCACGTCATCATGATAAATGCCGTACCCGGTATCGATCAGGACTTTCTCGTCAGCAGAGGTAATTAAAAAAACATTCCCTCCGCATGGCATCTGGAAGCAGAAAAGAGTTGTTTGCTCGGTAATTTTAAATTTCTGGATGTCTGCATAGAACCCGTCATTTGTTGTTGCCCACATTGTCTTTCCCGTCAGGAGAACGCTTTCAAAGACCTTGCGCGGATCATTTCCGCGATCCATCAGTTCCTGCACGATATGATTCGTATCAGCGAGGAAAGAGAGCAAAAAATTCTCTTCAGATTCCCCGATAAGTTCACGAACTGCCTGTGCATACCTTACATAAAATACGGTATCATCGAGATGTTTCCCCGTGGTATCATATTCAATGATATCGAGACGATAGCGTGATTTCAGCTGGTCTAACAATCGGTCGACCACAGAGTTCTGTTCAAGGTTCAGGCTGACCGTAAGGCGATCAGGATGTCTTCCTTTGTCATCAAAATCGATAAAAGCGATATTGGCGCCTGCGGATGTGGTAAAATTCAGGAACTCATAGAGAGCACCAGGCTTGTGGGGAAGATATACGCAGATCTTTAAAAAATCAAGTGGTTTTAATGATGTCTGAAGATACCCGATCCGGGTAAGATCCTCTGTGATCTGTCTGAATGCGTCCTCAGAAGCTGTTACTTCATAGAATACCGTTGAGGGATCGATCCGTCGATCATATTGTATGCGGTTGATATTTCCGTCGTATTTTTGAATGATCTCTGCTGCCCTGTGGAGTGATCCAGGGGTATTGGGCATATGTGCAATAAAAGAGAATTTTTTCAAAGATATTCACCAGTCGTGCTATAATTGTTGGTGGTAAATTCCGATATACATTATGGTAGATTTCATAAAAATTCTGAAATTCGTTCTGATACTATTCACGGTTAAAAAAAATCAGAAGATTATCTTTTTTTCAGGTACGGTTGACCCCAAAAGAATTACCATAACGGAAAAAATGAGTCCTGCAATCACGGTGAATGGGGAGAGGGGTACTGCTGAAGGACCGGGAGTGGCCATCTGTGAAGGAGTTGCTGAAGTTGCAATAGTTACCGTAACATTTTCCGGGGGGGTTGAAACCGGTGCAGGAGTAATTGTTGGGGATGTCCCGGCGGGAGCTGCTACACTGATGACACTCCTGAGTATATCTTTCATAGATGGATTACTTGCACTTACAAAATATTGGCCGGGCTGCATATCCCCTCGAAACTCATAATTGAAAAAACCATCGGCGCTCACAGGTGCGGTATGGGTGTGCAGAATTTTTCCGGTTGAATCGGTTATATCGATTTTCACATTTGTCACTCCTTTTTCAGCCACCCCCTGGCAGCTGGATATAATCTCCTGGTTTAACCTCACCGGATTGCGGATTGATATAAAATTCAGGCTTTTTTAAAAAAAATGAGACCGATGCAGTTTGTATCCTGCTTTATCAGATCAAATGCGGTGACTGTGTAACGGGCAGTTACCAGTTTATCGATTCCTTTAATATTTGCAGTTGACCATACAAATCGCCATGATCCATCTGTATCCATGGGGACTGTGTTTCCTGAACCGGGAATCCCTTCAAGATCATAGATCGGAACCCCGGTTGGCGGCAGACCCGGCCCGGTAATTTTCAATAATGTGGAATTTCCGACAGTATCCTTTCCATCGAAAATAATGGTATCTCCAATATAATAGCCTCCGGCTCCACGATAAGAAATTGTCACAGTCCCGCTTTGTGCTACCACAGGCGGTATGATACAAATCACGGTAATGAGCAAAATAATAGAAAAAAAATGGTCATTTAAACGCAAATTATTCATTTTTAAGTCTCCTGCTAAACAGAATATCATTATTGAAGTTAAATATTTTTGTTACCGGATTGGTA
This sequence comes from uncultured Methanoregulaceae archaeon, assembly GCA_963768845.1. Taxonomy (GTDB): domain Archaea; phylum Halobacteriota; class Methanomicrobia; order Methanomicrobiales; family Methanospirillaceae; genus Methanoregula. The sequence continues at coordinate 256,730 of CAVYJJ010000014.1, read as the reverse complement.
ACGAACAGGAGAATTTTTGTCAGCATTTACCCAAATTGACGAAACTATATCTGTTTTCCCGGCAACCCATGATCAGAGTGATTTTCCGATGATCGACGTCGAAACTGCGAAAAAAAAAGGTGAAGAATCTTTAAAGATGATGATCTCCACCATCCGGCAAACAATTTCCTATGGTGAAACCGCATATCACCTGCCGATTTCGTTTGCTCTTACCGGAACAGCAGTCCATGATCGCAAATCTGCCCTTGACGTTTTTAGTTCTACCAGCAACAATCCTCTTGTTGCTTCAGAATGCATCCTAGCTGAAAAAACAGCCGCTGCCGGTAAGGAGCCCGCTCCTTACACCGGGTTTATCGATGATACCATCATACGAAAACTGGGTTATTCCCTCGTCGATGGAAGTATCCTTGGGCTTGCTTTGGTTGTTGGTTCACCCACTGGTTCAGATAGTGCAGCAGCCATCTGCCGTGAATTGCAGGAAAAGTACATGCTTACCTTCCTTGCAGGAGACATCGTACCATCTCTTGCCGGTTCGGGTGTAAAGCTGGGACTTGAGTACCGCCTCATCCCTCTGGGTTCAACACCCCTTTACGGGATCCATTTTGTCGATGTCATCGCCCGGGTCGCGATGATGTTCGGGGGTGTCACTCCCGGCGATATCCACCGGCTTTTAGCGTATGCTTCGGAACGTGCAAAGGCTATCGTGATCGTATTTCCCGGGCTTTCGGACCAGGATATTGCATTGGTAGATGGAATGAGAGTTCTCGGTTTCCCCATTCTTTCCCTTGGGGATTATGAGGGTGGGGAGTGGATAAAGACCCGGCCGGATGAGGTTGTTCACCGGGGTCTGGAACAAAAAGGAATAAAAGTTCATATTACTGCCATACCCATTCCGATGGGATGCTCTCCTGCTTTTGAAGGAAAAAGTATCCGCAAAGAGGAGATGTATGTTGAGTTTGGGGGAGGAAGATCCCCTGCATTCGAACTGTTATCCATGCGTGCTGCAGCTGATGTCACTGATGGGCAAGTGACCGTTATCGGACCCGAGATTGATACCATGAAAGAGGGTGGTGCATACCCTCTTGCCATCCTCATCGAAGTAGCCGGGAAGACGATGAAAAAAGATTATGAGCCTGTTCTCGAGCGACGGATTCATAACTTCGTCAATTATGGTGAAGGATCCTGGCACGTTGCCCAGCGGGATATCATATGGGTTCGGATATCAAAAGAAGTCGTGGCAAAAGGAGTAAAAATTGTACATATAGGAAAGTTGCTGGCAAGTAAATTCCGGATGGATTTTCCCCAACTGCTGGATGCGGTTTCTGTCACGCTTATTACTGATGAATCAAAGGTACTTGCGGCAAAAAAAAATGCTGAGAAGGTGTATGAAGAAAGGGATGCGCGTATAAAAGGTATGCGGGATACTGATGTAAATACCTATTATTCCTGTACTCTCTGCCAGACATTTGCCCCCAATCATGTCTGTGTTATAACCCCGGAACATCCAGCCCTCTGTGGAGCTATCAGCTGGCTGGATGGAAAAATTGCGTATGAGATCGCTCCTTCCGGTGCAAATCAGCCAATCGAAAAAGGGGCGGTTATCAACACCCTGAACGGGGAATACGATGGGGTCAATAAATTTGTCAAAAAGGCAAGCCACGGGGAAATTGACCGGTGTTCTCTGTATAGTGTGATGGAATATCCAATGACATGTTGTGGATGCTTTGAATGCATCGCGCTCATGTTGCCTGAGGTTAATGGAATCATGGTTGTGAACCGCGAATTCAAAGGCATCACACCCTCAGGGATGACCTTTTCAACGCTTGCGGGAACCATCGGGGGAGGAGCACAGACACCGGGATTTGCAGGGATCTCAAAGAATTATATTCTGTCTGACCGGTTCTTACAGGGAGAAGGAGGCATTGAGCGCCTTGTCTGGATGCCTTCTTTGCTTAAAGAAGAGCTGAAAATTCAGCTAATAAAAAAACTTACTGACCGGAATAAAACAGATCTCTTTGCAAAGATCGCCGATGAGAATACTGCGACCACTATTGAAGATCTTATCGCTTTCCTTGAACGCGTCAGCCACCCGGCGCTCACCATGAAGCCATTGATGTGAGGTAATAGCATGGGATATGATCTTAACTTTGGATGGACTGGTGCTATTGGTCAGGTTATCCTGGGAGCAACCCAAAAAGACGGCGGAACAAGAAATACCGCATACTGCATTGGTGGGGGGAATACTCTTCCTTTTCTGGATGGAAATCTCCCCTCTCCTGCTCCACTCGTTGCTTTGGAGATCTGTGACAACCCGGAATTCTGGTCGCCAATTATCAAAAAATACTGCGGGGATCTGGTTGAGGACGCGAATGAATGGGCCAGGACTGCAGAAAAAGTCTATGGTGCCGATCTGGTCCGGCTGTACCTGACCAGCACGCGACAGAGAGACTTTTCCGATATCGCGTCCGTAGGAAAAACTGTTGAGGGTGTGTTGTCCGCAACAGGTCTGCCATTGATTATTGAAGGAAGCAACGAACCGAGGATCGACAGCGAGGTCTTCTTAAAGTGTGGTGAGACCGCCCAAGGTGAACGGGTACTCCTGGGAACTGCTGAAGCGGGAAGATACCGGAGTATTGCTGCGGCAGCCCTTGCATACAACCACTCGCTTATCGCACAGTCACCGATCGATGTAAACCTTGCCAAACAACTCAATATCCTGTTACGGGAGATTGGCGTGCAGCGGGATCATATTATGATCGATCCCTATACCGGAGCACTGGGTTATGGTTTCGAATATTCCTATTCGGCTATGGAGCGAATCCGTTTTTCTGCATTAAAAGGCGATTCAGACCTCGCTATGCCTATGATTTGTTCCCCTGTGGATTCTTTGACAATAAAGGAAGTGAGGGAAGCAGAACCTGCCATGCAGGATGAGGTTGCCATGCAATGGGAGTTTTATACAGGTATCGCGGCAGCTGTTGCCGGTGCTGAGATTATTTGTGTCCGTCATCCCAAAACGGTCGGAATGCTGAAAAAAGCGTTTGCAGGTATCAGGAACAGAGCCGGATTTGTGGAGGTGAAATGATACATGGCTCTGAAGGCACTGGATATCTACAAACTTCTCCCAAAAAAGAACTGCAAGGAATGTGGTGATCCGACCTGTCTCACGTTTGCGATGAAACTTGCCGGAGGAAAAGCAGATCCTGAGAACTGCCCGTACCTGGATGAACAGGCAAAGACCGTGCTGGGTGCAACCACCCGACCCCCTATCCAGCGTGTAAAAATCGGCGTGGGAGAACGATCATTTGCGGTTGGTGAGGAATTTGTCCTGTACCGTCATGATAAAACGTTCTATCACCCCCCGGGTATTCTTTTCAAGGTATATGATACCCAGCCTCCTGAAGAAATAGCGGCTGTAACTATCCGTATCAGGGATGAGTCATTTACCCGGGTCGGCGCTGATCTGCAGTTCAATGGCATCGCGATTGAGAATTCCAGTGGTTCAGCAGAAATATTCGCCCGGGCAGTCTCCATAGTGGAAGAAAATGCAGATCTTCCTCTCGTTTTGATATCCGGGAACATAGAATCACTCACTTTGGCATTGGTGCAGGTCGGAAGCTACAAACCGCTCATCCATGCGGCAACAGAACAAAATCTGAGAGAAATGTGTTCACTTGCCAAAAAATACGAGTGCCCTCTGGTAATTAAAGCTCATGGACTTGATGATCTTGTCAGTCTTGTCAAAGCCTGCCAGGCTGAAGGCATAAAAAAACTGGTTCTGGATCCATACACCCAATCCCTTGGCGATTTTATCACTACCTCAACTGCTATACGTCAGCTGGCAATTTCGCGTGGAGTCTCCGGATCTGGGCTACCCGATATTTCTTGATGCTGCCCAGCACACGTTGCAGGATGCTGCAATTGCATTAGGGATTGTCAAATATGCATCGATAATCATCACGCACCCTCTTAACCCGGCCTCCGCAAAAGCAGTTCTTACCCTCAGGCAGAATATTTACACAGATCCCCAGAAACCGATCCAGATGAACCCGGGACTATACCGGATCGGAAACCCGGGAAGAGATGCCCCTGTCCTCTTAACGGTAAATTTCTCCCTTACTTTCTTTACCCTTGAAGGTTATCTGGAGGCAACCCGTGTTCCCTGTTTTATGCTGATAGTCGATACGGAAGGACTATCAGTACTGACGGCTGTTGCCGCAGGAAAACTCAATGAAACTCTTGTGCGCGACTCCATAAAAAAATTTGAAATAGAGCGCGAGGTATCTCACAAAATTCTGATTATTCCGGGATATTCTGCGCCACTATCAGGGAGGATTGAAGAAGCAACCGGTTGGAACGTGATGGTTGGTCCCCGCGATGCAGCAGAGATCGGGGAATTCCTGCATGAGGTCTGGAAGAAACACGAATCCTAAAAAAAAGGATTCATAATTTTTTTCTGATCGTCAGCTCAAACAAATGATCCGCACATCCATCAGAGCATATTTCTTATCTCTCTTCCCAATGCTATTGAAAAGGATCGATCAACATGCGCACGGTAACATTTCTTCCCAGTTATCGCAAAATTGACGTCGCACGTGGGAGCACCATCCTTGATGCTGCCCAGAAAGCTGGTCTGAACATCAATGTTGTCTGCGGTGGACAGGGCAAATGTGGTAAGTGCGTGGTGTATGTCCAAAGCGGAAAAACACAATTCGATTGTCAGAAATATTCGCGTTTTTTTGATGAGGCTGAACTAAAAAAAGGCGCCTGTCTTGCCTGCGAGACCCTTGTGCAGGGTGATCTTCAGGTATTTATTCCTGATCGTACCCTTATCCAGGAACAAAAAATCCTTATGGCAGGCATCGAAACAGAGATCGATTTCCACCCATCTGTCAAAAAGTATTATGTCGAACTCCAGCCACCAACGCTCACAGACCCATCACCGGATCTGACCCGCCTTTTGTGGGGCATCCAGAAGATCGGTGGACCGGTTGCGGAAAAGGTCTATGTTCCGCTTGAAGTTATGCGTGAAATACCCACACTCCTTCGTCACAGTGACTGGAAAGTCACCGCAACAATTGCCCTTGTTCCCGGGGGTTACCGTCTTATTGATATTCAGGAAAATGATACTTCGGATCGGTTGTTTGGTGCTGCAGTTGATCTTGGAACAACCACAGTCGTCGTTCATCTCTGGGACCTGGTCAATGGCAGGATTGCTGCCATTGCTTCAAATTATAATAAACAGATTAGCTGCGGTGAAGATATTCTTGCCCGCGTGAATTTTGCACGGAAAAACGGGCTGGTGAAACTCCAGGCCCTCGCTGCTGAGAGCATAAATGCAGCAATAACCTCAGCCTCAAATACCGGCGGGATTGACCGCGAGGATATTTATGAGGTTGTCATTGCCGGTAATACGGTTATGTCGCATATGCTTCTTGGCATCGATCCGGCATACATCATCGCAGAGCCGTATGTTCCGGTTGTCCAGCGGGCGCTCTCAGTTGCAGCAGGCAGAATTGGAATTTCAATAAATGAGAATAGCGGGCTGTTCGTCTTCCCGGCGGTAAGTGATTTCATTGGCGGCGATATTGTTGCTGATATACTTGCATGCGGTATGAGCGACCGTGAAGAGATCTCGCTCCTGATTGATATCGGGACCAACTTTGAAATTGTGCTTGGAAACAAAGAATGGATGTTTTCCTGCGCCGGGGCTGCCGGACCTGCGCTTGAAGGTGGTGAAGTGCTTTTTGGAATGCGGGCAAATCCCGGGGCGATTGAGAAAATTACGGTAGATCCCGTCACTCTTGATACAGTATATACTACCATCAATAACATCAAACCCCGTGGCATCACCGGCTCCGGTTTAATCGACCTGCTGGCAGAACTCATCTCGGCATGTGTTATTGACCGGACCGGCCGTATTAACACCGGGAGAGACAATAAAAGAATCCGTACCAGTGCCCATTTCCCGGAATTTGTTGTTGCCTGGGCTGCGGAAACTGACCTCGGGAAAGATATTGTCATCACGGAAAATGATATCAAGAACCTCATCATGAGCAAGGCGTCGATCCATGCCGCATGTGTGACGCTGATGAAAGAGGCTGGAGTGAACAGGCATGATATCGTCACCATTTATTTAGCCGGCGCTTTTGGTAATTATCTGGATAAGAAAAATGCCACGATCATCGGATTGTTCCCGGAGATCGGACTCGACAGGATTAAAAATATCGGAAACGGGGCTGTGACCGGGGCAAATCTCGCGCTTAATAACCGAAGGGCGCGAAAAACGCTCGACCAGATTGCATCCCGGATTGCGTATATCGAACTGAATGCAGAACCATCATTTATGGATGAGTATACCTCAAGTACGTTCTTACCCCATACTGATCTTACCTTGTTCCCTATGGTCCAGAAGCTTCTTGAGGCCTGCAGACTCAGGAGCGGCTGATTACATGGCAAAGATGATCCCTTCGCCAAATTCCCTTGCAACCGGAGTCGGTGCACTTCCCCATACGGATCCAGTTGTTGCATGTAATGATGTTCTGGACATATTTCAGAAATTCATCTATATACCCTCCCTCCCGGACCATGGGGAACTTGAAAGTATTGTCTTTTGTGATTCCGAACAATTGCCAGGACGTATTATCCGGGAAAACCGGCTCCTCTATGACAGCACCACTGACCACACTGCCGATATTGAAAAAGTCTACATGGATTATGTTGAATGCAACTATACTCCCTACGGTCTCCACGAGGAGTTCGCGTCAGGTTTTATCGAAATGATGAACCATGAACTTTCTCATGCAATGGTACTGAAATGCCAGGTGACAGGGCCGGTCACATTTGGTATGCAGGTGGTTGATTCAAACAAGCGTCCAATCTACTATGATTCGCAACTTGCAGATGTGCTCTCAAAAATGATCGCTCTCAAGGCCCGATGGTGCGAGATGGAGATGAGAAACCGGACCGGTGTAAAAGAAACACTTGTTGTTTTGAACGAGCCTTACTTCGCTTCACTGGGATCATCTGTTGTGACAATTGATCAGGATACGGTGAGATCCGGCTGGGAGGATGTCTCTGCATTAGTCGAAGGCGGGCTTGGAATCCATTGCTGCTCAAATACAGACTGGGAATTCGTGCTGGATCTCAGGCCATCAGTTATTTCCCTCGATGCATACACAACAGCAAAGGAGTTCCTGCTGTTTTCGGATTCGCTGGTTACTTATATGGAACAAGGAGGAGTGGTAGCCTGGGGTATCGTTCCTGCAGAATACAAAATCTTTGAATCCGAGACTCCTGAAACCTTGTATCAGAAGTATCTTGCTGTCAGAACCCAGCTTTGCTCATGTATGGATGAGCATCTTTTTGATGCACAGTCCCTTATCACACCAAGCTGTGGTATACGGTTTGCTGACCGGAACGGGGCCATTGCTATCATGCAGACAGCCGAACAGATCTCGCAGCGTATCCGGCACCAAGAATACGGAGAATAACTTCGGGTCAGGATAAACGAAGGACTTTTTATGGCACACCATCCATTCATCATTGCACTGTCAGGTAAGGGCGGGACCGGTAAGACGACGGTAAGTTCCCTTATCATCCGTTCGCTTATCGAGCAGGGGGAAACTCCCGTTCTCGCGGTCGATGCAGACCCGAATGCAAACCTCCACGAAGCGCTTGGAGTAACTGTTCATGAAACGCTGGGGTGCATGCGGGAAGAAGCATTCACCCGGCATATACCCCCGGGGATGAACCGGCACGATTATGTGAGGTTCCGTTTCCGCCAGGCTCTGGTGGAAGCAAAGGGGTTTGATCTTATCGCAATGGGTCGTCCGGAGGGTAGTGGATGTTATTGTTTCGCCAACGATTTATTATCAGAATGTATAACCCGGCTTGAGCGTGATTACCGGTTCATCGTAATCGATACTGAGGCTGGTATGGAGCATATCAGCAGGGGAACAATCGGAAAGCCGGATATGCTGTTGATCGTAAGCGATCCCGGGGCACGTGGATTGCGTACGATTGCGCGTATACGTGAAATCGCAACTCAGCTCGGGCTTGAAAAGGAAAAAATTTTTATTGTTTTTAACCGGTACAAATCAGGAACAGCCCCGGTTGATTTTGGGAATGATACACCCATAGCGATAATTCCGGATGATCCACTGGTCGAGGCTGCGGACCTTGCTGCAACACCGGTATCACAAATTCCTGTCAACAGCCCGGCTCTGGGCGCAGTCCTTGATCTTGTCAGGATAATAATCAAATCTGCGCATGAAAAATAACCGTAACAAGGTATCCGGACTCTTGTTATTAAAATAAAGAACCGTTAGGGGAAAAAGTATACTCGTGGCGGTCAGTTATAAAAATACTGCCACAGCAATTGTGGTGGTCCAGAGACCATTTTTGTCCCCTTCTGCTGACTGGCAGACATTCTGGGTTTTAATAATTTTTCCACTCGCTTTATAGGTCTGTTCGCGCTCTGACCAGGCAGCATTTACATCGAATTCGATACCAAGTGTTGTTGCGAGCATCGTTGCTGCAAGATCCTCAGCATATTCACCGGTTTTTTCCTGTGTTTCTCCAAAAGCATGATGTTCAGACAGATAACCATACTCATCAGAATCGCTGGGAAGGGCAAGACCAATTGCGGCTGAAACGAGGCGGTTAGGCTCGTTTGTCTCATTTCTTGCCATGACACAAAAGGTGATGCCCCCCGGCTGAAGGCATTTCAATCCTTCCGATTTTGATATTTGTTTACATTTCGGGGGGAATATGCTTGAAACGTATACCAGATTACACTTTTCAACACCAGCCTTTCTCAACGCAAGTTCAAAAGATGCAAGACGGTCTTTGTGCACACCTACTCCTTTTGTGAAAAAGATCCTGGTGGGAACGTACATAGTTTTTATTGTATCTTTTTCTTTCTTTAAGTTTTGGTCAAAATTGATTTAAAAAAGCCATTACACGGGATTAATGCTGGATATAATCGATTCGCGCCAATTATAATGCTCCTTTACTAATGCCACCCGGATGAAAAGAAATTTCTCTGCTCATAAAAATTTCAGGAGTATCTCCGGTAATTCAGCCAGGGTATCAATCACAAAATCGGCAGGGACATTTGTGCGGTCATGTGAGAAACGGTCCCCATACCGGGCATACACCGTCCGTATCCCAAGATACCTGCAGGGTTCGATATCCCTTCTGGGACTGTCGCCAATCAGCACCGCATCAGAGGGACTGGTTTTCATCATCTCGAGAGCGAACAGGAATGGGTCATGGGCCGGTTTTTTCACCTTCACCATATCATAAGAGACCATGCAGCAGAAAAACGAGAGTAACCCGCTTTTTTCCAGACGTAATGTTGCGTCCCGTGAATGTGCATCTGTCACAATTCCCATGTCATATCCCCGTTCCTGGAGCAATTGTAATGTTTCCAAAACGCCTTCGTATGGTGTTATTTGCTGAAGTTTGACAGTCTCATATACCTGACAGGCTTTTTTGAACGTATTGTCAAGGGGAAGACTTCGTTCGTTCATGTACTGGCGAATATTTTCATGTGATTCAAACCCATGATCCGGAGATAAAAAATACGAGAAAAGTTCTTCGCCTTTTTCCAGACCCAGATAGTGCACAACAGCCTGACATGCATCGATCTGGGCTTTGACAAGATCAAAGAGGGTATTGTCCATGTCAAAGAGAAGAGCAGGTACCGGACCTGGGTTATCTGTTATGGTATTCCTCTTTTTGTCCACGATATACTATTCGCTCGCAATCTCAAGAGTGTAATGGTGAAGGCATACTCCCCCAGGTTTGATTACTGTGATGAAGAACTCAAATCAAAGATTTAACCACAAAGACCGCATATAGAACATACGTGCAGAGTGCCTTTCATGGACGATATTTACCTTATTGAGATCCGTCTCGGCAGGACAAAATGGCGGATCAGGAAAACAATTTCTCGTATCGGTGGATTATTTTCGCTGGAAAGTTACCTTGAGCAGCATCCGCATGTGACCCTGTTTGGGCCTCTGACCCTGAATGAGGATACCAGTCCGAAGCAGCTTATCGATGCAATTGGTAAGAGTACCTGACGGATACGGTCCAATCCCCTTCACCATTGACGGATGGGAACTGCGGGAGGGAATACACGGCAGTGTAATTGCCTTCCCGGTCAGACCCTCAGAGCCCTTAAAAAATCTCACATCTTCGTTAGCGGAGAATCTCTCCACGATGGTCCACAGTCTCAATGTCTGGGATACCAGCCCTGAGAATAAATGGTTTCATGTAACCGTAGCAAATCGTTTGAACATGAATAGAGCATTGGCTGTTTTTTCGGTACTCACCGGTCAGAAAAAGGCAGTGCCGGATCAGGGTGTCCTTCAACGTTTGAAGCATCTTGTGCAATGCATGGTTATCTGGACAAGAGGGCATGCAGTATCTCCGGTAACCCTCGACGAACATGGACTCAGACTCACCGTCATGAGAGGGGACCTGATATTCGCCGAGTTTGATTTTCTGGAGAATCGGTGGATCAGCGGTGATTATAGCCATATGAGCAAATCATGGCAAAATTCCCTCTCCCTCTTCAGGCAGAAATCCGGGTTTGAACGATCAGATCCAATGCCATCAAATCCTGAAGATATATTTCTTATCGGGGATCTCCACCTCGGTCATGCTAATATCATCAACTACTGTTCGCGCCCATTTCTCAGTTCTGATGTCCGGGAAATGGACCACGTCTTGATAAAAAACTGGAACTATACCATTTCACCGGCGAACCGTGCGTATCATCTGGGAGACTTACGGTACGGCCGGGATGCGCTGCCAGCACTTGAGTACAGGAAAAAACTCAAAGGTCAAATCACCTTTATCAGTGGAAACCATGATGAAGCCGAACCGGATTCGGTTCCTTTTGTTACCCTGGAACATCAGGGCTTTCGTTTTCTCTTAATTCATGATCCTGCGGACATAAAATCAGAATTCGATGGCTGGATTATCCATGGTCATCACCATAACAATGATCTCCGTAATTACCCGTTCATTAACTTTGAGCATCGTCAGATTAACGTTAGTGCTGAAGTGGTAGGGTACCTTCCGGTTAATCTGACCCATATCTGCACTCTCATATCCAAACACCTGTCAGATGGAAATAAAACACCTGTCCTTCTGAACTATCCATATATCGCAGAATAAGGGCTATGCCTGAAACCCCCGTTGCATCATAACTTTTATACCCACCAAGTGTGTAATTCCACGGGCGGACAGGAAGATAGTATGTTGTTTGAACGGATTGTTTCTGAGGGAATTGCCCATAATTCCTATCTTATCGGATCCGGTGGCAGGGCAGCGGTGATCGATCCGCGCCGGGACTGCGATATATACCTTGAAATTGCACAACAGAATGGACTGGTCATTACCCATATCTTCGAAACCCACCGGAACGAGGATTATGTTATAGGATCGCTGGAACTCCAGAAACGATGCGGAGGCAGGATTTTTCATGGAACAAGATGATGTTTTCCTATGGAAATCCGGTAAAAGAAGGAGATACGTTCACCCTGGGATCGCTTGTAGTGTCAGGTCCTGGAGACTCCGGGACATACTGAAGAGAGCATATCCCTCGTGCTGCGTGACACTGATGTGAGCGATCAGCCCTACATGGTATTTTCCGGCGATACCCTTTTTGCCGGTGATATTGCACGGACTGATTTTTTCGGACAGGAACGTAAAGCGGAAATGGCTGCAAAAATCTATGACAGCATAGTTACCAAAATCCTTCCTCTGGGGGATGGGGTGATACTCTGTCCTGCTCATGGGGCCGGGTCTGTCTGCGGTGGTGAAATTGCCGATCACCCGTTCAGCACCATCGGTTATGAAAAACAGACAAATCGTTTCCTCCATGCAGGCAGGGACCATTTTATTTCCCAACGGGTGACTGAATCTCCGTATGTACCGCCCTATTTTCGTCAGATGGAAAAATTGAACCGGGACGGTGCATCACTCCTGCACCATATACCAGACCTGATCTCCCTCTCCATTCCTGAGATCAACAATCTCAGAAATGCGCGGCTGCCAGGTAATCGATATACGGTCACCCACCAGTTTTGGTGCAGGACATATCCCGGGCAGTATCTCTATCTGGCGCGAAGGTCTTCCCGCGTTCATGGGGTGGTTCCTCGATTACCAGAAACCGATCATCATTGTTGATGATTTCAATCTGGACCTTGATCAGGTCCTTGTCCATTTTATCCGGCTGGGGTATGATAATATTGCAGGAGTGCTTTCCGGAGGATTTCCGGCATGGACAAAAGCAGCCCAGGATATCGGCACTGTACCAACGTGTTCGGTCCAGCAATTAAAGGAGCGCCTTGAAAAAGAAACACCGTTCATTCTTGATGTGCGGGATATCAAAAACCGGCGCGCTGTCGGGTCATATCCTGGTTCGCACCACATTTATATCGGAGAACTGCCACAGCATCTGGATGAAATTCCGACGAATAAACCCATCGTCGTTTATTGCGATGCCGGGTACAAGGGAAGTCTTGCAGCGAGTTTCCTGGCCATACACAACTATCATGAGGTAACCAATGTTCTCGGGGGAATGACGGCATGGAAACGGGCAGGTTTCCCGATTGAAAAATAATTTTAATTCTTTTATTATTCCGACAAAAATTAACAAGGTTTATCTTCTAATGTTGGGAATGCAGATTGTTGTGAATCTATGGAAATTATTAAGATCCCGCGGATGGAAAAACAGGAATACGACCGGCTGATTGAGAAAGGCTACGTCTGCCGGATCGCATTCCAGGGTGAAAAATACCCGTATATCGCACCGTTCCTCTATGTCTTCGACGGCTCATTCCTGTATTTCCTCTCAACAAAATACGGGAAAAAAATCGAATATTTCCGTAAAAGCCCCTATGTTTCCGTAGAGATCGAAAAATACACAAAAGATCTGTCCTCCTACACGTTTGTGACCCTGCAGGGATATCTTGAAGAAGTCCACGATTCAATTGAGAAGACAGATCATCCGGGAAAAATTCGTGGACCTGATTGTTGAGCGCAATCTCTCGTGCAACATCCTTGCAGCTCTTGGCCATTCCCCGCTGGATCCCCCGGCTGCAATTGCTGAAGAGGAGCGATCGCTTGTCTGGAAACTGGTCGGTGTCAAGGATCTCGTTGCCCTGAAAAATCTCTGATTTCTCTCTCCTGATAAGGTAAATCTTAATTATTTTTTACCATGTACTGTATCAGGCTTTTTTGCTATTTCCCAAAATCCAATCCTGATAACAATTCCAGCATCTTATGTGATTCTGTAGTTGGAATGGTGCAGGTATGACCAGTACAAATGTATGCAGTTGCCTTACCTCCGATCGCATTCAGATTATGCGTAAAGGGAGCAATGGTATTGAGCAGGTATGGGGAGGTTCCCGGTGGCCGATAGATTACCAGGACGTGAGGAAGATAATGATTATACAGTGCATGTATCAGTATTTTCGTATCCTTTGCATCCCGTTCACCAACAATAACGACGTCCTGAAGAGGTCCAATGGCGTTATCGAGAGCGCACAGGTACCAGGTATGTGATGAGGGAGATTGGTGAACGAATGGAACAAAACAACGCGAAAGTTCAAAAGCCCGCTCATCCATCTCTGCGTCGCCCGTAAGATGTGCAAGCCGTATCAGGTTTTCCAATGCGACGGAGTTACATGACGGGATTGCTCCGTCATAAAATTCCTTTTTACGAACCAGGAGAACCTCAGCATCGTCTGATAGTGTGAAAAAACCTCCTTTCACGTCGTCCCAGAAATGTTCAAGGAACAAGGTGTTCAGTTCGAGTGCCGATTGCAGGTAGGACGGTTCAAATGCAGATTCGTAGAGATCAATCAATGCTTTGACAGTGAATGCATAATCATCGGCAAAAGCCGGAATTGCACTCTCCCCATTACGATACCGGTGCAGGAGTCTGCCATCAGAATCACGCATATGGATCAGGATAAACTCCATTGCACTTCTTGCTGCTGTCAGGTAACCATCGTTGTTGAATGTCCGGGCAGCCCGGGCAAGCGCTGCGATAAAAAGACCATTCCAGTCTGTCAGGATTTTATCATCCCGTGATGGCCGGGGCCGCTGTGATCGTGCAGCAAGGAGTCTGGCCCTGATGGAGTCGAGTCTCAATACGGGATTACCTTCTGGTAAACCCGGTGAAGATTCCGATTCAGTCATCGGTGGTGAAAGGAAAAGAATATTCTGGGCATTTCCGCTTTCCCCTTTGTGATAATTTCCGGATGGCGTCACATTGAATAACCGCATTGCATACATTGCGTCATCCTTTCCAAGAATAGTCTCCATCTCCTGCGAGGTCCAGAGATAAAAAGTTCCTTCGCCTCCTGCACTATCGGCATCCTCCGCCGAATAAAAGGCACCCTCCGGAGATGCCAGGTCGCGAATGGCGTAGGTTATAATTTCTTCAGCAGTTCTGCGGAAATCAGGCTTCTGAAACACCTGATACGCTTCAGTATAGACCATGAGTAAGAGTGCCTGGTCATAGAGCATTTTTTCAAAATGCGGTACACGCCATTGTGCATCTGTTGAATACCGGTGAAACCCACCTCCTATCTGGTCAAAAATGCCACCCGAACGCATCTCACGGAGCGTCTTTTCGACCATTAAAAGAGCGCGCTTGTTTCCTGTACGCCTCCAGAACCGTAACAGGAAGAGCACTGTATGCGGAGTTGGAAATTTTGGAGCACGGCCAAACCCCCCATATTCCGGGTCAAACCGAAGCACGAGTTCCTCATATCCATGATTAAGAAGTGAAATATCTGGAATACCCGTAGGGGAGGTTTCCTGTTCCTGATGGAGAGCAATGGTAATCCGATCTGCAGATCTGATGAGATCTTCTCGCTTCTCATGCCATAATCTGGTGATCCGGGGAAGGAGGTCTTTGAGTCCGGTGATGCCAACCGGCTCTCCCTGGGGAAATACGTACCGGAAAAGAATGGTTTCTTCTCCGACGTCATAATGACCGTGAGCGGCCACCCCCCTTGTCCGGTTAACATCTGACATACGGTCATATAGATACTGTCAATATCCGGGCGTTCCTCGCGGTCCACCTTGATACAGATAAAATCCCTGTTCAATAAATCTGCAATATCTCTGTCTTCAAAAGATTCATGTGCCATTACATGACACCAGTGACACGTAGCATACCCGATGGAAAGAAAAACTGGTTTATCCTCCTCTGCCGCCCGAAAGAATGCTTCGGCACCCCATGGATACCAGTCGACCGGGTTCGTTGCATGCTGGAGAAGGTAAGGACTCTTTTCATGAATTAGGCGGTTATGCTTTACTTCATCAATAGAGTGTGATGGCCCTGGTGAACGGTTCTCCAGCGTCATATCTGCCATTATGCAGTTTGAGATAATGAGGTTTTTTAAAAAAAGCAGTCTGTTACAGCGGTGAAGTTATGTGTTCGCTGGTACCAAACAAAGTGGGTATAAGGAATAATGGTCTTGATTACCGGAGCATTTCTTTTAGTTATTCTTATGGGGATTATCGTAATACTCATCTCCCGAACACTTGATATTCTGTGGGCTCAGTTTCTCACTATGAGGTTTTTTTATTCCCTCCTCCGCGCCCCCGGGGTGATTATTCATGAATTAAGTCATGTTTTGGGATGCATGATTACCGGGGCAAAAGTAAAAAAAGTAGTGTATTTTTCAAAGAGTGGGGGCTCGGTGACATATGCATCCCCGAAAATTCCCTATATTGGTGACCTGGTGATTAACCTTGCGCCGCTTTTCTGCATCCCTCTGATACTGGCCGGGTGTACCTGGATCTTTTCAGAGTACCTTGGGTGTGTATTTCCACCGATGCCAGGAAATGTTAATTCAATGGATGCTCTTTTTGGAATTTTTACTGGTATTCTTGGCATATTTACTTCGAATATCATTATCCGTTTCAACCCCTGGTTCCTTGTCTACCTGTACCTGACTCTCACGCTTGTGCTTTCGGTTGCACCGAGCAACCAGGATATAAAAAATGCAGCGATTGGGATCGGTATCGTAACGATGGTTGGGATGCTGATCGTCTGGAGTTCCAACCCCCTGGCGGGCAGCATCCTTGAGGGATTTGTGTACTTCCTCAGTATTGGCTTTTCTCTGGGTCTGGTGTTTGGGATTATTGCACTGGTGATCTCCATTCCCCTGATAATCCTGTATGTTCATGGAAAATGTTAAAAACACGCGCACATTGTAATTAGATCGGTATTAATTGATCCAAAAGGCTATTTTTCTGCAGGTATGATTAACGAGTCTTTCCCTGACCGTTCGGCAAGTCCTGAAAATGGTATTCGTCTCACACCGGTTATGCGGCAGTATCATGAGATCAAGGATAAGTACCCGGATACGATACTATTTTTCCGGATTGGTGATTTTTATGAAACCTTTGAAAGCGATGCTGAGCTGATTTCCCGTGAACTGGAAATCGTTCTTACCTCACGCTCAAAAAGCGGGGATAAGAAGATCCCTTTAGCGGGAGTGCCATATCATTCTGCAGATGGATATATCGCCAAACTTGTGGGAAAGGGCTATAAAGTAGCCATTGTTGAACAGGTCGGGGATACAAAAAACTCAAAAGGGATCGTCAAACGAGAGCTGATGCGGGTGATTACTCCAGGTACGGTAATCGACTCGACCATGCTTTCCTCCTCGGGCTCATCAAGTCTGCTTGCACTCTGTCCTGATATGAAAAGCAGTCACTGGGGAATTGCACTTCTTGACATATCCACCGGGGAATTTTTTGTAACAATGGTAGATCACGACAATGGTTTTTTGAATATTCTATCAGAAATTGCCCGTAACCGCCCGGAGAATGTATCCTTCCGTCAACAATTGATGATAAACTCAAGCAGAAAATCCGTGACAGAGGGGTTGTTGTCTCCTGCCTGAACGATCGGGAATTCTCCGAACAGCGGGCACGGGATATTCTTCTCAAACACTTTCATGTCGGTTCACTTGCCGGGTATGGATGTGATGATTTTCCTGCAGCAATCAGTGCAGCAGGTGCAGCACTTTCGTATGCCAAAGAGACACAGCGCTCGTCACTGAGCCATATCAGCAGTCTCTTTTTACGTTCATCCGAACAGGACCTGATGCTGGATGCAATCACACTCCGTAATCTGGAAATCAAGGAAAACATCCGGTATGATGCAAAAGGAGCAACTCTTCTCTCCTGTCTGAACCTTACTAAAACATCGATGGGAAGCCGGATGCTTGCCCAGCGCCTGTCACGTCCCATTACCGATATTGAAGAGATCAATAAAAGGCTGGACGCGATTGAATTTTTTATAAACAATACACCTGTCCGGCTTGCAGTCAGATCACTTCTTTTCCGGTTTGCTGATATTGAGCGAATTGCAGCCAGAATCGCGTATGGGAACGCCGGGCCCCGTGACCTTGTCGCGCTTGCCGAAACCCTCGAATCACTCCCGGAATTGAGGAATTCATTTCAGGATTTCAGTAATGCTGATATTCCGGATCATATCCTTAACTCCCTAAAAGATCTCCATGATTTGCCCGATAGCACTCACCTGATCCGAAGAGCAATTCTTGATGATCCCCCTTCTTTAGCTCGCAATGGCGGTGTTGTCAGGCAGGGTTATTCAAACGATCTCGATACTCTCAAAGGTGTTCTGCACTCAGGAAAGGGCTGGATTTTAGAACTCGAGCAGAAAGAGCGTGAAAAGACGGCGATTAAATCTCTCAAAATCGGGTATAACAGAATTTTTGGTTATTATATCGATATAACCAAACCAAATCTTCATCTGGTCCCCTCACATTATGAACGTCGCCAGACCACCGCAACCGGTGAGCGATATATTCTCCCCGAACTCAAAGAAAAAGAGACACTTATAACCAATGCTGATGAGCGTGTCCTTGCACTTGAGCGTGAACTCTACTCAGGACTGGTTGAAACATTACGCGCTATTATTCCTGAAATCCAGGCTATCGCCCGTGGAACTGCTATTCTGGATACATCATCATCCCTTGCAGAAATTGCCAAAACCCGTGATTACATACGCCCGCAGTTGAATTCCGGTGATGCAATAATCATAAGGGACGGACGACATCCGGTTGTCGAGCAGGGTGTTTTTGGAGCATTTGTTCCAAATGATACCGATCTGTCCAGCACGGGCACACAGGTAATGATCATTACCGGGGCAAATATGGCAGGAAAGTCCACGTACATGCGGGCGGTGGCACTCATCTGCATAATGGCTCAGGCAGGCAGTTTTATACCGGCGCGGCACGCCAGTATCGGGATTCTTGATCGCATATTTACCCGCGTTGGTGCTTTTGATGATCTTGCAAGCGGAAGAGTACGTTTTTTGTCGAGATGCTCGAACTTGCAAATATTCTTAACAATGTGACTCCCAGAAGTCTCGTAATACTCGATGAGATTGGCAGAGGTACGAGCACAGCAGATGGCTGCTCGATTGCAAAGGCGGTTCTGGAATACCTTCACGGAAAGTCAGGTGCCGGCCGAAACACTCTTTGCCACGCACTTCCATGACCTTGTTGAAATCGAAGATGGTACTAAAAAGGGTGAAAAATTATCATTTTGCCGTAAAAGAGACAAAGAATGAAGTGATTTTCCTGCGGAAACTCATACCTGGTGCGACTGATAAAAGTTATGGTATTCATGTCGCACGACTTGCTGGTATCCCAAAAAAAGTGACAGAGCGTGCTGATAGTATTCTAACCGAGACCATGAACCGTGATGTTCCTTCCGGCACCCGTCCCCAGCGTTATACCCAGATCCTTTTATTCGACAATGAAAACCCTCCAGAACCCGTCATAACGCACCCGGCACTTGAAAAACTCGCCGGTATCAATCCTGACGCTATAACTCCCCTGCAGGCACTTGCCATTATTGCCGAACTACGGAATATGCTGGTCCAGAAAGGAACCAAATTATGACGGCCAGAAACTCTACTATCCACCTCCTTGACCAGGCAACGGTCAACAAGATAGCCGCCGGTGAAGATAGTTGAACGCCCTGCTTCTGTAGTGAAAGAACTTGTGGAAAATGCGATTGATGCCGGGGCTCATTCCATACGTATGGACATTTCATCCTCAACAGACGGGATTGAAAGTATCCGGATAACGGACGATGGCATTGGGATGTCTCCGGATGATGCAGGTACTTGCTTTCACGCCTCATGCAACCAGCAAGATAGCCGGAATCGAAGATCTTAATCACATAAACACACTCGGCTTCCGTGGCGAAGCCCTTGCCAGTATTGCCGCGGTCGCCCGGATCACGCTGATTACACGACTTCGCGGCACGAGTGTATCCGGGATAAAAGTCGTTGTTGAAGGGGGGAAAATACTCAAAAAATCAGAGATCGGGACACCAGAAGGGACCAGTGTACTCGTCGAAGATCTTTTCTATAACACTCCGGCTCGAAAAAAATTCCAGAAGAGTAAAAATACCGAGATTGCACACATTCACGCTCTTCTGGAAGGTATATGCCTCGCCCATCCGGAGATTTCATTTCGTCTGTTTTTCAATCGTCGTGAACAACTGGTGACGGATCGCACGGTTCTCCTGCTCGATACCATTGCCCGCCTCTATGGCAGTGAGGTAGCAAAAGACCTCGTCCCGGTACATCTGTCTCTTCCATTCATGAAAATTTCCGGGTACACTATCGCGCCCTTCGCTTGCCCGAAAGGATACCTCACGGATGATGATAGCTATCAATCAACGTTATGTATCTTCAGCAATCATCACCGCGGCCATAAAGGATGGGTATGGTTCATTACTCCCAAAAGACCTGTTCCCTGTTGCGTTCCTTTCCCTGACGATTGATACAAGTCTTGTCGATGTAAATGTGCACCCCACAAAAAAACAGGTGCGGCTTTCAAGGGAAGGAGAGATCACCCAGGCAGTACGTGAAGCAGTGAACACGGCTTTATTGAGCCATGATTTAATTCCTGGTGTTGGTCAACCTTCAGAGTTGCAGATTAGCGAACCCCGTAAGAACACGGAGGTTGGATCAGATGTGCATTATAATTTTTCCGGATCACTTCCCGAAGGAATAAGGGAAACGATGCATACGGGTCTTTTTTGACTGACCGACAACTGCGACAGACTGAACTCAGGACCGGCATTACACCGCCCGATGTAAAAATCCCGGTCATGGAGGTTATAGGGCAGTTCGGGGGGATTTATATTCTGGCTACAACGGATGCCGGTGAATTGATCCTGATTGACCAGCACGCTATTCACGAACGTATCCTGTACGAGCAGGTCACTACGCGAACTGAAGGTATTCATCGGTCACAGGAACTAATCGTCCCGGTACTGCTGAAACGCACTCTAAAAGAGGCATCCATCCTCCGGGATATTCTCCCGGCACTTGCTCAGGAAGGCTTCGTTCTTGAGGAATTCGGCAGGGATACATTCCTGGTTCGGGCAATTCCCGTAGTCCTTGGGAAACTTGAGGACACAGCAATGATCGATGCCATGGTCAGTGATCTGGTCAATGATGAGGCGGTGAAAACCGTAAATAACCGGGAAAAAATTGCCCGTATTATTGCATGTCGCGGTGCCATCAAAGCAGGAACGGTCTGTTCCCGTGAGCAGTGCCAGCGCCTGGTGCAGCAGATCCGGTATGCAAAAAATCCCTTCACGTGTCCTCACGGTCAGACCGACGATGATCAGGTTCAGCAGGAATGATCTTGATACCATGTTCAAGCGAATATGAATGACGGTGTGATTTTATTTCCCTCCTGATTTCTCTGACATCAATTATTGCTTCCACCTGAATGATTATCCGTTGTTATGACTAAATGATTGGATCAAGCCAGAAATTTTTTTCTGACATGCAATTATGAAAAAACCCGTTCAGGAAAAGCCGGATCCTGCCTTTCTCCAATATTCACACGATGGCAGTTACAGTCCTGGCATAATGGATTTCCAGCAGATGGTGCTGGCGCATTACGACCGGTTCGGTCGGGATATGCCATGGAGAAACACTACTGATCCTTACCAGATCCTCGTATCAGAAATTATGCTCCAGCAGACACAGGTTGGAAGGGTCATTACAAAATTTCCGGAATTTATCCGCATATTCCCGGACTTTTCAATTCTTGCAGGAGCCTCATTATCATCTGTTCTTGGTGCCTGGCAGGGTTTGGGTTACAACCGTCGGGCGATTGCTTTACAGAAATGTGCCATCCGGGTTATGGACGAATATAACGGTATGCTTCCTCAAGATGTCAGTACCCTTGCTACATTTCCCGGCATTGGCAAGGCAACTGCATCATCCATCGCAGCATTCGCGTTCAATCTTCCGGTTGTTTTTATAGAAACTAACATCCGAAGGGTCTTTATTCACTTTTTTTTTGGAGATACTGAGAATGTCAGCGATGAGGATATTTTGCCTGTTGTTGAAAAAGCATTATATTATGATAATCCCCGGGTATGGTATTGGGCATTGATGGACTTTGGTTCACTCCTGAAAAAGACAGTTACCAACCCGAACCGGCGAAGCAAACACTATAAAAAACAGGCACCATTCGAAGGGTCAGACCGTAAAATTCGTGGGATTGTCATAAGGACGCTATTAAAAAATCCTGGTACAAGTGAAAAAAAAATTATTGGTGTATGCAATGAGGATCCAATACGCATGAAAAGGATTCTGGATTCATTACATTCTGAAGGATTTATCATCCGTCATAAAAACGTGTTTTTCTTATCTGACTGACCCTCATGAAAGTAAAAACTATTCCCATAAATCGTTGACTTTTTTATTTAAAATATTAACCATTATTATTATAATTTTAAAATAATCAGCTATTTTTGATTTTTTTCTTTGAGTATAAAGTTAATATCTTTTATTATGATCCCTTTTTTTGCATGAGTTTTTTCCTCAATTTATGGATTCCTTTGGAACATTCGTATTTTATTATGCTAATATCCTGCAGTTATTATAAAAATATAAATCCAACTCATTCTGCCGTGCATACCCGTCTGGCAAATTTTTAATATGCACTCCCAGAGATTCAGATGCATCCCGGGAAACCGGGGAATGGGGGAAAAATACATGGACAAAATTTTTCACGAACTCGAAGATAAAAATCAGCCGGAACGATGGACACGTGTCATAGCCCTTGAAAAATTTGGGAAACCCGCCATCGATTACCTGCATAAGGCGCTGGATGACGAAGACAAGTGGGTAAGGTATATGGCAGCTGATGCACTGGGAAATATCGGGGATGTTCGATCAATAGAACGCCTTATACCCCTGCTGGATGATCAAGACCAGGATGTGAGGTTCGCTACTGCATATGCACTCGGTAATATCGGGCATCCTGGTGCCACAGAAGCCTTAACCCGGACCTGCACCAGGGACAATTGTTTTGTGAAAGTCGCAGCTGAAGAGGCTCTTTTGAGAGTTTCTGAAGCACAAAAAAGTAATGCTCCCGTTGGCAAAGAATCAACGGCAAAGGTAATGACAACCTGACTTTGAAAAATCTACACTTTCGTAATTCTTTTTTCACCTTGTCGTTTTTCTGAAGAATCCTTCTTGGAAGGGTATTTTTTTTTATCTTGATCAATATTATGGATAATTGTCATGTATCCCAATAATCCGTCTTCATTATCAATAATTGAAGACATAGAGGCTTCAGCTGGAATACGGCCGGATGTGGTTAATAATGAAAGTGCTATCCGTTTATTCCCACGCTTCCGCACATCGATCAGGCTGTCAAGCGCAATTTTTCTGTCTTCGGGTGCAACAAACTGGGCAAAACTTTTCCCTAACAGTATATCGTTCTTTTTTATTGAAATGGTATTTGTAAACGTATCATTTACCCAGATGCACCGTCCGGACAAATCGAGTATGGTGATTGCATCGTGAGCCATTTTCAGGGCATTGGAAAGGTAGAGCAGGCTTAAGGCACCCGGCGTTTTAATTTCGTCCTGGCCTTTATGAACCCCGTCTATGATATGTGGTGTTGAAATTTTCCCGAGCGTTTCTGAAACAAAACCATTTTTCGTATTTTTAAGCAGTTCCTGAAGTTCTTTGACTTGTGAAATATCGCGGATAACTTCAATTGCCCCAATTCTTCTCCCTTCATCATCATAGAGGGGTGAAGCCCTGGCCAGGAGGTATGCACCATTACCTGAATGCAATGAAGGTACAAAAATCTCTGCGACCAGTGATCTGCCGTCATGTTTCATTTGAGGATAATAGTTTTTAATCTCATCATCAGACTTTTCCACGAGATCTATGAGAGTGAGTCGTGATGTGCCATAAAACGGGAAAGAGTGAGAGAAATCATTATGCCCCAGAATTTTATTTTTATCGACTCTGGTCATCTGTTCGATTGCGGAATTCCATGCTATTACCCGATGTTCCTGGTCTATTACAAATGCCGGATCCGGTAAAAATTCGATAATATCCACCAGTTCGTGCTGGAGAACCCGAAGTTGTGATGAGGTATGTTTCTGATCGGTGGTGTCTTCGATAATTCCGTTGATGTGCTCAATTTGTCCTGCCTGATCGATTTTTGCCTGAGCGGTGATCGATACAAAAAGGCTGCTCCTATCAGTTTTTCGAAGTGAAATCTCCTTATTTTTCACAAAGCCAGCCATTTTAAGTTCATCGAGCAGTTCTCTTCTTCCCTCTGGTTCTGTAAATATATCAGCAACATCAACTTGTTGGAGTTTTTCAAGAGTAGGAAATCCCAGAATTCTCAGAAGCGACGCGTTCCCCCAGACAAATCGTCCTTTCAGATCACCGGTGCTCTGGAACAGTCCCACATCGATTGTATCAACAAGAGTCAGATATGTATCCTTATCCCTGAGGAGGTCTTCTAATTTTTTTGAGCTGATGTCCCGGGAAATTGTCGAAGCGCCGATTACGTTACCGGAATCATCAATAATAGGTGAGATGGTTACCGAGACATCAAGCAGGGAACCGTCTTTTCTTACCCGCTGTGTCTCAAGGTTGGAGATTCCCTGCCCACATGAAATCTGTTTCAGGATATTTTCGAGCTCCTTTCTGCGCTCATAGGGAACAATCAGCGAGATATTTTTCCCAAGTATCTCCTCATATGAATACCTGAACATGTCTTCTGCAGCCTTATTCCAGCTGATAATAGTGCCATCAATTTTTTTTCCGATTATTGCATCATAGGATGAACTGACTATGCAGGACAACAGTTTTTTCATCTGTTCTGAATCACGGAAGTCGGTAATATCCTCGCAGATTATGCATTTTTCCTTGTTTGAAAGTAACATTGCCCTGAAGATGACATTTTTACTTGTTCCGTCCTTGCACTGCACAACAAATTCCCGAGGTACAGTTCCCTGCTCAGGAAAGGACGCAATATCAGATTTCCATAATTTAACCGCATTTTTCCGGTATTCGGGTTCGGGAAAGATAAGTAAGAACCACTGCCTGCCCGTTTTGAAATCATCTAAATCGTAACCAAAAACTCTGGTAAAACTTCGGTTGATATAACGAAAGTTTCCTCCATTATCTACGATTGCCAGGGGAAATGGTGACTCCCGTGCAACACTCTGGAAAATCTCCTCGCTCTCCACAAGTGAATTCTGTATAAGTCGTCGCTGGAGAGCAATAGAAGTCTGTCCGGGCATAGGTTTCAATAAATTTTGTATCTGCAATTTTTTCCTCTTTATAGAGATAAATGGCAACAGCTCCAAAAAGATTTTTTCTGTGAGCAAACCCCATGCAATAATTATCCCCCAGATTAAGCGCACGTTCGATCTGTTCGCACGTCTTAATCGGAAGTACCCGGAATGTACCCTCAAATAATGAGACATTCATCTTATACAGATGACCGTCGCTTAATGCTCTGAGTGCGACAGGATGTATAGGAAGATCAAGACCCAGTATATTTATACCAAGAATCTTTTCACAGATTTTCCTGTCCTTTAGAGGAATTACCGATTTCACTGTTACAATTCCAGTTTGAGAATTATATGAATTGACATCTATCATCGCGCCGGGTATCAGTGAATGCAAATCGTTGGCGATCTTTTCAAAAATATCGGCATCGGGAGGTAATTCGATAAATTCCTGTAATGCTTTGGAAAAAAATTCCATACTGGAAATATAACTCCGGATTTTTTCTGCGGACGCATGTCGCTCGTTGATATCCCGGAAGATGCCTTCAACACCCAGTATATTACCTGAATTATCGAAATAAAGATGACTGTTGGTTGAAACATAAAACGGCCGGCCATCTTTCGTTTTAAGGACAACTTCATAATCATCCACATGTCCTTTCGAGTATACGACATCGAGAAATTGTTTTCGTTTTTCCGGTTCCCAGTAAAATATCTCCGCAATATTCTTCCCAAGACACTCCTCCAAGGTATTATACCCTAACATTGATGCCCAGCTGGGACTTGCCATAATCAGGTTTCCGCTTTTATCAGAACGATAAAAAACATCCTGAATATTCTCTATAACTGCACGGTATTGTTTTTCACGTTCGGCAAGAATTATTTCTACCTGTTTGCTATCGGAAATATCTTCAAAAATAATTAAAATTCCCTTATCTCCATCATCAAAAATAATAGGCACCAGTTTTCCCTTGAAATATTTCCTGGTCTCATTAAGGTCAACAGAGATTTCAAAATATTCCGTCTTTTTTTCATGGGATTCTATAAGGAAATTATCGATCGGGACGTCTTTAAAAAGCGGGTTATTTAAATCCTTGATATGTTTCCCGATAATCCCCTCAAATGTTTTATCGCAGAACTGAAGGAACGAGTCATTTGCCTGTAATACCTGTCCTTCTGGATTGATTATTATAATCATGTCCGAGGAGAAACTGATCCATCCGGAAACCGGGACACGCTGTGTAACAGTATATACTTTTGAGGTCCCCAGTTTCTTTGCTTCAACTTCTCCATTCATTAACAGAATTTCGAGATATTTTGCAACCGAGTTCCTGTTCAAATGGAGCTGCAGGGCTATCTCCGATATGCTCATGCCCCGTGGTTTAAATTTCAGGAGTTTTTTAATCCTTCCGATCTTTTCTTGATCGAGTATCATATACAGTTGAAATAATAGAATCGGCAATTATTAATTATTATTTAAAATACTTTAATAATATAACAAATCATCCTTAAAAAAAGAGTACTGTGGGAATTTTATTCTTTTATGTAAAACCTGATGAGTCCTCAACCAATGAATTGATAAGCCGTTTCAACCATAAAACCGGGTAAGGAGGGATTCTTGGTGCCAGAACTGAAATCTGTTCCCGATGAAGTGAAATGGCGACTTGCTGCTAACCTTGCAGCACTTCTTCCCGCACTTTATGATAATGCATACCGGGGTATTGTCGGGGAGAGATACGATGAAATCGAGCAGAATATCTGGATAGAACTCTCCCATATGGCTTTTGGAATTGTTCGCGACCTTTCACTTCCCACTGATAATGCGAAGGATCTTGCCGACAGCCTGCGGGTTGTGATGGCTATTCTCTTTGGTCCGGAATACAAATCTGAAACCCTAGAAATATCCGAAAGTGGTGCGGTAGTGCTTGTAAAACGATGTCCTCTGCCGGCCAGTACTGTCGATATCGGGGTTGGTGACCCTAATACTTTTCATAAATGTATGGCATTAACTCTGACTACCATACCCCGGTTGAATAAAAACTATTCCGCCCGTTTTGTCAGGACAATGTGTACTGGAGATCGTCAGTGTGAAATTAAAATTGAAGAAGGTAAACAACCTGATAAAGATGATTTTAAGAAAAAATAATGGATATCTCCACAATCTGAAGATACCCGATTATTTGAGGTAGTACCCGATAATCACCAGCAACAGTCCCCCATAAAACATAATGCTGAAATACTGGGATATTCCTGGAAATATTGAATCAAACGACTTCAAATAGGGAATAAAGAGCATAATTACTCCGATAATTAACGACACGATACTAATCTGCTTTTTTGTTGCTTTATCCATGGAAACACCTTTCATGAAATATCCAATCTGGCAGGAAAAAAGGTTGCTGTTTCGGGTTTGTCATTCCCGAAACACTGATAAGTCAGAAATTCCCGATAACAAGGGAATAGAGCGCTTCAGCAGGTTGGGGTGGTGATTGAATATCCCTGATAAGAATCTGCTCTTCAGGATATCCAAGATTTTCGCAGAGTGCAATCTTCATGGGCAGACAAAGCGATGAAAGCTGATTGAACAATGACAGGACATCAAATTTTGGATCGGCCAGGAGAAAAACGATCTTCCCCCGTACTATCTCATCAACTGTATCCTTCATTCCTTTTTCATGTCCCTTGCCATGTGCCACAACTACTGATATCCGTGATAAAGGGATGCGAAGGCGGGCTGCAGCTACCTGGAGGGAAGATATTCCTGGTATTACCTCACCGGAAAGATACCCGAGTCCCGCGAGCATGGGATCTCCGGTTGATAAAATAACTGCGTCTTTGGCAAGTGTGTCCAGTTTTTTGAAATCATCGATTGTTTTTACCGTGCAATGAAAAGAAATATACGACCGTGCAAGTTCGATCGCTCGATCTGATCCATAGATGATTTTTGCCCGGGATATCTCCCGGATCGCCTGTTCGGTGAGCAACCCCGGTCCGCACCCGACACCTACAATTTTCATGGGCTCTCTCCTATTATAACACCATTCCGGTTTATCAGTACTACCCTGATGTGAGGGTATTTTTTTTTGAATCTGATGAGGTTTTCCCGAACAGTAGTATGAAATTCCGGTGAAATTGAAAATTCCTCAATAGTGGCAAATCCAGTCCCTTCGAGGATGTCCGGGTTGATGTACTTTAATATCAGTGCAGGCAGACCAAAAAGGATCACATCACCCCTCGCTGCATCAAGTGCTTCACCTATTTTACCGCCAACAAGAACGGTTTCATACTGCGGATACAGGAGTCGCGCGTACCTGAGCCCGATACGTCCCGTCGTGAGCAGTGCATTGCAGGAGGAAGATACGCGCTGACGGATTGATTCTTCAAGATGATCATCCCATGGTTCTACTAGACCTGTTGTACCCAGAACAGAGATTCCTCCCTCAATACCTACCCGGGAATTGAGGGTTTTTTTCGCAATTTCGGCCCCATGGGGAATCCGGAGGGTAACCTGGATGCCCGGGCACCCGGTCTTATCCATTGCATCATGGATCGAACGGAGGATACAATCAAGGGGTGCAGGGCTGATAGCAGGTTCGTCCTTACGAAAACGGGGTGTATCGCGTGAAAACCTTCCGATACCTGCACCGGGCACAAACCGAACTCCTGATGGCTGGTAAGTTGCCTGTGCGACAAACTCACATCCGGCTGTAACATCCTCAGGATAATCTCCGGCAAATTTCTTTGCAGTCGCGGTTCCGGCTGATCCGGATACCGTTACCTGTACGGTAAGTCCACAGGGCAGGTCAACAGGAACTGAGGTCACATCACCGGCAAGGGAAAGGATTGCAGCTTTGCACACCGCTGCCGCAGTTGTTCCTGTGGTAAATCCCCGGCGGATTACTGTACCTGAAGCAGTAAGGACTGCCAGTCCATTCTCCACCAGAGGCAGCAAATCCGGGGTTGAACAACTCTTCACCCACGCTTCCGGATAATCAAAGCTGTTAACCGGGTCTCTCATCTTCAGTGCCTTCAATAAATACTATGATGCACTCGTTTATCGCCGCAACTGCGACCGGTGTGCCACCGCGAGTTCCTTCAGTAGAAATGGAAGGTATATCAATCGTGCGCAGCAATTCCTTAGACTCCGCTGCATTGACAAACCCCACCGGAACCCCGATGATTACCGCAGGGCGTATCCCTTTTTTAACCATTTCACACAGTGTCAGAAGTGCGGAGGGCGCATTGCCAATAACGACAATCGATCCGTTGAGTTTTTCCCTGAGCGCGAAAAAAACGGCTGAACTGCGGGTAATTCCTCGTGCATGGGCGATCTCTGCACCGAAATCGAGTGCACACAGAGACTTCGCTGGTATGTCCCTTTTTCAGGATGCCAACCTGAACCATCCGGATATCGGTAATAATTGGAGCACCCTTAAGAAGTGCACTGAGTGTCGCAGCAACCGGATTATGGGAGAACCGCATGAGGTCAGCCATACCAAAATCCCCGACAGCGACTGAACATCTCTGCCGTATACGGTCCTCCCTGTTCTCGTTGCCCACTATAGAGCGAGCGAGCGTTCGCGATTTTTTCGATATATCGTATGCTTCCCTGGTTTCTGCACCGGGATCAATATACGTATTTGCGGTGGTATCCCCGTGGCGTAATAATTCCTTTGACATCTTCACCCATCCTCCATATCCTGCTCTCCTTCCCGCCAACAATTACGGTCGTATGCATATCAATGATGTGTTCCATCGAATCGATGTTCTCAAGGGTAGTGGTAATCACTTCCTCACCCTCGCGCAATGCATTTTTAATGATTGCTACAGGAGTTTTTGCATCAAGATACCTGCGGGCATGTTCAACTGCGAGCGCAAAATTATGTGGCCTGCCCCGGCTCTTCGGGTTGTAGAGCACGACCGGAATACCTACAGAAAAGATTGCGTCAAGCCTCTGTTCAATTATTTCAAGCGGAGTCAGGAGATCAGACAAACTTATCACTGCAAAATCACCTGAGAGCGGAGATCCTACCCGTGATGCAGCGGCATTTGCCGCTGTGATTCCGGGTATTACTTCAACATCGATATGTTCACCGGAGTGCTCAAGGACTTCTAAGACAATGCTCGCCATTCCATATATTCCGGCATCTCCCCCGGAGACAATAGCAACTATATGGGATTTTGCAAGGTCGATTGCCTGTTTTGCCCGCTCTACTTCTTTTCCCATCGAGCTCCGTATCACGTTTTTACCGGCCAGCAACGGTTCAATAGGATCAAGATACAATGCATTACCTATAACGTACTCTGACCCGGCAATCACGTTGAGCGCCCGGGGAGACATATATTCCCTGAGTCCGGGCCCCAGCCCGACGATAGCGAGCCTTCCCTGGCGGTTCAATGTGCGATGGCAACCGTAACCCTCCCGTATACTTTTTTTCTCATAATAAGGTGCTTTTTCTTTGCAACGGCAAGTGCACAAGGCTCGGCAACGCCGCGAAGCCCGATTTTTGTAGCCCGGGATGGTGTAATCCCCTTCTGTGCGTTTATTGTTTCATCGTCAAGGAATATTAAATTTCCAGATAACGCAGAGATTGCATCAGAGAGTCCGGCTTCCCCGCTTTTTTTCCTCGTCGTCGCATAGACCAGCACATCGCTTTCTGCAATTCCGGATTCTTTAAGTGCATTCCTGATGGCGTCCACTACTTCTTTGGATTGCACTCCTTTACGACAGCCGACCCCGACCGTGAATTCACCATTCTTCACCAAAATTGACACGTCGGGTCCTGCAATGACGATACCGGGACCTTTCACGGCAAATACCGGTACATCTGTTTCAAGGATGGCAGCATTCACCTTCCTTGTTGATTCCCTGTTGACGATATCACACCCTTTTCTTTGTGCAATCAATTCCACCGAATCCCTGCCGGCAACTTCAGTAGCGGTCGTGATAACCGGTTGGATACCAAGAACCGACAATTCTTTCGCCAGTTCATTTGCACCATGATGACCTCCAAGTACCGGAATAGCATAGGTAAGATCAGGACTCACTACGACAACAGCGGGATCATTCCATTTATCGTGAATAAGCGGTGCGATCCTCCGTACTACAATTCCCATCGACATGACAGCGATAATACGTCGCATGTGAGGAAAAACCTCAAAAAAAATATCCGGGGTATATTCACGGATGTCAGCACCGAGAAAATCTGCAATTTTTTTTGCATCAACCATGAAACGGGGAAGTGCGATGACAATGGTATCGGTCATGAGTAGAGATAGGACCTCGTATATCCTTTTCTGCAGGGATCCACCACACCACCGATGATGAGAAGTGCCGTGTGGTCGATCCCCTCATTATGCGCTTTTTGGGCAATATCAGAAACTGTACCACGTACGATCTTCTGATCAGGCCAGGATGCATGATAAACCACTGCTGCCGGGGTATTTTCAGGACAGGCGAGTTTTTTTGTGATCTCGTCAAGTTTCTCAGTACCAAGAAAGACAACCATGGTGACGCCGAGTGTTGAGAGTTCTTTAATCTGATCGTGATCAAGCGTTTTTCCTGCCGGCCGGGTTACAATCAGGCTTTCAGAAACACCCCGAAGCGTAAGCTGGGATCCCAAAGCGGCTGCGGCTGCGAAGAGTGATGAAACTCCGGGAACAATCTCTACGGTGATACCCAGTCTCTCCAGTTCTTCAATTTGCTCGATTATTGCCCCGTAGAGGGAGGGATCGCCGGAATGAAGCCTGACTACTGTTTTTCCTGACTTGGCCGGTGATTCCATTGTTGCGATAATTTCCTCCCGTGTCATGCCCCAGCTATCGAGTTTGATCGCAGCCTTGGACTGGGCTATAAGTTCAGGATTGACAAGAGATCCCGCATAGATAAGAACATCAGCTTCTTTGAGAAGCGAAAGACCCTTGACGGTAATCAACTCAGGATTTCCTGGACCAGCTCCCACGAACCAGACCTTTGCTCCCATTTTAACGCCTCGCATACATGACGCTCAGGTAATCGCTTTTTTCCGGAAGCTCTTCGTTGCGGTACACTTTCATGTCTGCAAAGTACATCCGTTCGACCAGAATAAACTCGTTATAGCCTTGTTTGCGGAGTTCATCAGCTTTTTCTTTAGGACAACGGACCTTGAGGAGGATCCTCGAGTCGGGCATCTGCCCGTCGGATACGATAAAGCTGTCATCAACAGAGATTCCGGCGGCCGCCGCAAACGCAGTAATTGAGCTGATCCCCGGTTCTGTCCGGAACTTTACGGCAGGGTATTTTTCTGACATGATACTGCATAACCGGGAAAATGTGGAGAAAAAATTCGGATCTCCCGAGAATACCAAAAACCACAAGACCCTCCTGTGCAGCAGGGGCTATTTTGTCAGCATTCTCTAAAAGACACTGCCGGATTCGTGATTCATCATCAGTCATGGGGAAGTCGAGCACAGTCGCCTCACGGTAGGGAGCGACAAGGTCTTTTGCAATTCGTCCTGGTACAAATACCTGGTCAGCTTCTTTAAGGAGGCGTACAGCCCGCAGCGTGAGCAGTTCAGGATTTCCCGGGCCAAGTCCGAGACCAATCAGCATGCGGTCCCCTTCCCGACTATCACATATACCGGGTCGATAGGTTTGAACATGATACTTCCCGCAATCTCGTGTGATCGGGTGACCTGAACCTGTACTACTTCACAAAATATACCAAGCTGTTTCATGGATTTGACCGCTTGAGCAAGAGGGACCTGAGGAGCACTGCGTTTATCACTATTGTTCTCCTCACTTTTTTAGCAAGTAATGGAAGTACCCGGGCGAGTTGTTGCGTTCCGCCAACGAACGCGCAATCGAATATTCTCTCAGATTCGAGAAATTCAATTGCATCAGTACAAAAAAATTCTATATTGCTGACCGCGACTTTTTGTGCAGCTTCCTGTGCGGCGGTAATTGCTTCTGGCCTTTTATCAACAGAAAAAATTTTTTTTGCCTGTTGTGCTGCGGCAATTGAAATTTTTCCCGTCCCACACCCTATTTCAAGAACGGTGTCGGTATTCCGGAGTCCCAGCTTGAATAGCGAGACTGCCATAATCTCATCCTGGGTAGGTCCGCCTGCAAGTTTTATCCCGGACATCTTCTCAATTTTTGTTGTGTTAAGGTATTAATCCTTGTTTTACTGAAGATAAAATGCCTGATATTCACAAATCAAAACCATTCCACTTTCCATGTGCATATACAGGGAGTATTCTGTTCAGCTATCATTATCCGGTAATTCTCCCCCCAGGGTTTTGATGATCCCATACGCGGTATCGATTTCATTCGGAGGAACCGGAACAGCAATATCGAATGGCTGAATTATGTAAAGCCCGACCAGTTGGGTGAATGAAAAGATGAGTGCCGGGTTTTTCCTTCCGCTTTCCGTGTTGCAGGGCAACTCCGTTCATATTCATCATAAATGACTGGAACGGGTAGACTGCCCCTTCGTAAATAATCCCGTTTCGGGCAATAAATGCTTCATGCGGTGCCGCGAGCGCTCGTTTCAGTTGGATCTCCGGTGTAATCCGGGAAACAATGAACAGCAGCACTGCGACGGCAAACAAGAATTATACCGGTTTCGAGCCCCCCCTCTTCAATAAAGAGCATAAAGAAGATTGCCACCGCAGCCAGCATGCCCCCGATGAGAATGAACATCGCATGGTTTCGTTCGAGATACTCCTGGTATTCCCGGAAGGCGTTTTCCTGTGCCATATCGGAAGAATACGACCCAGTGGGCAAGGATATGGTTGTTGTTCAGTATTTCATCCATGATACGAGCCCGGTGAAAAAACAATCCGGCAACAGCAATTGCGGAAACGGCGATAAAAAACGACACCAGCGAATCGCATAACCCCCGTCCATTCCGTCAATAAAGTGAACGGCTGCAAAACAGGTCACTGCAAAAAAAACTGCTACAATGACTCGATATATATACTCGTTTCCACTCATTATTCTCCATATGTTCTCGCTCCTGGATGATGCCCGGGTTGTGGTTTTTGCATAAAATTATAAAAAGATCTTTGTTTTTAAGGGATTAAGATCTTTATTCTTCCTCATGTTGCACGGTATCCGTAGTATCTCCGCTTTCTTCATGCAATAATTCACCTTCTTCCACTTCGTCTTCAGTACACCAGCATTCGATGGATACATCAATGCCGATATATTCCTGATGGTATTCCTGGACAGTCGATTTCGGGGACATCACGACTCTGCTGATCAAATTCCCGTTCCTGAATCCGTATAAGCGTCGGAAAGGCCAGTCAGGCTCCAGAACTGAGGTCCTCTCGTAATACACATCCTGTGCCAGGGTGTGGGTGCAGAACGTTCCGGCTTTCACTTCAAACAGAACCTCTTTCACATACCTGCGGAGGTACCAGCGTAGTTCTGATACGAGTGAAAGAGCACTTCCAAGTGTGGATACCGTAATACAGAGACCGCAGGGTTTTTTTTTCGGGTGATAAAAACGCAGTGCCATCCGGCTTGTCTCGGATGCAAAAAGTGTATGGTGGAGATCCACTCCATCCCTCTGAATCAAAAGAATATTCATCCGGATCTCCTTAAAAAAAATGGAAGTTGTTTGTAACAGGTACCAGATCAGGTATACATGCGGTTATCAGTTACAATTTCGTTCTTCACCTTGTGGACCGCATCGAGAAAGTCAACCATTTCCACAAATGACGCCTCTCTTCTCACGGCCATCATACCGGCTTCACGGCAAATCGCTTCAAGTTCAGCGCCCGTTGCATTTTCAGTCATGCCCACGAGATCTGCTAAATTCACATTGCCGAGATGCATCTTTCGTGAATGAATTTTCAGGATTTGCAACCGGGCATCTTTATCCGGAAGCGGAATTTCTATCAGACGGTCAAAACGCCCGGGTCGCAGGAGTGCAGGGTCGAGCATGTCTGCCCGGTTGGTACACTGCCATGATCCTGACATCCCCGCGGTTGTCAAACCCGTCCATTTCTGCAAGGAGCTGCATGAGTGTTCGCTGCACTTCAGCACTTCCTGATGTCCCGTCATGGGTTCTTGTGCTCCCCACTGCATCAATCTCATCAATGAAGACGATTGCAGGAGCACGTTCACGTGCAAGCATGAAAAGTTCGCGGACAAGCCCGGCCCCTTCACCAATAAATTTGTGGACCAGTTCACTGCCGGACATCCGGATGAATGTAGCATGTGCTTCATGAGCTACTGCTTTTGCTATCAGGGTTTTGCCGGTTCCCGGTGGGCCATAGAGGAGGATACCTTTCGGGGGTTCAACGCCAATACATCGAAAAATTTCTGGTTTGGTGAGCGGGTATTCGACTGCTTCCCGGACTTCTTTAATCACTTCGGTCAGACCGCCGATTTGGGCGTAGACTGATTTCAGGAGAGACCTCAAGCTCCATAATACGAATACGTGAATCGTAAATATTTCCGATAACTTTTACGATCGACAGTGCATTGTTGACTGCGACCTTGGCGCCGGGCTTCAGGAGCGGGCGGAGATCTTCTGTCGCTGTGGTGAGATATTCCTGGTTGTTTCCCTGCTGCCTGAGATAAATCTCCCCGTTATCCAGAATATCGATGACAACCGCAACAAAAAGGGGCATGCGCTTCAGCTGGTTGTTTTCCCGCTTGAGCCTGTGCATTATCCTTTACGAGCTCGTCAACCTTAACCTTCATATCAAGGAGGCTGGCCTCAAGCTCATTCAGCTGGATTTGATATTTGAGCTCAGATGAAGGCGCTGTGTTATTGACGGACGTCTCTTCCATATCAATCATATAGTGCAATCTTCAAACATTTATTAGGTGTTATATTGCTCATCAGGGGAAGGGGAATAGCGAAAGGACACGGGGCCGGCCTGATGCTCGTCAGCCCGGAACCAGTATCTTTTCTGTCCGGTGTAGATCCCATAACCGGCACCATTGTGGAAAAAGGCCACCCGCTTCAGGGTGAAAATATTACCGGGAAGATCTTTGCATTTCCCTATGGCAAGGGTTCAACGGTTGGTTCATATGTCCTCTATGCGTTAAGCCAAAATGGTCATGCACCGGCCGCGATTATCAATACCGAAGCTGAACCCATCATTGCAACGGGAGCAATTATTGGCACAGATACCTATGATCGACAGGATCGATATCCCTTTAAAACGGTTGAAAAGTGGCATATATGCTGAGGTAAATGGAGATGCAGGTGAGATGTTGTATGAGGGTGAACTTACCTGATTTCCTGCCCTGCTCTAGGGTTCTATATAAAAAAATTCGTGGCAGAATTATAAATCTCACATTAAACAGTGACTCCTGCAGTCCGGAAAATCGGAATATTCCTCAGGGTATAAAAAATATCAGAAAAGCCCGTTCATCTTTTAATCATCTCTGATCATTTTTTTCTGCGTTCGCGAAACAGGAACTTTAGAAAATATATCCGGTGTATTGATGTGACTCTATCCCTATAGTCCCAAACCCAATCTCTTATAGGATATACGGTCATATATTATCAGGAATGTCCTGGGATTTGACCTGGACTAAATCAGGGGATAGATCGATATAATGGGATCACAATGGGGATACGACCGGACACATATACGGGCTAAACACGAGGGATACCGTTCAAGAGCAGCCTACAAGTCTCTTGAGATCCAGCAGAAGTTTGCAGTCATCCGCCCTGACGACAATATTGTAGATCTCGGAGCAGCTCCCTGGAGCTGGCTCCAGGTAGAGCGCACACTGACTCATGCAAAGGTTGTTGGTATAGATCTCAATCCCATCGCCGCGCTCGATGGCGTGGAGACTCTGGAAGGAGATCTCAACGATAAGGACATACAGGAAAAGGTCCGTGCAATGCTCGGTGTCGTCAATGTGGTTGTTTGTGATGCAGCACCCAAACTTTCCGGCCATAAAAGTTACGACCAGGCCCGCATCATCGAATTGAACGAACAGGCTTTGAATTTTGCCGGTAATGTATTAAAACAGGGAGGCAATTTCGTGGTGAAATCCTTCCAGGGCACAGATTTTCCGGAGCTGTATGGCATGACGAAAGAACGGTTCTATTCGGTCAAAACCTGCATAACCAGATCAACGCGTAAAGGGAGCACCGAGTCTGATATTATTGCCAAAAATTTCGTGGGCTGAACATCGTGATCCTCAGAGACGCCTATAACCGTCCGGTGAGTAACCTTCGGATAAGCCTTACCCCTGCGTGTAATCTTTCCTGCATATACTGCCACAAAGAGGGTGAAAAATTTCCAAAAGAGCAGATCTCTGCTGAAGAAATTGCAGAAATTCTGCGTGTGGCGGCGATGTTTGAGATCAGGAGTGTTAAATTCACCGGCGGTGAACCGCTTCTCAGACAGGATTTATTGGATATTGTCCGATCTGTGCCCGCAGGTATGGAATCCTCTCTTACCACAAATGGTACCCTGCTTGGAGATTTTGCATATGGGCTGAAAGAAGCAGGTCTTCGGAGAGTAAATGTCAGCCTCGACAGCCTCGATCCAAAAACCTATAAAAAGATCACGGGAACTGATCCACTGAGTGATGTGCTTGACGGTATTGACACTGCGCTCGATGCAGGACTTACCCCCATCAAACTGAATATGGTTGTGCTTGAAGGTATCAACGATGGGGAGATTGAGAGTTTCCTTGCCTATGTGCGGGGAAACCGGAACCTTGTCCTCCAGCTCATTGAACTGATGCATTTTAACGACTGCAACTACCATGGTGATTTAAATGTTCTCGAAGATTCACTGGCATCGCGTTCAAAACAGATCATCACCCGGCGGATGCACCACCGGAAGAAATATTGTCTTGACGGCGCTGAGGTTGAAGTTGTCCGCCCGCTCCACAACACTGAGTTCTGTGCTTTCTGTAACCGTCTCAGGGTCACATCTGATGGCTATCTGAAACCCTGCCTTCTGAGATTGGATAACCATATTGATATTCGGGGAAAGAAAGGTGCTGAACTTGAAGCCTTGTTTAAAAAGGCTGTATCCTTGCGCGAACCATTTTACCATTAAGTCTTCCCGTTCCTGATCGCAACTCCATTGTATACATGCGGCGATTATTTACCACTTCGGCGCGAACAAAGAGAATATGGAAGAAAATGAGTTTCTGACTGTTCTTTCTCACCTGTATGAAAAAACCCTGATCCTCCAGGATCCTGGCCAGTTCAACAAAGTACTCTATTTTTACCTGCTCGATGCATTTGCCCATATTGATTACACGGCAGGAATTTATGCTTTTAATATCCTGTCACCTAAAAATATCATGAGTGGTGAATATCTCCGGTGGAGAATCGACGAGGAGAAGAAAGGAGACCGGGCAAAATTTCCCGGTTTTATCAATTGGCTCAAAGATACCCGTCCTGAAAAATTCGCGGCTTTACCTTCGCTTTGGCAGATGATCTACGACGAAGAGGATCCCGCTGGGTACAGGAGTTTCAGGATTGTGCTTGACCCGGACAGCAGGAATCCCGTTCCAATCGATTTCTTTTATGTAATCATCGATGAATTTTTTGAACCGGAATTCTTAAAGAGTCTGTACGAAGATGCGTCGCTCTCGCTCCTGTTCAAGGCATATGTTGCCCAGTCATAAGATCTCGAGGTTTTCCCGGTATGAATGTCGGTCGGATCTGTTCTGAACTCGTTGCAATCAAAAGTGAAAATCCCCCCGGGCTGACCGCAGATGTTATCGAATATATCCGATCGTACCTCGAAGGATTAGGTGTGCATCCGGACATTATCAGCAAAAAAAAGGGATATGATAACCTTCTTACCCGGGGAACAGCCGGTAACCGGCTCCTCTTCTGCGGGCATGTCGATGTCGTGCCTGCCCTTGACGATGGCTGGAAATATCCCCCCTTTCAGCGACCGTGAAGGATGGTTTTGTCTGGGGAAGGGGTTCCACGGATATGAAAGGAGGGGTGGCCTCTTTGCTTGCTGCACTCACTATGCTGTCCGAGGGTGAGGAGGAAATAACGGCAGACTGTGCGTTTGTCTGTGACGAAGAGACCGGTGGCGAAAATGGGATTCGTTTCCTGCTCGCAAAAAAACAGATTCGTTCCTCTGACTGCCTGATCGCGGAACCTACCCCCGTTCGTAACCCGTGTATTGGACAAAAAGGTCTTTCCCGGCTCGAGATAAAATTTTCCGGCACACCGGCCCATGGATCCCTGTATCCCGCGGTGGGTGTAAGTGCAGTCATGGAAGCCATGTCCTTACTCGAATATATGAAAGGACTGCATGATCGGGACTATCCAGTTGATGACCGGCTCAATGAGATTATTGATCAATCTTCAAGAGTCCTTGAATCAGAATTCCATCTCCATAACGTAAGTGATGTGTTAAAAAAGTCGATGTTCAACCCGGGAATTATACGGGGAGGTGAGAAATCGAACGTGGTTGCACAGCACTGCAAACTTGATCTTGAAATTCGGGTTCCATGGGGTTGTTCGATACCGGATCTGATATCCGGAATCACTTCTCATACCCCTCACGGGAAAATCGTCTCCCGCACAACGCATGATCCCTCCATGACGGAACCTTCCTGTCGGCTGGTTACCGTCACCTGTAACGAAATACAGCAGGTGCAGGGAGGGCCGGTATTTCCTATTGTCCAGTGGGCAGCGAGCGATGCCCGCCACCTGCGCCTTTGTGGGTTCAACGTAATCGAGTACGGGCCCGGTGAGATCTCCACCCTGCATGCAGTGAACGAACGGGTCAGCATAGATAATCTGAAGAAGGTTTCTGAGGTTTATGCAGGCATTATCAGAGCATATGCGAAAAAAACCAATAAATTAAGATAAAAAATCTGATTTATTTTTATGGAAATGAAGAAGTTTTGCTGATAACAAGGAAATGGTCCAATCTTCTCCTGAACGCTCTTTTCGCTCTGATACAAACATAATGAACCTTTTTTTAGAAAATATCACATTCAGACTGAAAGCCAGCTGTGGCAGGAACCCGCTTTTAATTCAGGTTTTTTCAACATCTTCTTAAAAAAAAATATTCTGTAGAAATTATTTTTGAAAATTCTGATGCTCTTTTTTGGCTTTGCCTCCGCTACTGGGGCATCCCCTTTGCGATTACGGTGTATCACCTTCTACCAATCTCGGGTTATCGTACTGTGCCCCCCATCTCTCAATGGGAAACCGGTGGCACAAGAAGGGGGTATTATCTTACCAGAAAAAAGATTCTGCAGAGTAAAAAAAGGATATGGATTATTTTTTGTTGCTCTTCTTCCACAGTACTGCCCCAAGCCCCACACATACAGCGGCAAGGACGGTGAACAGGGATACCGGAGAATACGTTGTTTTCTTCGTAGGCGTGGTAGGTATCTCCGTCATTTCTCCCGCTGGCGTCACGTTTGTGATAACCTGAGTCATCAGTGGAGATGGTGCCACAGTTGTAAATAAAGTTCCGACACGACTTACCGTTACTGTTGGTGTTATCGGTCCTGAAATCGTGACTAATTGTGCTTTTCCCATCATGCTTTCCTTGTTCTTCTGAGCATCTGCAAAATCAGGTTTTATTCCCAGTGCCATGTTAAAGCTCTGGAGTGCATCCTGATACTTTCCAAGAGCTGCATAGGCTAATCCTTTATTATTCCAGACTTCCGCATTCTTGACCGAAACTCCTGTCGCCTTGTCATAAGCACTGAGTGCATCCTGGTATCGGCCGAGATTCATCAGAGCGAGACCTTTCTGATTCCATCCATCAAGATTCCCCGGGTCAATCTTTAAACATTTTTCATATCTTGCAACTGCACTATCGGATTTATTGAGCATCAGATACGCGTAGCCCTGGTTGCAGTAAGCATCTGAACGGATATATCCCGTCAAAAAGAGCGTATCATATGCGGTTACTGAATCTGCATACCGTCCCACTTTGAGCAACCCGTATGCACGGGCCTGCAGGGCGGTCTGGTCTGCGGATCTGATAGCAATTGCCGCATCCGCTGAAGCAATAGCATCGGTATATTTCCCCATATTGTTGAATGCGACAGCTTTTCCAGACAAGGCAGGCGCATAATTATTGTCGAGTGCAAGAGCTTTGTCGAAATATGTCACGGCATCTGCATAATTCCCCAAACCAATCGCATACTGACCTTTTGTATACCAATCCAGAGCGTCTTCTGCCTGTACCACCGGTGTAATCAGGAGAATGAAGAGAAAAACCAGAAATAGTGCCTTTGAATTCATAATCTCATGACGAAATTTCCCTTAATCGCAGATGAATGTATTGTTTTTTTGGATAGTTAATCTGTCCGGTTAAGGTAGCAATTGCACTTCCCGATCGTAAAAAAGACTGTTACGGCAAAGAAGGCCGTGGCACAAAAGGCATAAAAAAAACCAGAGGAATCTGCAATTAAGCCCGTAAT
This sequence comes from uncultured Methanoregulaceae archaeon, assembly GCA_963768845.1. Lineage (GTDB taxonomy): Archaea > Halobacteriota > Methanomicrobia > Methanomicrobiales > Methanospirillaceae > Methanoregula. Next base: position 215,674 of record CAVYJJ010000014.1, on the reverse strand, counting down.
GAACGGAAGTGCAGCCATACCCAGATAGGTAGTGGTGGAGTAAAGTCCCATGGCTCCACCCTGGTAGTCCCTGACTCCTGAAAGAAAAGATATCTGGGCTATCATTACGACACCTGCACATATCCCCAGTACCATAAAACCCAGAGGCGAGTAATACGAAACCAGAACGCTTATAGCGATAAGTATTGCTGACCAGCGGATAGTAAGAACCGGGGGAAGAGAGAGCCGGGAGGCTACCAGAACACCGGCTATGGTCGCGATGCTCATCAGTGAAATCCAGTTTCCGACACTGTCAGGTGAATAGCCGGAAAATTTTGGATACAACGAAGTGACCACACCGGTGATACCGATAAGTACCACGGATGAGTTACCACAACCATCGGAATTCCTTCACAAGGGTAGAAACCATGGCGAAATTTCCCTGGCGTTTAATGGAATCCGTTTCTGTGATAAAAAAACTCGCAATTGCAGGAATGAAAACAAGGGCAGAAAAAACCAGGATACCTGAATTAGGATTTGGATTGTGCGCAGCAAGCCACCCGGCAAATACCAGCCCGATCACAAGCCCGGCGTTGAGTGATGCCATAAGGTATCCGCTCATTTGTTCATGATCTGAAAGTGAGTTGATATATGACATCGAGGCGGCTACAAAGAACCCCGCACCCACCCCTTCAATAATACGGGCAATAATTACCGGAACAGGCAAAATCAGAACAGATAACAAAAATCCGCTGGCAATAGTAATTGCAAGTCCGATACGGATCACCGGAACCCGTCCGTACCTGTCTGAAAGGATACCTGCGGGCAGGGTGCTTACTAATGCTCCCAGAAAATACGCGGAGTAGATGGCGGCCTGAACTGCAGAAGAATCGGCGTACACCGGAAGAACAGGAACGATGGCATTAGAAAGTGCCATTACGGCAAACATCCCAAAAAAAAGGGAGACGCGTGTCTTCATTAAAAGAACCGTCAGACCATACGATATGTTTCCAGGTTCATGGGAGAATGCGTCTCGATGTGATAGCGTTTGTAAATGGAACTTGCGAGATCGATAGTATTATTTTCATCACCATGAATGCAGAAGATTTTTTCAGGACGCGGCTGTATCTGGCCGATATAGTTCATGAGTTGCCGACGGTCCGAGTGACCGGAAAAGCCGTCAATTGTGACAATCTCAAGGTTGATGGTGATGGTGCCTTTTCGCCCCATCGGCACTTCACGCCACCCCTTCTGAATTCGTCGCCCATAGGTGCCATCAGCCTGGTATCCGACAAAGACCAGGGCATTTTTTTCATCCTGTGCAAGATTGAGGAGATATTCCATGACTGGTCCCCCGTTCAGCATGCCACTGGTTGAAATGATCACACAGGGTTCCCCGCTCATCACTTTTTCACGGAGTTCCTGGCTGTCAACCTGCTGGAAACATTCTGCCAGGAACGGGTTCATTCCTTCGCGGAAGATAAGGTTCCGGAGCTCGGTATTCAGGTATTCAGGATATGTGGTATGGATGGCTGTTGCCTCACGGATCATTCCATCGAGATAGATCTTCCCCTTCGGGATTTTATCAAGACGCATCCCTTCTTCAAGGGCCAGCATCACTTCCTGTGAACGACCGACTGAGAATCGCCGGTATGATTACCTTGCCGCCCCGGGTGAGCACGGTGTTAATGGTCTCGTACAGCTTAGCCTCCGCATCAGAACGGGCAGGCTGGAAATCATTGGATCCTCCATATGTGCTCTCCATAAAGAGCGCTTCAAGCCGTGGGAACTGGTTGATTGCCCGGGTTGAAAAGACGGCTTTTACTGTAGTTAAAATCGCCCGTAAATGCGATATTGTACATCCCATCGCCGATATGAAAATGAGCAATCGCTGAGCCGAGGATATGACCGGCGTTATGGAATGTCAGCTTGATATCCGGTGCGATGTCTGTCACGCTCCCGTAGTTGAGAGTTATGGAATGCCGGATATACGTCTTGACTTCCTGGGAAGAGTAGGGGACTTTCCGGTCTTCCTTGTGGATCACGTCCAGGTAATCGAGCTGGAGCATTGCCGAAAGGTCACGGGTTGGTGGTGTTGAGTAGACCGGACCTTCGTAGCCATATTTATAGAGAAGGGGAATAAGTGCACAGTGATCGAGATGAGCATGAGTCAGTACGACCGCATCGAGCTGGGCAAGGGGATGAATTTCCGGAACATACAGGTAAGGTGTACCATTAGAGTTATCCGGTTTTTCCCCACAGTCGATTAAAACACGGCTGTTGGGTGTCGTAAGTAAAAATGCAGCCCGACCGACTTCACGACAGCATCCCAGCATAGTGACCCGTGCCCACTGGTCCTTTTTTGTCGTATCCTTGCCTGTATCATCTTTTCCGGGAATATCGCGATGAATACGCCGACCGATAGTCCGAAGGAAGGATTTACGTTCTTCGTTCACTGAACGGAGGTACTGGCGAACCTGTTTTACGGTGGAACTTTCAATGGGGGGGGTCCGTACTACTTTGGGTGTCCAGCCGATATGTTTGGTGATCTCGCGAAGGGTGGTACCGTTTTTTCCGATAACAACACCGGGTTTTTCCGCTTCGATAAGTACTTCGCCGGTGTCAGCATCAAAAAAGATATCGGTGATCCCTGCTGTATCCGGAACAACCGATTTAATCTCGTTGTAGGCTTTTTCAGGGTCTTCCAGAATGGTAGGTCTGACGACTATCCTTTTCCGCAGGTCACGGGCGAGCACCTTGATTAAGTCAGCCTCGTCGGCAAACCGTTTCGGGTCATCAGTATAGATGACAAGCTCCGGGCCTTCGAATTCAACCTGCGTTACTGTAATGCCATGAGGCACTTTTTCATTAATCTTGTCTTTGAGCCTCTTTGAGCCGTTCTTCAATCAGCATAAAAAAGTCGTCCTAAAAAAAAGATCATACAGGAGTTTTGGCAAGATACTTTTTGAAGCTGGTCTTCATTTAACTCCTCATACTTGTCTTTTGTGATAACTACAACATGGATGCCTTCACCGGATCCGGCATCGCGTTTCATCGCGGATTTCAGTCCACGTACTGCGAGATCGATTGCGTCATCTTCGGTCATTTTTGGGACGAACCGGTCCTCAAGCACACCGTACGCCATAGGAGAACCCGAACCGGTTGCAACGATCTCTTCTTCCTTTGTTGCTCCCCCCATTGCATCGACCGAGTAAACACTTGGGCCGTTCTCATCAATCCCCCCCACTAGGAGCTGGACATAGTACGGGGAAGTGACGATTCTGGTTTAAGTAATTTGAAAGCAGGGTCGCTGTTGCCCCAACGGTAATCGGACGAGACCTGCGGATCTGGTACAGATTGCATTCCACGGTGAGGATACGTGCGAGCTGCTGGGCATCACCAACACCTCCAGCGGTAGTCATACCGATCCGGTCTGCAACCTGATACACTTTTTTTGCTTTCTTGCTTGCGATCATATAGCCCATGGTCGCTCTTTTCTCGGTTGCGAGAATCACGCCGCTGGAAAAAACGAGACCAATGGTGGTAGTCCCCTTCATGGACTCCTGGTACTGTTCAGGCATATTGACTCCTCAAAAACAAATAAACGCTAAAATCCTTTTTTAAAAGCGCTTTATGGTAATAAATGATATAAAGAAATTTAAAGGTTTTTATTCAGCCGGATCCTTGCATAAAACCCGGATCAGCATACGATCATAGAGCATTGCAACGAGACGTTTATCCCCATTCACCACGGGAATCTGGTCAACCCGTGCACGACGCATTTTGAGTGCACATTCGCTTACTTCAGCGTTTACCGGAACAGCGACAACATTTTTTACCATCGCGAGTTTCACAGGCCGGTTCGGGAGTTGTACCTTTGAGATACCGAAACTGATAGTATGGTTGTCCCGGATGCTTTCCCAGGTCCATTCATCATCATCGGTACCGTTGGAGAAATCGCTGACACCGACACTATCTTCAATGCTTGAACTCCGTATAAGATCCCGCTCTGAAATAATGCCCTGCAACCGGTTCTCTGCATCAAGTATTGGTATGGCGTCCACACCGGATATTTCCATAACTCTTCCGACAACCGGAAGAGGAGTTTCTTCCCAGAGCGCAAATGTCAGGCTTGTATAGGTATCTTTGATCTCATCTTTGATTTTGAATTTGGAAATTGCATGTATGAGGTCAGCTACAGAGAGAAGTCCTACGAGTTGACCATCCTCGACAACCGGGAGCCTGCGAATGTGTCGGGAAACCAGAATGCGGGCCGCATCCCTGATATCAGAATCGGGGGTGATAGTCAGGGGTTTTGGTGTCATAAGAAGCCCGAGCTGGATCTCTTCAGGTTTTCTTAACAGATCCTTCCGGGTAATAATGCCAACGATCTTTTTATTCTTGATCACGGGGACACCAGATATACCCGTCCTCTTGAGTATTTTGAGGACATCATCGCGGTTTCCTGGGATTTCCACGTGCACTACATCGGATGTCATGTAGTCTTTGACAATCATGTCTGTTATGATCTCACCACCATGGTTGTTGCTTTGCTATGGGTAACTACAAATGTGCTGACACTGCCTATGAGAAGTCTGTCAGCATTGCTTTTGCCATGAGAACCGACAACAATCAGGTCAGATTTTTCCTTCTCGGCAAGAGCGATAATCTCACTTCCGGCATGTCCCTGTTTCATGTGCGTAAAAACCGAGATTCCTTTATCTGAGCAGTATTTTTTTGCTTTTTCAAGTACTGCTTCTCCTTCTTTTTCGAGAACCCTGTACATAATTTCCACAGTATTATCCAAGGGAAGGGAAGAGAACAGACCAGTTTCTACGATGTAAATGGCATGGAGCTTTGCATTCCATAATTTTGCTTCATCAGCTGCCCTGACCAACGCGCGCTGGCTTACCTCCGATCCATCAAGTGCAACAAGTATATTATTAAACACAGGCATCCCCCAAAACAAACATGGCTCTTTTATTGGAGTTACAAATTAAAAACGTTATTGGCTATTTGGCAGGAAGAAGCCCTATTTATCAGGGAAGTCAGCGGATCGCGGCTGAAATTAAGAGCTGATCGTGTCGTATCAATGGTAAACAAATTTGCCCGCGTACCTTTCCTGATAAAAAAAGAGCTCCCTGTTAATTCAGAGCCCTGGATAGCGGCACGAAGCAGGACTTTCGGATCAGTCCTGTATACTGTTGAGGTAAAAGACATTTCAGAAAACATATCCGGTGGCACAAACATCACATTATCTGTACCGAGGAGTATCCTGCACCCCATGTCCTGCATTAATTTCAGAGGTGGGTGTTGTGGTGATGATGCAACACCGAGTATCCAGTTGGACCTGGGACAGACAGCAATCGGTATCTGCCTGTCCGAACATTCACGAAGTTGTTTTTTTGTTGCATAGGTACAGTGGATAAGGAGGTCTGGTTCAAGTGCAATCGCATCGTCAACATCTCCGGCATCCTTTTCACCGGCATGCAAACCAATTTTCTTTCCCATGCGACGGGCATCAGCAACCAGAGTTTCAACGCTGCTGCTGTCCCGGGTGCTGCTGATCCCAAGACCGTCGGCAACTCTTTCTCCCCCTTCACGTCCAAATATAAATGGCTGGAATAATCGTCCCGATGCGGCTTCTCTGAGTGCTGATACACCACCAACTCCCCCTTCACGAAAGTCTGCACAGCCTGCCGTACCCCCGGAGATCATACCTTCTATACTCGAACGCATCCCCCGGACAAGATCCTGGTGTGATGCAGCCGCAAGCAATCGATGTTTCAGACCATCTGGTGGAGTGACCAGGGCGGCGAGATCCCCTGTTATGCCACATTCCATTGCAATCGTATCCCCAAGATGGGTATGAGCGTTAAAAAATGCAGGGCAGATCCAAACCGGTAGTACCCTGGTAGATTCTTCTATGGCTGTTATAATGCCTCCCTCAATAATGATGTCAACTGGCAATAGTTCAAGATCCTCACCAATGAAGGCCTGTCCTGACACGATATTGGAGATTTTTTTCATAAATCGTAACTCTCTTTTATATGTTGAAAAATGAAATATATTTGCATGGCAAAGAAACAAGGCGGCAGATTACTCTCATCAGCCGGTCTCGTTAACTATTACGAGAGCGAGGACCGGCGGGCTGTTCATATCAGTCCCATTACCGTGATGGCAGTCGCAGCAGCGATTGGTATCATCATTTTGATCCTGAATATTGTCTATGGATTGCATGCATAAATTCACAAATAAAAAACTTATTTCTTAATCTTCATTTCATCACACTGTTCTTTCTTCAGTATACGCTTTGTGATATCCTCATCAGTGCGGAAATAGAGGTTATCATGCCCGGTCCATTTCGGGCAGTTGCGGAAGATTACTGCCGGGACACCATTGTTGCTCTCGCCCATGACAAAGTTGGCAAAGCCGGGAATTTCATCAACCACTGCTTCTTCAGTTATTTTGAGCACGTGCCCAAAGAGATCAGTATCGCCACGGAAATCCCGGATTGCATAAAACCCGCTCCAGCCTATCGCATTGCCTGTTTGTCCTCGCCGGAATGATCTGCCACAGGTATCTGTGATAATAACCCCGATATTCTTACCGGCCAGCGTTTTGATCTCTTCTTTTATTTCCCGTGCAGCGGTCATTGGATCCGGAGGCAGGAAGATTACCATCCCGTCTTCGATATTACTCTGGTCAACTCCAGCTCTTACCCCGATATGGCCAAAAGAAAGTTCAGACAGGATAAACGGGTGTTCCATGATTATGTCTGCGGATGCATCCAGGACGGCCTGAACGAACCGGGGTCTTCGCCATTCAGGGTTGCGAGTCGTCTGGCCTTTTCTGAAGGTACGATGGATGTAAGGTGTTGTGTATAACCTTTAGCTTTTGAGTAAATGGTTGAGGCGATGCAGAGGATATCCCCCTCCTGTATCACAACTTTGTTACATATCATCTCTGAAATATTGTCACCCCTTTGAATGAGGGGAAGACCGCTTACACCCATGACCTCAATCTGTTCCATAGTAACATCAGTATGAGAAGAGCCGATATTAAAGGGGTTTCGTTTCTTTCTCCCTTCAGGAAACACATACCCTTGTGTGTTTTTATTCAGGACTGTGGCGGTATATCTGAAACACAATCCTGATAATTTAACGATCAGCCGATATATATTTATCAGGATAACACGCATCACCTCTTTGATATGTACCTCATTATCCGGTGCCCCTCCTGCAGGACTTTTTCGTACGTGGATCGTTTCCAGAAATGGAAGCTCTGTCCAATCTGCGGGCATGCCCATGAGGTTGTTAAGGCGCCAGCGTACCTCGAAGTTGAGCATTACCTAGAGGCAGAACATATTGTAAAACAGATGGAAAAGCACCTCCATTCAACGAAGAAACCGGATTTTTCACCCGAAGAAACCGCAGAACTTCGTCATTATTATACTGAAGCACTGCGTAAAAAGGCCAAGGGCCATCATATCCGGTAATTCCTGATTTTTTCCATTTTCGATGAGCGTGGATATATCCGGGTCAGAACCGGCATAGATTAAAGATATTGAATCACAGTATCTGCTTTTTTTATTCAGATGAAATTATTAACAATCTTTCATTTGCGTGGAGTGCTGTTAAGAAACAACTAAACAAATACACCCCCTTCTAACCTTTTAAGATATTCATGATCCAGTATGATGTCGTGGTTATTGGTGCTGGCCCGGCTGGGCTGTTCTGTGCGCTACAGGCAGGTCTGCCCGGGCACCGTATTCTCCTCCTCGAGAAAAATAAAAAACCAGGTGAAAAACTTCTTCTTTCCGGATCCGGGCAATGCAATATAACCCACGGTGGTGAGATCCGGGATTTCCTTTCGCATTATGGGGATCATGGAAATCAGGTAAAACCGGCTTTGTTTGGTTTTACCAACCGGGATCTCATCTTGTTCTTTTATGAACGCGGGCTTTCCCTGGTAACGGAAGACAATGATAAGGTATTTCCCCAAACACGCCGTTCGGCAGATATCCTTTCCCTGCTTGTGCATGAGTGCAGGGAGCGCGGTGTAATTCTGCAATGTGATGAACCCGTACGTAAGCGTCACCCGTTCCCCCCGGGGATTTGAAATTAATTCACCTGTTGCAACATACCAGACAAAAGTTGTGGTCATCACTACTGGTGGCTTATCGTACCCGCAGACCGGATCTTCCGGTGACGGGTACCGGTTTTCTGAAGCACTGGGACAACCGGTTACTAAAACAGCCCCGGCACTCACTCCCCAGAAAATCAGAAATTACCCATTTTCAGCACTTTCCGGCATCTCGTTTGAGTCCATGCGATTTACGGTATGGCGCTCCGGAAAAAAGATTGCGGATCTTACGGGAGATGTACTGTTCACGCATACTGGATTGTCCGGCCCTGGAATCCTTGACGCTTCGCGGAATATTCAGGCAGAAGATGAAATCAGACTCTCGTTTGTTGGTCCAATGAAACGCGAAGAGTTCGCAGTCGACTTAAAAAGACGTGCGGCAGAAAACAGGAACTGGCAAATCAGCACACTCCTCGCTGCTTATCCGATCCCTGAACGACTGAACAGGAAACTCTTATTACTGTCCGATATCCCACCTGATCTCAAATGCGCACATTTCTCAGCAGTTCAACGATCGAAGCTTATTGTCAACTGCACAGAGTTTTCCCTGACTGTTTCTGAACCCGGTGACTTTTCAGTTGCTATGGTTACAAGGGGTGGAGTTGCACTGGATGGATTGAATATGAAAACAATGGAATCACGGATCATTCCGGATCTTTATTTTGCCGGTGAAGTGCTGGATATTGACGGTGATACCGGGGGATACAATCTGCAGGCAGCATTTTCAACCGGTTTTTTGGCAGCGCAGAGCATCGTAAAAAAATGGAAACGTGATTGAGGACCGGTTCTGTTTTTTATTATTTATGTGGATTTGCGATTTACCTTTAATTCAGTCAAAGATAGGCCATGGATATATTTTGTACAGGATCATGGTCTTTTCATCGCGGTTGTGGGGAAAATAATAATTATTCCGGTTTTGCCGGTTCATCTGTAATGCCTGCTTTTTTGATGAGGTAATATCCTCCTGCCAGACCGACCACAATAATACCTATACCCATCAACTCAAAACCAAATTCATTACCACTCATTTCTGCAGGATCCAGGAGAATTACCTTTCGGGCAACCGCGATGATTGCAAGGAGCACGACAATCTCCACATGGATGGTATTCTCGCTGAAGTATGCCTTGATGGTATCTAATAGTTCGACACCGATCAGCACAAGAAGGAAGGCACCGAGTATCGCAATGAGTTCATGTGTTTCCAGTAATGCGGGAGTCTGAAAGACCAATGCGGTATAAAGGAGCCACACGAGGTCAAGCAGGGATCCGATTAACACGAGCATAAGCAGGGCCATGAGGACTGCGTAGACAATCTTTTCAAATTTATTGACGATTTCTATCATACTCAATCTCCCTCAGCAGGCACCAGATCCGGATTACCCGGGTTATATAATTTTACTACATCGCCAATAACGATTACCGCCGGAGGTTTAATGCCCGTTTTTCTGGCGGCATCAGCAATGGTTGCAAGTGTTGCAGTAGTGACCCGGCGGTCTTTCCGTAAGCCCCGCTCGATGATGGCGACCATGGTATTTCCTGCCTTCCCGTTGCTGATAAGGACCTCTGCAATCTTACCGATATTTGCCACTCCCATCAGGATTACTATCGTTCCACGGCTCTTTGCGAGTAACTGCCAGTCAAGTGCCGGTTCTGACTTAGTCGGGTCTTCATTTCCTGTCAGAATTGTTACCTGTGATGCATATTTCCGGTGGGTAAGAGGAATTCCTACCGATGCCGGTACAGCGAGCGCGCTGGTCACCCCGGGTACCATCTCGACAGGTATACCGGCGCTGCGGACCGATTCCAGTTCCTCACCCCCGCGTCCGAAGAGGAAAGGATCGCCACCTTTGAGCCTGACCACGGTATTTCCTTTTTTTGCCCGGTCAATGATCAAGGCTTCGATCTCGTCCTGTTCGAGGGTATGTTTTCCCCCGTACTTCCCGCAATCAATTTTTTCTGCTCTGACGGGTAACGATGCAAGGATCTCCTCTCCGGGAAGCTGATCATACAACACGACATCTGCAGCATCGATAACGGCTCTGGCCCGCTGCGTGAGAAGTCCTTCTCCGCCCGGACCAGATCCGACAAGATATACTGTTCCTTTCATATTTCCATTCCCAGTTTCCGGTAAGCATCATCAATCAGGTCTCTCGCCTGTTTATTGAGTTGTCTACCGAGTTCACGTGCCTGCTCAATATTTTTAATATCCTTTTCAACCCGTTCTGTGCGTTTCCCGTCCAGTGAAAGTTACTTCAGCGGTCAGGTAACCCTTGTTGCAGTAGATGCCAAGTGGTGTGAAACATCCCCCGCCAAGCTGTTCCATAGCACCTCGTTCAATTGCCACATCAGTCCGGGTCCCGGGATGGTCGAGCGTGGAGAGTTCCTCCATCAGTGAGGGATCTGCCCGACTGACAACAGCAATAGTTCCCTGATTGGGTGCCGGAACAAATTTTTCGGGTGGAAATCGCATGCCCGGAATTGAAATACCCAGCCTGGTCAGTCCGGCTTCTGCTAACATGATGGCATCATACTCTCCCAGAGTCATCTTTCGTATCCGTGTATCGACATTTCCCCGAAGCTCCTTTATGGTGATATCAGGATTATCGCGAAGCAGCTGAGCACGCCTTCGTGTGCTCGATGTCCCGATCACCCTGACATCTTTAAGGGATCCATTACAGGCCAGATAATCGGCTGCTGAATCGCGCTTGAGAACAGCTGCAGTAAAAAGCCCGCTCGGGCGGAATGCAGGAATGTCTTTCATACTGTGAACGGCACAATCAATATCGCCAGCCAGTATAGCATCATCAAGAGCCCTGACAAAGACTCCCTGCCCGCCGATTTCATGAAGGGGTACGCCTGTAGTCGTATCACCATGGGTATTTATGATTACCTGTTCAGCATCGATACCCATCAGGGATAATTTATTGCAGACCGTTTGCGTTTGCGCGAGCGCCAGCTTACTGCCGCGTGTTCCAACTCTTATAGACATTTTTTGTACGCCTGTGCAATAGTAGAAAGATCGTGATCGCTATGCGCTGAAGAAAGGAAGTTTGTTTCAAACTGGGAGGGGGGAAGAAAAACTCCCTTTTTCAGCATCTGCCTCCAGAACCTGCCGAAATCTTCCGTGTTACACTCTTTGACTTCCAGGTAATTTTTCGGGGGTTCATCCCGGAAGAACCACTTGAACATGGATCCAAGCCGGACAAAAGAACCTCCCTTTATGCTGCCAAGAGATTCTTCAAGTGTGCGATTCATTATTTCGAGATCCCGATAAATGGCAGGATGATCATGCAACCACTGGAGAGTCGCGATACCGGCAGTGAGTGATAATGGATTACCTGAGAATGTTCCTGCCTGATATACCGGTCCCTGTGGTGCAACCATCTCCATTATTTCGCGCCGTCCGCCAAAAGCTCCCATAGGAAGTCCCCCGCCAATTATTTTTCCCAGTGTGGTAATATCCGGCCTTACCCGGTAAAGTCCCTGTGCACCCCCGATACCCAGACGGTAACCGGTAATTACTTCATCAAAAATCAGGAGCACATCGTGTGCACGGGTAATTTCCCGTATGTCCTCAAGATACGTGTCCTGAGGCAGAACGGGGCCGATATTTCCGAGCACCGGTTCTATGATCAGTGCTGCAATATCATCATGGGTGTTAAGAAGCGATTCCAGAGCTTCTGCGTCATTGTAGGGGATCTGCCGGGTATGGGCAACCAGATCAGCAAGAACACCAGCAGAATCAGGCACACCCATTGTTGTTGCCCCGGATCCGGCTTTAACGAGAACCCCATCATGGGCACCATGAAATCCTCCTTCGATTTTTACGATATCTTTTTTATGAGAGAACCCTCGTGCAAGACGGATTGCTGCCATAGTTGCTTCAGAACCACTGGAAACAAACCGTACCATGTCCATTCCCGGATAATCCCCGGTGATTATCTTTGCAAAAGCGGGTTCAAGAGGTGAAGGAGTACCAAAGAGCCAGCCATTCTTTAGTTGCGCTTCGATCGATTTCCTGATCAACGGGTGTGCGTGTCCGAGAATTAATGGGCCGTAAGCCATGCAGCAGTCAATTAATTCGTTGCCATCTACTGTCGTGAGATGTGAACCACTCGCGTGTGCAGTGTAAAACGGGTATGGTTTAATCGCCCGCACCGGACTACTGACACCACCGGGTATCAGGGTTTTTGCCGTTGTATACAAATCACTGCTGTTCATCGAGCCACCTGGCAACATCGCCGGCAAAGTACGTAATAATGAGCTCAGCCCGGCACGTTTTATGGAGATCAGGCTCTCAAGAACTGTCTCCTTTTCCTGTATCCACCCTTTTTCACCTGCACATTTGATCATAGAATATTCCCCGCTTACCTGATATGCGGCGACTGGCAGACCAAATGTTGCAACCTCTGACACAATATCAAGATAGAAACCCGCCGGTTTTACCATGAGAATATCGGCTCCTTCATCTGCATCCATCTTTGATTCAAGAATTGCCTCGCGCGAATTTCCACAATTGATCTGGTACGTAGTCCTGTCGCCAAAAGAGAACCCCGAATCTGCAGCTTCACGAAAAGGCCCGTAAAGAGCAGAAGCAAACTTTGTAGAATAGGACATGATAAGGACATCCTCAAATCCGGCTTCGTCCAGCGCCGAACGGATCGAACCAACCATGCCATCAAGCATGCAGGATGGTGCGACAATATCCGCCCCGCTTCGTGCGTGGCTGAGTGCAATTTTATTCATCAGTTCGAGTGAAGGGTCATTGAGAAGGTCAATACCCCATCTTGTTTCACCAATAATCCCGCAATGACCATGGTCAGTATACTCGCATGCACAGACATCGGTGATAACCACCATCCCGTTAATTTCTGCTTTGATGTTCCTGACCGCTTTTTGGACAACACCCTCCGGATCATATGCAGAACCCCCGCTCTGATCTTTATTTTTTGGAACACCAAATATCAGAACAGTCCGTATTCCCTGTGACCACAAGGATGCGGCAACAGCTGCAATACCCGTGATCGGATAACGGAACTGGCCCGGCATTGACTCAATGGGAAAGGGGGCAGTGATCGTTTCATCGACAAAAAGCGGGGCGATGAGATCATTTTTTGACAGGGTGATTTCGCACAGGAGCGGCTGGATATTTTTTGACCGCGATCGCCTCATCCTTCTCTGGGGAAACATAACTATCGTACCATCTCCTGTTGTCGTTAATTACATTTTCTTGAATCAATCGTATTTATGATTATTTTAAATGCTGCCGGCGGTTTCTTCTGTGGTATGATGCTTGAGTGCATATGCAAGCCTCAGCGCGCTTGTTATCAGGTTGCTGAGGTCCTCCTGTGTATACCGGTTATTCACAATCTGCCTCCAGTCTTTGGTGGTATCCTCATCATTTTCACCCACCCAGGACGCGATGGCGACTTCCGGTGTATGGAATCCGAGCCATGAAAAAAAATTCATGAGATTACCCGCCACATGCTGTATACCATCAACATGACCTATGATGATCATGGCGGCAACTTTGTCATTGATCATTCTGTTGCCAAACCACGAATACTGATTCTCGATCGCATTCATTCGTTCAACAAATTTCTGAACAATCGCGGAATGGTTGTTCCAGCGGATAGGGGTAGCGAGGATAAGGATGTCACATGCGATCACAGCATCATAAACAATCTGCATCTGATCATCCTCATATTTGAGTGAGCTTTGGCAAGGGTAGGTACAGTATTCGGGGTTTTCAGAATAGTTACCCTCACAGTCGTGAATGATGAGATCTTTTAACCGGAGAAATCTTGTATTGCACCCAAATTCTTTGTATTTATCGAGCGCAATGAGGAGAAGGCGTTCAGATTTGCTCATCCCGGGTTGCTGACGGCTCGAACCTGACAGCCCAAGTACACTAATTCCCTTTCGCTTTTCAGGGTCCAGCGGTGGAATTACCGTGACACCAAATTTTCGTCCAACAAGTGGTGCAGGCATGATTTAATTATCAAGGAGCCCGCGATAATCTACTTATTGATCCGGTTCTGTAAAAACGCGTCCAGTATACCACTGTCTGCGTGTGCAACCGGAGGAGCGGGTAAGTTACTATGCCAGAAGATAAAAATACCCTCATTCTGGAGAACCGGGCAAAGTGCATCTGCGAACCATGCCCAACCTATAATGAGTGCATGCGGGCAGGAGATGAGCTGCTGTTCTGTATAACAGGAAAAAGTCCGACCTGTACTTTTGAAAAAAAAGGGTGTATCTGCCCCACATGTCCGGTCAGGCAGGTTCTGGGGCTTAAAAAAGCGTATTATTGCATTAAGGGTTCAGAGGATGAACAAAAAATACCATGAATCGTCCCGCCACCAATCACGGAAGCAGCACTGCCCTTGAAATGACTCTTTATTTTACCTGGCGGAGTGATTGCAGCAATGAACTCTTCTTCATGCGTATTCATCGTAATTATTGTCTTTTCGCTCATTCTTGTTTCGGGCTGCACCTTTAGTAGCGGGACACCGGTTCAGGCTTCATCGACCCCTTCACTCCTGAAATCCCTGATCCTGACCCTCCCGGATGTTCCACAAAATTTTACCCTTGTTGAGAGCAGGGCTAAAAACTCTAGCGAAGTTGGCGAGCTCGCACGGGCTGTTGGCTGGCGGAACGGATGTGTCATGCGCTTTAATCGTCCCTCAGAAGGGGCACATGGGCCGATGGAGATTCTCCAGACCATCACCTGGTGCCCAAAAAAATCTATTCCCGGGATCGCTGAACTCATTGAACAACAGGAGCGTTCAGATAGTTTCATGACATTCTCAAACCCGTCCTCCCCGGTATTTGTCAGCCACAGCCGGGCATTTTCAGGTGCAGCAAATCTACGGGTAATCCTGAAACCTGAAACTGCGAATATAGTGTAGACCAGGTCTGTACCGGAAATGATCCAGCAGGACTTAGTCGAGATCATCTTTTCGAAAGGAGATATTCTTGAGGTTACCCGTTTGACCGGTCACAAACCGGATCCGTCAATTCTCACAAGCCTGGCACAGGAAGCATACCTTAAGGTTCCAGATGAAAACCTGGTCCTGCCCTCCCCAAAAAAATTCTTTTTTTAACAGGAGAACAAGGATCTCGAATAAACCGTGCAATCATCTGAACAGAATCGAGGGGATTATTCTTCTTAATTCCGGAAAGTCTATTTTGTGCTGGTAATCCTGTCCCCATGGGTAATCGCTTTGACAAATGCCTTTGCAGTAGCAATGTCCCCCTCCTCTGCACTCTGGCGGATGGAGAAGGTTGCATCGGTCAGCATTTTTTTTGCCAGAACCCTGCTAAGGTCATCGACAATTTCTACTATTTTTTGATCGGAACACCCTATACGATTTATCGCCCGGTCGCGTTCCCGGATACGGACGGTCTCGGCCCATATATGTAATGCAGCAAGTAATTCATCTGCAGATTTCCGGTTTAAGTGACGCAGGAAAATTTCGACTTCGTCTTCAATAAACTCGCGAGCCCGCTCCGCTTCAGCCTTCCGTGTACTCATGGTTTGTTCATTTATCGTACGCAGGTTATCGATGGAAAACAGGCAGACCCCATCAATGGTAGCTGCGCCCTCCTCCACATCACGGGGCTGGGCGATATCGATGAGGATAAGGGGGCGCGGGTGTCCTTCTACTGGCCAGCACCGGTTTTTCATTGCCTGTTTCAGTTCTTTTGTATGGATTATCGGGTGGGGGGCAGAGGTGCAGGAAATGACAACATCTGAGAGTGTGATATAGTGATAAAGTTCGGACAGGTGCACTGCTTTTCCGCCGATTTTATTTGCAAGGATAATGGCCCGACCATAGGTCCGGTTTGCAACATACATTGCTGTCAGCTGTTTAGCTGCAAGGGCCTGGGCAACCAGAAGCCCCATTTCACCACTACCTACAACAAGGATATGCTTGCCCTCAAGACTCCCAATCTCGGATTCAGCGAGCTGAACTGCGGCTGAACCAACAGATACAGCACCCCGGTTAATACATGTACGTCGGCGAACCTCGATCCCGACATGAACTGACTTGTTGACGCAGAACTCCAAAAAAGGGCTTGAAGTTCCAGATTCCTGCGCATCAGCCAGCATCTTTTTTAGCTGCCCGATGATCTGGTCTTCACCAACAATCATGGAATCTGTCCCGGATGCAAGACTAAAGAGATGGGACAGTGCTCCTTTCCCGTCATGAATAAAAAATTCCCGTCGTCCTTGTTCAACGAGAAATTCGCGTAATTCGTTTGCGTCCCCTTCAACAATTAGTTCTACACGGTTACAGGTCTGGAGTAAAAGAACCCCTTTAAACCTACGGCCGGCTGTTTTAAGAAATCCGAGTTCGTCTTCAAACCTGAATGCTTCGATTGCGGTCACATTTGCCATGTGATGACTTACACCGGCGATCGCAATGGGGACTGCAATGGGTTCATTCATGCAGGTACCTCTCCTTTATATACTGGCGCGCCCGGGCGGGATCCCGTGAGAGGGTCTTCCAGAGTGCGGGATCCTGTAATACTTCCCGGAGAATCACATTGCGCCGCGATACTGATGGTTCAGACTGTTTCAACTGCGCCCGCAGATCGCGCTGTAATGCCACCATCTCATCAAGTGAGGGAAGCTCGGCGTCAAGGTATTCCCGGATGAACCGTGAAACCGCCGGACTGCTACCGTTCGTGCTGATCGCAAGCGTGTAGTTTTTCCCCCTGGTTACTGAAGGTATGATAACATCGCCTGCTTCCCCATCTGCATTATTGAATAAAATTCCTTTTTTTTGGCAAATATCCTTAATCCGGTTGTTCTGGACACGGTCGGAAAGTGCTGCGATAACCAGAAATGCTCCCTCAATCATTTCGTGGATCACTTCATCAGAAATCATGCTGGTATCCATCATCCTGCGTTCTACCGGAAGGATGCTTATCTTATGTGAGAATGAACGACTTATCACCAGAACATCAGCTTCACCGGAAAAATACGCAGTTTTTCGTGTTGCGACCTCTCCTCCTCCGAATATAATGATGCGTTTGCCGGAACAATCCACAAAGAGAGGGATCATCAGGTATTAGATTGAGCGATTGCGTTACATTAAGATGTTGGAATGGATGTGATTTTTCCCGCATTTCCATCAGGTGCGGTTATAATCCCGGACCGGGAAGCAATGGACGGTCACCGGTTGATAAATGAAAGGAACTAAAAAAAGAGATGCGGGAAAAATCACCGGAATACTATTCACGACATCCCAGTAGTTCGATATACTTAAATTGTTTGAATGCTCACACTTTAGAGCACAAATGCGCCGATAGTGTAGTGGTTATCACTAGGCGTTGCCAACGCCTAAACCCGGGTTCGAGTCCCGGTCGGCGCATTCTGACTTTTTTGAAGCAAGATTGCGTTTTTTTAAGCAACTGAATCTCGTTCAGTACTTTTCTTGTTTATACCAAACTAATGTTCAATCTGTTTTGAACAATTCGTTGATTGATTACATAAAAAATCTGTACAATCGGGTTCGTACCAACCGGATTCCCGGTAATGACGATCATGTATTCATATTGGCCCTTCTCGGATCAATAAGGAAAACAACGGGCCATTTCTATTTTAATTTGATATTTTTAAAAACGGAAAAAATCTAGGGAAAACGGATCCTGCCTATTTTCCTTCAAACAGCGCAGCAATATCAAGTCCGGTTGACCGTTCCTTATACGTACTCGAAAAGGGTCTCTCCCCACTCTACAGAATGCAGGTCGCTGCTGAAAAGGTCAGAGGAACTGTCATAGAGGTTAGTTCCTTTCTTAAAGAGGCCAAGTGACAGGTGCTTATCAGTGACAGTCAGCCCGACCCGCAGTTTTTCCCCCGTTACCCATATAGAAAAATTGGGAAAACCTGCAAGGCCCTTCATGTTCGATGCATAGGGCTCTTTTGATAAAAGTTCGATGACTTCGTGATTTACCACAAGTTCGACCGGAATACCGGTGATTACTTTTTCTGCGATGAACTGGGCAAGACCCGGGCTGGCTACTGAAGAAATTCCATGGATATACGCGGCATCTTTCAGGATTTCGAGATAGTGAGAATATACATAAAACATGTCGGTTGTTGTGTCCTGTTTCGGTTCTGAATTATACAGAGCACCGATACTGGAGAGAAAAGGTACCGGAAGATCAGAAAGATCATGGTTTATTAAGAAGGTATGGTGCTGGCTGATCCCACCAATAAGCTGGACAAATTCTTCAACATTCATTGCCACAACCTGCCCGAGCGGGGTAAGGCAGTACTCATAGTTCACTGCCTCAATCAGTCCCTGTTTTTCAAGAGTGCGGATCTTGGGAATTAATGCCTGGGATGTGCTCCCGGTGACCTCACGTAATCGACTGAGTGATGCATTGTTGTGGAGCAATGTCAGCAGAATCTGAATTTTCAGTCGCGAACTGTAAATGGAATGGATAGGTTGTTTATGCTGTTCATAAATTTTGAGAGAATCCATACGAAGTTTCATTCCCCTTGAAGCATACATATTTTTTGTGCTCTATGGTATATCTTTTGAATGAATCACTGTGTATGGAAAATCTTTTTTAGAAGTGCAGGTACGGCATCGATGAGATGAGAATACACAATCCTCCAATGGTCAGGAATTGCCCATCGGAAATGATGTCGCAGAGAAGATCGTTCTTTACCGTTCGATCGATTAAGATGATGCAACCCTGGGAATATACAAGTGAAGTAATCATAATGGCAATGGCCAGCACCGGAAGGACCGTTGTTCCCAGCAGAAGAATAATGGCTCCCGCTGAAATGTTTATCCCGGTGAGGAATACTACGGCTTCGTTCAACACCCACAAGTACCGGAATCGTCGCAACTCCGGTTGCAGAATCCCCGCTCCGGTCCCTGATATCAGGTAGTACTGAAGCAACAAACGTCCAGCAGAATATGAACAGGAAAACAAGCATTGAGGCTGCATCCGGAGCGGAATCACTCAGGTACACCGGCACCAACGAAAATGCGAGTGCCCATGATGTGGAGACTACAAGGTTTTTCATCACCGGTATCTCTTTCAACCGGTGATATCCGACCCATTTTGGCAGTACAGGGACACTATAGAATATCCCGCTGATGAGTGGAATTGATACTACACAGAATGCGGTTATCCCGTGAAAAGCGGCAATAGAAAGAGCCGTCAGGTACGCTCCAAGTGCAGCAATAAAGAACTGACGCTCAAACTTTTTTGTGATCCGGAAACGATGTTCATGGTTGAGCGCGTCTTCTGCTTCATCTGTTTTTCGATTTAAATTATAAACAGAGAATACCACCAGAAACATAACCATGGCAATATGGCTTGTCCAAGAAATTCCCTGAATGAAACAGGAAGTATACGCCATGCTGGTGGCAGCCAGACCAAGGAATAGTGAACTATAGAGCAGGAACTCTCCATAATCACGAAGTCTCGAATAGAGTGAATTTCCGAAGTCCGATACACAATTCCAGTAACCGTTATACCGGATGTAGCTGAGAGAATCCATGAGATAGCTTAAGGGACAAAAGAAACATTCATTATGCCGGTGAATGTTAATCGCAGCGGATAATCTGAATACCCGTGATAAATAAATTACAATCTAGACAATTTTCATGTGGGATATGAAGCTCAGGAAAAGATGATATGCAGTATTTGAGCTAAATCCTTCCAGATAGAATAGATTTAAATGAATATTAATGTTTCCATATAATTTCATTCATCGAATTGTCATACAGGAAAACGTCCCATGATATCCGTACTCTATGTTGATGACGAAGATGTGCTGCTCGAAATTGGTAAAATTTTTTTGGAAAAATCCAGGCAGTTCCATGTTGACACGATGACATCAGCTTCTGAGGCACTCCATCTGCTGAAATCAACTTCGTATGATGCGATTGTTTCCGATTACCAGATGCCGGGCATGGACGGTATTGCTTTCTTAAAAGCGATCCGTGCTGAATTTCCCGAGCTTCCCTTTATCATTTTCACGGGGAAAGGAAGGGAAGAGGTAGTGATTGAGGCATTTGACAACGGGGCTGATTTTTATCTCCAGAAAGGAGGGGAACCAATCGCCCAGTTTACGGAACTGGAGCATAAGATCACTGCTGCTGTCCGCCGCAGGCAGGCAGAGAAAGCATTGCAGGAGAGTGAAACACATTACCGCAATGTGGTCGAAGACCAGACAGAATTTATCTCACGTTTCCTCCCGGATGGTACCCATGTTTTTGTGAATGAGGCATATTGTCGGTATTTCAATAAAAAAAGGGAGGAGATCCTTGGAAAAAAATTCAAGCCGGAGATCCCCAAAGAGGATCAGAGCCTTTTTTTGAAATATTTTTCTTCGCTGACAAAGGAACACCCGATCGCCACTCTCGACCATCGCATAATGCTGGATGGTGAGATCCGCTGGCAGCAGTGGACCGATCGGGCAATTTTTAATGAACGGGGAATGCTCATCGAATACCAGTCCGTTGGGAGGGATATTACTGAAACCAAACGTTCTGAAGAGCAACTGAATCTTAAAAATGTTGAACTCCAGGCTGCTTATGAACAGATTGCTGCAATTGAAGAGGAGTTGCGGCAAAACTACGATGAGCTGAACAAAAAAGAACGAAATCTCCGGGAAAGTGAGGAAAATTACCGCCGCATCGTGGAAACAGCATACGAGGGCATCTGGGTGCTCGATAACAAGTTTTGTATACAACAGGTAAATGGGCGGATGGCCGCAATGCTGGGGTACCTCCCTCAGGAAATGAATGGCCGGTACATCATGGATTTCATTCACCCGCAGGATATCATCGATCAGGAACTCCAGTTTTCATGTCGCCGGAAAGGGAAAAAAGACCGGTACGAACGGCGTTATCTGAAAAAAGACGGAACCTGGCTCTGGACACTGGTGTCCGCAACACCAATATTCTACAACAATGAATTTACGGGATCATTTGCGATGATAACAGATATTTCTGAGCGCAGGCGCACCGAAGAAGCACTCAGGGAAAGTGAGCAGATGTACCGGACAATCGTCGAGACTGCCCCGGGGATGCTGATAATCTGTGACCCCGCAGGAAAAATCGTATATGCCAGCGCGAATTGTGTAAATATAACCGGGTATCCCCGGGAAGAGATTATTGGTAAATTCAGCTGTTGGGTGCACGAGGATGACCGACTGAGAATGAAAGTTGTGCTGGAGAAAGCCCTGAAAACCCAGACTGGTGGTCATAATGTCGTATTCAAAGGAATAAAAAAAGAAGGAGAAATCTGGTACGGGTCTCAGTCATCGGAGCCGGTAAAAGACCGTCAGGGCAATCTGATTCAGCTTGTGATACAGATAACTGAAATCACTGACCGCAAAACTGGAGAAGAATACCAAAAACAACCGGGAAAACAGTTTTCTGATATTGTCAATAAGGCCCAGGATGCGACCCCAATAATCGATCCAGGTCAATAAGGTTTTTTACGCGAATTACCTTGCAAATCTGAGTTTCTACCGCAATCAGAAAAGTTATTTATTTTTCAGTTTGGTCACGGACTGACTGATCCCATTCAGCGTATCGAAATTTTCCGGGGTGATTATTTCCATGGGAATTTCAATTTTGTAACTGCTCTCGAGATAATCGACAAGCTGAAGTAATCCTATAGAATCGATCACACCGGTTTCTGTCAATGATTCATTTTCTTTTACCGCGGTCTTTCCCTCAAGAAAACCGCGTGATTTTAAAAATTGTACGATATTCTTTTCAATCTCATTCATGATCCTTCACCCAAGTTTGGTTGTTATTTACAATTTAGCAAATGTTTAAATAAAGTGTATGGTATAATATTTCTAGTAAGTTATATATTAACATGATGGTGAATTATGAAAAAAACAGTTTTTGATGACGCTTTTGACATTAAAAAAGAGATGCTGAGTTCTGTCAGCGATCTGAAAGAGAACTTACCCGGTTTTATAAGCGAAACGGTAACTGAACAGTTCAGGAAAGATGGTATCGTAATCGGGGTATCCGGCGGTGTGGATTCTGCCTTAATTGCGACTCTTGCAGTTAAAGCACTGGGTGCGGATCATGTTTATGGTTTGATCCTTCCAGAAAAGGAGTCAAATCCTTCAAGCAGGGAACTGGCCGTCGAGTTGTGTAAGAAACTGAAAATCTCCTTTCATGAAGTCCCGATCACTCCCATGCTGCAATCATTTGGCATTTATGCACAGAAAGAATCCTTATTAAAAGAACTTTTCCCCCAGTATGATCCCGCAATCCACACGACGAACCTCTTCCTCCCCCCCGGGATTGATTCCGGCAGCCTCCTTGCGTTACCCGCGATCCGGCTCTCTACAGAGAAAGAGTCCGTCGGTACAAAACGCCTGTCTGCGCAGCAGTACCTGAAATTCATCAGTCTCCAGAATGTAAAACAGCGAACGCGAATGATAGCTCTCTATATGCAGGCGGAGAAAATGAATTACGTTGTGAGCGGTACTACCAATAAATCAGAGTTATTGTGTGGATATTTTGTAAAGTTCGGTGATGGAGGCGTGGATATTGAACCCATCGCAAATATGTATAAACTTCAGGTCTACAAGCTTTCAGAGCTGTTAAAAATTGATAAAAAGATTATTTCCCGGGCACCGAGCCCGGATACCTGGAGTCACTTCACCTCAGATGAAGATTTCTACCTGAGGATGCCCTATACTATTCTCGACCAGCTGCTGTACGCTGAAGAACATAGTGTCCCATCCGATATTGTAAGGAAATGTACAGGTTTGACTTCAGGCCAGATGAATTCAGCATTAAAACATATTCAGAGTATGAAAAATGCATCCCGGATGCTCCAGCTCGCTCCGCCAGTTTATATGAAATAAACCCCACATATCGGGTTTGTTGATTAACTCAAATGACTGTATTGTTATACCCCCGGTGGGATACCGCACTTTTTTTAAAAACTCACACTTGTTTCAGTGCTTTTTTTTAACATCGTATTTACCTCGAAGGCACATTTGAAAACCTAAAATGTTCCCTTTTTTGAAAGTGGGTGCATGTCATTTTATCAAAAAAACCATTACGATGGTTCTGTAGTTCAGAAAAACAGGTATATTCAATTCCTTTTATAGGAATCAAATCGGTTCCGCGATGGTTCATGGGCGAAACAAAAACAATCAAAAAACATGTTGGGGTAATGTGAAGATTATTTCTTCTTTGCTGCCGCCTTCTTGGCTGGCTTTTTTGCTTCCGGCTTCTTTGCCGCTGCCTTCTTTGCTGCTGCCATGTGGATTCCACCTCCTACCGGAAAGGGTTATAAAATTCTTCAATCTATCAATTAATAAATATTTTGGTCGCAACATCGTTTTGGAGCATAGAATTCACGGTTATCATCACTTATATCATCATTAAATGGCAGTATCTGAACAAAAGCCATTTTAATTAGTAATATTGATTAAAATGCGCAATTCTTTAAATTCTCTTCCAATTCATCTAAAAACCGATAAAAATGGGGCAAATAATCCATTTACCTCTAAAAAAAACATTCATTATGACGCACGCGCTATTATTGAGTTTTTTGGTGCATTGTATGATTTAAAAGTATTATTGTTCGTTAGTATCCTTATCTGCTACTTTTTGGCACATTGTGATATTTTTCGTCCGTTCGGAAATTGTCCGGTAAAGGTACTATATTGGCGACAAAAACGATGCAGAGCAGAATAACAGAATGAAGCATAAGGGCAATATATTGATCACCGCCGTTTGACTGGAACGTGAAAAGTGCATAAATAATAACTGCAAGTGTGATGGTGCAAAAACTTATTGCCGTTGCTCTGAACGCAGTGAACATACGGCTGCGGATATCAGGAAAAAGTAACAGCCCGATCACGCCTATGCCTCCAAATCCGGCGGTCACTACAAGCAGAATAACTATGATACTATCGATAAAGAGATCGCTCACGGTGTTTCACCTTTCCAGGCACGTGAGTAAACAATCGTTCCTGCGTAGCAGAGAACGGTAAAAGCAATCGATACATCCAGTACGAACAGATTTCCCCATGAAATGCTAAGCGCGAGAGCTGCACCTGCAGCCAGGGTTATTGCGGTGTTCACGCCAATCAGCTGATCATCCCGGGTCGGACCAGGAATTGCCCGCCCGACAGCGCAGATTGAGAGAAATATAAGGCAGAGTACTGCAAAAAGCCAGGAGTCGATCATGTGCAACAATATTGTGTGGAGGATTGGTATTTATCAATCCTCTTGTTCCGGAAAATCCCTGATGTCGTTTATCAGTCATTAAAACAAAGACCCGTTTTTGTTTTATTGGTTCCTTCCATTTTTTATCCGCACAGAGTGAATGTATATAACGATGCGACCGTCCTATCTTGGGAAAATTCTTTTACGCTGGTGTGATACCTGTCACGCACCGGTTCTTTCACATCTCTGTTCCTGCGGCGCAAAAACCCGTGAGGTTCCCGTGACACCCCCGGGAGATGCCCGCCCCGCATTTCCGGCGGATGTGTCGCTCATAAACCGGATCTTCAAAGAAAATTTCGGTGCAGATCTTATACCAAAAGGAAATCTCGCTCTCCTGAACAAAGTACCTGACCAGGATCGGATGGAAGAGATTATTGTCGGTGGAGGAGTCGCAGGAATCATTCGTTATTTACCTCAACAGCGGCGCTGGGAACCAATACCACGTCCCGAAGCCTGCAGGTTGTTCTCTCCCAAAAAGGGGTTTATTGTAGTCGATGATGGAGCAGTCCCCTTCATCAGGGACCAGGGAATGAGTGTGCTTGCACCCGGTCTGGTTACGATTGATGATTCGGTGTGTACCGGGGACGAAGTTTTTATTCTCGCAAAGGATGGTTCGTGTATCGGAGTCGGAAGGGCAAAAGTTGATGCAGCAACGGCACGGGGTATGAAGAAAGGCCAGATTGCGAGGACCCGGAGGAACACCCCCTCGATAATCGTTCCTGGTGAGGCCAGCTGGGATACAGCGGTAGCAGCAAACTCGGGTGTGCTTCACAGTACAGAATCAGATTCTATCCAGTTTGTGAGGACGGTCAGGGAACAAAATCCGCATCTTGTGGCAAATGTTTCATATTCTGGTGGAAAGGATAGTCTTGCGACGTTACTGGTGGTAATAAAAGCCATCGGTAAGGTACCTATGCTTTTTGCCGATACGGGTCTGGAGTTTCCTGAAACCTATGCTAATGTAGACAATACTTCCCATCATTACGGGCTGGAGGTTATCCGTACTGATGGGAACACCCGGTTCTGGGAAAATTTTTCACAACATGGCCCTCCCGCAATGAATGCCCGCTGGTGCTGCAAAGTATGTAAATTGACTCCTGTGGCAAACCTGATTAGGGAACAGTGGGGGGAATGTCTTTCATTTATTGGCCAGAGGAGGTATGAGTCAGTTACCCGGGCACAGAGTGACCGTGTCTGGAAGAACAAAAATGTCCGTGGTCAGCTCTCCGCCGCCCCCATACATAACTGGACCGCTCTCCATGTCTGGCTCTACCTGCTGCAAGAGAATGCACCGTACAACCCCCTGTATGAGCGCCACCTGGACCGGATCGGATGTTTCATGTGCCCGTCAAGTGATATGGTATTTTTACATCTGATTGAGGCAGAATATCCCAGCCTTTGGGAGGTCTGGCGCACACATCTCGAACAATGGCAACAGGCACAGGGGCTTTCTGCAGATTGGGTAACTGCCGGGAAATGGCGGATTAAGGAAGGTTCGATGGATGATGAAGATAGCAATTATTGATTACGGGCTTGGAAACCTGCGAAGCGTAATACGTGGTCTTGAAAAAGCCGGAGCGAATGCGGTTATCACGTCGAAGAAAGAAGAGATTGCAGCTGCAGACGGTCTCGTTCTTCCCGGTGTCGGGGCGTTCCGTGAGGGAATGGACCAGCTGGGGTCTTTAAAAGACACCGTAAAAGAGGCAACCCGTGATGTCCCTTTGCTGGGTATCTGTCTTGGAATGCAGATGCTGATGGAAACAAGTGAAGAGCACGGCATTCACCAGGGCCTCGGGCTTGTCCCGGGGACGGTAAAACGGTTTCCTCGTGGTTCGGGACAGAAAGTTCCGCATATGGGCTGGAATTCATTAACTATTGAACAACCGGATAACCCGCTTTTAGCCGGATTCGGTGCCGACGAATATGTATATTTTGTCCATTCTTTTTTTGCAGATGCCGCTCCGGAATATACCCTTACGTCAACCCAATATATCTGTTCTTTTTCGTCATCGGTGGCAAACAAAAATACGTTTGGTGTACAGTTCCACCCGGAAAAGAGCGGCGCGATCGGCCTGCGGCTGCTGAATAATTTTATCGGATTAATGTAGTCCTATCCGATTATTCCAGTAGTACTTTTTCTCTCTTATTGTGCTAACGGGAAACCTTTTAATTACGGCCATTTAGATGCTGTAGATATGAAAAAGATTTTACTCATCGCCTTATTCCTCATGAGTATTGTCGGAAGTGCCTCCGCCTACCAGCTCTATCTCGTCTGCCCGGATACTGTCCAGGTGGGTCTCCCGTTAAAATGCTCGATTGATAGCAACTTCCCTGCCGGGACGACCTTCGATGTTGTGGTGTACCAGTCCGGTTATACCGCTACTGCTCTCAGACGCCAGTCGGTTACAATCCAGGAAAATCATGCCACCCAGTACCAGTTAATAGATACAAAGGGACTGCCCGGTGGTCAATACAAAGTGGAGATCCAGTTCATTGGTCCTGATGAGGGCAGGCTGTCATCCGACTCTGTCACCCTGCAATTGCCCAGACTTCTTGACCGTTCAAATGAAATCACCATCACATCCCCCATGACTCAGACCTCCGATGAGCCACTCAGAATTGAGGGATCTGTTACAAAAGTGGGAAATGAAGGCGTGCAGATTGAAGTTACGGGTCCGGATGGTGTTATTTTCGGACCTCAGTGGATAGGTACAAAACTCTACATTCAATCCGGTGCGGGAGAATTCACCCAGCAGGTTTCCGTATCCAAGCCCGGGGACTATGATGTATCTTTCAGGGACTCCAAAGGCTACATCGGTGTGAAGACGTTCAAAGTTGTTGCACCAGCAACATTGGTACAGACCACGATTCCTACCACGGTTATTACTACACGACCCCCAACAACCGTGACAACAGCATTGCCGACAACAACGCAGGCCCCTTTGTCTCTCCTGTCAATTATCACTGCGCTCTCGCTTGTGGGTATGGCATCCGTAATCCTGATGAAAAAGCGCGGATAATTTCCCATTTTTTTAAAAATATTGCATCGGACAGCAAACGTTCATGAGCCTGGTATCCAGGTGTATGCGTTTTATTGATAATTTTCCAAAATTTGCTTAAAACCTTTATGACGGTAATTTTCACAAAAAACACGGCCACAAGTTGAATGGGAATTTATTGTGAACAGTCGGGCAGCAATCTATGGGGGGGTGTTTTTACTTGATTTCTCTGTCTGTAGAATTTCTCTCTAAATTTTTTACGAAAAAAAATTTCTTTGAATTATCATGTTTTCATTTTTTTCCAGAGATATATTTCATACATGACCAGGACAAAAATGACCAGTGTTCCGCCAAGGAAAAACGCAAGTGCAATATCCGGCATCGCGGCAGTGGCAGATGCACCGGAACCTGGGGGCACCAGTACGGGAGTTACCCCGTGAGGAGGAACGGATGTTATGTTTTCGACGGTAATCCGGAGATCCCCTGGACCCTTTATTACTACGTCGGGGTCAATGTAGTATTTGGCATTAATCCTTCAGATACTGCTTTGGCAGGCGTTGTGCCAAAGGACAATGTTTCCCTGAGTGGTGCGCTGTTTATACTGCTGTCGGCCATAATACCCTGTCCCAGAATCGGGGAAAGCAGTGAAATGACCAGCGATCCGAAGGCGACTATCCCAAAAAGGGATGCATATTTCAGGAGCAGCGAACGCACATTGGACTGTCGGGGAGCAACGATCAGGAGCTGGTTTGTGACTGCGTAGATCTTGATTTCGCGTCCTTTGACGCTATATTTCGTCTCTGCAACCGTGATCAGGCCAGCATCAAGCAGATTTTCAATATGGTACTTTGCAGTTGTCAGAGGAATAGAAAGTCTGTCGGTAATCTCGGTCAAGCTCTTTTTGTTCTCTGCAAGGAGCTGAAGGATATCACTCGCAGTCTGGCTTGCCATTGCTTTTGAAATTTTCTGGGCCCGCTCATCGCCAGGTTCAAGAATTACCACGTCCTCAGCCATGCAGCGCCGCAATTATTCTCTCGCGTCCTACTTTCAGGGCAAGATCAATCTGGTTAACATCGGGTCCGCCACCTTGTGCCATTGTTGGTTTGCCTCCGCCTTTTCCGCCAAGTATACTGCAGACCTGGGTGATGATCTCTCCGGCATTCACTCGTGGGTCTGCGGAAGTCAGCACAACCCGGGCAATATCCCCCGTACCGGCAAGGAGAGCGATGCCACCTTTATCTGAAATGGATAATGCGAGTGCAGACAGGCTCTTTTGCGGGCAGATCGATACGCTTGACAACGACTGCAATACCGCTGATCGATTCCGCAACCAGCGTCTGCTGCTCCAGGTCAACAAGTCTGGCACTCATTCTGTCGATGTCTTTCTTCTGATCCTTCCATTCGTTGAAGAATCGGGTAACGGTTGATGGAAGGTTGTCTGGTTGCACCGAAAGCACATCTGAAGATGAAGTCACAATATGTCCAAGGTGTTGCATGTAGAAAATCGCAGCAAGTCCGGCAGAAAATTCAATACGCTCAATTCCATCCTGGATATGTTCTACCCGGATGATCTTGATTACGCCAACTTCACCGGTGTTCCTGCAGTGTGTCCCGGCACAGGCTTCTATATCTCCGGCAACTTTAATCACACGGATATCCCTGCCTGGCGGAACACCTCCCTGGTAGAGGGAGAATCCATATTTTTGTTCGGCTTTTGTGCGGTCTTCAATCGATATTTCGACCGGCTGACTGGTCATGATCATCCGGTTTGCTTCGGTTTCGATCTTAATGAGTTCATCAGGAGTAATATGCTTGAAGTGACGGATATCTATCCGGGAACTTTCACTTCCTTTCTGGGCACCGGCCTGGTGAATATGCGCACCCAGCACTTCTTTTGCAGCATGGAGGAGAATATGTGTCGCAGTGTGATGGCGCATCAGCGACCAGCGGCGTTCCTCATCCACCATCCCTTTTACCCGCTCGCCACGATGAAGCAGTCCTCCGGTAACGTGATGAAGTATTACCTCTCCTATTTTTACTACTCCGTCGACCCTCACCATGCTGTCGGAACTTACCAGTGTCCCGGTATCAGCCGGTTGTCCCCCGCCATCAGGATAGAAGAGGGTCTGGTCTGTAACTGCATAGCCGTCAAAAAAGTCAAGCACGACAGCTTCGAACTCGATATCGGCTGGCTGTTCGTAGTAGAGTTTTTTTGTCGGGGGAAGCCCTTCAACACGCCCTGCATACTTGGAGGTTTTGTCCTCGATTACTTCTTTTTTCGACTCGGAGTGCATGTCTGCGACCATTGAATAGAAATTGTCTGGAAGGTCGACAACAGCACCTTCTTTTGCTGCAATATCCTTGACCATTTCCGGCTGGATGCCGTGTGAGTCGTAGAGAGTAATAATCTCAGAAAACGGGACACGCTGGCTTTTTGCTTTGTATGACTTTGCAATTTTCTGCACAATCCGTGTACCGCGTTCCAGGGTAGATGCGTACTTTTCTGTCTCCCGGTCAACAATCTCGCGGACAACAGATATGTCCTGTTCGAATTTTTTCAGCCCGATGATTTTTGTCTGATGTTCAACAAGATCTGCGAGAGATTCATGGATATTGAGCTCATTCATCATCCTTAACGTTCTTCGGATAACGAGGCGTGCAAGATAACCCTCACGAACATTGGACGGGACAATGCAGTCCCCGAGCATATACGCAAGACATCGTGTATGATCGACTATCGCATAGACTTTCTCGATAGGTGTGATCATTTTATCGAGTTTTTCCGGGGATACATCAATTGCCGCGGCTACTTTCTTGCGCAGCTGGAAGAGATTTGTACCCGAGATATCCATAAGACCAGCAAACTTGGCATTGAGTGCAAGGATCTTAGTGTAATCCTTATTGTCAAGCATGTGCGAAAGTCCTGCGGAACTCATCACACGGCTGACCATTTCAGGAAAAACAGCGTCATATATGGTTGGAGAGCCTTTTGATGCCCAGACCAGGCGTTCGAGCCCGTATCCGGTATCGACAATCCGAAGCTTCATCGGATAGTACATTTCTCCATTCAGCTCGTATCCCGGACCCGTTGTCTTTTGCCGGCCGAGACTCATGAAGACCAGAGTAGCGATCTCGAGCCCCCCGATAAGCACTTCGACGCTGGGTCCAGCATTCCCGCCGCCGATCCAGGGGTGCTCTTTATAGGTAACTTTAGTGATATCTCCCCCAATTGATGCAATGAACTGGTCACAGAGCTCTACGGTGCGGTCTTTCCAGTAAATCTCTTCTGACGGTGTGTTAAATGCATGATGCGCCATCATCTCAAAGGTTGTGAGGTGCCGCCCGGATTTTCCAACTGAATCGAGATCGTTTAGCCGGATACATGGCTGGGAAATGGTGAGTGGATTTGCCGGAGGGGGTACGATCCCTCCGGTTACAAATGGCTGGAAATCGGCGATTGATGCGATAGTAAGATAAATGTCATCCCGCCATCGTGCGACAACAGGGTAACGCTCCACTCGGGTGTGCCCATGCTTTTCAAAAAAGGAGAGATAGGCCTCACGCATGCTGTCGAGAGTATGGGTTTTAAAAATCGGATTGCCAATAAAATTATAGGGTTCACAAGGTGCATCGCCACAGATTTCACGTGAATCGTCACGAGTCCAGAATGCTGAACCGCAACTTTTACAGATCTTGCGTGTAAGCCCCTGAGTCTTGAAATATTCGAGTTGATATTCTTCTTCGAGCATGAATGATCACGTAATAATCAGTACAATTGATTACGAACGGTAATTATTCTATTGGATTTCCTTATTTTTCCATGTGTCCTGGTACCCAGCTGTCTATTTTCTGGTATGTCCCGGTTTCCCGTGCAATACGGACTGCCAGCAGGTGCCAGCAGATTTTCCTGCGGTACATGAAATCCCCGCAGGTACAAAAATCTTCATCCACTACATATTCGGCAGTCCTGCCTTCAACGACAAAAAAATCCAGGTACTTTTTGATCTTGCCAGTGTCGAGTGCTGCAAGTGCTTTTTTCCCCGCGAACCGAGGGTATCTTCAATATCCAGACGAAGAGAATCATCGAGAACCTTTTTTTCAGCCAGGCGCTGCCAGAGATCGGTCATGGGATAATTTTCAGAAATGGCGGGTCATCAAAATATTGCCACCCCCTGCGGGTCGCCAGGCGTTGCATTGACGGTGCTTCGAGTGCATAATGGGTTGCTTCAATGCAGGGTAGGGGAGCCATACGGGCTACTGAATGCTTCATTTCAGAAGAAAGGAATGTGTCTGCTCCCTTCGATTTTGCTTCATCGAGGAGCGCTGGATCAAATCCACTCCCGGCAACAATCGCAAGCCTGTTTATTTTTTTTTCTTCACCCCAGAGCCGGATGTGTCCCCCCAGCCGTTGTGAGATTTCAGCGGATGAAAGTGTGCATGTACCAATGCAGCCAAGCGTCATGGGGGTAATATCCCGGAGCAGCAGGAGTTCAGCAAGCGCATCATTCACCCCTTCTGGTGCATGATCAAAGTTTGTATGCATGACATAGAGGTTCATATCAGCCGAGAGCAGGGCTCGCATCAAACCCGCGATCCGTCCGGTCATCGTCGTGACCGGTGTCCATAATGGTGTATGGTGCACTACCAGCATATCAGCGGATGCCAAAACTGCTCTATTCACCACATGGGGTGTTGCGTCCAGTGCACAGCAAATCCTGGATATCTCCGGTCTGCCTTCGACCACCAGCCCAATCTTTTCAGCATCGAAATCCTCCGCCAGAGCCGGTGGAGCGAGACGTTCCATCTCTTCAATGAATGCACGCACATGCATGGACAAGTATCGTCATCGCGGTTTAAAATATCATATATTACCAGAAGTAATAACAATTACTTTTAATATGCATAAAAACGCATTTCTGGATATGCACAAGTCCATTGATCAGATCAACCAGCGGATCCGGGACGGCACAGTGCGCGTAGTTACGGCTGAGGAAATGCCATCAATTGTTGCCGAACTGGGTGAAGAGGGGGCGCTCAAGGAAGTTGACGTAGTCACGACCGGAACATTCGGCGCTATGTGCTCATCAGGTGCTTTTTTCAATTTCGGACATGCTGAACCACCTATCAGGATGGAACGGATCTGGTTGAATAATGTTGAAGCATATGGGGGACTTGCGGCAGTTGACACCTACATCGGTGCGACACAACCAGTCCGATACGCTCGAAGAAAAATATGGCGGGGCTCACGTTATTGAAGATCTTGTAGCGGGAAAATCTGTGGAACTTCGTGCAAGCTCACGGGGAACCGATTGCTATCCGCGCCGTACGATTACGACTGATCTCCTCTTGGAAAATCTTAACCAGGCAATCATGTGCAATCCGCGCAATGCCTACCAGCGTTATAATGCTGCAACCAACTCGACAGAACGTATTCTGCATACCTATATGGGAGTACCTACTCCCGAATTGCAGTAATGTCTCCTTTTCGGGAGCTGGTACATTAAACCCACTTTCAAATGATCCAAAACTCCGTCTGATTGGAAGTGGCGTCCCCATCTTTTTGTGCGGGGCGCAGGGTATGGTAGTCGGGGAAGGAACCCAGCATTCACCTGCCGGGGGATATGGTACGCTGATGGTGACGGGAAACTTAAAAGATATGTCTCAGGAATATCTCAGGGCAGCAACAATGACCGGTTATGGTGTCACACTCTATGTCGGACTCGGTATCCCGCTCCCGGTGCTGGATCTTGAGGTGGTGAGGGCTACTGCGGTTCGCGATGAGGATATATCCGTTGATATCATGGACTATGGCGTGCCCAGCCGGGATCGTCCTGCAATAAAGAAAGTGACATATGCCGAATTGCGGAGCGGTTCAGTTGAAATAAACGGTGATGAAGTGCGGACATCTTCTCTGTCCAGCTTCCGGAAAGCAAGGCAGGTCTCAAGGGAACTCAAAGCATGGATAGAACGAGGCAGCATGCAGCTGGCGCTTCCTACCAGGCCAATCGATGTGAAAAAATCGGCAAAACCGATGCACCAGATCTCAAAAGGACCGAGGGTGCTGGACATCATGGACAGGAATGTTGTCAGTATCGGCGAAGATGAAGAGATCACCACGGCAGCAAAAAAACTTCTTAAAGGAGAGACGAATCACCTTCCGGTGATTAACGGAGATAATGTCCTGGTCGGCATTGTTACGACTTTTGATGTATCCAAAGCGGTAGTAAATCCCGGAAAGGCACATTTCGTTAAAGATATCATGAAAAGGAAAGTGATCACGACCACACCGGATGAAGCAGTCGATATTGCTGTACAGAAACTTGAGCAGCATAATATCAGTGCACTTCCCGTTGTCGATGGCGGTCTCCATGTTATTGCCATACTGACAGCGATGGATCTCGGGAAGCTGTTTGGGGGGAGGTGGCTGAAATGAAGCTGCTGGTGAATTTCTCGCGCAAGAAAGGCAGTAAACCCATTATCGCACAAGTCGTGCGGGACACCGGAGTCCTGATCAATGTTGAGCGGGCAGTTATTGACTCATCAGAGGGAGAAGCGCTTATCGATGTACCGGATGAACAGTGCCGGATTGTCAGTGATTCGATGATCAGCCTTGGCGCGAACGTGCGGATCCTTGAACATGGTATCAGTGTGAATGAGAGTGAATGTGTTGATTGCGGGGCATGTATCAGCATCTGCCCGCGTGAAGTGTTTTCCATGGACTCTGACTGGAAACTGCACCTGGCTGAAGAAAAATGCGTGCTCTGCGGGAAATGCATTGAAGCGTGTCCACAACAGGCGCTCACGCTTCCGCTATGATTCGTGCTCACTTTATGTTCCGCGAGACCATTGCAACAATCCTTGCCGATGATCCGGAACATATTGAGGTGGCAAAATCCGGCATGCTTGCAGCGCGGCAGGTGCTTGAAGCCTATATTGCTTTTGATCCTTTTTTCCTCTCAACTTTTGATCCCTATGAATCCGGATTCTGACGATAAAGTAATCCTCAGAATGACAGATGCTGCCCGAAAAGCCGGTGTTGGCCCTATGGCTGCTGTAGCTGGTACAGATTGCATGGGCTGGTGTGGAGGCGATGGTGGATGCAGGTGCCGCTTTTGGAGTTATCGATAACGGGGGCGATATTGCGCTTATAAGCAACCGGCCAATCCATGTCGGGGTCCATGCCGGGCAGGCTGCAGTTTCCAACCGGATTGCGTTCGTAGTCCCCCCCCAGGAAAAAATACTTGGCATCTGCACATCATCTGCAACCGTGGGGCCTTCGATATCGTTTGGGATCGCCGATGCAGTTACTATCTTCTCACGTGATGTAGCGCTTGCTGATGCCTGGGCAACTTCTGTCTGCAACCTTATCCGTCCCGATGACCAGACCGTTCTTTCCCGTGTACATGCTGATGAAGTCCAGGGGATTTTTGCCATTATGGGAGAACTCATCGTAACCTGGGGAGATCTTCCGCCATTGGTATCTGCGAGAGTCGATGAACAACTGATTAGTGCGGGAGATCGTATATAAGTCCGCCAAATCGGGCACTTCTGGATCAATTCTTCTCATCGCGGATGGTATTTCAAAGATCTTGTAGAATTTCCTGCATTTTTTTGTTTTTAGTCCACGTGCCTCGATACCTGCATGTATGCGTAAAGATTTTTAACGTCAGTACGGGGGATTTTCAATATACTTCAGTCCCTCGGCAAATGCAGTTTTTCCCTTACTGGTGAAAATGGCTTTTTCACCGTCGGAAACTATAATCAACGGCTCGTGATTTTTCACTAAAAAAATTAACTCAAGGCGTTCGATCTCATCGATCTTTACCCCTTGAATGAGAGATGATGCTGGTTCAAGTTCAAGACGTTCACAAATCAGGTCTTCGGGGAATACCCGGAAATAATAATAGAACACCTGAAATGAATTCAGAATATCGGAGACCAGCAATTCGTTGCGGACATCAGCATCCAGAGCGTCAATCCTTGAGGCAAGGCAGGCAACATCCTCTTCGCACTCTTCGAAGAGGCGATCTGCACGTGCAACCAGCTGAGAATAGGATTCAGGAGATCCATCAGGATTCATTGCAAGTCATTTGTCATGGAGGCATAAAAAAAATGGCAATGAAGATGCATTTCTTAAGCCGCGGGACAAAATGCTTATTCACCCCCATGAGGAATGAGTAAAGGTGAAAGAAGAGGACGCGGACTGGTTGATCTATCACCTTCTTGTCAAGGATCCCTCTGTTTCGGGAGAAGATCTTGTTACTGCGAGCGGACTTGACCGGGATGTTGTGGATGCATCTCTGAAACGCCTTGAACAATATCTTCTGGTTGAACGGGTAGAAGGACACGTGCGTGTTCTCAATTTTGGCGAATCACTGATTCGCTGCCAGATAAAATATTCAAAGGATCTCCCGTATACTATTGAAAATGGTGTGATTAAGCAGCGGAAAGAGTAGTATGCCAGAAAACGAAGTAATGATTCTCAGGATTGGACATCGCCCTGAACGCGATCAGCGGGTAACAACCCATGTTGGTCTGACTGCCCGTGCTCTGGGTGCAAAAGGTATGTATCTGGCTGAGGCTGATAAGGGGGTTGTCCAGAGTATCGATGATGTTGTCAGCCGTTGGGGTGGAAATTTTTTCTGCCAGGATAATATGAAATGGCGCTCGTCAATCCGTGACTGGAAAGCTCAGGGTGGTGTCGTTGTTCATCTTACCATGTACGGCCTTAACCTTCCCGATGTGATTGACGAGATCCGGCCCTGTAAAAAGGTGCTTGTTATCGTTGGAGCCGAGAAAGTACCCGGGCGAGATTTATGGGCTTGCGGATTTTAACGTGGCAGTAACAGGCCAGCCCCATTCCGAAATATCGAGCCTTGCTCTTTTCCTCGATCATTTTTTTTCCACAATGGAACTGAAAAATGAATTTCCCGGAGCCCGGATACGGATTATCCCATCAAAAGCAGGAAAACGGACGGAGGAGATGTGAAAGGCAATGTTCTTGTTGTCGGATTTGCAACAAGACACGTTGTCCAGTCCGCCGTCCGTGCCGGATACGAGGTATGTGCAGTTGATCATTTCTGTGACCAGGATCTTTACTGGAATACAAAAGACCGGGAAAGATTTGAAGATCTTGCAGATCTGCCTCTGGCCGTAGAAAGAATATGCCGGCGCCATACCTTTGACATCCTTGTCGTAACTTCAGGTGCAGAAGACCTGTCCACACGCATGAGCGTTTGTGGAACCCCAAAAGAAAAAATTGGACGCTTCCTGGATAAGCTGGAAACACAGCATTTTTTTGAACAACTAAATGTCCCTGTTCCCCGACTCCTGGCTGATGGGAAATATCCTGCGATGGTTAAACCAAGAAAGGGTGCTGGCGGATGGCGGAATACCATTGTTTTGGATAAAAAAGAGCTCACTGCCTGGGAGGAACTCTATCCGGCAACACCCTTTATCCGGCAGGAAATAATAAAAGGCATTCCTGCAAGTGTTTGTTGTATCTCCGATGGTTCACATGCGAGGGCAATTGCGGTAAATGAGCAGTTTTTACGGGGAAAAGAAGGTTCAGCATTTGGATTCAGCGGATCGGTCACACCTTTTCATCATCCTCTTGTTCCGGAAATGGTTATGCAGGCCGAGCTTATCGCTGCTTCAAGCGGTTGTACCGGCACAATCGGGATCGACTTTGTTCTTACCCGAAACACCCCTTATGTCATTGAAGTGAATCCCCGTTTCCAGGGCACCGTTGACACTGTTGAGATGGCTTGTGGATGCAACCTGTTCCAGTATCATGTAGATGCCTGCAAAGGAATTCTTCCTCCGGTTGCCCCCCCTCCAAAGCAGGTTGCGGTCCGAAGCATTCTCTTTAGTGACAGGGATATGACTATTACAGAAGATCTTAAACACCTTTCTCCCGGTATTGCAGATATACCGTGGCCAGGAACTTTTTTTGAAGAAGGTCAGGCTCTGGTAAGCGTTTTTGGCTGGGGAAAGACCCGACAATCTGCAATCTCTTTGCTGGATAAACATATTAGCACCGTCCGACAATACATACGGTGATGGATCCCATAGACGATATGCTGAACGATCCCGCGATACGAGCCTACCTACATCGTCTGGTGAAGGATGAGGGACTGAATCTCATCGAACGGTTTCCGCGTGAAGGGGAATATAGCGATGAAGACCTTGCGGCACGCACAGGAATCAACCTGAATTCGGTACGGCATACACTCTACACCTTGTATGAAAAAAGACTTGCAGAGTATCACCGGATCAAAAACAACGATACCGGCTGGCTGACGTATCTCTGGCAGCTCGCGTACAGATCATATCTACAGTGCGGTTCGGGAAGATATGGAACTAATACTGGAGAAACTCCAGCGGCGTGAGAAGTACGAAGAAGAAAATGACTTCTTTATCTGCAAGGATTGTCAGGTACTCTTTACCTTTCCTCAGGCCATGAGCTGCGATTTCAACTGTCCTGGTTGTCAGAAAGCGGTAACACATTTTGACAATGATATGCTCCTGCGCTCACTCAAACACCGTATTGGTGATATTAAAAAGTCACTGGGTCATGCCTGAACCCCCCACAAAAAAATGCGAATACCTGCTGCGTGAAGCAGGGTGCAGTGAAAAAGTTATTGCTCATTGCCGCGCTGTGAGAGATGTCGCGCTGGAATATGCCCGGCGTAATCCTGTTGTTGCTGTTGAGCTGGTTGAGACAGGAGCGATGCTTCATGATATCGGGAGAGGGAGAAACCATACGATCCAGCACGCACAGAATGGTGCAGATCTGGTGCGTTCAATAGGATGCAGCGAGGAAATTGCCCGAATTGTTGAATGTCATACGGGTGCAGGACTGACGGCAGATGAGTGTACATTACTCAGGCTCTCTCCCCGTGACTGCATGCCCCGGACTTCAGAAGAGAAAATTGTTACGCATTCGGATAATCTCATCGACGGTAAAACGAGGGTGAATATTGAAGAGGGCCTGATGTCTGCCATTCACCTGCCAAGACGGATAAGGAAACGGATGTACCGTCTTTCACGGGAAGTCGAGCTTCTTTGCAGCTGATAATACCGGCTTAATGAAAAATATATAAAAAATGGCTCTGTAGAACTGTTCAAAAAACTCTAAACGTTCATGGGGGTTTCACCCCCGCCACTTGCCTCCCCCAATGAGATAACCCCGAGAAGGTAATAACAGCACTATCATATTGCGGAGGGTCGGTCTCGAGGTGCCAGGTAATGTCCCCTCCTTCAAAGCAGGTGTCCTTTTTCATTTTGTGCTATAATAAAAGGAATTCTACAGAGCCAAAAAAATGATAAACCGGAAAAATAACGTTCAGATTATTTTTTTGTCTTCCTGAATAATTTTGGTTCAGGAAAATTTTTTTCGTAATTTATTCTCCGGCACAGGATTCTTTCTATGGATTTTTGTCGTATTCTTTTTTGCAGAAGAACTACCGGCAGGTGGACAAAGCCAGGTAGTCAGAGTCCGCTGAGGCATACCGATTAGTCCCGCGCTGATCAGATAATACTTTTGCTGATCTGCATTTGAGTAAAGATAGGGGGAACGCGATGGTAGGAAGTGAGCGCTTTTTCTAGATGATGACCTGTTTAACCTGAGGTAATGCACGTATTTGTTCAATGACTCCGACCGGCATGGTTTCTTCAATAATAATAACAAGACGGGGTTCTTCAGAAAACTCCGGGTCAGTGACAAAGATTTGCCGGATGGAGACATCATGACGGGCAAGAACATGGACTACAGAACCCACGATCCCCCGTTCACTTGCATTTTTTGGAAGGACCGTAACAACCGAAAAACCTAATGATTCTGCAACTTTGGAGAGATCCGGTGTTGCCCTCATGTTAAGAAAGATATCTCTGAGGAACGGTCTTTTAAGAATTCTATCCGCGGTCGAGTCCACTACTCTGCGATCAGACCCGATGGCTTTTGCCACTGCGGTTGCAGGCACCTCTATCCCATTACAACTTATTCGCCCGTCTTCGGTAACCCCAAAACCGTTTTCAAGCAGAAAACGCACCACCCGGCTCTGTGAAGGTGAGTCAGTAAATTCATGAATGATATCTGACCACATACTCACCACTGGGTATGATGCATATAAATATACAGCGATGCTGTTCTGGCACCATAATACGGGCACCGTTTTAATCTCTCTCATCCCTGTCAAGGTCTTTTTTGCACTAATTCCTGTTAATGCCACGGCGCTGAATATTCTTTTTAAAAACCCTGGTCTGGAATTTCACTTGCATAAGATTTTATTAGATAGACAACCTCTTTGTTATGGCACAAAGCGAGGGTAGCCAAGCCAGGTCAAGGGCGCTAGGTTGAGGGCCTTGTACAAGGTTTAGGGACAGGATTCGCGGTGCAATCTCTAATGTGCGAGGGTAGCCAAGCCAGGTCAAAGGCGCTAGGTTGAGGGCCTAGTCTCGTAGGAGTTCTTGGGTTCGAATCCCATCCCTCGCATTCTTTGTGATTATCGGGTTAATGGTAGTGGGGAATAAAAGAAAAGTCAAAGAAAATCGTGATCAACAAAATCCATAATTCGATTCCCGATATAACCCTGATTGGTTCGATTCTTTTAGCATATTTTTTAGACATTGTTCTTCCGGTTACTGAGATCATCCCCTCTCCTGTCAACCTGATTGGGTGGGTAGTTGTAGCTGCAGGTCTTGGTCTGGCGATATACACTCTTTCAGTACTCAAATCAAAACATACCTCTTCAGATCCTGGCGGAGTACCCTCAACACTTATCACAACCGGCCTCTATTCTTTTTCCCGCAATCCGATCTATCTTGCGTATGTAATCACAACATCAGGTACAGCAATTATTTTTGGTTCAATAATAACTTTTATTGCACCCGTTATTTGTTTTTCAGTGATACACGTAGTCATCATCCCGTTTGAAGAGAGAAATTTACAAAGGATATTCGGGCAAAAATACGAACACTATCGACGTTCAGTGCCCAGATGGATATAAAATTTGTTTCTCCATACCTTGATGTGAACAAAAACTGATACATACTATGGATCCCATGAGTGCTCAGCCTATGAATAAAGCAGCGCTGGATCATCTTAAAGAAAAAACGGCTCGTCTGTCGGTAATTTCCAACAGCCTGCTGGTCCTGATGAAATTTGTCGTGGGATTCTGGATTGGATCGGTCAGTATCATATCGGAAGCAATTCATTCGTCAATGGACCTGATTGCAGCGGTGATTGCTTTTTTCTCGGTAAGAAAATCAGCCGAACCTCCGGATGCCCATCATGAGTTTGGTCATGGGAAATTCGAGGATATTTCCGGATTGGTAGAAGCCCTGCTTATTTTTGTCGCAGCACTATTGATTATCAGGGAAGCCCTTTTGAAACTGCTCGGTGAGCCGATCAGAGCACTTCACTCCTGAACTCCTCATTTTTGGTATTGCGGTGATGGGAATCTCTGGTCTCGTGAACTGGTTTGTCTCCCAAACGGCTCATGAAAGTGGCGAAACAATCAGAATCCATTGCGCTCGAAAGTGATGCATGGCACCTGCGGACTGATGTTTACACATCACTTGGGGTTTTCTTCGGTCTCATCCTTATCCGGCTGACAGGTCTTCACTATTTTTGACCCGCTCTTTGCACTTGGTGTTGCAATAGTGATCATGAAAGCCGCATATGATCTTACACAGACGATCATTATCAGATCTCATTGACCACAGCATCCCACCGGGCGATGAGCAGAGGATCAGGGAGATCATCTGCGATCATGCAAGCAGTTATGCCGGATTTCATGACCTGAAGACACGGCGATCGGGTCCGGAAATTTTTATCGAGTTCCACCTTGTCGTGCCAGGAACCGTTACTGTGCTCCAGTCTCATGATCTTTCCGACCATCTTGAATCAGATCTCAACGTTGAGTTCCCTCGGGCAACTATTACCATTCACACAGAACCCTGTAATGAAGGATGTAACCGCTGCGGGACATTCTGTACATTTTATGAAAAGAATAAAACCTTCACTCAGAGAGAGGAATAACCCTCTCACGTATTACGGAAAGATTGTTTGTAAAAAAATTGCACCATTCGGCTTTTTAACCAATATTCATTTTTAAAGAAATGTCAACAGTATCTGATAAATAACACACGCGATAACTATTCTTATTATCAATGGAGTCAGTGAGTGCGTGATAATGAAGGGATTTTCACTATTCCTCGTCAGGATGAAATTTCCCTTGATCAAAAAAATGAGGTTCAGGAGGGATTTTGATCGTGATGCAGATCTTTAAGACAAAAAAAGAGCAGGAACCGGTTATCACCGAAAAAATCGATGAGATCTGCGAGGGTGCATGGATCCGGTTATATGAACCTTCCGAGACTGAACTGGCGATCGTTGCAGATAAATGTGTCAATCCCCCCGGAATTCTTAAAAGCAGCCCTGGATGAAGAGGAACGCCCACGTATTGATGCGGAAGATGATGTGGTCCTGATTGTAATGGATATACCGGTGATGACTGAATTTGAAGAGATCAAAACCTTAACAACCCATCCGCTGGGAATCATCATCGCAAAAGACTACCTTGTCACGGTCTGCAGCCGCAAGTCCCAGGTACTGGATGATTTTGTTGCCGGGAAGGTCCGGCATTTTACCACGGCAAAAAGAACCCGGTTCATGTTCCAGATCTTTTATCGGAATGCTTCTTATTATCTCAACCACCTGCGCCAGATTGAGCGATCAATATCGCGGATTGAAGTTGAACTTCACCGCTCGATGAAAAATGAGGAACTCTTCCAGATGATGGAACTGGAAAAGAGCCTGATTTATTTCTCCACATCCTTAAAAAGCAATGAAGCCGTTCTTGAACGCATCCTGCGCTCAAAACCCTTAAAAATGTATGAGGAGGATGCTGAATTTTTAGAAGACGTCATCATCGAAAACAAGCAGGCAATGGAAATGTCGCAGATTTACCTGCACATCCTGAACGGAATGACCCAGGCCTTTGCCACGATTATTTCAAATAATCTCAATATCGTCATGAAATTTCTTGCATCCGTAACCATCATTATCGCAGTGCCGACAATGATTGCGAGTTTTTATGGAATGAATGTATTGGATCTCCCCTTATCTGACAAACCTCTTGCTTTTGAGACAATATTTGGTTTCTCGGTGATTATCTCTGTTGCAATGGGCTTGCTGATGTGGAAGAAGAAAATATTTTAAAAGATTCAATCTTTTTTTCAGATATTCTGGGATCACTGAAGACTGAAAAAATAGTTATGTGCGAATTATCATCCCTGAACCAGTGATTTCGCTGCGTTCATCGGGCGATATGAAATCCGGAGGATAAAACCGATGATAAGCACGGATGACGAAGCAATGATCATCTTAACCCACTGTTCCAGGGACAAAGGAACTGTCCCAAAGACTGCTCCGCCATACTGGATAATCAGTATCTGGGCGATTACCACTGCCACTCATGACGATAAAGAACGTCGGGTTGCCCTTAAAGAAAGGAGGCATCTTCCCATCGAGCGCCCGGCAGTTGATGCCGTTCCAGACCGCAGCGATGATGAATGCCCCGAAGAACACCGTATTGATCTCGGCAGGAGTCGTACCACCCAAAAATCCGGTAGCAATCTGGAGGATCCCGCCAAGAATCAGGAACGAACCGGTCACGATGATCGATATCCACATGAACGGTGTGATGATATTTGCATCATGAGGGATTGGGCGACGTTTCATCAGGCCGCTCATGGGGAGCTTCCGAGCAGAGTGCAAATGCAGCGAGCGTGTCCATGATGATATTGATCCAGAGAATCTGAATGATGGTAAAGGGCTCCGGGTATCCGAGCAGCGGTGCGAGGAATATCAGGAAACAGGCACAGAAGTTTATCGTGAGCTGGAAGAGCACAAATCGCTGGATATTCTCATAGAGTGAACGCCCCCACCATACGGCATTCGTAATCGATGCAAAAGAATCATCAAGCAGGATGATGTCGCTTGCTTCCCGTGGCCACCTCGGTGCCGGCGATCCCCATAGCAAGGCCAACATCGGCATGTTTGAGTGCCGGTGCATCATTTGTCCCGTCACCGGTTACTGCAACGACGGCTCCTGTTTTCTGAAGGGCTTCGACCAGGAGTAGTTTGTCCATGGGTTCTGCACGTGCCATCACATCGAGACTTCCGGCGGCAATTACCTGTTCTTCTGATTTAAGCGACCGGAACTCGCTGTCCGGTCATGACACTGCCCCCCTGAAGGATGCCGGCATCTCGGGAAATAGCCCTTGCAGTT
Source organism: uncultured Methanoregulaceae archaeon (assembly GCA_963768845.1). GTDB lineage: Archaea > Halobacteriota > Methanomicrobia > Methanomicrobiales > Methanospirillaceae > Methanoregula. The sequence continues at coordinate 172,000 of CAVYJJ010000014.1, read as the reverse complement.
TCAGGATTATCCCCGGTAACCATCCTGACCCGTATTCCCGCATGCTGGCATCGTGCTACCGATTCGGCAATATTGTCTCTCAAAGGATCCCGGATACCGACATATCCATCCCACGTGAGCCCTGTTTCGGTCTCGTCATTATCAGTAATCTCCTTGTGGGCGAATGCCAGTGTACGCATCGCGCGGCTGGCCAGACTGCTGACACCGCTGAGATCCGGTTCCTGCACACAGAGAGAGGCGAGGATTTCCGGTGCACCCTTGACAAAAGCCAGAACCTTCCGCTCGATATGCACAACAGTAGACATCCGTTTCCGGTTCCCGTCAAAGAGGTATTGTTTCGTGGTATGTGTTTCTGCACGGATATGCAGGTAGTCAAGATGGTGTTCCCTGAGCCAGCGGAGCAGTGCGCCTTCAGTCGAGTTACCGATAACAATTATCCTCCCCTCCCTTTCTTCGAGATATGCAGTGCTGTTCACCGCAGAATTCAGCGTGATCCATTCTGCAGGAGTCTGGGGGAGATTCTCACTATGCACGGGATTTCCTGATGGTGATGCTTCCACCGCCATCTGGTTTTTCGTGAGTGTTCCGGTTTTGTCCGTGCAGACTGTTGTGGCTGAACCGATCGTCTCACAGGCAATAAGCCGGCGGACCAGGCAGTTGGCACGGGTCATCTTCCGCATCGCAAGCGAGAGTGAGAGTGCAACACTCATCGGTAATCCTTCGGGAACAGCTGCCACAACAATCACGACGGCGAGCATAATATAATGGAGCATGTTGTTTGCCGAATCAATGTTCAGCCCGGTTACATCCCCGATGACAATTCCTTTGATGAGCAATGTACCGAAAATGAGTACAGCCATCGCATACCCGAATTTGCTGATGATGCCTGCAAGATCTTCGAGTTTATGTTCGAGCGGTGTCTGGGTGGCATGGTCTATTCCAAGTGATGAAGCGATCACTCCCATCTGTGCAGAGTCGCCAACGGCTGCAGCGATCATCTGTCCTTTCCCGGCTGTAACAAAAGTGCCTTTCAGGACACGCTCGCTTACTTCTTTTCTGACCGGCTCGCTCTCACCCGTAAAAGCTGATTCATCAGCAAAAATATCATCGGCAGATCGAATCCAGCCGTCAGCAGGGATTGCATCTCCGGCTTCAAGGAGAATGAGGTCTCCGACAACGATATCCCGGGACGGGACAGATACTGCATGACCATCCCGTATTACCTTTATTGCCATATCATCCCGGTGAGCATTGAGCACATCGAACTCTTTGCTGCTCCGGTATTCGTTGAAAAACGAGATGCCCGTTGAGAGCAGGATTGCGATGATAATACCGATGGTATCTAAAAATCCGCTTCCCTGTATGACAGATACTGCAAGGGAAATGGTGACTGCAAGGAGCAGGATTTTAATAATCGGGTCATTGAACTTTTCCAGGTACTGTTTCCAGAGGGGTTCACGGACCGGCGGGGTCATCGCGTTGATGCCGAATCTCTGGCGGAATTCAGCGACCTGGGAGGTTTTTAGTCCTGATTCACCTGCAAGGTTCTTAATCTCATCAAATTGAAGCATTACGATAAAATCCTACGATAATATACCTGGTGATAAATCACAGATCTACTTTGCCGGTACCCTGAAATATATCCTCGCATTCAGGACAGTAAAAAGACTGATTTTTTACCGTATTATTTCTTTTCTGATTGCTCTCCCTCTTCAGGAGCCGGGCATTCCTGTACCGACCGGAATACCCCGACGATAATTGAGCCGACAGCAAGCAGTGAAATACCAATGATCGCGTAGATAATATAATTGAAGTTCTCCTGGACGAGTGGAATGCGGCCAAAAAAATATCCTGCAAGCGTGAACGCAGAAATCCACAGGATCGCTCCGATTACGTTATAGGTGATAAACCATCGATAGCTCATCTTCCCGACACCGGCCAGGAACGGTGCAAACGTCCGGATAAAAGGAACAAAGCGGGCTATAACAATTGTCAGGCCACCATACCGGGTAAAATACTCCTCGGTTTTTTCCAGGTGTTCCTTTTTTACACAGCTGTACTTCTTTTCCAGAACTTTCATCCCAAGTGTATGTCCTATCCAGTAATTGGCGGAATCACCAAGGACCGCCGCTGCGATCAGCACTACTATCAGGATCTCCACGTTGAGATACTCCGGCCCGGCAAGGGCACCGGCAACAAAAAGGAGCGAATCCCCGGGAAGATAGGGAAACACCACGAGACCTGTTTCACAGAATATGATCGCAAAGAGGATCAGGTAGGTCCAGATACCATATGCCTGGATAATCCCCGGCAGGTATTTGTCAAAGTGAATAACCATATCGATGAGGGAGAAAAACAGATCCATTTCCAGTTATTTTGGATCTGTGAAGCCATAAAGAATTCCGTTGATTACTTAACTGATACAACTGCCGTCTCAGGCTGTATACTATAAAAAAATCGTTGGAGTCTCCTGGCTCGTCTGCTGCAGGTTAAACTACAATATAGGTATAGAAGTAAAAAATTATCATCGGGACAAACAACCCCAGGTATACACCCCGGTTCCACTTCCAGATTGCACGGCCATCCATTGTCCCTATGGGCATCAGGCTGTACACTGCTGTCATCAGATTAATGGTAAATCCTATGCCCCCGGCGACAGCCCATAACCCCCCCAGCGTCATAACGGCCAGAGAAAGGATCATCAAGAATAATACTTACGCAGGGACCGGCAACCATTTCGATGCCCAAGTTTATGCGAGTCGACGTTTTCTTCCCGTTTTATGAGGTTTCGGTAGGACTGGGCAAAAGCATTTCCATACAGCCAGGCTGTGAGAAACATGATGCATGGTGCCCAGCCCCCAGAACTGTGTATCAGCATCGTGACCGTTTTTGGTCGCAATATACCGGTGCGCGAAATCATGACCAACAACAGAGATTCACGCCAACGAGCATATAGACCAGTACGATTCTCCAGTGTCAGATCCGCACGGTCCGCGAGAATAAATGCGAGCGCAACGATGATTACCGCGATTTCCACAATAAGTATTTCTTTGGAGGAAAGACCGAAGAAAGGACGCTCTCTGTTCTGCACAGTGATTCCCCGTTTTTCCACTTCTTTTTCACTTACTTTTTCAATGGCATGTTCGCCAAAAAGATCTAGCCGAAAATGCACCGAATTTCATCGCAACCTGTGTCAGTGCCCCCATATTGCTTATGCAGGAGATTGATAAAAATGAAAGAAAATGCTTGTCAGTACCGCTGCAAGTGCCATGAACTGCGGTGGAATAACTCCACGTGTCGGAAGGTTCTTGTCAGTGGTTCCTTTTGCGGCCCTGATAAGGTCGATAATACCTTCCTGACGGTTGGTGTCTGAGGGGGTTATAAGAGTATCCGGTTGTGTGGTGTTTATGTTGGTAATGGATTGCCGACGAGGATATGATCATCACGTGTCAATGAGTCGCTGCCAAATGTCATTTGCAACACGAAGGGTGGTTGTATACCTCCCTTCCTTTGTATAGGTGTGCGATGGATTTTTTTCTGCGCTGGTAGATCCATCCCCGAAATCCCATGACCATGCGGTTGGATTCCCTGCAGAGAAATCACGGAATCTGACCGTTAGTGGTGGGTCGCCCTGACGGTTTTCTGCAGCGAAATCAGTTTCAGGAACAACACCGGTGTTGATGATGCCGGATTTGGTGATCTGACCTGTGCCGAATTCATTTTCTGAATATAACGTGACACGGTATAATCCCGGCTTGTGTGTAGGTATGTGTCGGGTGCTGATCAGATGCAGATCGAACCATCCCCGAAATCCCAATTCCATGAACCTGGTTTACCAGTTGTCATGTCAGTAAAAGTCACTACGAGCGGAATTTCCCCCAAACGTGGTTTTGCAGAAAAGTCCGGGACCGGGGGAACACCAACGGCAATAAATTCAGGAATTTTTCTGGTATCCTCGCCGAATGAGTTTTTAACGGTAAGGGTTACCGTGTATTTTCCATTTGCCGTATAAATGTGAGTCGGATTCTCCTCAAGAGAGGTTGTGCCGTCACCAAAATTCCAGAGATACTGCAGGGGGAGTGTCCCCGATGAGCGATCAAAAAAACTGATCCGTAAGGGAACAGTTCCTGTCTGTGTAGAGGTATAAAAATCTGCAGCAGGAGTCGAAGCTACCACAATAAACCCGGAATCCTTTCCTTCAGGTAGTGCAGCAATTCCATATGCTGGTAATAATGCACTGCATGCCAGCAGCAGTATCAGAAAAAACCGAATTATTTTTTGCATTTTCCACCTATTATTAATATCCGGAATTGCTGTTTTGCACAAGATACGAATTTCGCAGGTAATCAATCTCCCATTTTTAGTTGGTTGGGATAATAGAGATTGTTGTTGGTTCACAGAACTGCTGATATACGGTTAGAAATAAGAATACACTCTTTGAAAATAACGATTATGTGAAATGCGTAAAATTTTGAATCCTGTTTGGTATCACACCTTCGTACTTTAAGCATTTTAAAAAATGTAATCTTAAAAATTGATACGGCTTCAATGCTCATATCAGGAGTTGGAAGTAGCACAGGACTGGTAACTCAATTATTGAATGACTTTGAATACCTGATAAAAATGCATTTTTTCTATGAGAAAATTATCCCTTCCTTCCTGAATCTTTCAACTATTCTTGTATTCAGAAAATCCTGGATTATACTGTTGTATAAAAAACCGCTGGCATAGACACTTACCATAAATGTCATGGATGATTTATCCATCTTTGTAAGGTAGACCGTAGGTCCTGGACCAGATGCGATTACATCCGACCTGTTTTTCACTGCATCATCAGTAATTTCCAGCAGAATGCGTTTTACCTGCGTGATATCATTTGAAGATGAAACTGAGACTGGAATCTGGATCCTCACCTGGGGATTTGGTAGTGAATAGTTCCGGACTACGCTTGTCGCAATCTTGTTATTCGGCATGGTCACAATGTCCGAATCCAGGGTTATTATTCTGGTGCTTCTCGGACCAATGTGGATTACATCGCCGAGTATATCATTGATAAGAACACGATCGCCAACCTTGAACGGCTGGTCCGTGATGATTACTGCACCTCCGAAAAAATTAGAGAAAAGATCCTGGGCCGCGAGAGCAATGGCAATACCTATGATCCCGGCACCGGCGATGAGAGGGGTGACATTGACGTTGAATGTTGAAAACACGTACATGAGCCCAATGAACCAGATGATCCATTTTGCAATTTTTTTGAGAATATCTATAATACGGTCATCGAGTTCAGTCTCGGTCTTTTCTGCCAGTGCCACACCATAAATCTTTAAAAAACCGTCTACGAAAGTGGCAATTATCCAGGTAGCAACAAGAATATAGCCTGAAAGTAAAATTTTCGAATCAGCGATCCATTGGTACTGGGGATACAGGTATATAGAGTGCTGGATGGCCAGAATGATCGGAATAAAAAAAGCCAGCATAACCAGTGGTCTTCCCAAGTGAATAGACGAGCAGGTCATCCATCTTTGTCTCCGTTTGCTCCGCCCTTTTTTTGAGCCAGATAAAAATAATATGAATGATACCTGCGGCAATGATCACCGATACCGACATAAAGATATGAATCAAGAAGTGCCGGATCCATGTCCAATGTTATACTCTTTGCAAGAAGAACAATTTTTCTGATGAGTGCTATTTAAGGTTTCTGATACAGAAAAAAAGAGTTTTCAGAGTAAAAAATTTATCAAATCTTTTTTGTTGCATCCTCTTTCATCATAAATTTGACAATGAGGAACACAACGAGGGCAATGATAATAAAATCTATAATTGCACCAACAAAATCACCAACAGCCAGTTTTACCGGGCCCAGCGAAGAACCTGCGTTTCTCCAGTCTCCTCCGGGAATGAGCACTGCAATAACCAGGCATAATGATATCAGTTACACAGCCGTCACCATTTTTGTTGCTGCTGCACCGATAATAAACGCAACTGCAAGGCCAATGACCTGGTATTTCATGAGGAATTCCATAAATTCCCCCACCACTCCCTTCTTTTCAGCTTTCTTCTCTTCAGCCATGTGTTTATACCTCAATTCAGATTACGATATACTCGCATTCTGATAAAATGCAATCTCCGTGACAGCGTATAAGCATATCGAATAAAAGTGCATAAAAGGTGCATTTTGAAAATTTCTGAGGGATATACCTGTTACAAGCAAAAACATGATATAACTCCGGCTCGCATTTTCTGCTATGCAGTTCAGCATGAAAATCCCGGCACTTATTTTTCTCTGTGTTGCAATTGCGCTTGCAGGATGCACAGGTACCCAGACTTCCCCGGTTGCAACTACTCCGGGCTCTGAAACACCCGGTACTTCTGGCGGAACGGGTGCTCCTTTAGGGACGCTTACTACTGTGCCAACAGATGTGCTGCCAGGTTACAACATGGTCACCGTAGATGTTGGAGAGAAAGACTACCTTGGTATTATTCCGGTTACGTTTCAGGGCGGCTCTGGAATGAACAGTATAAAAAAAGTTGAAATAAAACTAACCCGGGCTGACGGATCAATCCAGACTGCAACAGTTGGAACAAAAAAAGGGGATGAAGTGGAACTTCAGGGAACGAGGGGAACAGGATCCGAGAGAGGCCCGTTGGATCGTATCGAGGTGTGGGTCACTACAAACCAGGATCAGACCTTCAAGATTGCAGATGTCCTGCGTGAATACCGCTCGCGTGGATAATTCACAGCCGTAATGTCCTGATCCCCCCTTCATTTTTTCAGACCTGGAAATCTTTATGAATGTGAACTGGCGGCAGATCCATGCTGCACGGAATTCATATGCAGTGCTGTCTGCGGCATGCGAACGGGAAGGGTTCATGCTCCATCCTGTCGACCGTCCAAAAGGGGATGTCACGTGTTACAGTCTGAACTCAATAAATGAATCGCAGTACCGGGATGAGATTTCATCATCAGATTGTATCACGGTTGTCGGAGGTCCTCACGCTTCTGCATGTCCACGTGAAGTGGCACAATATGCAGATTATGTAATTATTGGAGAAGGAGAATTCACTCTTCCCCGTCTGCTTGCTAATCTCGAATGCAGGAGTGGAGAAAAAATACCCGGTGTAGCAACTGCTGAATATTACCGGCCGTCGGATTCCTGCGTTTTTCTCGATGCATTTCCGGCATTTTCACACACCCAGGGATTCGTGGAAATTACCCGGGGCTGCCCGTTCTCATGCGGTTACTGCCAGACCCCCCATATTTTCGGCCACGCTATGCGTCACCGTTCAATCGATGCCATAGCTGAATATGCCAACAGGTACGAACATGCCCGGTTTGTGTCACCTGACGCATTTGCCTATGGATCTGACGGGGTTCATCCAAGATTTGAAAAAATCAAAAAACTCTTTTCGCGCCTGAAAAATTCTATTTATTTCGGTACATTCCCCAGCGAGGTGAGACCGGAATTCATCTGCGAAGAATCGCTATCACTCCTGGTAGATTACTGTTCCAATACAAAACTTCATTTCGGTGCACAATCGGGAAGTGACAGGGTCCTGGATCGACTTTGCAGGGGACACACAGTTGAAGAAATCATCAGATCTGTGGAACTCTGCAATGAATTTTCAATTACCCCGGTTGTTGACTTTATTGTCGGGCTCCCCTTCGAGACAGACGAGGACCAGAAACTGACCCTGGATCTTATACAGTGGGTTTCAAGGTCCGGGAAAGTCCATGTGCACCGGTTTATTCCCCTTCCAGGTACTCCGCTTGCTGGTACAGAACGCGCGATCACTCCTGCCGGAAACTGAAAAAGTCTGCGGAAAACTCGCATTATCGGGTAAATTGACCGGCTCATGGAATGATCCTGAGATAAGGTTTTTTAGACCCCCTTCAAATGATATACCATGAAAGATGTGCTATTGATAGCAGATCTCCATGGTCAATTCGGTAAAATTGATTCATTTCTGGATTTGAATCCGGAAGCGGTATTTATTGCAGGTGATATCACCAATATGGGTCCGGTTGACACGGTCGATGATGTGCTCTCACGCATCGATGTTCCGTGTTTTGCAGTTCCCGGTAACTGCGACCCGCGTGAGATCATCGAAACACTCGAACACTCAGATACCGTATGTCTCCATGGTTCCCAGATTAATCTGGGAAAGGTAACCATTGTAGGTGTCGGGGGGTCAAATCCCACACCATTTGGAACACCATTTGAGATGACCGACAAGCAGATAGATGACGTGTTGCAACGTGCAATGAAAAAGATGGAGAAAACCGTTCACAACGTTCTCCTTACCCATGCGCCGCCGTACGAGACGCTTGATAAGATTAACGGTGAACATGTGGGCAGTCAGAGTATAAGACGACACATGAAGTCTTTTGATCTTGTCTGCTGTGCCCATATCCACGAACAGCGTGGTGTCATGGATATTGATGGAGTGAAAGTTGTCAACCCCGGTGCTGCTATGGACGGCTACTGTGCAATGATCCACTTTGGAACAGATTCACGGGATATCAGGGTTGAACTGCTGACCGTTTAGACAACAGCAGTTCAAGGTATGAGGTGAGGATCGGCTCACCCTCTATACCAATTTCTTTTGAAATCTTTTTGATTTGGGCAGAGGCATCCGAATCACCATTCTCTGCCATTATCTCAATCTCGGCAAAAGTTCCGAGTTCGTCTACCGAGTCCAGTGCGATAGCAGCATTCCTGAACCTGAAGTTCTCGCGCCATTTATTGACTTCAGCAGTTTTGGTAAAACCCAGCCGGTCCAGTATCTGTTCAAAAATTTCTCCGGATTCAACTGCTGTCATGAGTTCTTCTCGTGCTTTAAGACCCGACTGCATTAATTTTGGCTCCTTTATAGGTGATTATCGCATGATCATTGGTATATCTCACCCGGATAGCCTCGTCAGTAACTCCAAAATCGCGATGGGGGGCGTTATAGTAGATGTCATGTTCATGGAATCTGCCGCATGATTGTGCATTGAGGCTGATTAATCGCTGGCGAAGATCATCGAGGGACGCTACCCTGACTTTTAATTCAATTTCAAGCATGATTGTGCCACACGTTTATCTGTTTTCGTTGCAATTTAATATAGTCAGGTGAATTATGGTAATAAAAGATGGAGATTTTATTAAACTGAACTATTCCGGCAGTGTCAACCAGAGCATTTTTGATACAACTGATGCTGCAGAAGCAAAATCTGCAGGAATTCACAGCCCGAATGCCATTTACGGTCCGGTCACGATTTGTGTGGGCCAGAAACATGTTATTGTGGGCCTGGACGAGGAGCTTGTCGGAAAAGACGTCGGTGCTGTCGGAGATGTTGTCGTAACTCCAGAAAAGGCATTTGGCGAACGCGACCCCAAACGCATCCAGTCTTTCCCGAAGAACCAGTTCAAGGAAAAACCGGTGCGGGGCATGTCCGTAAAGATGGATGAAATGGGTGAAGGAACGGTTGTTGACGTTATCGGTGCGAAGGTCATTGTTGATTTCAATCCCCCGCTGGCCGGACAGACGCTCTCGTATCACTATACGATCGAAGAGAAAATCAGTGATCCCCTGGAACAGCTCAAAGGGATCGTCAGGCTCTATGCCGGTCGGGATATGGAGATTGTGTTAGATAACGGGAAAGCAACCATCACGCTTCCTCCGGGGATCAACTATGACCGCCGCTGGCTTCTCTGGAGAGGAAGGATCATTCACGAAGGGTTTGAGCTCGATCGGAGATATCTCTGAAATCATTCTCGTAGAAACATTCAAGCGGCCCGAAAAGAAGGAAGAATAACTTTTTACTTTTTACCAAAAAATCCGTTTTTCAGGTTGTTTTTTCAGGTTGTAGTGGATTAAACGCAGGCAAATCAACTATTTCTTGTTCCTCTTCGGCTGGTACAGGGTGGATTTTTGGATTTTTTATTGCCCTTCTTCAAATTCCGAACCGAAATTTTCAGGATTGGATTCTCATCCATCGCAGTAGTGAGACTGGTAGTCCCGAAATAATAAACAGTTAAAACGATTTTTTAAAATAATTGCTCTGCGTAGTCAGTACTATGAATCATAAAACTCTGCTCGTGTTCAGCCTGGTCCTGGTTCTTATTTCCTGTGTTTTTTTTTCCGGATGTTCAGATAATTCCAGCCCTGCCAATACGACAACGCAGGTAACATCTGCTCCCGGCAGTCCAAAATATGTAACCGGAGATATTGTGCGAAATCCCGCATACGAAACTGCCTGGTTAATCCTTGGATATAATTCTTCTACTGATTCTTACCAACGGGCGCTGATTTACGCTAACGCTGATGGGAGCTGGGGCTATCGCACGAATTCCAATACCGAGATGGTAACCCGGGCCGTTTTTGAGAAAACCAATACGGAAAAAATTACCAACAAACCCCCTTCTTCAATAGTATTACGGCGGCCTACAACGGCAGCTACAACCAGGACCACCACCACCCCATCAACAACAGGCAATACCACATCAACCATTACAACAACAACTACTTCAACGACAGGTAAACCAACCTTCAAGAAAATTGTTCCGGATGAAGGGACAGCCGGAACCATAATTACCATAGAATCCCTTACCGGCACCAATTTCAAGTCCGGGGCAACAGTCACCCTTGTGAAAGCCGACAGCCTCAATATAACTGCAACGAATGTGAATGTGCAGTCCCCTACCCTGATGACGTGCACGTTTGCACCTCCTGCAAATGCGAGTGCCGGTGCATGGAATCTTGTCATCACCAACCCTGATGGTCAGTTTGTGAATTATTCCTATGAATTCACCCTCCATGGTGCTATCGATACCTCCACTACGACAGCTTCGGATACAGAGGGCATCACCAGTATATCCCCGACCTCAACAATAGGAAACGATGTTATGATGACGATCACCGGATCAGGTTTCCAGTCTGGCAACATCAAGGCGCAACTGACAAAGAGCACGGGTGCGAAAACACTCATTACGGCAAGAAATGTCCGTTGGGATAGTGCAACACAGGTTACTGCATGGTTTACCATCCTGGAAGGATCAAAAGGAGTATGGACTGTCGTTGTGACAAATCCCGATGGCACAACCCGGACTCTTACTAATGGGTTTGAAGTGAGAGCATAAAGAAAAAGAGTTTTGGCTCTATTGAGATGTTCAAAAAAACCTGAACGTTCATGGGGGTTTTACCCCCTCCACTCGGCTCCCCCTCTACGATAACTCCTGAGAAGGTAATAACAACATTATCGCACAGCGCAGGGGTGGTCTGGGGGGACAGGCACTATCCCCCCCCTTGGAGAGCCTCTGTCCTTTTTATTTCGTACAATGGTAAAAGGATTTCAACAATGCCTGACTGTTTCTTTTTTTAAAAAACGGGAATTTTTTATCATATAATTTGTACACGAGTAAGCGTCAGGGATTTTCGATTATTTCATCGGATAAGCCGGTAACGTAATAACGCAGCGATCCCCCCCAGGGCGACCAGCCGTTCTCCGGGTTCGAATTCTGAAGATAGGACAATAATTGTTGCCTTCATCGTCTCTGCTTTCTCTATAAGATGCGTGATCTCCTCATCCCGCAGAAGTGTGTCTGCTATCAGCACCTGTTCTGCAGCCCCGAATTCGATGGCTTCCTGAACTTCTTTTCGACCATAAGCAACTGAACCCTCCTGGGAAATCCTGAGAAGCACTTCATCCATCATTTTGACTTCCCGGGCGAGCTGGAGGTCATCGATGAGTTTCTCCAGTGCTCCTTTGCCGACAACCTCCTGAACGGCCCCGCGTCCGATCCGCCGGGTATCGACTACAATCGCCTTCTCCATACCCGTACCGGACCGGTTTTTCGCATATTTTACAAAATCATCTTTAATGAACCCGGACCGGCAATGATGAGCGGGCCGGAAATTTCGGAGAGATGATGAAGTACCTGTTCGAAAAAACCAGTACGGGAATCATTTTCTGCGCCCTTTCCACTTCCTGACGTGAGGGTAACGACACTTTCAGGGCCATACTGCCGTAGGCGGAACAGTTCTGCTTCACCCTCCTCAATGGTCAGGATATGGATCACCCCGTAAACGGATGCCTTTACCGCCCGCTCAATCCGCTCGAGATCGATCGGGCGCCATAGCCTGATTACCGCAATTTCAAAGCCGGTCTCAACATTGATGGTGTGATATGCACCGGTGTCAACACCATGCTCAATGATGCCGGTAAGGCGGAGACGGACTCCATGTTCGGAAAATTCGAGTCGTTCTACCCGGATACCGAGACGTACCGGTCTCTTCTCCATCTTCTCCGGCCTGATTTTATCAGATGAAGTGTCCACACTCCTGAACGTTGTGGCAAAGACAAGATCCCCGGCATGTATGAGGTGCTGGAGGTGCCACAGGTCATCGATACTTTCCGGAAATAACCGGATTTCCCCAAACCTGTCCTTTAATTCACCATATTCAGCCTTCATGGTCACCCTACGATATCCGATCCTCCGGGAGGAACGAAAGCTGCTACGCGGTCAGTATTCAGGATTCCTTTGAGGGCTTTTACTTCGTCATCAGATATTTTCTGTTTAAGTATGCGAAGCACTTTTTTTGCAATATCATTTGGCTCGAACTGTCCCGGTTTGAGTTCGACAAAGGCAATGGTTTTTCCTTTGATCGTCGAAGGCGGACCGCCAATTACGACGGCGTGTGGTTCGAGCATAAGTCCAATGCCAACGGCCAGTGGCACATTCCGGTAATAGGTGCGTTCCCCGCGGACGATAAATGAACCCCGCGAAATAAATTCACCGGATTCCGGGGTCTTGCTTACCTGTGAAGGAAGGGCACTATATACATCAGCGGAGAAGTGCCCGCTCCGCCAGGCTCCGGAATAAGACGCGGCAAACTGGGCTACCTCATCCATATGCCCGGTTTTCCCTTTCACGATTACAACACTGGCACCATGCACATCTGCATGGACGAAAAGGTCCTGACCCCCCAGGTATTTTTTTACCAGTTCCTCATTTTGTGAAGCATCCCTTCCCCCAAGGACAACAATACCATCGCTTGTCACGAACCAGCGGAAACGATGGTACCATAATTTCTTCATGAAAACAAATTCTCTTTTCACTTCTTTTTTCCTGATCGGGGCTGTTTTCATCGCTTTGAGCGCCCCCTCTTTTTTCTTCCGGAATTTTTTAATGATATCGTAATATCTTCCGGCATTCTGCTCTATTCCTTCATGGACAAAAATTTTCACCCGTTTCCCGATATCGATTTCAACTGCTGCTTCATCAGGATAGAAAGCAACGATTTTTTTTGCATCAGGAGAATTGCTCTGCCGGGTTATTTTTTCAATCTCCTGCCATGAATGGGTTTTGCTTGCCTGATCCAGTGAGCTGATCACCGTAGTGATAAACGGGTAATTTTCATATATTGCAGCAACAATTGCATCAGTTTTTTCAATTTTTTCTTCAAATTTTTTTATCGCTGATTTCTGGTATTTTAATATCCTTTCTTCCTTGGTCAGTTTTGATTTTACTTCAGCAGTTTTTCTCTCAGCCTTCGTCAGTGGGTAAAATGCCTCCAGTGCTTCAGAAAACGTCTGGAAATACCGAACATCATTTCCCTCCCACAGTGATCGACAGGTTCACAGTGTTTGGCATAGATTGCTGGTTTTGGTTCATGGATTACCCGGAAAAAAAGGTCCTGGATGGCCTTAAAAATCAATTCCGGATCTGCCGAACTGGCAGGAAGTGTTTTATCGAGGCCAGATTTCTCGCAGATATATTCCGCGTAGATACCCCCAAGCATACACCCAATCGCCAGGCTCCGGACCAGATCCCGTTCATCATTCCGTATTACTGCTGTCAGGTTTTCGAGTGAAGCGGTCGGATCTGTTGTCCCCAGAGTATAGGTAGCCTGAGGGTACGATTTCCCGTTCCTTGAACCGGTGGTGCCGGAGGGGCTTGATGATCGTGAAGGTCTCATCGGTCAGAATAATATTGCCTTCATCGAACAGTTCGAAAATCAGATGGTAGGTATGGCTGCCTTTTCCGATATCAAAAATCATTATACGCTCAAGCCCGTGCTGGCGTATACCGAGTACTTTTCCCCCAGAGAGATATTTGCGCAGGAGCATCGCATACTGGGGCGGGTTTTTCGGGGGTTCCGGCAGGTCTTTAACCAGATGGGCTCTTCTTCCCGCTTCGATAATCATCTGGTACCGTGCTTTATTCTCACCATTCAGACGAATACTCAGCGTCCGTGTCTCATACTGGTAGACTTTATCTATCCAGAGCGGAAGCTTCCCTGACAATTCGGAAGTAATTGCCTTTACATCAATTCCGCTCATTCCCTGTTCGGACGCCATAAGTGTACCAAATTACATATGGCTTGCGCACTAAAAAATAAGACTACTGGTGAAGCGGGATGAGCGAAGAAATACCGGATGAAAAACCTGTCCTTACGAAAAAAGAAAAGACAAAAGCAGATAAACAGGCAGAACATATCGCCCGCATCAAGCGAACACTCATAGCATCCCTGATAGGTATAACCACTGGTGTCCTCTCCTACTGGTCCGGTGGAATACCCAATTCTTCCGGGCTTCAGGCTAATGGTTTTTTAGCGTTCATGCTGATGCTGGCCGGGATAGTAATACAGAAGCACGTCTTCATATTACTGGGTATGGACACCGCAAAACTGGGTGCAAAGGACTGGTTTTACCAGAGCTTCATGACATTTGCATTCTGGTTCATGACATGGACAATCCTGCTGACCTCCTTAACTCCGGTAGTAAAATAATCAATTCTATTTTGTGATTTTCATGAGAATCGCGATTGTCCACAAAGATCGCTGCCACGCAAAAAAGTGCGGTACCGAGTGTATACTCTATTGCCCCAGGGTCAGGACTGGTGACGAAACCGTTGTTATCGGTGAGGATGGCAAGGCCCTCATCTCTGAAGAGCTCTGTGTCGGGTTGTGGTATCTGCATCAAGAAGTGTCCCTTTGATGCGATTGATATCGTAAGTCTTCCTGAAGAACTTGAACACCCGACTCACCGTTATGGCAGGAACGGATTTGCCCTGTATGGTCTCCCTATACCGGTTGAGGGAAAGGTAACCGGGATACTGGGAGCCAATGGTATCGGTAAAAGTACTGCTGTGAAGATCCTTTCCGGACAGCTCCGCCCAAATCTCGGCAACTTTGACAGCGAAGTCGGCTGGGAAGAGATCTTCAAACGCTACTCCGGAACCGAGCTGTTTGATTATCTTCAGACCGTTTCGAAAAAGAGTCTGAAGATTGCATCAAAACCGCAGTACATCGATTTCATACCAAATGTCTTTTCCGGCTCGGTCAGGTCTCTGTTAAAAACTACGGACGAGCGCAATAAACTCACCGAAATCACTCCCGGTACTCAAACTTGATGCGATTCTGGATCATGATATCAGCACATTGAGCGGTGGAGAACTGCAGAGAGTAGCGATTGCAGCATGTCTTGCGCGGGATGCAGATCTCTATTTTTTTGATGAAATTACCCCTTTTCTGGATATCTACCAGCGGATTGCTGCAGCCAAACTTATCCGGGACCTGGCCACGCAGCGCCCGGTAGTGATTGTCGAGCATGATCTTGCAATTCTTGACATGCTCGCAGATACCGTGCATGTAGGATATGGTAAACCAGCGGTCTTTGGTATTATCACCCGTCCCAAAGGAGTCCGTGTAGGAATCAACCAGTATCTTGAAGGCTACCTTGTGGAAGAGAACGTACCGTTTCCGCGATTCGCAGGTCGTGTTTGAAAAACGGGCTCATGACAAAGGATCAGAACGTGAGACCTCTCTTTGAGATCCCTGCAATGACCAAAAAATATGAGACTTTCAACCTGACCGTGAACGGTGGAACGATAAGGGCTGGAGAAGTGCTGGGAGTTGTTGGAGCGAATGGCATGGGTAAAAGCACATTTGCCAAACTTCTTGCCGGTGCTGAAACGCCTACGACGGGAAAAATTGAAACATCCCTGAGGATTTCTTATAAACCCCAGTATATTAAGGCAGATACTTCTGACACGGTCGAAATGTATCTCCGCCAGCGTACGACAAAGTTTGATTCTTCCCTCTATCAGCATGAGATTATCGAATCACTCTCCCTTGAGGTAATTCTCCAGTCACCCGTGGATTCCTTAAGTGGCGGAGAGCTCCAGCGGGTTGCAATTGCCGGGTGTCTCTCGCGGGATGCCGATCTCTATATCCTCGATGAACCCAGTGCCCACCTTGATGTTGAGCAGCGGGTCAAAGTGACCAGGATGATCAAACACCATGCTGAGGGCAAATCGGTCGGCATCATGGTGATTGACCATGATATTTACCTCATCGATATGATCAGTGAGCGGATCCTTGTCTTTGAAGGAGAACCGGGCAGGCAGGGCACTGCAGCCGGGCCGTTTAAGATGCGGGAAGGAATGAACCGGTTCCTCGAGGCACTTGAGGTTACCTTCCGCAGGGACCAGAGCGGAAGACCAAGGATCAACAAACCCGGATCATTCCTTGACCGGGAACAAAAAGCATTGGGCGAATTTTATTACTATACCGCGAAGACGATTAAGTCATTTGGTCACCATATCCCCGGAGTTCAGCATTTTTTCCTGATCCGTATCGGACGCAGAAAGAAATATCCCCCGTTTATCTCCTGATAAAGGATGCAAAACAAGCAGGTCCATGACAAATACATGGTCCCGATACGATATTACATTTTTAAAAAAATAATTGTCAGATACTCTTTATCTGACCTGCAGAAAAGAGCAACCGTATGAGATCGCCTGCCAGGGAAGGCCGGATAAAAATTACTTTTCTGATTTGCCTGCTTCATATTCGACAAGGACCGGGAGCAATTGTTTTTGTGGCTATTGATCGCCTGCACAAGAATGGTGAGTTTGCGGCAATAATGGATATGTGCCATCTGGAAACTGACAATCAGTCCAAAGCAGAAGCAGGTGATGCTGATTAAGGAATAACTTACTACGTCAACCATGGTCTGTCACTCCGTATGTTATGTCTCCCGGGCGAGTTCATCAATGATAGGAATCACTGATTCGGCATCGGAACATTCCTGGGCGATTACCATGAACCGCTTTGTATAGTACATCATCAGGAGTCTGGTATCCGAGAATGGCACCAATAGCAAAGGTCATAATTCCGATAGCGATGTAAATTAACAAATCCGTGAGCATGTCAGCCATAACACATCTCATTGTCTGTTACGATGTCAACCAGATAAATATATTGAATGGATTTCAGGATCTATTCGATTATAAAGATCCGGAGCATCTGAGGGAATATCGCGATCCTTATGTATGGTATCACTTATCCGGATGAGACATTGATCCTGATCGTTCCAGCAGGACCTTAAAGTATGCCGGACCGGTTGTTCATCGCTGAATACACTATTCATCAGATATATTAAGTTCACATACCGCAAATTGAACAAGGAAGGAATCTGATCCGATTAAGTGCGAGCGGTTTTCCGGTGAGTGATAATGAAAACTGAAATGCCTTTGTCAAAGCCCATACGACTTTTTGTCAATCAGACAGAAACACTTCTGGACACAGAAATCTCTCTTCTCCGCAATCCTGAGGCAGATCCAAACGGAACGCTGGTGGATGTTTATACCTATAATATCGAGAAAAATATGATTATTTTTCCGGCGCACTATATTGGTCTGTTAAAAGATTTTATCATCGCCACGGCACTGCGTGCACCTGCTCATCAAAGGAGCGGCAGCAAAAAAATCCCGGTACCTGGTCTGTTCCTTTACGGGAGATTCCGTGTACCGGGGGATACACCAGATCTATATCGATGCCCTCAAGGACGAGGCAAAAAAGGAAAAAAAACTCCCGGTCCAAAAACTCATCCAGATGCTCAATATCCTCTACTCCAATTTTAATGATGATATCAACGAATTACCCTGGAATCCGATCACCAATGCCCGTGTCTATCACCGGATGCCCCAGATCAGAAAGACCCAGCTCTACTATCTGATGAAGGAGGGAAAAATGGACATGGATGAGATGATGGAGTATGAAGATATCATTCCACGACGATATTTTGTTCTCAATAAATCCATGTTCTATGCCCGTGACCAGTACCTGGCAAAGACCCTTCCCGCAGATGAGCTGATGCCGGTTGTCAATATCCCCCAGATGAAAAAGTTCAATCACCTTGAGGTAAAAGAGATGCTTACCACGCGCTGGACACATACCTCATGGTACCAGTCCAAAATCTTTGGTGATAACATGCTTGAGATCATGGAGAAGTACCTGCAGAAAATTGACTGGAATGCAGAACCGAGCCTTGACTATTTCCATGATATCTACCAGTCTGGTGTGCAGATGACCAACCATTTTATCTCGTATATGTCGATGAAAGACTGGTTTGTCTGGGAATCCCCCAAACATCTGCTGGAGGCTCAGGAAAGAAAAGCGGAGTATGAGCATGCAGGCATTAAAAAAGATCTTTGGCGACCTTATTGAAGAATCACCGGCAGATAGTCCGGGAGATAATGATGATCAGGTTACGTATGAATTCAGGGAAGAGGCTGTCCATGACCACATGAAGTAGTGGGACTGTTAAAAAAGGGGCGTGCCTATGCCAGCCGGACAAAATACAAAGAGGCACTTGCCTATTATGAAAAGGCTCTTGTCGCTCGATCCCGACAATCCTGAAGCCTGGTATCTTCGGGCAGCAGTGTTTATTGAGACCGGGAGGAACACCGAAGCACTTGCCGGACTGCGAGCATGCGATTGCGCTCAACCAGAACTATGCTGATGCATGGTCAAAAAAGGGACATGCACTCTATAATCTCGAACGGTTTGAAGATGCACTATTTGCCTGCACCCGGGCACTTGCCCTGAATGGGAATGATGCCTCTGCCTGGTATATCAAGGGAGTCTGCCTTGATGAACTCGGGAGAAACGAGGAAGCCCAGGAAGCCTATGGCAAATCCCTTGAACTTGAGATTATCCTTGATATGGAAGCAGAGAAAAGAAGGGAAAGAACAGGTTGATGAACTGTTCTCTGTCATTGTTCTTTAGGGTAACCGTTTGATATCCTGCAAAAGATAAATTTAAAAACTTCGGGTGTGTTGGATGTCAATTCTCTTTCTGCAAACAATGTCACTTCTCTGTGATGATCCCGATTCCATGGAGCCGATATTTTATTACGTGATCAAGTAATATGAGATTCACCATGGAGATCCCAGAACTTCGGACATGGATCATGTTTTACCTGATCTCGTTCGTCGGACTTCTCTGGGCTGTTTTTCTTTCCGTTCAGGGAGTCATGCTCTGGGTCAGCCTGTTTCTTGTTATCGTTATCGTCGGGATTAATTTTTTCACCGTATATAACCAGTTGAAACTGCGTGCATCACGAAAAGAGATGCTAGCGAAACCTGGTACAGGGATTTGAGCGGGGTCCAAAGGAAAAAGACAGCTGAAAAAACCCGATGATATCCGGTTTAATCCTTTTTGATAAAGATTTTCTGGAGTGAATTATGGGGTACGAACAGATTTTCAACCTGCCGTCCAAGGTATTCAGTCTTGCCCATAATATAGAAACCGCCTGGTTACCAGCGCCTCATGAAACATTTTTGCCAGTTCATCCTTCTGTTTTTCGTTGAAATAAATAGTGACATTCCGGCAGGTTATCAGATCAAGCCATCTGGAAACAGGTACTCCGCTCATCAGGTCATGAGGTCGAAAACGGATCAGTTCCTTTAAGTGGGGTTTTACCTGGAAATTTCCATCAGGAAGTTTTGTGAAATGACGGTGGATCTGCGCTTCAGACAATTTGACCATCGCCTTTGGGGAGTAGATACCCTCCTGGGCTTTTCCAAGTACAACCTTGTCGATATCTGTTGCAAAAATCTGGGCAGATAACTGCGGGGTTCTGGGCAATGAGATCGGAAAGAATCATCGCAAGGGAGTACGGCTCTTCACCCGTTGAACAGCCGGCGCACCAGATGCGCAGCCGTTTTCTTTGTTTGAATAATGCAGGGAAGATCTCTTTTTTCATGAGATTCGTACACATCGTTGTCCCGGAAAAATTCAGTAACATTGATAGTCAGTGCATTTCGCAGATTCTCCAGTTCCGGGGGATTTGCTTTCAGATACCTGAGATAATCGCTCATAGGTTGCCATTACTGGTCGAACGCATCCGTGGAGAGAAGCCGGCGCTTGATATAATCTTCTTTGTAATTGGAACACTGGATGCCCAGTGTCTGTTCGATGAATCGTTTCAGTGACTGCAAAACTCATCCATGATGTTCCTGCACTGGCAGATACCTGGTAATATCGGTATTCATAATCGGTAATGTCCGATTGTGGTAATATTGGCAGAAATATAATGAAAGAACCGCCAGTTTTAATTCAGGTGGAACTTCTCCATCATCTTCCGGCTGCGGTCTGCCATCTCTGCAAGCTCTGTCGACGCACTGGCAATCTCTTCTGTTGATGCGCTGGTTTCCTCTGCAAGAGCCGCCATATCCTCCATCCGTTGCTGGTTGTCACGGGTAAGGTTTGATACCGATTCGATACCTGTCAGGAGCGTGTTTGTTGCCTGTGCCTCGTCTTCTGTTGCTTTTGTGATCTCCTTGATACCGAGTGTTACGACGTTTGCCTCAGATATGATGAGATTGAGTGACTCGACGGTCTTGTTGACACTGTCAATACCGGTCTTAATCTCTTCAAAGGATTTTTTCATTGACATCGCGGTCTGGTCGCTCTTCGCCTGAATAGTTTTGATAAGGCTCTCGATCTGGCTGCTCGCTTTCTTGGATTCACCGGCAAGATTCTTTACTTCGCCCGCGACAACAGCAAATCCACGCCCGTGTTCACCGGCCCGTGCTGCTTCGATTGCTGCATTGAGTGCTAAAAGATTGGTCTGGTTGGCAATGTCAGTGATGAGGTTTACTATTTTCGAAATTGCACGCATCTGCTCGTTTAATGCGGTGATATCATCCACACTCTGCTTGGAGATTCTCTCAACATTCTGCATCTTTGTGGTGGCAACCTTACCGATCTCTGCTGCCTGTGCACCCTCTTTGGATGCTTTGTCAGCATGTGTCATCACTTCGTGCGATGAGCTTGCGATTTCCTGAACGGAAGCAGAGATATCTGAGATATCCCTTGAAATTTTTTCAACATTGTTTATCTGGAGTTTCGAATTGTCGGCCGCTTTCTGAGAAGAGACCGCAACCTGCTCGGTGGCTCTTGCAATTTCTTCTGTGCTCTTGATGGTATCATTGATTGTTACATCAAGCTTCACCATCGATTGCATCAGGTCGGATAAAACGAGCTTGATTGCATCGGCTGCCGAATTGTAATCCGTTTTAAGTCTGACAAGCGGGTCAGCATCGTCCACACTCAGCCGGTAGGTAAGGTCACCGGATGCAATCTTTGTGAGTGCGGTCTGGAGTTCAGATGCACTTTGGGTAAGAAGTTCAGCGTCTGCTTTTGCCTCGTCCATCATTTCTTTAATCTTTGTTTCCTGCTGGCGTTGTGTTGTGATATCATTATAGACACACACGATGGTCTGGAGGATTCCTTTGGGATCCAGCATAGGGATACCATACTGATTGAGAATATGGATCCCGTTGGGGAATTCAATTTTGATCTCGCCAAAACTCCTTTTTTTCTCCTGAAGTACCTTTTTAAGCCCTTCTCCGTGCTGTTCAAGAATCCTGAAATCCTTTGCGCTCATGCCAAGAAGACGCTCTTTGGAAAGACCGGTGAGTGCGATATATGCATCATTCACCATGATAATCTTGAATGAGGTATTCATCAGCATAATTGGCATGGGATTCTGGTTGACAATGATATCAGACCGCAACTTAAGGAGCGCAATTTCATCCATCTTTTTTAGCAGTTCCTGCTGGCTCCTGCGTTGATCCGTAACTTCGTTATAGACAAAAAGCAGGTGTGAAACTTCATTCTTTTCATCAAGAATGGGCATCACATATTGCTCAAGAATGTGGATGCCGCTCGGAAGCTCAACAGTAACTTCCCCAAAGGCACGTTGTTTTTTCCCTAATGCAACACGTGCCCCATCCCCTTTTTGCTCGAGAATTTTGATATCCCGGACACTCATACCCATGACGCGGTCCCGGGGTATCCCGCTCATTTTTACATAGGCTGTGTTTACTTCAACAACAACAAAATCCGTCTTTGTCATCAGCATGGGGATTGGGTTCTGCTGGACAATTGTATCTGCCCTCTGTCTGAGCTGCTCGATCTCCTCACCCTTTTTCTTCTGTTCGGTGATGTCATTATAGACAAAAAGCAGGCTGGTGATTGTCTGGTCTGTGCCGGTAATAGGAAGGCAGTATTGTTCCAGAATTCGCGTACCCGAGGGTAATTCAACTGTCACTTCGCCAAAAGAACGCTTTTTGGTCTGAATTGCTACTTTTGCCCCCTCTCCGGTCTGGCTGATAATTTTAAAATTTTTAAGATTTGTTTTTAAAAGGTCTTTCTCACTGATGCCACTCATCTGAATATATGCTGCGTTCGCATCGGTGATCGTGAATGAGGGACTGGTAAGTATCATGGGGATTGGATTCTTTTTGATCATTACTTCAATCTGGTCCCTCAGTTCTGCGATCGTCTTTTCATAATCTGTTATATCTGCACTCTCTGCTGGAGAACTGGTTGGCTGTACCTGAGTACCCGCGCCGGTAAATAACGCTTTTCTGCCTGGTAATTGTGTCATATACATCCACCGGTCAATTGTTCAGAATTGGTATTTTCTGCCATGTAACTTCCTGCGGTTTTACTTTTTCGTCACTTCATCAATCACTTTTTGCATATCAATCCAGATGATCAGACTGGTGCTCTTTTTATCCGCATCATCACGTTTCAGTTTGATGATACCTTTTACAAAATCAGAAACCTCGGATGCAAGACCCTCTCCGAGACGCTCAATATTGGACTCTGCCACCTGGAGGACTCCTATTACATCATCGACAATTATACCCACATTGCTGCCCGAAACAGCTTCGGGGACGAGTACAATAATCTTCTGGTTTTCCCGCAGATCCTGATGTACTAACCCGAGCATAGTATTGAGGTTCATGATGTTGGTGATCTCTCCACGGAGATTGATTACCCCGGAGATATAGGGAGGGGCACGGGGGATGGGGGTAATCTGGAGCATTTCGACGATTTCCCGCACAAGGTGTATATCAAGAGCATAACGCTCACCCCCGAGCATAAATTCAACTACTTCAACGGTTGCAACCATCACTCACCTCAGCCGGAATTGATCCATAATCTTCTTCAGCCGGTTTGCAAGTTCAGCAAGTTCGGCGGATGCGCTCGCTATCTCTTCTGTAGAGGCACTTGTTTCTTCTGCGAGCGCTGCCATATCTTCCATTCTCCCCTGGTTCTCCCTTGTGATGGCATTTGAACGCTCCATTCCGTGAACCACACGGGTTGTTGCCTCTGCCTGGTCTTCGGTTGCTTTGGTAATTTCCTTTACACCCTGGGCAACGACATTTGACTCAGCAATAATCCTGTTCAGGGCTTCAATTGTCTTGTTTACACTTTCGATTCCTGCCTGTATCTCGGAGTATGAGCTTTTTATTGCGGCTGCGGTTTTATCGCTGTTATTCTGGATAGAACTGATAAGATTCTCAATATGATTGGTGGCTGTTTTGGACTCGCCGGCAAGGTTACGCACCTCCCCTGCAACTACTGCAAAGCCGCGGCCGTGCTCACCGGCACGTGCTGCTTCAATCGCAGCGTTAAGGGCAAGCAGGTTCGTCTGGCTCGAGATGTCAGCGATCATCTTTACGATATTTGAGATCTCTTTCATCCTTTCGTTCAGCGCAGTGATTTCATTGACACTTTCCCCGGCAATTTTCTCGACCATTGTCATCTTGGCAGTTGCAATTTTTCCAAGATCTGATGCATTATTCCCTTCCATCGCCGCTTTCTGGGCGTGTGCCATAAGATCCTGCGATGTGCTGGCAATTTCCTCAATGGAAGCTGAAAGGTCGGACACCTCATTCCCAACCTTCTCAATTTCCTCGAGTTGCTTTTTTGCACCATCAGCAGATTTTTGTGTACCAATGGCTACCTGCTCGGTTGATTTGGATATCTCTGTTGTCCCACGGCTGGTGTCATGGGTTGTGACCTCTATCTGTTTTACCGATTTTTCCAGCTCTTCAATGACTTTTTTGATGGAAACCACAGAAACATTGTAATCTTTTTTCAGCTTGATTAACGGATCTCCTTCAGCTATTGGAATCTGGGTTGTGAGATCTCCTTTGGCTATACGTTCAAGTCCTCCTTCCAGCACTGCAGCACTTACAGAGAGCGCTTCTGCTTTCTTCTGGGAGTCCTCCATCAACTGCTTGACTTCTTTTTCTTTCTTTCGTCGTTCAGTGATGTCATTAAAAACGATCAGGAGGTTTTCTACCTGATCTTCAGCGTCAAGAAGGGGAATGTAGTACCATTCGAGCATAAAGGTACCCCGGGGGAATTCTATTGTTGATTCACCCTGGCTGCGTCTCTTGGATTTAATTGTTCCTTCGACCGTGTCTCCCTTGTTCCTGACATACTTAAAGTCCTTCATTGACAGGGATGCAGCCCTCTCTTTGGTATAGCCCGTAAGTTCAAGGAAGGCCTGGTTACTGATTTTCACCCCAAGTTCTGCATCGATCGTGAACAGGGGAAATGGATTTTCCTGTATGATCCGTTCCACACGCAGTTCAACTTCTTTTACCGCCTCCATTTTATCATGAAGCTCAGTATGATCCATCCAGACGTAAAAAGCCCCGTCGACATCTCCGTTTTTATCGAGAATCGGGATTGCATTGAGTATCAGGTATTTCTTTAATCCATCAGGGAACGTGACAAGGCAGTCAGTAACTGCAAGTTTTTTGGTTTCGAAACAGGAATAGAAGTGTTCTCCGGAAAGAATGGTGATAGGAAAATCCGTGAGTTTCTTTTTTAAGAGTTCCTCTCTGGTACCTCGCCAGATTTTTTCATAGGCTTTGTTGATATGTATCCTGGTCTTGTCTTTTCTCAAAATGGCAATCGCCATCGGATTATATTGGATCATTACATCGGCACGGTGCTTCAGTTCCTTTGCCACTGCAGCTTTTTCAAGCGTCTTGTTCAGCATTTGTGCCACGACTCTTAATCCGGGGTCAGTTTTATTTTCATCGACCCGGACGGAGAAATTCCCTTCACTGGCCTTCTTTAATGCATTTTCAATCTCGTTTAATTCCATCTCATGACCTCTTCTGCAATGGTTTTGTATGCGATTCCGGCACTGCTGCCCGGTGCAAAATGGGAAAGCGGCATACCCCTCTTCTGAGCTTCATACACTGCCGAAGAATAGGGAACCGTGTAGACACTGGGAAATTTGTGCTTGATCTCATTGAGAGTTACAAGCAGCCTGGTCTGTTCTTTTTTGTGCTCTTCATCAGCCTTCATTTTTTCAGGAGAAGGTCCGGACGGTTTGTAAAAAATGTTCCGGATACGGGAAAAAATATCATGAGACTGTTTCATCCGGTGAACAGGGTTGGATTAATCCCTCTCCCCAGCGGCTGACAATTGCCATATCCGGTCGGATTTCTTTACCCAGACTCTCTTTAATATCAGAAAATATTGTCGAAAGGGTCGAAATACCATTGAGGGCAAATGACCCTGAATCAAGGGTGACAATAACATGATCGGCTGCATAGAGCCCGTTTATCACAAACTGCCCCAGGCTTGGCGGAGTATCAATAAAGATATAAGCATACTGGTTTCTGAACATTCGTGAGAGCTTGTTTAAGTACACCGGTGGGGAATTCCGCGTGGTAGAGATACGGTTCCGCACCGACAAGATCAAGGTGTGCAGGCGCAAGATCAATTCCAGAAGCAGTTTTTTTAATAATATCCCTGATCATGACCTTGGGAAAATCGTCAATTCCACTCATGAACACTTCATACATAGTATTGCCTGAAGCACTGGGGTCGACGCCGAGCCCGGCGGTTGCATTCGCCTGAGGATCGCAATCAACAACCAGCACTTTCCTCCCGGCCTGCTGACAAAAACCGGCAATGTTCAGACAGGATGTTGTTTTGCCTGTACCACCTTTATGGTGAGAAAAAGTAATGATTGTAATTTTACCACCTTAATCAATTTAGATTTTAGGTAGAGATCATATAATAAATATTGTCTGTAACTTCATTAAAACCGGTTTGTTGACAAAAACTTTGTTGTTTTTCAGAGATCTGTTGTAATACAAAGGAGTAATCCGGATCAGCAAACCGGTGTTTCCTGCATGGGAAGCAAAAATCTGTTTGGCAGGTTTTTTAATTCCTTCCGGCTCTTAGTATTGTACGTGGAATCGGGAGATATTCTGGCCCTCCTCGCAGGTATTGCTATTGTGATTATCGTAGCAGTAGTGGCAAATCCACCGGATTTATCAGGAATACCGTTTTCTGCCGGAGTAGGAGTACAGCCGACAGAAACCAATACGCGCCCTGCTGCTTCTGGAACAGCTCCTCCATTTACTCTTACACAAACCCCGGGGGGAATACTATCAAAGACCAATAAATCTGATTCACCTCCCTATCGCATCTTTTATACGGACAAACCCTTTACCTACCCGGTCTGATAAAATGCCAGACCATATGGAGACTTTCGGGGCATCGGAAATTCTGTGGCGGAACCAGGAATGGGTACCGTTTGCCTTTATTGAGGATACGCGGGGTGGTCTGACTAATGTTTTTTCCGTACCTTACCCGATATGGGTGATTAACACAACGGTCATTTCCGAGAAAAATCCCCAGTACAGCAACCTGCGACTAGCCCTTTGTTATGCGGACACCGGTGGAATCATTGAGGGAGAAGAGGTACTGAACCCGGGAACATCCTATCGTATTGTGCAGACATCAAATACCAAAATGTACTTCATTATTGCCACAGGGAGTATCGACCGCTTCCGGATATACCTGGAAACCCCGCGAACATATTATGATGAATTCACTGCCAAATGACCTGAAATACAACAGCCATTATTTCCATCCAGTTTTTTCCCGGAATAGAAAAGATATCCCCGCACGAATTTTTATTACAGGAAATTTTGTCCGTTCAGGATGAGAAACGAAACAGTCCCTGAGGGACATAAATTTCAAAGCGCGCTCCCTTTTTAAAAATTCCGTTTTCTTTAATAGTGAGTCCGGTAATGGAAAGAATTTCACGTATCAGAAACAATCCATAGCCAGTGTTTTTTCCGAATCCTCGTTCAAAAATACGCTCTTTTTCCGGATCCAGTCCCCACAAAAATGATATCCGAAGAATTTCTGTACCTTTTTGTTGATGAAAGTCCGGCACTTGCGAATCTGATTTGCATGTATCTTCAGAAAAATGGGGAAATGACCGTTGATACATCCCAGTCTGTCGATGACGCGATGAATAAACTGAGGTATATTTCTTATGATGTAATCATATCTGATTATAACCTCACAGACGAGAATGGAAATACACTCCTGCGAAGTGTACGGGCACAGGGTGAACGGGTTCCTTTTGTGTATTTTGTTGCATTCAGGGATAGTGAATTTGAGAATGAGGCAAGACACTTTGGCCAGGTTTCCTTCATCGAAAAGATGGGAAGTTCGGCGCGAATTTGGCAAAACTTCGCCAGGCAATTCTTGATACGGTTCATGAATTCAGGGTCAATGCCGTTGCACGTCCAGAACAATCTTCCGTAAGTATAAAAGGATCAGCGAAATCATGATTTGATACGGGTATCGATAATGGTGGATAAAGGGACGTTCAGATACGAAAATTAAAAATCCCCTGTCATACCTTTTAATATTTTAACATGCCATTTTTCCTGTATGCGGGGAGAGAAGCTTTCAGATGCCATCGCCTATGATAAGCTGAACCTCTTGAAAAAGGATTTTTTTGGCTATATTGAACGTAATACGGAAAAGGTCGACTTAAACCTCCCGGTTTTTTATGGACATGTTGTCTCTGCTCTCGAGAATTCGTTTCCTGACATACCTGATGGATCCTATGACGAATTCATCGACTACATTACCTTCGAAGTGCTGGATGCGAGCAAAAACAGTGGCGATTTCGATTATGTAAGAAGGGTTATCCATAATGCTCTTCGTTTTAAAAAGAACAAAGATGCAGAAACCGGGATCAATATTGTTGTCGGGCTGAAATTGTTAAAAGTCGGGGATTATTCTCATGCAATCGATTATCTGAAAAACTATCGCAATCTGGATGCCAAGATTGGCACTGCATTAGCGTTCTGCTATTATGCACTTTCCCTGCATGAGTTCCGCAGTGAAAATGAGTCTTCACAAATCCATCGTCCCGGTGAGATGGAACTTCTTGCAAGGGAGACTATGCTTGAACTCGCGCACACATTAACACCGGTTAATACCTTAAAACAACTGGAACTCGATGACACATCATTTCTTGAGAAAATTTTCTGGCAG
Source organism: uncultured Methanoregulaceae archaeon (assembly GCA_963768845.1). GTDB lineage: Archaea > Halobacteriota > Methanomicrobia > Methanomicrobiales > Methanospirillaceae > Methanoregula. The sequence continues at coordinate 143,527 of CAVYJJ010000014.1, read as the reverse complement.
ATGATTTTTTTAGGTATAGACTGGTTTCCCAGCGAACGATGGTTTATCGAGATCGGGTTAGAGAACGCCGATTTTTCAGAGGATACAGAACTGAGAAAACGTTTGCTGGATATCAGTTCAGAACGGTTTTACAATGATTTTCATTTCCTGCGTGTTATGTACTATTATTATCTCGATAACCGGGACGCCGGTGGCGCAGCGGGTGTCCTTAACCATCTCATTAAACAATATCCTGATAATCTCGAACCTATCTATCTCGGGCTCAGATTCTCCCTCCTTACGAAAAAAAAGATAACCTACCATAGTTTCAGGAAACTGGCCATCACCAAGGGAATGCCCGTCCATACGATTTACCTTTTTGATGTGGCTTTTGATCTCCTCAACGGTGAAAAAATTGATGCTTTAAACCGAATTTCGGAATTTGAAAGAGATTTTCCTCATTTACAATACTATGCAACTATCCTGAAATACCTTGCAAATGATTTTTTCTCAAATGATGAAATTCAGGTTAAAAGAGGCTAAAAAAGCACTTCTTGACTCAATTGATCAGTACTGCCTTGAAGAAATCAGGGGGAATCACCCTGCCCCCAAATGACCGGCATTCATCAGAGATCGGTTGATGACCCATCCGCCCTGCGGATCGACACCTTTCCCTCATGAGCCGGAAGGAATGTAACCGATCGACCAACTTTACCCCCGACATCCTCTGCAGAAAGAGCAATATGATGTTCTTTTAACAGATTCCTGACTTTTTCTGCATTTCTTTCACCAATGTTGAGGTTGGTACCAAAATATTCAAACATGCATGCCCCGCCAATTATCTTTGCGATGATGGATCGGTTCTTACAGCCAAGGGCTGAGAGCTCATTTACCAGAAGGGGTACTGCGGTATCAGCATATTTCCCGGGCCGATCTTTTCTACCGGCACTTTCCGGCAGCATGATATGCACCATTGCACCCAGTTTCAGGTTTGGATCATACATGGTCAGTCCTATGCAGGAACCCAGGCCGATCGTCATCATCGGGAAAGAACCGACGCGGTATTCGCCTATACCGATCATCGATGTTTGTTCATTCATTGGATGGGTGTCGGGCATAACTGGCATAACCTCATTAACGGGGGTTCATCATATTTTCGAGAAGTGCAATAATTTTTTCAAGAGTGCTTCTCTCCGGCATCATAATAATATCGCTGTCTATCTTGAACTCTTCGCAGGTAAGTTCAGTGGAGAACAGCAATACATCATTTGTCTCTTCCTGCCATCTGCGCAATGAGAGACTGCATGGCAGCATGTGCCATGTCAATTGTAAGTGCCGGAGGGGAGGGAAGCATCACAAATCCGAGCAGTTCTGCTGTGGCATCAAGAAATGCAGATACCATGATATTTCCTACCTCCAGAAGCGCGCTTTCGTCCATTTCACTCAGGGGGCGGTTGATTTCTGTCGTACCCAGCATCGCATTCGTCATCCGCACTGCGGATTCCCTTGTTATGTAAAATAACACATATCCCCCGTGGGGAATATCTCCCTGAAGCTCAAAAGCAACCATTGCTGCCGATTCTTCACCCATATAATTTCCCAGCTGGGATAGATCAATGACCTTGATTGCAGGAACGCTCATTTCGATGGTGCTTCCCAGCATCTGGGAAAGGGTGGTTGCCGCATGCGCTGCCCCAATATTTCCAAGTTCCTGAATTGCATCTGCCTGAACTGGTGATAATTTCATTTTTCTCTCCTATACAATGGTATTTACATCAATTACGGGAACTACCCCTCCGTCACCAAGAATAGTAACACCGCTTACCCCCCGGGTATTACCGATGAAACTGCTTAAGGGTTTTACCACAACTTCCTGCTTACCTTCAACGATATCAACCGGAATACAGCACTTTCGCTTGTGATATTGCACAACAATCAGGATCTCACAGGCCTTCGCTACCCCGACCATTTCATTAAGCCAGAGGATCTGCAGGACTTCATCCCGGAGAAGGATCGCTTCGCCTTTTCCTATCTGGTGTGTTTCATCCCTTTTAAAATTTGCCACTTCCACAATGCTGCTGATGGGGATGCCGAACCTTTTGTCGTTAATCCTGACAATCATAACATCGACAATAGCCATTGTCGGCGGAAGTAACAGTTCAAACCGGCTGCCTTTGCCCGGTGTTGTTTCCACGCGGATAGTGCCTTTTAGTGCTTCGATTGACCTTCTAACCACATCGAGACCAACCCCCCGGCCGCTGATATCAGATATTTTATCGGCAGTTGAGAAACCCGGCTGAAATAACAGGTCAATCGCCTGTTCAGTGGTGAATGTTTCGGCAACTTCCGGAGTTATCAGTCCTTTTTCAATTCCTTTTGCCTTTACTTTGTCAACATCAATACCCGCTCCGTCATCGATCAGTTCTATAATTACATTATCCCGGTCACGGTGCGCGGAGAGCTCTGACAAACCCTTTACGCGGTTTTTTGGATTTTTCCCGGACTTCGGGTGATTCGATACCATGATTTACTGCATTCCTGATCAGGTGAAGAAGAGGATCATTGAGCCCATCCATCACGCTGCGGTCGAGTTCAGTTTCTCCCCCCTCAATAAAAAAATCGACTTCTTTATTGTCATACTGGGCAACATCCCGGACAACCCTGGGGAGGCGGTTGAAAATATGGTTCAGCGGGATCATCCTGATATTCATCATCAGGCTCTGGAGTTCAGAAACAGACCGGTCAACCATGCCGATTGCCTCATCCATCTCCTTGATCTTATGCTGTTCCGCAATCTGTTTCAGCCTGCCACGGTTAATCACAAGATCTTCTACAAGATTCATGATGTGGTCAAGCTGGTGGATATCGACACGAAGGTTTTTGATCTCTCTGGATTTATCCGGTAACTGGGTCTGCTTTTTATCAGGCTCTTCCTTTTTTGGGCTCTCTGGCATCTCCTCTGACTTAATGACTTCTGGTTTTTTGTGCGGACAGATCACAATTTCAGAAATATCTGTTCCTGAAGCAGCAGTTTTTAACGCTCCTTCACCGGCATCACTTGCGATTATGAGTTCGAGTCTGCCATCAAATTGGCCATCATCAATCGCCTCGATTGTCGGGTTCATGGATATGATTGTTCCTACAGATTTTAAATTTCCCAGAGCCAGCAGGGCACGCACATCTTTCATCTGGCATTCGCCGGAGACAATGATTTGCATCTCGTATTCCACAAGTGTTTCAGCATCCGGGGCAGGGGCAGGTTCTTCAGGCTCTTTTACCTCTGAAATAATAACGGGATGTTGCGTCAGTGGTTTATGAGTACCGCCCCGTTGCGCAATCCATTCTTTGAGGGCCTGGACCTGTTCGGCAGGGTCTTTTGACGATGAGTCGCCCCCGGCTTCGATATCATCCAGCATCTGTTCGATGAGATCGGAACATGCAAGGAGCAGGTTAACCAGATCCGGAGAAATTTCTGCAGACCCGCTGCGGATGAGCTGGAAGACATCCTCCATTGAATGACAGAGATGCTCCATCTGAGCAAATCCCATGGAGGCAGATGCACCTTTAAGGGTATGTATTGAGCGAAAGATCTCATCAATAGCATCCTGGTATGATCCCAGTTCCAGGAGCAGGAGGTTCTTGACGAGATTTTCATGGTTTTCCCGTGATTCTGCCACGAACAGCCCGCGATATGCCTCAAATTCAGACATTTATTCCCTCCATAGTATGTACTGCGTGTTCTATCTCCTGTGAGAGTTTTTTTAAGGGCAGGACTAGATCAACGGCATGATTCCTGATCGCAGAACGAGCCATTCCATATACAAGGCAATCCGCTTCGTCGCAGACGAGGCTCACACCCCCCGCTTCTTTAATGGCACGTGCTCCCAAGCCAGCATCATTTCCCATGCCGCTTAAAATAACTGAGACAACGTTTTTTCCAAATACTTGAGCAGCAGATTCAAAGGTTTTATCTACCGCTGGCCTGACACCATGGACCGGTGGTGAGGTAGTATGGACGATACGACCTGCAGTTTTACCTTTTTCCTGCATGAATCCCGAAATAACTGTGTGGACCCCTGCCTTTGAAAGAAGGATTTTTCCTGTTTCAACGATATCGCCGTTTTGTGTTTCTTTAACCGGGCATCGTTGCTATTCTGTTGAAACGTTCGGCAAGCGGCGCGGTGAATCCGACCGGCATATGCTGGGTTATTATAACACCGGCAGGAAGGTCCGGAGGCAGCATCGATAGCAGCGTATCGACCTGCTGGGGCCCCCGGCCGAAGAACCAATGAGTACGACGCGGTCCGCATTGAGCCCCTGAGATGGCGTCGGCTTGTGAAAAATTTCTGATCGTGTGAGAGTGACAAGGTGTTTGACCTTGGAGATTAATTCTTCACGGATCTCGCGTATATGAGGAAGGTCTTTGGGTTTTAACATAAAATCATCGGCACCAAGACGAATTGCCTCATGGGTCATCTCAGCGTCTTTGGAGGTAAGAGAGCTCAGCATCAGGACTTTGGGGTGTTTTTGTATTTTTTTGAGCTCCTGGAGGACTTCAAGACCGTTCATTTTGGGCATTTCAATATCAAGAGTGACAATGTCCGGGTTTAATTCCTGAATCTTTTCAAGTGCATCGATACCATTCGAGGCAGTTCCTACTATTTCAATAGAGATCTCTTTTGCCAGCATATCCCGGATGATTGTGCGCATGAACACAGAATCGTCAACAATGAGAACTTTCACCATAACCGTCAGGATGCCAGGACGTTTTTGACTTCTTCTAAAACTTTTGGGGCCTGGAACGGTTTGATAATGTAACCTTTCGCACCGCTCTTGATGGCGAGTTTCACCATCTGTTCCTGTCCCACTGCTGTGCACATAACAATTCTTGCTGCCGGATCGAACTCTTTTATAGCCTTTAATGCTTCAATCCCGTTCAACTTTGGCATTACAATGTCCATAGTTACGAGATCGGGTTTTAACTCCTTATACTTGGCAATTCCCTCCTCACCATCTCCAGCCTCACCGGCTGATTGTATGGCCACCGGAGAACAAAATATTTTTTAACAGTGTTCTCATGAAGAGCGTGTCATCCACAATCAGAATTTTTCCCATTGTCAATCAATAAATTGTTTGGTAGATTATTCCTTAAAGAAGTATTGGAATTGAAGTGAGGATTTGTTTTTTTTAATTAGTCTGGATTTTGGCTGCATCCGTGATATATCTCACTCCTTTCGTAGTAAGCTGGATCTCCCTTCGGATAGTTACCACTTCACCAAGACCAAGGTTCAGGATCTTATCATATATTGCATCAAGTCTGCTTATGAGGGATATTGAGCATATTCTCGATTGCGTGCGAGTCCATGCCGGAATAGACAAGCATGGCTACCTGCTGGTCTATGCCGTCCAGCTCCGTGCCTTTCATATCCATACCCTTGGTAGTATCCTTAAGGTAGTTGTAAAGAACCTGAAGGGTAGATAACGGGCAGAGTACGAGGGACGAGGATACTTCACCGGAATCAAGGTGATCGATCCGGATGACATCCGTTGGCTTGCCCTGGACATCCCTTTTGGTAATCTCAATGGCTGCTACGTCATTGACCGGGACGCACACTTGTTTTGTTGCAGAGACAAACCAGATCCCTGACCGGACCACAACAACACTCCCTTTCTCCCATTGGGCATCCTTGATCATTACACCGCCACGGATTGCCGGGGACATGAAATATGCCATGAGACGATATGCATTGCAGGACGCGAGAATAAATTTTTTTAATACCTGCAAAACCTTTTCAACAGAGAGAATTTTATAAACGGTTTCAACATCAGTTTTTACCGTAATTATAAGGACATTTTTCTTTTCTGAAATATCCGCAACGGTCTTGAACAGTATTTCTTTGGATACCGGGGCAGGAATTGCGATTCTGTCATCCCCAATCCCAAGTTGGACTACGATCCACTCGTTATTATACTGGATTTTTATCGGGACCTCTTTCATATATCCTCGCGCAGTGATTGTGTCTGATAATTTCTTTTTGACCTGATAATAATCTATAGCAGGTTATTTCATTCCCTTCCCCGGGGTATTACTTTTTTCCTTGGATCCGACACAGAATTCAGAGTTTCGTATATTTCTTTCAATTCATTTTCAATGGTTGTTGCCGGGGCTTTAAAATCTTTTAAATCCCTTAAAAGACTGGTATTTTGCTCTTTTGCAACGTGTTTGACATCCGATGCGAGAGAACTTAACAGATCCTCATCAGTACCGGAAGATCCTCCTGCAAATGAAGCCATTTCAGCCTGCCTGGAAACTCCCGTTATCTGCCGAAGAAGCATCTTTTGGAGCGTCAGAAGATACCCAGTCTGTTTTTATCGTAGTTTGCCGGATCAGCGGATGACTGGGGGCCCGCTGTTTCAGTTTTTGCTGAAGAACTCCCGCCCGCAACAGGAGTCTCTTCATCCATGTCGATGTCCAGATCAATATCTTCAATACTCAGGTTGTCCAAATCTGAAAAGTCCTGATCAATAGATTCTCCCCCTTCAAGACCTTTGAATTCTTCCAGGCCTTCCTCTTCATTTTGTTTGAGGATATCCCCCGCTTCCGAACTTATGTCAAGCGACGGCATAGGGATTTCTGGTTCTGTAACCGGGATGGATGACCCACTTGCCGATGTTGAAGAAGGAGGCACCTGATCCGCAGAAGCTTTCAGGGGGAGAGATTCCTGATCATCCAGTCCATCAAGAAGACTGATGTCAAATTCATCTCCGGAAAGGGACAGGAAAGGATCCTGATCTTTTGTCTGTTCCCCGGGTACGAAAACCACCGGCACCCCCCGAGGGAGACGGTTTAATTTTAGTCCCATCTCCGCTGCCTGTCTGGGCAGATCCCTTCACCTTCTCATTTACCGCTTTATCGAGCAGCTCATTTATGTGTTCGACTTTTCTCTCTCGTTTACTTCGCTCTTTTAAAATAGTCCCCAGTGAACTAAGCGATGCGAAAAATGAATGCAGGTGTGATCCAATCCCGGTTTTTTTAGTATCCTTTGGGGGAGTAACTGCCTTTGCAGAGGGAGGAGCCGGTTTTTTATCCGGTTGTACACCTTTTTTTTCAAAAAATTTCATCTCATCGAGACGCTTCAGGATTTTGATCTTTTTGAGGTTCTGGAGGTTTAGAGTTTTTTGTGCCGATCGGATATCGGCAATGGTTATTGCACCCAGGAGAAGCAGAATTACAAACCCGACTGCGAGGATCAATGGGATCATGAAGATTAAAGGCACATCAAACAGGATCATGACCGAGCCGGTCACTACAATGACGGTAAAAAGGATAATCCTGCGCAGACTTTCTTTCATATAAGATACATTCCTAGTGCGCCCGCACCGGTCTTTCCCATATTCGTGAGCCCTTCCGGGCTGAAGAATATATTAACTCCAATCGGGGCAATCAATAATATGAGTCCTGTGATGTGTACAGAATAACGCTGCATAGAAATAAAACATATACCGATCCCCTCCCCCGACAATCCGTGCAGCGAAGATATTTCCGACAGTGATGATAATAAGGATAATTACTACAAAGTTGCCCATCTCCTTTTCGGGAAAGTTGGTGAACATTGACATCCCTCCAAGAGCACTGCTCGCAGATACTCCTCCGCTGCTGGCTACTCCTCCGGAGGCAGCAGTCGTTGCCGCGAATTTATTCATCATTGATGAAACAGAACCGGTTAAGTGTCAGCATTATACGGAAAAGGACAACAAGGATTCCCACCATTGCCGCGTGCATGGGTACGAGGAGCACGATAAAACTGCGTGCATGCATATCTTTTTTCTCCCGCAGAAGGGTCTGTTCAAGTACCGAAGATCCGACTACCGTTCCGATTGGTTCCGGCGGACCCCCCATAATCACCGTATCCAGGTAGATATTGAGATATTTATAAATGAGGTTGCTTCCCGAATCACCGATGAATTTATCCCAGATCTGTCTGTTATCAAGGCCAAGATTCATCTGGGAATAGACGGTATTCACGAGAGGTTCAAGGGCGGTGAGGGATTTTTTATCAATGGTACCAAGAGCATACACCGCGGTGGTGCCCTGTCCTCCCATTATCGACCCCAGACTCCTTATGAATGTCGAAAAATCGTTGTCCCTGAGGGTGATATTACTATCATCAATAAACCCGGTGATGCCCAGGGGTGCCATAAGAATTCCCACCAGCAGGAATACTACCCCTGGCATTGATCCCAAGCAATGCCATTATGATAATCGCTCCCACGGTCAGTGGAATAATTATCCTCTCCATGGCATGGATTGTCAGTTGTTCCTTGGACGCTCTTTGTGTGAGCCCATGGGATTTGGGGTCATCTGGTACCGAAGTGTACATGAGCAGGTTACCCCCGACACAGATCACCAGGACAATCCCATAGGCCATACTTAATGTGGACTCAAGGCCAGTTGGTGAATAGATGGCAACGGAGATCATCAGGGTAACTGCGATAACCGTTCCGGAAAGAAGCATAGCGATATATGCATCTCCCCATTTTGTGAGCATATCGAGTCCCTGCTCGACCTGACTGCGATACACGCTTCTGACGGTAGAGAGTTCATTTTTCAGGAAATCATCGTCAGGTACACCGGAGTCTATTGCATTCGCGTACCGGTTCAGCATGCTTTTAAGGATGGTATTATTGGTCCTGTCAGCCACTATCCCAAGAGCTTCGGAATAACTATAGCTCCATTTTTTGACAAACGTATCAACTTTGGTAATATATTTCGCTGATATGTACTGCTTCCGGTTTGATGCATAGGCAAATATTTCCGGGCGGGAGGCATTGGCCATGGCAAGCGATGCCATATATGTGTTCAGAAAGAGGAGATCAGCTCCCATTTTCCGGTCTTCGGTAACCTGTGCAACCCTCTCTTTTAACGCCTTTACGTGAGAGGCAAACGGAACCTCCCGGTTTTCTGGTTTTTTATCCTGATCCGGCGTTTTTTCCGCCATATCAGGAACCAATCTTCAGCAACCCCTGCTTCTTGATCTTCGTCATCATGGCGAATAAATCCCAGAACTTGGTATATCCTGCCTTGTGAAGCCGTTCGAGAATTTTTGCTCGTTTTTCCACTTCAAGATAAATCTCTGACTTTTTATTCTCAGGCATACCGAGCATGGTGGCAATTTTATTTTCAAGTAAATAGGAACTCCCCTTTCCTGACCAGATAAACGTGTCAGTGATCGGCTCCCAGCTGAACATTTCGACAAACGTGAATCCCTGGGTTTCCGCGTTGAAACCAACCAGCTCGTTACAGCTGATCATCCGGCGTACCAGCTGGCCATCGGGACGCTTGACAGCGCTCTGGATGATGACCAGATTGAGGTTATCTACGTATGTTTTGGGAATATTGATGGGGTCTCCGCAGAGACGCTGGATAAGTTTTTCCACTGATGCTGCATGGAATGTGCTCATCACCGGGTGACCGGTCTGCATCGCACCAAATGCAACAGCTCCTTCGACACCCCGTATCTCACCAACGAGGATCTGGTTTGGACGTTGTCGCAGTGCAGCCTTGAGCAGATCAAACATGGTCACTTCTCCGCCGGCTGCCGAACCTCCCGTTCCCTCTCCTTTGCCTTTTGCCAGTGCCACTTCCCGTATCCAGTTACGATGAGGTACATTGAGTTCTGGTGTATCCTCAATGGTTACAATTTTGTTTTCAGGAGGAATAAATCCGGTAATTGCATTCAGGAGCGTGGTCTTGCCGCTTGCTGTTTCTCCCGAAACGAAAAGTGACATCCCGTACTCCACGCAGATCCAGATATACGCGGCTGCAAGGTAATCGAGACCATTGCTATCGATAATATTGAGGATGCTTAACGGTACTTCGTTCACTTTACGGATACTGAAGTTACTCCCATGCCGGCTGATGGCAGTCCCGTAGACGATGTTGATACGGGAACCATCGGGCAGTGTGGCATCAACAATAGGACTTCTATAAGTGATAGGACGTTTTATCCGTTCGGCTATCTTCACAACAAATTCATCCAGCTCACTTGACACTTTAAACTCAATGACTGACTTGAGACCTTTGAAAATTTTATGTTCGATGAAGATAGGGCCGACACCATCACAGGAAATATCTTCAATATACGGGTCTGACAGGAACGGTTTGAGGGGGCCCATATCGATCTTATCCCGAATCAGCAGATACTCAATTGCACGGTATTCTTCATCGGTAAGGATAACCTTGCCTTCGGGAGTGAGGGGGACCTGGTGCTTCACTTTGGTGTCCTTCATCTTTTTCTGCGCCGTGAAATCTGTGTTTAAAAATGTCGTGATTTTTGATTTAAGATCCTGCTGGTTGGAAGCACTTCCCTGAAGCTGTGCGTGACTCATACCTTTTGGCAGAATAACCGTTACCGAAGCCAGCATCTTCTTTATGACATCACCCCGTTCCTTGTCGGAAATCGGATCGTCTTCAAGCCCATCTATCAGGTTAATAAGTTTCGTCTCAATTTCCGGGAGAAGTCTGGTTCACACTATGGAGAAATGAGGGTTCGATGGGGATGTAAAAGTTCCTCACATCATCCGGATCCGGAAGAATATGGATAAACGTAGTATCATTGACCGGGTAAATGATATTGGGGCTCTCCATTGAGCGGAGTTCTTTTTTTAATTCCGAGAGAAACAGGGGAATACCATAGGTGTTTACCGGGAAGGTGTGCAGGTATTCAAGAAGGTGTGGACTTGCTTTGACATACTCTTTGGCGTTGGCCGGGAGCATTTTATACAACGGACTTGATTCAATATCATTATAAAAATCAACAGATGAATCAATGATCTCCTTTTTGAACGGGAGGTTGACAGCAACAGACAGAGTACCCATATCAGACCTTCGCAAAACTCATCGGTATAACTTTCATACCATAACCTGGATGGACTTCGAAACTGACAACATTTCCGGTTGTTTTGTGAGCGCCCCGGACCTTGACGACCTCCATCACCATAACATATTTGCTGCCGACAAGGGCTTTTTTCATGTTCAGGTGGGCATCACAGATTGATCGTATCCTGACAAGAGTATCTTCCTCGAAAGCATACGTATGCAGGGTTACTAGGATAGTCTTTCCATGATCCACAAGCGATTTGCAGTTAGTGAAGAATGTCAGGATATGGTCAGTCTGTGCATATTCGGTAAAAAGAGTCAGTGAATCGACAATTATTACCTGGGATTTGCTGTTCTCCATATGTTTGATTAATCGTGCAAGAATGCCGGCCATCTCCTCTTTTTTCCATTCAAAACCGACAACGTGGAGGGGAAAGACTTTGATGTACCCATACGAGAAATAGTCCGAAATGTCCAGGCTCATGGATTCCATCTGCTTGAGAAAACTCTTGCTGGTGTTTTCAGTAGTAAAGAGATCCACTGACAGTCCCTGTTTCATAGCACCCCAGATGATTTGCTGGGTGAGGACGCTTTTCCCGGTATCATTTTCCCCTTCAATGAGAGTAAGGGATTCAAGTGGCAGGCCATCGGCAATTTTTTTATCCAGTTCGCTGTTTCCGGTAGAAATAATCCGCCGGTCTTCTCCCCCCATCAGATCAGAAATATTTGCCATCAGGACCTCCTTATTCTATTATATATACGCCGTAGCATATACCCCATTCCCTGTTGACACCTGAAGCCATTCGGGACTTCCTGCGTTAAAGGTTGCCCATATCCACATCTTCTCGCCGGGATCCAGCTTCCCGTGGATGGATTGTGTCAGGAACAAGATTGCCGTTAATGCACCATGTTCCCGGTATCCCGCAGGTGCTGCTGTCATAGGTCATACGCTGGTATCCCCCGGATTGCCCGCCCGTGCTGATCAGGATATCCATATGAGTAAAGTCACTTATGACCTCGCTTCCGGTATTTACCACGCTGAAATTCAGTCCCTGCCCCGAGTGGTTGGTCTCAGTTTTGTTAAGGGTGATGCTGGTTCGCAATCGCGCTTCGTTGAGCTGGGTAAGATCTTTTTGAGCATTTGACACGGTTTCAGCTGCTGAAAGGGTACTGCCCACAACTACATATGCCACAATAATGAGGAGAAGCACCCCCACCGCTGCCCCTATAAGCTCAGCAACGGCCATGGTTAATCAACTCACCGTAAATTCGGCGGATCGCCAGATACCATTGGTAAGTGCAAACTGAACTGTGACCTTGCTACCAGGGCTGGGAATTGTCGTTCTGGCAGTTACTTTCAGGGTTTCACCGGGATCCCGGTACTGGTTATTATTCTGATCATATTCCGGAGCGCTGAAATCTTCAATCCATTGATTATTTCCTAAACTGCCGTTGGTATGCGCCAGATGATTGAAATTTCCTACTGCACCACAAAATAAATCAGCCCGCTGAATATCGGTAAGTCCAATCTGTTGTGAACCAATATTTTTCATCCACACCTGGGCAGTACCTGTCGAATCAGCATATGTGGCAATTATTTTAAAATCAGTTCGGATTCTCACATCACTTTCATGTGTTGTTGAAGAAAAAGTCCCTGCCATATTGCTTATGACCGGATAAATTGCATTAATCAGCACTGCCGATGCGACCACCGCAGTGATCAAAAATAACGCTGTGGTAATTGACTCGGCTGACATTTATTAAATCCTGTCAGGTAAATTCATCCATTCTTCATCTTTTTCTTTCTTCATGGATGACTTTTTCTCACTTATTGCAATACGGGAAAGATCGATTCTTTCCTCACGGTTTCTTGATGCACTCGCCGGTAAGCTCTGGCGTTGCTCCATCATGACTTCTATCATGTCACGGTCGAGGGAAATGTCGTCCGGGCAAAGGATTCTGTTCAATTCATAAAGTTCTGAAACGTACTCGTCAGGACCTACTTCATGTTCCTCACCCAGGTTCGCAGGCATCAGGCGGGAGATTTCGCGGATCTCATCACAGGATTCTTTCGAGATATACCCCATCGCCCGGTAAGATTCAAGGATGATCTCGAGACGATCATGTCCGACTTTTTTCACTGCCTGCTGGGTCCACTTAAAGAGTTTGTAGACTTTCTGAAGCTGGAGTTTTTTGCCTGCCTGTTCTGTTATTGGCAGGGATGCACTCGCTGGTCTTGGAGGTATAATCTGGGATCTCAGAACAGCAAGCATCTGTTCGTCAAGTGCCTTCCTGGTATCATCCACTGATGATACTACTGGCTCGGTTTTACGAACAGATTCCTCTTTTTTATTTTCAGACTCACCACTTTTTTTGCCGCATCCATTCGGGATTCACGTGCATTAAGCTCGGCTTCCCTGGCTTCAAGCGCAGTATTTTTGGCCTGTTGTTCTTCAAGTGCCTCTGCTGAAATGCCTGGCAGGGAGCCGGCAGGTGCGTTGGTTACTAAAGTAAACGGATTTTCGAGTTCATTCATCCGCTCCCTTATATCCATTAAGAGACGCTTGATGGAAGTTTTGATGAGGTCAACCTCCCTCTCCAGGTTCTGGAGATTGACTTCCGGATCATCCTCAGATGCAGCAGTAATGATGTGGTCTACCTGAGATTGATTTACCGCCATAATAGATCTACTGTTATATTTCATTCAATACTATTAAAGATTTTGTTATGAAAATAACAATAATTGCTGGTTATAGCAGAAAAACAAAAAAATTTAACAGTCAATATTGGTCATTGGGTTCAAATTCCATTTTAGTTTTATTGATCGTTATCACAGTATAATTACCAGAAACTGAATTTCACCATTCTACTGGTTTTTTTGGTTTTGACTGGCAATAACCTTTTTATCGGCATTCAGTGCAACATCACTGATTTGAATAATAATGACTTTTGTGCACACTAGCATCTGATAAATATACCAATCTTTCATGTGAAAAACCATTTAATGCAACCATAGAGTTATAGTCCTTAATGGTAAGTATCTATTACCATAAACCGAGAATTCTGGGCAGGGGAGTAGAACTAACAAATGGTCATGGACGATTATCAGAATTCAAACCTGAGACTGGCAAAAGAATTATCCAATGTTATTCTGAGTGATTTGGAAATCAACCAGCTGCCCATATCTCAGATATTGATGAAGGCAAAACGACTCGCACGCATGTTGCACGATTCTGATGCCCAGAAATGGCTGGATTATGAGATAATGGGCTACCCCGTGGTATTTGATCCCAATGATCTGGGTTCCTGCAAAAAATATTATACTCCTGACCGCCCGGTAATCAGAGATGAAAAGACTCACCGTCCCCATTCCATCGGCCTGCCGCATCTGGAATCATATATCAATTCGACAAAAATAGAATCCGTAACAAAAATCGGGGCAAACGAAAGCCAGAAAATGCAGATCCTGAATAAACATCATGAGCTGGTCAATGATTTCGAACGCCTGAAAACCACGATCCATAATTACGTGACAGAAGTAAACATTTCACTTTCAGTAGGAGATTTTGCTGAGGATATCTTTGAAGATACACGGCTGGCTGCAGACAAGTTCATCCGGGAAAATTGTCCACGGGCTGGTGAACAACTCCTTGCCATAAACGAGAGGATGAAATATTATGATCCGGAGTCTTTTTCACAGGCACTCCATGCTGTGCAGAAAATTCTGGTAATAGTGGCAGATACTGTTCTTCCCGTTGGAGAAAAAATATATCTTGATAAAAAAGGGCGTGAACGGAGTATAGAATCACATCAGTACCTCAACCGGATTTTTTCCTACATTGAACAGAATTCCAGAAATGATCCGGTCCTATTCATGATCGAGTCAGAAATGGCCTATATATTTGCGAAATCTGAACATGCTCCCGAAAAAACCAAAGGATTGCATGAGCGCATCTCCAAAGAGGATGTTGAGCTGGCAATAATCCATATGTATTTAATTATTGCTGAAATTGCAAAAATCAAAAAAATCGAAACGATTTATCTCAAAACGCTCCCGTCAGAGGATTATATCCCGAATCCAAAAAATTCCCCAAACCTGGAATAAAATATCATTTCTTTTCAGATGATCATTCTCATTCAGGGAATGAATCTGTCCTTTTATATCAAAATGTAATTTAAAAAAATTACTGATGGGCGATCTTTTTGATTAAATTCCGTACTTGTAGAAAAAAAAAGATTTTTCAGGATAAAACATTGGTATTGGTAATTGTTGCAGGAGTAGTCCTTGAGAATGGCAGTGCGGCTCCTACACCAGGTCTGATCTCAATATTTATTCTGGTATTCACGGGTACAGGAGTTACATTGAAAGCAATCTCGATCTGCTGGTTTTGAGTCATTGCAGTAAGACTTGGACCTGCGCCTCCCTCTCTTGTAGTAAAAGCAGTTTCATTGGAAGTGCTGCCCTGTTGGAGGATTATCGGGGTTGTGTCTGGTGTGGAAAAACCCACTTTTAATTTTGTCAGATCAATGGTTGGTGCTCCAGGAGCAAGACCGATGGAGAACCGTGATCTCGGTAATGGTAGTGTCATCCGCGGAGAGCCCGTAGACATTCCCTATCAACTGGAGATTTGTTGTTGTCTGTTCCACACTTTTTGTTATGGATTCCTGGGCTTTCTGGGTAGTAAAAAATCCTGCACCAAGAACTACATACGAAAAAACCGCTGCAACAACAACGAATGCAATAAGGACAATCGCTGCCTCAAGACCGGTAAATGCATCTGAAGAATGATTAACCATCGAAATGATATCTCCTGAATTATGTATTTTTGAAGTGAAATTTTATAATGGTATCTTAACAAAAATCCGTAAGCCTGAAAATTAATTTGGGAAATTTAGGAATTTATTCATGGAAATACACAGTTCAATGTTCACATAAACGACAAATGGCTTTTTTTGTGTGCCAAAATGATTTCATAACGAACTTATACCTAACTAATCGAGAAAATTATCATAAAAAACAGCGAATGCATGGAAACCTGATGACTGTTAAAAAAGGAGAGATTAATAGAGCACATTAGTGTTTGCAATTGTTGCAGGTGCAGTCTTTGAGAATGGTAATGCGGCACCGACGGATGGTCTCAGTTCAATAGTCATCTTGGTATTTGCTGTTACACGCTGCTGTGTCGAAAGTTAACCTCGACCTGATCGTTTGGATTCATTGATTCAACTGCCGTAGCACCATTTAATTTTGTGGTAAATACTGTGGTACCGTTGGTGAGCTCCCTGTGTGAGGATTATTGGGGTACTGTGTTGGTGTGGAGAAGACAATCTTCATCTTTGTCAAATCAATAGGGGATGCACCGGGCGCAAGACCAATAGAGAATTGTAACTGTTGAATTCCAGTTGTCTGGATCGAATGCAATTCCATAGACGGTACCTATCATCTGGATGTTTGCAGTCGACTGTTCAACACCTTTGTACACGGTCTCCTGGGCCTTCTGGGTTGTGAAGAACCCGGCGCCGAGTACGACATACGAGAACACGGCCGCAACGACAACGAATGCGATAAGCACAATCGCTGCCTCAAGGCCGGTGAACCCTTTATCATTAACTTTAAACGAACTCATGAATTCACCTAACATATGTTGTGGACATTTGGATATACCAACGTCCCTATGTCTCTAAATGATCTCATAATATAAAGACATTCTCCTTATAATCTGCCTTTTTTTTGGGATTTTGAGGGTTTTAAAGTGAAAACAATAATCATGAAAAAATATATAAATCTCTTTTTCTTGATTTTCTGAAATTCTTTTTCAATGTTTGTGAGAATATAATCTCAAACTTTCATTGAATTCGCTTGTTCTTGCGTGGTAAACGAGTATTTATGTAGTGACAACTAAGATATTTTTACCATTAAATCATGGATAAAAAAGCTGTCATGTATCGTAATCGGAGGACTGGTGCTGATACTTAATCGTTGCACTGGTAATAAAACCGTTGATGACAGGACAGCCGCTGAATACTGGTTTTTCATCTCCGACCACCCCACTACCGACAATCAGCCGTGAAAACACCTGATTCAGTCAATATAAGTTATGGTGTGGTCACGGTAACACCAACACCGGTACCAACACCAGTTCCCACCTGGAACAAAAATGTAACGAAGATTAAATTTGTGAATCCTTCCTCCTATGGTATCTCATCTAAACCAATCACTTCCGAATGGCACAAGAATCGACAGTGTTGCTCGCAATACCACCAGAATACTCTACGCAAATGTTTCCGGGCAATACAGTGCCACTACACAGGTAATATCATATCCCGTTTCCCTACTGGGAACTCTGGTATACTGTTGAACCTGCAGGAAAGATGGGAGGCAAGGATCAGAAACTGAGTTCTTCGATTGTGAAAGGTGCTGGAGAGTACATCACATTCATTTGTTCAAGGGTCATTTTCCGTGATTACTCCTAAGTTTATTCTCCAGGTAATGGATGCTGATGATCCCAACAGGATTGTCCAGACCATCACACCCCCCGGGGGTCTTGATTCCTCATTATGGACGGAATCCGATCCCCGTCCATGGAAAGAGAAATTCTTCGAAGGCCAGAAGAACTATTTTTTCATTATAACTACCCAGTCGCTTGAGTTCCTATACCATCGAAATCCGGGTTCCGGCAGATTACGTTGGAAAATATTAATTTTTTCAGTTGACAATGTCATTGATCATTACTCTGGGCAGTGGTAGACTTTATTAAAAAAATCCTTGAATATTTTCCTGCTGATAAAAGAGAATCAGGAAATGTGTATGAATATTTTCTTAATCGATCTTTCTCTTTCCCATGGATTCGATATAGACTATCTCTTTTCCGACTTCAACAATGCTTTTCTTATCTTCCGGGATGGGTATTTCAAAGTTTGAAAAATCTTTCATGTCCATCAGTTGTGCTGTGTTTCCTGCGATGGAGATTACCTGGCCGCTCTTTCGTTCAACAACAGGGATGTAAGTCTTTGCTGATACCGGTGAAACGACAGATCGTTTCACACCGTCAAAGATACCCACCGCATCAATTCGGGCTTTTGCGGCACCATGTTTTCCGGGTTTTGACGTGGCAATCCCGAGAACCCTGCATGGCTCGTCTTCGATAACAACATATCGTCCTTCTTTGATTTTCCCAATTTCAGTCTGCTCTTTCATTTTTTATGCACCTGTAATAACCACATATAGTAAACGCGGTAGTAATTTATCTCCATTGCATTACATAAATACAGCGTGTAAAAACCGGAAGATGATCTAAAACTTATGGAATTTATTTCTGCATGTAATCAGATGGCAGACATTGTCGAAGAGAGCATTCGCGATCTCGTCGGAACTGCCGAAGGGGGGGAAATCGTAAAGATGGGAGCTGATCTCACCCCGACAAAAAAAATAGATCAGGTCGCTGAAGATTGTATAATCACCTATTTACAGGAGCATTCCCTCTGTTCCGTTCTTGTCAGTGAAGAGGCAGGGAAAATCGGATTTGAAGGTAATGGTGGGACAATATTTCTTGATCCTGTTGATGGAACATTTAATGCTGTTGCTGGTATTCCCTTCTACGCACTATCGATAGCATATGCAGAAAAGGGAGTTGTCCAGAAAGCCTTTGTCCGTGACCTGGCGAGTGGTGAAACATTTACCGCTGAAAAAGGGAAATACGCGCGATGCGATGGTAATCCGATAAAAGTCTCCAGCGTTTCCCAGCTCTGACGAATGTGCGATGAGCGTGTATGGAAAAAAATTCGATCCAACCCAAATGATGCAGCTTGGTCAAAAAGTCCGGAGATGGCGGCTTTTAGGTGCATCTGCTCTCGAACTTTGCTATATTGGCTGTGGAAGAATTGATGGCTTTGTTGATCTTCGGGGGACACTCAGGGTTACTGATGCTGCCGCCGGTATGCTTATCTGCACAGAATCCGGTGGGAAGGTAACGGACCTCGATGGAAAATCAATCCGGTTTCCCAATGAGGTGACGATCGGGAGATGCCTCATCGCAACAAACGGTTTTCTGCATCACAAAGTTATCGAGTACCTTCGGTGATTACCATGCGACTGCTTCTTGTTTCACGGATTGATAACCGGGATGCCCTGATATTTGCAAAAAACATTAAAACGGTCATGGAAAAAGAAGGCACTGAAGTTTTTTTAGAATGTGACACTGCCAAATCTCTCAATACTGCAGGTTCCTCTCTCGCAGAAGCAAAGCCAGATGCCGTGATTGTGATTGGTGGAGATGGCACAATCCTGCGCACAATACAACAGATGGAGAGGCCTGTTCCGGTTATTGGTATCAACTGGGGCGAAGTCGGTTTTCTCGCAGACCTGGAACCCTCTGAAGCGCTGGAATTTATCAAAAAGATGCCTTTCGGATTCTCTGTTGAGGAGCGGATGCGTATCTCGCTCTCAAATGACAGTTCTTGTTTTGGTGACGCTCTGAATGAAGCCTTGATCGTCACGACCAGGCCAGCGAAAATGTTAAAGTTTTCGGTTATTGTTGACGGTGTTACTACTGAGCAATTCAGGGCTGACGGTCTCCTGATCAGTACACCAACGGGCTCCACTGCATATGCGATGAGTGCAGGAGGGCCTATTGTTGACCCGCGAATACAGGCGTTCCTGCTTGTACCCCTTGCCCCATACCTTCTCTCATCACGGCCACACCTGATCAGCAGCAACCGGAACCTTGAGATCAAAATGGAAAGTCTGAAGCCTGCAAATCTTGTGATTGATGGCCAGAAAACTATAGGATTAGGGACATTAATGACGATAAAGGTAAAAAGATCAGAATATCCTGCTTTATTTGTTGATGTCGGGAAAAATTTTTTTGAAAAAGTAGACTGCAAACTCCGTAAACTCTAAAAAATAATAATATTTGTATTCAGGCATCATTTTAAAAAATGATTAAAAATAGTAATCATGTTTGGTGCTGAAGAATTTGGTTTTTTGAATTTCCATTAAATTGGCTCTGTAGAAATGCTCAAAAATCTCGAACGTTCATGGGGGTTTCACCCCCGCCACTTGGCTCCCCCCAAAACGATAACCCCCCAAGAAGGTAATAACAGCACTATCACATTGCGCAGGGGCGGTCTGGGGGGACAGGCACTGTCCCCTCCTTCAAAGCATGTGTCCTTTTGATTTTGTGTTAGATAAAAAGGAATTCTACAGAGCCGTTAATTTTTTCCGGGAATACTTTTTTTGGAAACATTTTGCTAATTTTCAAAATAAAAGACTTATCTTGGAAGCCGATCTACTACTTGACAGGTGGTAGTGTGCAGGTTTCCATGAAACTCGAGATGAAGGATTCTCCAGGTCAGCTGGTTGCTGCCCTCA
Source organism: uncultured Methanoregulaceae archaeon (assembly GCA_963768845.1). Taxonomy (GTDB): domain Archaea; phylum Halobacteriota; class Methanomicrobia; order Methanomicrobiales; family Methanospirillaceae; genus Methanoregula. The sequence goes on along the minus strand of CAVYJJ010000014.1, from coordinate 123,299 downwards.
AACCCATATCTGAAGTGGGTGGAAATATCATCGCTGTAATTCATCAGCGCGAACCCGATCTTGATGACGATACCCTGAATGTACAGATTGTGCTTGAGTTGCCCAAAGGGCGTCTGGAAAAACTCGTTATCCTCCTCAAGGAGCAGGGAGTCCGGATACAGCGGATTGATGAGGAACGGCTCCTTTATAAGCGGACCGTAATTATGATCGGGCATCTCATGCACACGGATCTGTCTGACACTGTTGACCAGATCGATTCCACCGGTTTTGCTGAAGTCAGTGAACTTTCAATGAGCATGCCGGCAGTGAATGAGCGATCCAGCTCAAGGATTACGATAAAAGCGTTGAGTAAGCAGGATATGGAGGCCGCTCTTGCCATCCTCCGACGCGTTTCAAACCAGAAGTCCCTTCTGCTCATTGAACCTCTCGAGGAGATAGCATGATGAGAGTTGCACTTGTCGGGCTGGGTTCTGTTGGCAGAGGAGTTGCCGGCATGATTGCAAAAAAGGATCTCGGGTTATCCATCACGGGCATAGCTGATTCAAAGAGCGGGTGTATGGATCCTGACGGGCTTGATATTAAAACGATACTGGTAACAAAGAACGAAAAAGGATTCTGTGGCGATCAGAATATTTCAGCAGATGACGTAATCAGGAAAGCAGAGTACGATGCTCTCATTGAAGTAACCCCGACAAATGCGATTACCGGTGAACCTGCGATTGGATATATCAAAACAGCCCTTTTACGCAAGAAGCATGTTGTCACCTCAAATAAGGGGCCGATTGCCCTGGCCTATAAAGAACTCCGTATGATGGCAGAAAAGAATGGCGTAGCCCTGCGATACGAAGCAACTGTCGCGGGAGCAATCCCTATCATGCATACCCTGGAACACGGGCTTGCCGGTAATGAAATCCTCGCTTTGTACGGGGTGCTGAATGGTACCTGCAACTATATCCTCACCCGGATGGCAGCAGAGGGACTCACCTATGAACAGGCACTGATGGAAGCCCGGGAGATGGGATATGCTGAAGCTGACCCGACCTATGATGTCCAGGGAATAGATGCGGCAATCAAGCTCGTGATCCTTGCAAATACTATCTGGGGTAATGGAATACGGTTGAATGATATTGACCGTACAGGTATTGATCTCCTGACACCGGATGCACTACGGTTAGCCGATGATCAGGGGTGCACTATCCGGCTTATTGCTGAGGCCATCCCACGGAAACATATACTCAGGGTCTCTCCCCGGATTATTGAAAAGAATCACCCTCTTGTAGTTGAAGGGACGCTGAATGCGCTTACGCTGGAAACTGATATGGCAAAGGAAATTACCCTGATTGGCAGGGGAGCCGGTTCGACCGAGACGGCAAGTGCAATCATCGGTGACCTGCTGTTTATCAAAGACCGCTATGTCCACCGTACTTGAACGCCGGCGTGAGTACCTGCGCCTTATGCGGCAGTTCACTCTCGATAAAGGGTTTTTTACTGTTACCGATATCCAGCATGCTACCAGTATTCCCCGCAGTACCGCCCAGGACTGGGTGAACCGGCTCCTCACTGAGGGGTGTGTTCTCGTACGGGAGGAGAAACGGGGGCGAAATGCGGCACACTATGTTGCTATCAGTGCAATGCCCTCAAGTGCCTGTCGCAGGATCTTCACAACCATTGATGATGATAATGTCGAGATTTATCACGACTGCCTGAGCGGGGCTTGTGCAGCCTTTTGTGGATATCACCATGCACTGGCAGGTGGTGTCCTGAACAATGTAGAACGTGACGGGACCCTGCTCAAAGAACGTGCACGTCTCGGAATGCGTGAGGTCAGCGTTGGGCTCTCACCGCTTCCTGCGGTTGGTGTCACCGGGATAGCGCGGGACGGTGATACGATAATTCAGCACATCCGCTGTATTGGAGGTCCTGCCTATTCTTTGTCCGATATGATGGCACGTGCTGAAGGGGTTTTGCAGGTCAGTACCCGCCAGGAAGGACCAATTGTCGAAGGTGATGTCCGTACACTGGCGCTGATCCATGTCACCATCGGTATTGATGATACAGATTCACCGGAGGGAGGAGCAACGTTTGCCCTTGCACTGGCACTTCTGTCATACGTTACCCGGATCAAGGGAGTTCTTCCTATAAGTCATCATGTAGCGATGCTCAACCAGGATGTTTTTGCAAAAACAGCGGGCAACTCTGCAAGTTTTATAGAAGTGGCAGTTGCGCCAGGGAGTTATGCAGACCTTGAAGAGAAGACACGGAGGTTTGTAGCAGACGAATCTCTTTCCCGGGAATGGGGAATAGCCATCCGGGCCGGCTGAAAATTCCTGAAGGGCTGAGGGAATATGGAAGACTTGTGCGACAAACCGTTATCTCAAAAGCGGTAGCTGAAGCAACAGCCGAGCGGTTCGGTATCACTCTGTACGGGGGCAATGGCGTTATCGGGGCTCTCGGGGCAGTTGCGCTTGCCGGACTTCCCCATGAAGTGCTACTGGATCCGACGCGGGAAATTCCGTGATAAAAATATTTTAATATTGCTAAATATGTTTTTTGAGTGACAGGATGTAATATTGTAAACGATTATACTCTATCATATTCAATCAGACTCTAAACATAGCCTTATTTGATATGCTCCAGTAATAAGAACTTGATTATTGATTATGGGGATTTTTCAGCATAGATTCTGTCAATTAGCCTCAAAATCATTTTCATCTCGGTAAACAAGGCTTCCTGATTAAATTTTTTTTAATTTAATGTAATACTCATGGAATGAATCTCAAATAGAAAAGAAAAGTTTATATACTAACAACTATTAATAGAAATAGTATACATTGTCATGTCCAACGTGGGCATTGTGAAGGGTGTTCAAAATTATGGTAGTTACAAGAAAGAATGATGAAGCAGTATCACCCGTTATCGGTGTGATCCTGATGGTCGCAATTACGGTGATCCTCGCAGCAGTTATCGCTGCGTTCGTGTTCGGTATGTCCGGGAATATCCAGAAGACCAAGGTTGTATCAGCGACGTATCCCAGACCAAATGCAACCTATGTTATGCGATCTTACAATGGTGGGCAGGATGCACCATCGTTACATATAATATTAACTGGTCGGTAAATGGTGGAACAGTAGTAACCTATGGGGACTTGTGGTGGCACTGTCGATTCTCTGCGGTCGGGACCAGTCAATCGATAACTGGACAACCGCCGGTCAGGATCATGTTGTTGCCGTTGGGTATTTCTCTGATGGATCGACACAGATTATAATGGATACATACGTCTAAATCCATCCTTTTTTCCAGATATCTTGCCCTAGATAATTGAAAATCTGTATCAATTTGATTCAGAATATTCAGGATTTTTAAATCTAAACAGGATTAAATCCTGTTAAAAAACAAATGTCCAGGAAAATACTTAAGAATTATCTGCTTTGAATACCATTCCGACCATATTTATCGATTTGTTCCTTGATTACCTTCAGTCACCAATGATTCTGTTAATTCCATTGATCGCGTTCAGATAGTCAACCCTCGTGTTGTTATTTTCTGGGTCTCATAAAAAATTCCATAAGGTGTATCGCGTATAAGAATACGTGGAACAAAAATCATTGAAAGGTATTGCTATGCCAGAGAAAAAACATGAAAACCTTGCTTCCCAAATCCTTTCCCCAAAAGACCTCATTAATTACCAGGAAGGCTCTGTCGTAAGCCGTATGATCGTCTATAAAAAAAGCGGCACAATCACGCTTTTTGCCTTTGACACTGGTGAAGGGTTATCAGAACATACTGCACCCTACGATGCGATTGCTATGATTATCGACGGCGAAGCAGAGATCTCCATAGAACAGGAACAATTTGTACTCAGGGAAGGGCAGATGATCATCATGCCGGCCAATAAACCTCATGCTTTGCATGCACAACAACGGTTCAAAATGATGCTGACGATGATCCACGAATAAAAAGAGATAGTCTCGCCATTGCTTGAGCTTTCTGATTCAATCACATTTTTCCGTATCAGGTCTATGATTCAATACTTATTGTGAGGAGTTTTTTTGATTTGCAAATGAATCCTCGTTATTCACAATTGATCCTTCTGCTCACAAGGATGCAGAGTATCTGAACAATAATCGCATTAAAGACCGCGGTGATAACCACGATGGGAACATATACTGCAACAAACTCATGGAAATTGCCGTGATACAGGGTGAGTATTGCCGCGCCTGCAAAAACTGTGGCAATCCCGCGAACGTAAAACCGCTCGCGAGTGTAGCAACAAATGTCGTAACCAGCGGGGCCAGATTTTGCCTTTGCCTTAAAAGGTCATAAAAAATGTAACAGACATAGGCACCCACCAGTTCACTGATCAGGTTTGCCGGGGGAAGATGGAACTCTGAGATCACCATTGACAGGAATCCGGCAACGATACCAATTCCCAGTGCCTCGAATATTTTTGGTTTGATGGAGATGATCGCAAGGCAGTAAAATGCGATAATCATATTCGGAGTGAGCGGAGTGTTCAGCATTGTTAGGAAGTATCGCAGGATCGCACCGGTGGCAAGGAGGACTCCGACAACTGCAACATCTTTTAACTTCATATGCATCACGTTCTTCTTTATGTGCTGAAGTCTGACTTTTTTGATTTTCAAGGACAAACGACAGGCGATTGATTGAGGTGTACCAAACTGTATCCTGTTTTTATGTTTCCAGAGATATATCACTCTCCGGTATAATATTTTTATTTTATAAAACAAATGAAATATATTGTGGTTTCTTGAGGAAATTAACTATTGCATAACTATTTTTATTAGGTAAATTCTGATCCTGGTAAATTTCTTATCAGAGAATAGTTTTTTGCACGTTTTTGAAATCATGGAACCGGATGCGTGGGGCCGGATTCGAACCGACGAACGCCTGCGCGACGGGACCCTAAATCCCGCTCCTTTGACCTGACTCGGATACCCACGCCATGAAAAATGGCACTGGCTGCTTTTACGCGATAGAAGATTCTGATGCGATAACAAAAATCCTCGCGTTGTTACTACATAGGTGCGGTGAAAATATGAGCATATCGTCAATCTCTCCACAGGTTTGAGGGTTTTTTTGTGGTTTTGCCCGCGAAAATATGAATCTTCTGGGGTTGCAGATGATCAGAATCAATATATCAAGGGTACGGGTAGATTTGCCGGGTATTTATTGCGATCAATACCGGTGAAGCTGCTCACGTGCAAGCCTTAAGAATGCCTGACTATAATTCCACTCTGGTTACGACACCGTGAATCTTATCCGATGGCAACTTGTAGAACTGGACCATTGACGGGGTTAGACGTTTTATCGCCGCGAAAATCCGCCATACCGGGTGAGTGGTCACGATCTCTTCCATACCATAAAAGATTGTCTTTTCCTCGATTTCGGCATCTTTTAATATTGCACCAATATCGACGATTTCCATGTAACCCAGGTAGATTTCAAAGATGGAAAGCCCCCCGGTAATCTCGCGGGTGACCCCCCATGTCACGCCAAAGGGTTGTTCTGTCCGGATAATTGAAACGATAATATTATCGTCATATATGATGTTGTTCGTGAACATAATCCGGGGGATATACTGGGGTAACCTGCGGAAGTCACGCGCAAAAAATAATGCTGAACCGGAAATTCTGTTAATAGAAGTATAAATTTTATTAAACTGGCTTAGGAAATCATCAAGAGGAACCGGTTGCAGGGCAGCAGCGAGTTTTTTCTGTCCGTACACAAATATCAGAATAATTCCCAGTGGTATCGCTGCAATGAGAAGTGACCAGTACCCCCCATAAGGAATTTTACTGAAATTGGCAAACAGGAACACCAGCGTGACGAGGAGCACGACGAAGGCGATAAGTGTTTTAACCAACTCCCCGCGGAGGATTAAAATCCAGAGGATCATTATACCCGTAATGGCCATAGTTCCACTGACCGCAAGACCATAGGCATGAGTCAGGTTATTGGAATTTCTGAAAATTGCAATAATAAGCAGGACTGCAAAGAGTAAAAACCAGTTGACAACATCAATGTAAATCTGGGACCTGAGCTGGATCGAAGTATAATCAATGCGGAGCAGGGGCATGATTCGGGTAGTAATCCCCTGGTAGACAATGGAAAAGATACCGGAAATCATTGCCTGTGAAGCAATAATAGTTGCGGCAATGCTCAAAAGAAGGAACGGGATGTATAACATCTGTAATTCAGAAAATACCATCTCGAAAAGAACATTTTTTGTACCCGGGTGCAACATCAGAAACGCACCCTGTCCAAGATAGTTGATGCTGAGTGCGACAAAAACAAGGTACCAGGCACGGACGATAGGCTCCCTGCCAAGATGTCCCATATCTGCATAGAGTGCTTCTCCTCCTGTGGCACAGAGTATTACTGAAGAGAGAATTAAAAATCCGGCCAATCCGTTATGCAGGAGATAATTTATTCCATACAATGGATTGATTGCAAGAATTATCTGGGGTGCCGAAATGAGTGCGATGATCCCTGCACTTGCAAGGGAAATGAACCAGATGACCATAACAGGGCCAAAAGCCCACGCAACTTTTTCCGTGCCCCGAACCTGGATTGAGAAAAGACCTATTGCAATCAGTCCTGCAAGGATCATGAGAGTGAGTTGCGACACATTCTCAAAACCCGGGATAAGCAGGATTCCTTCGACTGCTGAAAGGATGCTGATTGCTGGTGTGATAACACTGTCTCCGATAAACAGCGATATACCCACAATAGCCAGCAGGGAAACGAAGGCCACCTGATGAGAAGATTTTAAAAGCGGCAAGAGGATTTCTTTTAAAACGATTGTGCCACCTTCACCCTTTTTACCGAGGTGCATAGCAAGAAATGTGTACTGTACTGTTACAAGAATGGTCAATGTCCATATAATCAGGGAAAGGATACCCATGATATTCTGTGGTGAAGGGGGAATCAGGAGAAAAATGGCCGTTAAAGTATAAATTGGACTTGTCCCGATATCACCAAAGACAAGTCCCATCGACTTGACGATTCCCGGTATTGCGAAATAGTTCTTGAGCATTCCTTCACTACCAGTCATCAGAAATAGGTATATTTCTTTCTCTTTTAAGTAGAAAAATCAATCCAGTGTAATGGATTTTAAAATAATGATCCTGATTCCTGTCGATCCTTTCTTTCCTGGACATATATCCGGTAACTTGTGGTAATCAGAACAATAATGACCGGGCCCAGGACAAATCCAGCGAGGCCCATGGTCAGGATACCACTGATGATACCGATAAACATGATTAACGGATGTATTTTTACCCGCCTGCCGACTAGTACCAGGGCGGACGTAGATCTCGGGAACGCATGAAACGATCAGGTAACCAAGGAAAAACAAAATAAATACTCCCCGTGTATCCCCGATGGCGAAAGCAGTACGTACCAATCAGGATAAACGCGACGGATGATCCAAGGATTGGAATGAGCTCACAGAATGCTGCAAGAAATGAATAAAAGATGATATTTCCATATCCTAACAGGTAAAAAACCGGTAAAGCAATAAAAAATGTGAGAACGGCTATAGCAATCTGGACAATATATATCGCATAGAGAGTATCGGCAGTCACTTCAGATAGCTTCCTGATATAGCCTGTCAGTATTTCAGGGTACATGACGCGTCAGTTTTATTTCAAGCTCTTCCCCCCATCGTAAAAGGGAAAATATTGAAACAAATAAAACGAGCATTTTGAACAATATAAGATAGAGATTGCTGATGAGGGTCTTTTGATAATCCACAAAGAGGGCATTTCCCTCGGCAAGCACTGTTGACAGGGTTGCCTTGGAAACCGGTATACCAAAATCAAGGGGATTGGTCGCAGGGTTGTTCAACCAGATGCTGATAGATCCAAACAATTCTTTGAGAGTACTGGTGTTTGAACTAAGAATAAAAAGGGTGATCAGGACTGTAACGGACAATGCTATTAATACCGCGAGAGTGACAATCGCTGCGGAGATTCTCGGCTTGGCATATTTTAAAATGCGATGGTGGAGCGGCAGAAGGACAACTGCAATTGAGGCGCCCATGAGTACCATGTCCATAACAGACCAGAAAATTACGAATGAAATAAGGGTAAGCACAATTATAAGAACGAACGGTAACAGATCGGTTCGGTGCGATTTCATGGATGAATACGTATTGTGCGGTGCCAGAAATTAATAAGTGCGTTTGTTTTTTAAAAAAACTGATGGTCTTTTTAAAAAAGAGCGATACCCATAACAATATAAAACGACCAATCAGCTTGAATATCTGATGAAGAGCCTCGAGCATATCGTCATGATCGCACACGACATGGGTCTCATTTTTGAGTTCCTTGGCATCGCGTCGTTGCTGCCTTTTCTCGTGCTCATTATTTTTCAAGAGTGGGATATGCTGCTTCCGCTGGCCTCTGCTCCTCTCGTGTTCATCATATTTGGCGGATTGATTTCACGCATCTCTTATAAGGACCTCGAACCTTCTTTCTCCGGTACCCTTCTTGCGGTAGCATTCTCGTGGTTTGCAATCGCTCTCATCGGTGCTCTTCCTTTTATGTTCGGGCTGCACATGTCCTTCACCGACAGTGTTTTTGAGGCTATGTCTGGTTGGACCGGGACTGGTTTTTCGATGATAACCTCGCTCGATACAACCCCAAAAACGCTTCTTTTCTGGCGGTCATTCACGCAGTGGATTGGAGGGATCGGGATTATTGCATTCGGGATTTCATTGCGAAGGAAAACCCGGGTCTCATTGTTCCGGTTGTACCGTGCGGAAGGACGTGAGGAAGAACTGATTTCCCCGGTAACTTCTACCAGTCGCAGAATGTGGATGATCTATCTTGTGCTGACCTTTGGTTTCACTGGTTTCATCATGCTTGCAGGAATACCGCTTTGGGATTCGCTTAACCTTGTTATGGTTGCCATTGCCACGGGGGGTTTTACGGTGCATCCCGGTGGACTGGGATACTACAATAATCCCCTTTTGGAAATCATGCTTATACCGGTGATGTTTGCAGGCGCAATCCCTTTCAAGGTCTTCTTTTTCCTGTATCTGGGAAAAATTCGTGAGATGTTCCGGGATAAGACGGTAAAAATTTTCGTGTTGATCGCCATTGTAGGATCCTTTTTAACATCCTGGGATCTGTATATTTTCAGCAACATGACGTTTGCTGCTGCATTCCTTCAGGGTACTTTTTCCGCTGTATCAGGGCTCTGCACCTGCGGATTACAGAACTCTGACCCTCATCACTGGGTTGCAATTCCGATTGCCGTTGTCGGGATGATGATGTTTATCGGGGGTACCATGGGAAGTGCTGCCGGAGGTATCAAGGTGAACCGGGTAATACTTGCTTATGAAGGAGTAAAGTGGTGGTTCCGCCGGTTCTTTGTCAGTAACAATGTCCTTATCCCCCTCCGTTTTGGGGGAAAAAACCTTTCAAAAGAGATCTCTGAGCTCGCTATCTCCAAGAACATGCTCGTTATCGTGGTGTATGTCCTGACGATATTTGTAGCGACAATTGTATCCCTTCATCTCTACATCACTTCATTCAGACTTGATGAGGTCATATTTGAACTGCTCTCGGCACTGAGTAATGTGGGACTTACTGTCGGATTTATATCAGCGGCAAGCCCTTTCTCAATTAAATGGATCTTTATTATTCTCATGTGGCTGGGGAGACTCGAGATTGTACCCGTGATAATTATCGTAATGGGCTTCATCAAAGGGATCGAAAAGGATATCACTCAGCAGAAACCTGCACCGTTGTTATACGACCATCCGGAACTGTAGTAGAGAAAAAAACGATCATATCCTGTTTGAGCACCACCGGACACTATTAATCCCTCTCAACTGCATGAAAGGTATTTTTTTGTATTACAACCTCCTCTTCCACCACCTGAAGTACGTGGCTATTGCAAGGACTGCAATAACGATGACAATAATAACCGGGTTTTCCCGGATCGTGGCAATAATCCATGAATACATTTCGACATTCGTGGAGATGGAGGATTTTGGGGCTACCAGGAGTGTTATTGTTGGTTTTGGACTGACGCTGTTTTCGATCTTAACCGATTTTGTAAATAATGCAAAGCAGCATAAATGGGAAACATGTGTGGTGATTATACCCGTTTTTGGATCGTAACTGCTCGGGAGAGCCTGCCATGTTCCGGTTGAATGATCAAGTTCCTGTAGGACATACTCATGGCCCCACTGCGCCTTCGGGATGGTAAATGAGACAGGAACTGATGGAGAAAATGTAACTCCATCCGGCTGGATTTCGTAAAACATCCCCGCAAAGGTCAAGTCTGAATCCGGAGAAGCAGCCGACAAATTCTCTCCAGGAACCCGTGTAATCTTGATCGATGAAAGGGGTTGACCGGAAGTATCTGTGGCAACAACACCAAGACCAATGGAGATGGATGCAAGACCATCATTTGACGTGAGTGTGGTAGCCTGCGTGATGACTCCCTGTGCGTTGGAGTATATTTTGGCGGTTTTTCCCGGGTCTGGTGTTACCGCTGGAATAATTTCCGGTTTAATCGTAGTCTGCACAATATCCGGTTTACTTCCGCCCCCGGAGTATTGTGGGTTGATTACCTGTGCCAAAAGGAAGGAGATCATCTGGATCGGGTTACCGGAACCCGAGAGTTTTACGAGCGCAAAGGCAGACAGATCTCCAGCGGATTCCGGGATTTCCGCTTCGTAATAGTCCATGCCCTCACGGGTAGTAATATAGCGTTTTGACAGGATACCCCCCATCTTGTTTCCCGCTGTATCATACCAGTAACCCATAATGTAGGTTAAATCGCGGCCTTCAGCAACTGAAACAGCAGGACCTTTTACCCAGTCCTCGCTCACGCTCATATTGATGAGGGCAATTCCATCATCTCTGATATTCTTCCTGGTAAAAGTTGCAGTATACGCGATATCCCGGACAAGGGTACCGGATGGCGGCACACGTGATGCGATATCATCAAATATTTTACGATCACTTTCCGATGCCCCTTCCCTGGTTAAAATCTGCAATGAACCGGCTGTCGGATATACGGTAGAATTTAATCCGGTAACTGACGCCCCAGTTATTCCCTATAAGGGGAATTGTGCCGGTTGTGGTGGCGATTGTGTCGGTAGTTGTTAAATAAATCCGTGACAGGTTTGTAGTATAGGTATTATCCGACGGGATTCCGGTGCATACCGGTTGTATCCGATGACCGGAAGGTAATATTCTGCCATCCGTAATCAGGTGGTGGATATACTGTCAGGTAAGTTGTCGGAGGATCAGGAGAAAATAAGGGCAGGACCGAGGGGTCATACGTAAGGAACTGCCCCTTGAAACGCGAATCAACTGCGATACCATTGACTGGTGTTGCAGCCCTGCTCCTGGCACCCATGAGTGTCCGGATGTTTTTTGTGGCCGTTGAAGTACCGTGTGCGTTTGTTGCGGTCAATGTTACCGTGTATTCCTTTGCCTGTTTCGGTAAATGTGTGTATTTCAGTGCTTTCTGTTGATAGCGGACTGCCATCCCCAAAATTCCATTCGACTGATGTCGGAGCTCCATAGGATTTGTCCACGAAAGTGACCGTGAGTGGTGCTAAACCCTCGAGAGGGGATGCGGTGAAATCTGCAATCGGCGGGCTGTTAACAAAGATTGTATGGGCAGGTGAGATAGTTGAAATATTCCTGCATTTTGCATTTCCGACAGTCAGTCTGACATTAAATAATCCTTCACTGCTGAAGGTATGACTATGGGTGTTAATCGGTGCAGGATCATTTTCCCATGTACTCCCGTCGCTGAAGTTCCAGAGACGATAGGTTATGGGGGATGTGGTGCCAGGTTGGGAAGCATCGGTAAACAGGACAGTCCCTCCCGGAGGATCCACGAAGTTGTCAGCAGTGAAATCTGCGGTGGGACAGGATTCCGGTGCTCCGAGCGTCAGCAGGTAAATATCGTTATTGTATCCACCGCTATACATCGCACGGGCATCTTCCCAGACGATGCGGTTACCATATACCGCCGGGCATGTATTTTCCTCCCGGTGATCCTGGTGTGAGCAGCGTTCTGATCCATCAGAGAGATCGTAGAGATAAATATCCGAATAGGGATTGCGGTGTACGGGTATCTTCCCAGACAATGTAATTTTCGGAAATTTTGGGACTTGTCTGATCGAAGAACGCGTCTGATTGTGTTATCTGGCGTGTGTCTCCGTTTTCGAGGTTAAAAAGAATTATTCTCTTATTTCCCGTGGCACTGAGGGTCTGCCAGACGATATTTGTGCCATCTATGGCAGGAGTAATATCATTATCAGATGTGGAAATTCTTACTGATGTACTGTTTGAAATATTGTAAAGGTAAATTGAGGAGCTCTAGACCGCTCCAGTTCTCATAGACAATATAATTTCCGGAAATTGCAGGATTTTTTTGATCTTCTCCACCAGTAATTAATTGTTCGGGGAGTGTTCCTGGTGCCCAGGTCAGATTATAATAAAATATATCCCAGTTACCATTGGAATAATCCTGCCAGACGATTGAGGTTCCGGATATTTGTGGGAATACGTTATTTTTTGGGTCATCATAATAATCGCCTGGAGTGACAGGGATTACAGCGATCTGGGAGTTTGTATTCAAATCATATGCAATGATGTTAATATCCACCGGATCCTGCATCCAGACAAGAATATTCCTGTTAATCGAGGGTGCAGAATTCCAGGAGGTTATTGGAGAAGGAATTGCATATTGATCCCCACTGGACAGGTTTGTGATCATGATATATCTGCTGCTCATACCTGATACAGGATTATCATTAATATCCTGGGTCGACCAGGCAATCAGATCTTGATAAATGGCCGGTGGATACGTGAGTGTTTTGTAGATATCAGTGCGTAATCAGTGTTTCCGTGCCATTCAGTGAACCAGAAACCGGAAAAATGACAGTCACAAAAATAAGAAGAGTACAAACACAAAAAACAAAAAGGAAAGGAAAATGGATGGTCTCTCCCTGCTTTCACAGTTGATTATACCTGTTTACCGGAAAATTATAGAGGTCCATGCATATCCGGTAAAATACTTCACAAACTCACTGACTTTGAGTGCGAACAATCCATCATTTTCGCTAAGGTTAAATCCACACCAGGTTCCGGTGAAGAGTGTCCCTACAGGTATACTCATAGCGGGGTCCCCTTTCTTTTTCCGTACGGGTTTCGAAGCACTATATATTTGCTCGTCCATCCGGTTCCATCTTTCGTCCCGGTTACACCAAGCAGCGAATAGGTATGTTGAACGGCGATTGTCGAATCAGAATACTGCCCTCCCGCTGAATTCGTCCAGGCAACCGCCGGTTTATTTATGGTCCGATTCGTTGCGTGATCCGGTCCCAATTTTGACACCCGTTGTCAATATCTGAAAAAACCGTGTCTGAATTTGCATTCAGACAATTTTTCTGGTATAGCGTCATTCCCATGAGTTGTTTCAACACTGTCACCGGACTTTGCCATCCGGTGTATTTACAATAGTCAGGGCGACCAGTTGCGGACGTCACGCCGTCAAGATACTGGTAATAGGCTTTTTCATATAAGGAAGGCCAGATTTTGGATGGATCATCTGAAGTTGCATGCATAATATTTCCCGACGAATCATACGGGAGATAGTTATCCGAGTCCCTGTTGGTTGGGGCGAAATTATTCAGGTCATAGAATGTGAACTTACACGGAATAGGCTGAACAGGTATTTTCTTTTTCCATGCCATAGATGAGAGAGCAGCGATCAATGAACAATTTTTAAGAACCGTTCCCTGCACCGGATCTCTGACGTTTGGAGTTCCAAATCCAACTGAAGATGTTTTCCAATTGGTTGCGAGCACATAAATCCCATTTCACCGGTTTAATAATTTATCTTCTATTTAATAAAACTTATGAGAAATATTTATATTCAATTTAATGTATAGTTATTATCTGCCGATTTAATAGTTATGAAAAATTATTTTTAGTTACTAGGGTAAAAATTTTCAACACCAGAATTCTTAAAATTCCTGGAAAGTTCTCATTTTTTATTCAGTGTAATCATTTCCAGGATCGGGCACTCTGGTATAGTACCTCATTCTTAATCTGGATGAAGCGCAAATAATGGTGGAATAACGGAGCACAATGGCAGAGATAAAGATCATCGGGACAGCACATGTCTCGCAGCAGAGTGTCGATGAGGTGCGGGCAGCAATCGGGGATTTCAAGCCGGATGTCGTAGCGATTGAACTCGATTCTGCGCGATTTACCGCTCTTAAAAAACAGGCGCGGGACCCTTCGGTCAATGATGTGCTTGAAGTGAAGAACTTCAATTCGCTCCTTGTCCAGTGGCTGCTTGCCTATCTCCAGCGCAAGATCGGTATCGATGTCGGTGTTGAGCCCGGCGCTGAAATGAAAATTGCCATTGAAGAGGCAGAACAGCGGGGTATTCCCCTTGCACTGGTAGACCGGGATATCCGCCTTACGCTCCTGCGTTTCTGGAGTTCGCTGGGATTTTTTGAAAAGATCAAGATGTTCTGGGCGTTAATCGCCTCGATAGCTGAAATTGATAACGGGCAGGAAATCGATATCGAATCGCTCAAGGAACAAAATGTAATCGATGCAGTCATGGAGGAATTCCGGAAATTCTCTCCCAATGGTGCACGTGCACTCATTGATGAACGTGATGCATTTATCGCCCACCAGCTCATCCTGTCTGAAAGTTCAGAGACCCGAAGGGCGTATCCTTGCAGTTGTCGGTGCAGGACACCGCCAGGGGATATCAAATTATCTTGACAACCCGACAACCCTTCCTCCTTTCGATCCTCTTGCCCGGAACCAAAATCATTTCCCTGGGGCAAAAGTGTTCGGATTCGGTGTAACCGCAATTTTCCTGCTGCTTCTTTCCGCTATCGCATTCTCCGGGAGTTGGTTTGAATGTACTGCTCTACGCGTTCCTCTTCTGGGTGATTATTCACGGGGTGCTTGCAGCGCTCTTCACGCTTCTTGCCGGTGGTCACCCGTACACGGCGCTCACCTGTTTCGGGGTTGCATGGTTTACTTCACTAAACCCCATGATCCATGCGGGATGGATTGGTGCATATGTTGAGGCCAGAGTGAGAAAACCGCCAATATCTGACTTCCGGAAGATCTATGAGGCCGAATCCCTGACCGATATGTCAAAAATCCCGCTCTTCAGGGTTGTGCTTGTAGCAGCTCTCGCAAATCTCGGCAGCCTTTTAGGCACCGTCCTCTATTTTATTTTCGTATTTCCCGGTCCTGGGAATTGATCCCCGTATTGTTATCTCATCCGGTACTTCAGAATATGTGGGTATTTGCAACCGGCTGGATGTAAAAAATCAACGCTTTTTACAATTCTGCGATCTCTTCATCTACCCAGTCCTGGATAATGAGTTTCAGTTCCTGCAGGGTCATGTCAGGGTGGTACCGGATCTTTATCTCAACTTCAAGCAAATCCAAAACAGGCTGTACTGTAGAAAAATACGATTCCGCGCAGGTAAATCCTCCTGCTTTATCGAGCTGGAGCAGGATGAGCTCGTTTAAGTGTCCGAGTTCTCCGGTCAGATCGATAATGTTCTCCAGCGTCATTCCTGAAGGGACGGCCCCAGGTACATCCTTTGTCGGAGTGACATCATCTGCCCGGATTTCACGGTTATTATCTTCGTTCTGGTCCGGCATCGTATTCTCATCCATTGAACCACACACCTGCCTGCCCAAAAAAACCGGTACTCATCACCAGATAATTTAAGAAACTCTCGCCTGTAAGAATTTATATGTTATCTCTATTAAATCAGACCAGAAAGGTTAATCCCTTGTACGGCACTCTCCTCATTAACGGTTTTAGTTTCGTGATCCTATGTCAAGCACAGCACTCCTCGTGATTGAAGGGCTCTGGTGGACTCCGGAACAGAAGCCTAAACGTCCCTCAGTTTTACTTTTTTTGGAGGGACTGGAAAGTTACCGGGGGAATTTCAATATTTATTATGCAAACTTTTATGAAAAAACTGGTTTTCGCCGGGCGCTTGAGGATGATTTAACCAATACCCGTGAAGACCGCCTGTTTCTCTATGTCGCAGCGCATGGAACCGGTAAACGCATCGGGGGCTTAAAATCCAAGACCGGGATGAAACTTCCTGCAATGTTCAAAGCTGTGCGTAATGCAGCGAATTACTCAAACATTGAAGGTGTACTTATTGGATCCTGCAGCGTCGGGAACAACATTGATGATTTCATTTCCACGACAAAAAATTCTCACATTGCATGGATATTCGGGTATACCTGCGAGATAGGCTGGATGGCAAGTACTCTTATCGACGTCTCCATCTTTGAACACCTGATGAAGCTCAAGAAAAGTGACCTGAGAAGCAGAAAAAAGATCCTTGATGCATTTGAAAAATCCCTTGGGCGTTTCAATGGAGATTACGTTTTGTGCAAGGAGAAAGGCAAAAATATTGCATTGAAGGATGCTGTCACTCTTGTGGTACAGCCCCGAAGTGCAGGGTGCCGGGCACAGGACGAAACCAATACCCTGATTGAAAATCTCGGCTGGAATAAAAAGGTGAAATGAAAATCCAGCCACCTGGACAGGACCGATGGTCTGATTCCGGTTTTTTTATTATGAAAAAATTGGTTTTGTGAGCCGTTACTGGCTGACTAACCGGAAGCAATGAAATTTTTTTAAATCAGGCAAACATAGCGCCTTCAACATCTGCTGATACCACGGTTGAAATCAAGACGTATTTTGGTGATTGCGGCAAGGAAATCTTCCTGGGTAGATAGCCGGGCGTTCCTTCCGGATCGCAAACATACCGGCTTCCATACAGATTGCCCGAAGGTCTGCACCGTTCTTTCCTTCCGTCTGTTTTGCGACTTCACTGAGGTCGACATTCTCATCAATCGTCAGCGCCCGGCAATGAACCTTCAGGATCGACAACCGCCCTGTTTCATCCGGCAGCGGGATCTCGATAATCCGGTCAAACCGTCCGGGCCTGAGCAATGCCCTGTCAAGGATATCGATCCGGTTTGTTGCTCCGATAATCTTCACATCCCCCCGGTTCTCAAACCCGTCCATGCCTGCCAGGAGCTGCATGAGCGTACGCTGCACTTCACGGTCACCGGAAGTATTTGCCTCAGTGCGGGATGCACCAACTGCATCAATTTCATCAATAAAGATAATGGTCGGGGCCTTTTTCTTGGCAAGATCGAAAAGCTCGCGGACGAGTCGTGCACCTTCACCGATATATTTCTGGACAAGTTCGGATCCTACCACCCGCATGAAATGAGCGTTTGTTTCGTGGGCAACGGCTTTTGCCAGCAACGTTTTTCCTGTGCCCGGTGGTCCGTGGAGCAAGACACCTTTTGGGGGATCAATACCGATCCTGAGGAAAAGTTCAGGACGTTTCAGCGGGAGTTCGACTGCTTCTTTTATCTCGTTGATCTGGGCTTCAAGACCGCCGATATCCGCATAGGTTTCCTGCGGGGAGTCCACCAGTTCCATGCCATAGATCTGCGCATCAAAGCTGGTGGGGAGCAGCTCAACAATAGCCAAGGACTGCTGGTTGAGCGTACACACGCACACCGGGTTTGAGTTCTTCAGCACTGATGGACGGAGAACTCCTGCACCAGGAAACGCGGGCCGGCACTGCTCCTGACAATGACCCGGGTGCATCGACGACATCCGTGATCGTGCCGATAATCAGGGGTGGGCTGCGGAGCTGCTCGCTTTCACTCTTGAGTTTCCGCACTTCCCGTTCGTAGCGGATCTTCTGGGTCTCGATATATCGCTTGTCCGCTTCAGCCTGCCGTCAACTGTTCGCGGAGTTCAAGATTGCGGGATTCAAGGTTTCCTACACGCTCCATCATCTGTACCTCGAGATCGTGCTTGTCGTTCTCGATCTGGCTCAGTTGCCCGCGAAGCTGTTCTGAAAGCGTGCGGTATAGCCGATAGAGTTCTTCAGGCGTCTGGGGGTCCGGTGACTGGTGGAGGATGTCTCCCATCTCGTTTCTCAATTAGCTATATAGGGAAACTGCATATAAAGTGTTTGTGAGAATATGCAGTGTGAAATGTGTGGAGAAACGATACGTGGCACCGCCAAATTAGTCCGGGTCGAGGGAGCCGAACTGCAGGTATGCACCAAGTGCGAGAAATTCGGCACTGAAGTGCAGCAGGTGCGGCGGACAGATATGGTGCGTCCGGGCACTGCAGCACCCCGTCCGGGAAAAACCGCGACGGCGGTAGTCCCCGCTGAACGGAGAAAACGCGATCTCTTTGATTATATGGAAGGAGAGATCGTCGAGGATTATGCAGCCCGCATACGAAAAGCACGGATGGACAAAGGGTCTCTCCTCAAAAGATCTGGCCATGCAGATCAAGGAACGTGAACACCTCATCAAAAAGATTGAGAACAGTGAATTGATTCCTGAGGAAGATGTGCGGAAAAAATTGGAGAAGGTTCTTGAGATCCGGCTCATTGATGCACCGGTTCCTGAATCTGAAAAGAAGATTCAGAGTCAATCACTCCCACGCTTGGTGATCTTACCATTATCAGGAAAGTAAAAAAATAATTATTTTGTTCAATTTTCATGTTCTGCTAAAATTACTAACATCACTCGCACAGGATAGTGATATTTTCAAGGGCACCTGATGTGTGTCGTGATACGATTAAGGTGCAGTGAATCTTATTCCTGTTAAAAAATGTCTCACTGACTATCGGTGTTGAACTGCATGGTATTTGTGGAAGATATCCTCCAGACTGTTATTAAAAAATATCCCTGTTGCGGTGCCTGGGCAGTCCCCATTTCATCGCTGGATACGCGGGAACGGGAATTTTTTTCCCTGTCTTTCCGGCATCGATAACAGCGATCGTCCTTGGTTATCATATCGTGACAAAAGATGAATGGAAATGGTTCGAAAAGGAAGACGGGATGCATCATTGCGATGCAGACGATCACAGTAAAAAAATCTGTACGGAGATCGTAGAAGCTCTTGGAGTTCATCGGATTCCGGTCGGGTCTGGTCCCGTACCCCGGAGAGAGTGGCCTGCAATTCCGGTCGGTTGCACAGGCCGCAGGAGCGGGCAGGATCGGGATCAATGTCTTTCTGCTGCACCCTCTCTGGGGGCCGTGGATCCAGCTGAGCGTACTCGCGACCGATGCGCAGTCCCGTACATCCGGTATGTCGCCCACCTGTCTGCACCCGCTGTGGTGAATGTATCTCATCGTGCCCGGCAGGGAGCAATACGGGAGGACTCATTTGACGGGCTCCGCTGCCGCAGTTACCGTACAGAAAAAGGGGAATATGTCCCGTCCGGGCCGGAGAAGGAATTCAGGTACTGTACCATATGTGCCGATGTCTGCCCGATCGGTCCGAAACCTCAAGGGTAAGTCCGGTGATCGTTCCATGACGATAATTCCCCATCTTCCTGTTTCCCCTTCCGGGACGGAGGCGCTCCTTTTTGCTATCGCCTTCTTCGGATGGATCGCGAGTGAGTTACAGGATTCAAAGGTTCTGACTATGGATAGGCACTGTTCAACACTCCAGGAAAATGATTGCCGGTAACCTCCAGCAGGTTCCTGCAATTTCTCATCGAAAGTTTTCTCCAGAAACAGATGCCATGAAATTTATGCAAAATGCCTCTGTAGCAACAAGTATCATTTTCGGCACACTGTTCAGTGTTACAGCAGGCATGGTGTACTTTATCCTGCTCCATGAACCGGGTCCGGTGTTTTACCCGTTCGCGGCCCTGGCTTTCCTGTGCGGTCCGCTCATCGCCGGAATGACAGCCGCTGTCCAACCCCGCGAACATAAATACCGGGCATTTCTCATTTCAGGTTGTGCCGTATTCGGCGTAGTGCTCGTAGTGTTTTTCATTACCTACGCGGTCATGCCTCACTTCGATCGCACGAGCGTGCAGTTGCCGGAATCCTGCAATGGTTTCGACAGCAGTCCTCATCCAGCTCCGACGCTTGCTTACGAGCTCCCGGGAACGGGGAGCGGTGTGCTGGTTACCGGCAATGAACAGACCGCTGTGGTTGCGATGATCGATTACACGAAAGCGCCTTACCCGGGCACTGTCTATGTCGTGAACCGAAGCGACAACCGGATCCTATCGGCGCATGGAGTTTGCGGACGATACCATCATTGCGACAATCGACAGCGGCATTGTATACCTCTACCATGACAAACTGGGATATCTCATCAATGCCCGGACCGGCGCACCTGAAAAAACATTCCTCATCATCGACAACTATGGCGGTTTAAGCGCGAGCGACCGCCCAATCCTTCCCGGTGCTCCCGAAGGGCGAAGGTATCTGGAAACCACCGCAGTGATCTCATCGTGGAGCACCGATGGGACTGTCCGGTCCCGCTCCCGTCTCACGATGAACGGTATCGCTTACAATTGTTTTGTCAACGGGGAAACCGGGGAAATTGTGGAAATCTGATCTTCCGCCTGCCCCAGGTCGGTAAACCCTCCCATGACCAGCCCACGTCCCAAACCACATCCCCTCCTTTTTCTGATTGCAGTAACCTCGCTAAATACGACCGCATCAATTCCCGCCGGAGAATGCCGAATTATTCCGGTCCGGATTCCGCATTTTTGCGAATTATGACCGCTGGAATCCGGGGATTGAGGGAAAAGAGGTACAACCGGGCCCGATTCAGGCTCCGGTGCAGCCGGGGAAATGCAGGGGTTTTTCAGGAGGGAGATATTTCTTTGTACAACAAAGGATGACGATACGACAGCGAGATATAAACTGGAGACGCATAACCTGAAAATAGGCCCGGCAAAAATTCTCGCAATACCTTGGCGGAGCGTATTAAAAGCAGTTTATTTTAGTTGCATGACTATTGTTCTTGATGATTGAATGGCTATAATTCCCCAGCTTCCCATCTCCTCTTCCGGCACAGAGTCCCTCCTTTTTGCTATCGCGTTTTTCGGATGGATTGCTAGTGAGATCATCGGGGCCATGATCCTTCCCCGGATCCGCCGTTACCGCGAAGGGACAACACTCGAGATAAAGGACCGGCGGTCAGGCCTGGTCGTGGTTTTCGGTCTCATCGCAGCAGTTTACCTTGCTTTTGGTCTTTCCCTTGCAGGAATTGCCCTCTTGCCCGACTGGCTGTTTTACCCCGGCATTGCGCTCATGCTCCTCGGGATCTTCCTCCGGCAGTGGTCCATAGCACTTCTCGGGGGGTTCTTCTCCACCCTCATCAGTGTCCAGGAGGGGCAGACCCTCATCAGGAAAGGGCCGTACCGGTACGTCCGCCACCCGTCCTACACTGGGGCAATCATGATCTTTACCGGCATAGGACTTTCCATCCTGTCGTGGGGAGCGGTGCTTGTGCTGTTGCTGTCGTCCTGTATTGTGTACGGTTACCGGATTAAAGTCGAGGAGAAGGCGCTGGTTGAGAGGTTTGGGGAGGAGTATGTGCGGTACATGGCTGAGACGAAGATGCTGATCCCGTGTATTCTCTGAAGAGATCGCAGTCTCGCCCCGTTGCGGTTGGGGTCACCGTGGAATCCGGTGCCGCATCCTGATATTATTCCAAGGGTGATACACTCTCACTGAAAAATTAAAAAAAATCACTTGTTCCGGACCAGCCGTGCCCCGAGCTCGTATGGCGTCCTGCAGTCAAGGAACCTGATGGTCTCTCAATGGTGGAAAGGGGGGGTCAGCAGCAGACCCCCACCCTTTTTTTAACACAATCAGACCCTCCCCCCACTATTTTTCCAGAGGGCCCCTCCCCCCCTTCCCCGAGTGGGGTGGTGGAGGGGTTAACTCATTTCTGACGCTCGAGGTGTGCCGTCGTTACGTCAAAGATTTTTCGGTTCGGGACGATTCTGCTTTCAGCTGAGATGGGGTGGGGGCAAAAACGATTATCCCACCCCTGGATCCATATTTCTTTCATGAGTTCCCGTGATAACCAGATGAAATCCCATCACCACCACGAGGTCTTCTCAGCCGAGAGAGCCGGGCACCTCGATACCGGCTTACGCCACTTCCTCTACCGTCCCGACCTTCTTGCAGAGCGGTACGTGAAGCCAGGTTATCGTGTGCTGGACTTTGGCTGCGGACCGGGTTTCTTCACCCGTGAATTTGCAAAACGGGTCGGGGATAACGGGCAGGTCTTCTCTGTGGATTTGCAGGAAGAGATGCTCAAAATCCTGCGGGGGAAGCTGGAGCCCGAAGGCCTCCTTTCGCGGATCACGACACACAAGTGCAAACCGGACTCCATCGGTCTCCCTTCGGAAATGAACGGGACCTTCGATGCCGCGTTCACCATCTTCGTTGTACACGAAGTGCCGGACCCTGCAAAGCTCTTCCAGGAGATAGCACTCCTCCTCAAGCCGGGCGGCACACTTTTCTATACCGAGCCGCCGTTCATCGTCTCCGGTAAGGAGTTCCGGGAGAACCTTGCGCTCGCTGAGGAGGGGGGGTTCCTTCAGATCGACCGGTCGCTCTTCTTCGTGAACCGGGCGGCTGGATTGAGGAAAGGGTGAAGGAATTTTCAAAGCAGAATTATTGTGGAACATCACCGTAACCTTATTTTTTATTTTTCACCCGGCCCACAGCCCACAGATTGCGGTGATGACCAACAATATCAACCTTGCTGACATGAACGCAAGCATCCTTGATGCCCTCCTTGAGGAGTAATCCTGTCCCTCAGGCAGGGTATGCCCACCTTAAACCACATCCCCTCCTTTTTCTGATTGCAGTAACATCGCTAAATACGACTTCATCAATTCCCTCCACAAATCACGGAATTATTCCGGCCCGGATTCCGCATTTTTGTGAATTATGACCTCAGGGAAACGGGAGCGTGAGGGAAAAGAGGTACAACCGGGCCCGATTCAGGCTCCGGTGCAGCAGGGGAAATGCAGGGGTTTTTCAGGAGGGGGATAATCCCTCTCCCCCAACAAGAACCCTGGTCACATATCCAACCATTTGTCCCGACTCAAGCCGTTTGCCCTGGCGGTCGATCTCGACCAGCGAGTTCGGCATAACCAGGAAGAACCGCCACGTCCCGTGCTTTGACCGGAGCCAGAGCTCGGCCGTGATGGTCTTATCCCGGGCAATGACCCGGAGCTGGGCGATCTCTTCCTTGAAATCCTTGGCAAGTTGCAGGGTGGTCGCGAGGATTTCCGGTGCGAACATGACCCGGGTGAACGTGACCGGGATCTTCGAAATGATCGCGATGTCGAAGATCCGTTCCGGTCCGCTCAGTGTCATCTGGACGATGCCCCGTGTCTTTGCGATTGGGATCGCTTCTGTGAGCGCCCGGTGGGGGCGGGGGCCGCGGGTCATGGGGTTTGCCTCTTGTTCATACGGTTTGGTTTTTTCATGATGTTTTACCTCATTCATTCTTTTTCGGTTTAATGCGTCATCGGGCCCTTTGACAAAGGAGCATGGATATTGATAGATAATGGGCTTTTATTATAAACCGGTTTGAGCGGAAAATGATGAGATTTACGAACGATTTATCTCCATTCGGGGCTGTTGCTTTGGTTTTTTGAAGGAACAGAAATGTTCCTTTCCCGCGGATTCTTCGTTCCCGTTTTCCTGATATTCAATACTTCTCTCTGGCTATCAGGAAAACATAAGGTGTGGAGTGGGTTCGGTCGGCGCATCAGTGGTAAAGTGCTGCGATTGAGATTCGAACATTTCTATTTTCTGACTTATCCTTACCCCAGACCGTGCTAAACATTAGCACACACTCTTAAATACGCATACTCCAATACAAATAGAGTATGCAGGACGAGTGCTACAGCATTCATGAGGGTTTTTTTGCCCGTGAAGGTCTTTATCTCCACTAGTTCACCCGCCCGCTGCATCAGTGAAATCGTTTCTGAACAGTCTTTGAATGCGAAGACCGCATGGTCCCGCGTTTTTGGCTTTTTTGGCTTTTTATTACCGGTATTATTTCTGGTATTGAGTAAGCCCTCTGGTTTGCACAATAAAATTCGTGTGAATGCAGAGGGGGAGGTTGTTGTTGTTATGAGAGGAAAGGAAATTCGTCTGGAAAGGATCATGAACCGGAATACGAAAAAAACCATCATCGTACCGATGGATCACGGGGTGATCGAATGGGCCGATTGCCGGGCTCATCGATCATGGGGCAGACCGTCAACCTGGTGGCGGATGGCGGGGCGAACGCGGTGATAGGCCACGTGGGTCTTGCACTCCACGGCCATCGGCAGGGTGGCGGGACGTGGGGCTGATCCTCCACCTGTCCGCCAGCACGTCGATCGGCCCGGACCCGAACGACAAGGTGCTGGTCAATTCGGTGACGAATGCCCTGAAGATGGGCGCAGATGCGGTCTCGATGCACGTCAACATCGGGGCGGAGTCAGAAGCCAAGATGCTGCAGGACCTCGGTACGTCGCGGTGGAATGCATGGAATGGGGCATGCCGCTCCTCGCGATGATGTACCCGAGGGGGAAGAACATCACCACCTCAAATGATGTCGAGCAGGTCAAGCTGGCGGCACGGGTCGCAGCAGAGCTGGGTGCTGATATTGTAAAGACTGTGTACACCGGTGACCCGGAAAGCTTCCGCGAAGTGACCCGGGGCTGTCCGGTACCGGTCGTGGTGGCCGGAGGTTCAAAGACCGATGACCGCACAACGCTTGAACTGATAGAAGGTGCGATGGCCAGGAGGTGCAGCCGGGCATCTCCATCGGCAGTAACGCCTTCCAGCACAAGCACCCGGCACAGTTCGTACGGGCAGCGGCATGTATTGTACATCACGAACAAGAGTGTTGAAGAAGCACTGGAGATACTCAAGGTGTAATAATGATTGGAAAGGATATCAGGATCGAACGGATAATCGACAGGAACACGGGGAGGGCTGTCATCGTGCCGATGGACCACGGTTTCTCGATGGGACAGATCGACGGACTACTGGACATGACGCAGGTCATCTCGGATGTGAGCAATGGGGGCGCAAACGCCATCGTGCTCCACAAGGGGCTCGTCAAGCGCGGGCA
Organism: uncultured Methanoregulaceae archaeon; assembly: GCA_963768845.1. Taxonomy (GTDB): domain Archaea; phylum Halobacteriota; class Methanomicrobia; order Methanomicrobiales; family Methanospirillaceae; genus Methanoregula. Next base: position 98,282 of record CAVYJJ010000014.1, on the reverse strand, counting down.
CCGCAAGCACGGCCGCGATATCGGCCTGTTCATCCACCTCTCGGGGAGCACGTCTCTGAACCCGGACCCGAACGACAAGGTCCAGGTCTGCACGGTGGAAGAAGCGATCGCGCTCGGTGCCGACGCTGTCTCCATTCATATCAACCTCGGCTCGCCCAATGAATCCAAGATGCTGGAGATCGGCGCCAATGTTGCACGGGACTGCAACCGCTGGGGCATGCCGCTCCTGATCATGAGCTACCCGCGGGGCAAGGGAATCGACTCCTTTTCGGCGCAGTCGATCGGGCACGCGGTCCGGGTTGCAGAAGAACTTGGCGCAGACATGATCAAGACCAACTACCCCAACGACCCCGAGGCGTTCAAAAAGATCGTGAAGGCCTGCTCGGTGCCGGTCTTTATTGCCGGTGGGGAGAAATGCGCAGACCTCGAATCCTTACAGATCATCCGGGACTCGGTCAATGCCGGGGCGCCGGGGTCTGCGTGGGAAGGAATGCCTTCCAGCGCAAGGACACGAAGTCGTTTGTCCAGGCACTCTGCAACGTGGTGCATAACAACGTGGACCCGGCAAAGGCGCTGGAGCAGCACAAATGAAACAGTTCTGGGTCGACATCAGGCCATGGAACAAGGAGATTGCCACTACGGCAATCGAGAGCGGAGCGGATGCGCTGGTCGTTGACCGGGCAGAGGACGTCTCGCAGGCTCGGGCGCATCACCACTATTGCCCCCGACGGGGACCTCAGGCCCGGTAAAGATGTGATTGAATGCACTATCACGGATAAGGCAAGCGAGAACAAGGCAGCCGCATTGGGAAAGCACACGCTCGTCATCGTTGCAACAAGCGACTGGACGGTCATCCCGCTCGAGAACCTTGTGGCACAGTCCGATAACATCATTGCGCTGGTGAAAGACGAGAATGATGCCCGGATGGCACTCCACGTGCTGGAGAAAGGAACGCATGGCATCCTCCTGAAAACGGACAGTCCGGCCATGGTGAAATCCGTTGCGGCACTCCTGAAATCACCCACAGGTAAGGTTGGTCTCGTCCCCTTTAAGGTTACGAAGATCCACCCGGTCGGGATGGGCGACCGGGTCTGCGTTGACACCTGCTCCATGCTCAGCGATGGCGAAGGCATGCTGATGGGCAATACCTCGTCTGCCATGCTCCTTGTCCATGCCGAGACGCTGGAGAACCCGTATGTGGCACCCCGCCCGTTCCGGGTGAATGCAGGGGCTGTCCATGCCTACATCCTCCTGCCGGATGGGAAGACCGCGTACCTGTCGGACCTCGCCATTGGTGGCCAGGTGCTGGTCTCTGATGGGAAGGGTACAGCCCATACCGCCATCATTGGCAGGACCAAGATCAAGCGCCGGCCCCTGCTGCTGGTTGAGGCTGAAGCAGGAAAGGCAAAGGTCAGCCTCATCCTCCAGAACGCGGAGACTATCCGGCTGGTCGGAGAGGACGGGAAAGCCATCTCTGTGGTGAACCTCCAGAAAGGCGACACTATCATGGGATGCACGCTCGAAGGTGGCAGGCATTTTGGTATGGCAGTGAAAGAGACAATTCGTGAGAAGTGATTCATGAAGGCAGGAATTATCGGTGGGACCGGGAAAATGGGCAGGTTCTTCACCCCGGTTTTTGAACGGGCCGGGTATGAGGTGATGGTTTCGGGCAGGTCGACTCCCCTCACAAATGCAGATCTGGCAGAGCAATGCGACCTTGTTATCGTATCAGTGCCAATCCACGATGCTGTCCGGGTAATTGAAGAGATAACCCCGGTTCTTACCCGTGGCCAGGTCCTCTGTGATTTCACATCACTAAAAAGGGATCAGGTCGCAGCTATGCTGAAATCCAGGGCTCAGGTAATCGGATTACACCCATTATTCGGTCCAACCGTACCGTCGCTCCGCCACCAGACAATAATTGTCTGTCCGGCACGGGCAGGAGAAAAAACTGTCAATTCCCTTGTTTCGATATTTACCCGTGAAGGGGCGCAGTGTACGGTAACAAGTCCCGAGCAGCATGACAGGATGATGGCAGTTGTGCAGGGTCTCACGCATTTTGTTACTCTCTGCATGGCAGAATCAGTAAGACGCCTCGGCGTTGATATTGAATCAACAAAGGCTTTTACCAGTCCTGTATACCAGCTTGAACTGTCACTGGTAGGAAGGCTTCTGTCGCAGGATCCATCGCTGTATGCTGATATACTCCAGCAAAACCCGTATGTCCCGGAAGTACTATCCGCCTGCACGAAATCAGCAGAGACTCTTACCAGAATTGTCGCTTCCGGAGACCGGTGCAGTTCCGGGAATTTTTTGCGGCAAACAGCAGGCATCTGGGTGCTTATTGTGATGAAGGTATGAAAACGACCGATGCCCTGATTGAATACATGGTGAAACGATGACCCTTGTCACACTGGGACCCGAAGGAACATTCTCTCATGAGTTAGCCATGAAACTGGGGTTTACCCAAATCCGGTTATCTTCAACAATCCGCGGGATCTTTACTGCGGTTGCTGCCGGTGAAGGAGATGGTCTCGTACCTCTTGAGAATTCCGAGGCCGGGGGAGTCGGTGAGACACTTGACGGGCTTTTGCGGTATCCTCTCTTTATCACTGCGGAGATGTACATGCCTGTCCACCATCATCTTGCTTCCCTGGTATCTCTCGAGCGGTTACGGGTGGTCTATGCACACCCCCAGACCCATGAACAATGCAGTGAATACCTTGAGAAATGGGGAGGCCCGGTCATTCATACCAGCAGTAATGCATCCAGTGCCCTTGAAGCAAAAAAAACTCCTAATGCCGGTGCCATACTCTCGGTAACAGCAGCATCAATCTATAAAATGCCCGTTATTGTGAAAAACATCGAGAACAATCCCTCCAATACGACCCGGTTTGTCCGCATTTCCCGTGCACCTCTGCCGGCTGAAGGGGCACAAAAGTGCAGTATCATCATCGACCCGAGCACTGATCGTACCGGACTCCTGCACGATCTCCTGGAGGTCTTTGCACAACGCAGGATAAATCTCACCAGGATTGAATCCCGCCCTTCAAAAAGAGGCATGGGGAATTATGTGTTCTTTTTGGACTATGAATGGTCTCCTGAGACAAACCCTGCCCTTGAAGAGCTCAAATCATTGACGAATGTTAAAGAGCTGGGGTGCTATAAAAAAATCGGAGTCCCGGCATGAACGTTACGCTGCCACGGTTGAAAAACGTGGAAATGGAAGTTACCGCACCCTCATCAAAAAGTTACACCCACCGGGCGTTGATCATCGGAGCACTCGGGAAAGGGACAACAACTGTTATGCAGCCACTCTATGCAGAGGATACAAAAATTACGATACAAGCGCTCAAAACTCTCGGAGTACCGATAACGGAAAAGCCGGACCGGATTATCGTGACGGGTTGCGACGGGATATTTCTCAATCCGGAAATGACGACCCTTGATCTCGATAATTCAGGAACAAGTCTCCGTCTCCTTGCCTCGCTTGCGCTGCTCTGCAGGAATCCGGTTATCCTTTCAGGAAGTTCAAGAATGCAGGAACGCCCGATCGGACCGCTTATACAGGCCCTCTGCCATCTCGGTGGTTCTGGAGAATACCTGAAAACTGAAGGATACCCCCCGGTGAAAGTTACGGGTCATCTCAGGGGAGGCCGCGTAACCGTTGACGGAACAATCAGCAGCCAGTTTATATCATCAATTCTCATTGCCGCACCCTATGCAGATACGGAAGTCGAAGTTATGATCCCGTCACCTCCTGCATCCCGGTCATATCTCGATATAACCATTGATAGTATCCGGGCGTTTGGTGCAGAGGTAACCCAGGACGGATATGCCCGGTTTCTGGTGAGTAATCTTTCCCGGTATTCCGGTCGGACCTATGCCATTGAAGGTGATTTTTCATCAGCTGCTTATTTTTTTGCCATTGCTGCTCTCTGCGGGGGCAGAGTACTGGTACGGAATCTTAAGGCGCATTCGGTCCAGGGAGACCGCAGGTTTCTTGATGCACTGAGCCAGATGGGGTGCTCCGTGATATACGGGAAAAATACCGTTACTGTTGAGAGAACCGGGGGCCTGCAGGGAATTACCTTTGACATGTCGTCATCCCCGGATAGTGTCCAGACACTCTGCATGGTAGCTGCCAGTGCAAAAACTCCCACAACGATCACCGGTATCAGCCATTTGAAGTATAAAGAAAGCGACAGGATCACCAGTACCGCTGAACAATTGAAAACTCTCGGGGGAAAAGTTCAGGTGGAAGATGATCGAATAACTATTTACCCTGCTCCCCTTCATGGAGGGAGTATCGACCCCGGTAACGATCACCGCACAGCCATGAGCTTTGCTGTACTGGGCCTGGGTATCGGGGGCATTACGATCAGAAATGCAGAATGTGTAAGTAAATCCTTTCCGGAGTTCTGGGACTTGGTGTCAGAGGCAAAGAAATGAAAAGAATTGTGTTAACCGGTTTTCGCGGGACCGGAAAAACCGAAATCGGAAAAATTCTCTCAACACAACTGAATGCGGCTTTCATAGACACGGATTTACTGATTGAGACCAGGACCGGACGATCGATACCCGATATCTTCCATTACGAGGGAGAAGAACGGTTCCGCAGTATAGAACGTGATGTAATCGCATCGCTTCCGCAGGCAGATGTCATTATAAGTACGGGAGGCGGGGTTGTCTGCGATCCAAAAAATATGGAAAATCTCCGTCAGAACAGCACCATTGTTCTCCTTGTTGCAGATATTGAAACCATAAAAGAACGGTTATTAAAAAAACCCCGGCCCCCGCTTACCAGTCTGCCTCTGAGTGAAGAAATTGCTGAAATGCTGGACCGCCGCAGGCAGAATTATTATGCGTCATCGGATTTCTGTTTTGACACAACAGAGACTTCTGCTGTTGTGGCCGCAGAAAAAATTATCGGGCTCTTACAAAGCGGATTTTCCAGAAAAGACCAGCGGGACACCGCTCTTGCATTTTTTAAAACAGGTCGTCTTCCCCCGGTACCGCTCCTGAAACTGACTGATATTCTCTCAGGCTCCGGACGTGATCCCACGACACGGATCCTCGGGGTTGCAGGTTACCCGTGTGCTCATAGCCGCAGCCCGAATCTCTTCAATGCGCTCTTTTCAGATTACCAGTTGAATTATCATTATACCTGGTTTGAAGATCCTGAACTCGATGAGATCATGGATGTTGCACGGGCAGTCGATGCAAAAGGACTATCGGTCACCATCCCGTTCAAACATGATGTTATAGAATATATCGATGAGATCGATGAGCATGCCGCTTCTGAGATCGGCGCAGTAAACACGGTAGTGTTCGCATGCAGGACGGCGATCGGGTACAACACTGACTGGCTGGGAGTGCGGAAACCGCTTGTTTCCCTGAAAGGATCAAAAGCTGTACCTGCTGGGAGCTGGTGGTGTTGCTGCAGGGGCGGCATACGCTCTTACGGATCTGGATATGGATGTGACGATCCTGAACCGGACCACGGAAAACGCAAAAAAACTTGCTGAACGGTTCGGATGCAGATGGGGCACGTGGGATGAATTTGACCGGATCAGGCCGGACCTGGTTGTCAATGCAACACCTCTTGGGATGCAGCCTGATACCAGAAACCCGCTCAGGGAAGAACAACTGAATAAGGAAATGACGGTGTTTGATCTGGTATATACACCCCCCGTGACACCCCTCATCGAAGCAGCCCGTGCAAAGGGATGTACTACTATTACCGGCCTGGAAATGTTCATTGAACAGGCCCGGGAGCAGTTCTACCTGTTCTTCGGTATTGATGTCCCTGCTGAAAAGGTGCGGGAGCTGGTACAATGAATTCGTTTGGAAGGAATTTCAGAATTACGACTTTTGGGGAGAGCCATGGTGCTGGTATCGGGGTTATTATAGACGGGTGTCCCCCGCGGATGGAACTGGATGAGAAGGATATCCAGCCATTCCTCGATCGGCGACGACCGGGAACCTCTCCGCTTACCTCGTCCCGGAACGAAAAAGACCGTGTGGAAATTCTTTCCGGCATCTTTGAAGGAAGGACTACCGGTGCACCAATCGCACTTCTTGTACGCAACAAGGACCAGCAATCAAAGGATTACGAGGAACTCCGCGAAAAATTCCGCCCCGGCCATGCAGATTTCACGTACCGGGAAAAGTACGGTATCCGGGACCACCGCGGCGGGGGGAGAAGTTCCGGTCGCGAGACCATCGGCCGGGTTGCTGCCGGTGCTGTTGCGGTCAAATTCCTTTCAGCACAGGGTATTACCGTAACGGGAAAAATTCTTGCAGTGCATGGTAAAACAGATCCTGATGCTATACAAAAGGAGATACTATTGGCAAAAGAATCAGGGGATTCGGTTGGGGGGATTGTTGAAATAACCGCAAGAGGGTGCCCGTCAGGACTTGGTGATCCAGTCTTTGGCAAGCTGGATGCACGTATTGCCAGTGCCATGATGGGAATCGGTGCGGTCAAGGGTGTGGAGATTGGTGACGGGTTTGCCGTAGCGGGAATGTTTGGGAGCGAGAACAATGATCCTATGACAAAAGACGGTTTTTCCAGCAACCATGCCGGGGGCATTCTGGGGGGCATTTCTTCGGGTCAGGACATTATTGTACAGGATCTCCGTCAAACCAACACCATCGATCGAAAAGACCCAGCAGACCAGGGATGTATACGGGAACGCGGCTGAAATATCCGTGAAGGGAAGGCACGACCCCTGCATTGTCCCCCGCATTGTGCCCGGTTGCTGAGGCAATGCTGGCACTTGTGCTTGTGGATTGTCTGCTGGAACAAAAAAAGTACCTGAATTACCAGAAATGACCCTGCTACCGGGGACTCTTTCCAGTAACAACGGGATTATCCGGACCTGACGTCCAACCGGTGAACCCGGCCTCATAGATGAGCACATCAGGATAACCGAGGAAATATCTGAGAACGAGAAATACCGCCGTTGCCGACCTCCCCGTCCCGCAGGAACATATAATTGTTTTTTCAGGAGTAATGCCGTACCTGGTGAGGATACTGCGGATTTCCTCTTCCTTTTTCAGCAGCGTGGGGTTGATGTCATCCAGTAACCATGTGGCTGGCAGGTTGACAGCACCCGGGATATGCCCGGGTCTGGGCCATGGCCCGTTTCCCGCGTACAGAGCAGACGGTCGTGTGTCAAGTAAGATAACCTCCGGCTCGTCTTTTAATTTCCTGCATTCATCATATCCGATGAGAAAATCTACCTGAATATCAACCGTGCAGGCTGACGGCCGGGTGGTACCGGGTCTGCTTGCAAGCGGACGGTTTCCCGATCGCCATTTTGCAAGACCCCCATCGAGAAGTTTGATGTTCCGGCAGCCGAACCGGGCAAGGGTATAGGCAACGAGCATCTGTTCCAGCCCGTCACTTCCGGCAGCAGACGATAATCCCGGAGGAGTATATTCTGAATAGACTACAACCGGACGATCCTGTTCTATCCCGAGAGTGGTAAAAAGTACCTGTGCAGCTTCTGCCTGAGATCCACTGGACCGGAGATCGTCCGATATGCATCCGCAGCAGCCCTTCGTTAACGTAAATGGCACCGGGTATATGTTCATGGATATAGGCATGGACCTGCTGCCGGCAGTCCACAAGCGTCAGGGAAGCATCATCCAGATGATCCGCCAGCCACTCAGGAGTTACCCAGCTGACAATGATCTTACCTGGCATGTCCGAGATCTGATCTGTCATTCCTGATCATCCAACTGTTTTCTTTACTGTTTGTAATCGGTACTTAGGTTTGATACTGCCAATTCTAAAAAAATGCAGCGGTATCCGTTGTCGATTCCGTCTATCAGACTCCCACTGTCAGGAGGCATGTGGGGAACTCCTTTCAACAGTGCCATGAGCCTGACAAACTCTTCAACGGAATACTGCCCGGCAGCAGTGGGTGTTCCGGTATTACAGTAAACAAGGTGTGAGCCGAATAGCGGAAGGATAGCGCGGGCATACCGGAACTGCGTCCCCATCACACCGGTGCATACCGGGTTTTGTATCGTATGGGTAAAGGAGATAAGATCAATAATATCTTCTTCATCACCGGGAGTGACAATTATTTTTACCATATCTCCGTACGTCCTGAGCTCACGCTCCAGCATAAACAGGTCATGGAGGGAGATCATCCCTGCCGAATGATGGGAAGCAATGATCATCTTTCCGGCTTCCCTGACCCGTGGGGCATAGGATGCAAACCGCTGTTCAATATCAATATATTCAACAAGAGGGACAACCGGTTGTATTTTCTCGTACCATGCCGGTGCATCCCAAAAAACCGGCCCCCTTCCGGTGCGGAACGGATTGTGGCGATTACCGGTAATGAACACTGTTCTCTGCACACCTGCACGAGGCTCACCGGGTCACCTGCCATCAGGTCAAGCCGGAGTTCGACGATATCAGCTCCCTGTTCCTGCGCAACGGCAGCGTGAGTCGGATCCGTGAGCGCGGCAACAATCTTCATGATAACAATCTGTTTGTGTGCAGGATAAAAAAAGATGCACTTCTTTTGTGCAAAAATAAAAAGCAGGAAAATGAATAAATCCGCCAGGATTCCGGTATGGTTTATACTTTTTACCGGCAGATACCTGTTTATCCTTTTTTAGCGAAGATCCTTTTACAAAAATGGCGATGGAACTGCAGTGGAACTATTTCCTGCTGCATGCGGGACCTGACGTTGACGATTGCCAGGGGTATCCTTCTGACCGTAATTCTGCCTCTGGTACCGGTATTCATCTTCAATATTTCCTTACCTTCTGCTCTTGCGTTAATCACCGGTACGTTTGTCATCGAATATGGTGCAGCCGCGCTCGGTGTCGGCATGGGCTTAAACCCGCTCTATATACTGTATACACTCACCTTTGTGGCCCTCGGTGTAACCCTCACCATGTTCGATATATTCAACCTGCTCGGGCAGGCATTCCGCAAGGGTATCACGGTTTTTGGAAATGTCTTCAGAACGGGCAGGGCATTCAGCGTTTTTGAAAAAATACGGGATTTATGGTCTGGTTCCGTGTGTGATGACCCTGGGATTTTATGTCTGCCCTCCGGTATCCTGGGTGATGGGGTGGCCACAGAACAGGTCTATATCCTGTTGATTATGGGAGGATATATCATCATCTCCATCGTGACAATTCTTGCAACAGTGGGATTTTTCAGAATTATTGGTATAGGGTAAAGAGAGGGATATGCCGCAGTATTCTGAAATCCGGAAAAAAAGCAATCTTCCTGAGCTTCTTGCTCCTGCGGGATCACCAGAAGCATTCCGGGCAGCGGTAGCAGCAGGTGCCGATGCAGTATACCTGAGCGGGAAAAGGTTTGGTGCCCGTAAATATGCTGCGAATTTTACTGATACTGAGATTCAAAGAAGCCGTTGAATTTGCCCATCGCAGGGACGTCTTTGTCTATGTAACAATAAACACCCTCATCCATGACCGGGAACTAAACGGCGTTTTGGAATATCTCCTCTGGCTGTATTCGATTGGTATTGACGCAGTGCTCATCCAGGATATCGGGGTAGCTGGACTTGCCAGAAAAATCGTTCCATTGTTACCTCTTCATGCCTCAACACAGATGACTATCCATTCTGCTGATGGCGTACAATGGGCGGCTGAACAGGGTTTTTCACGGGTTGTGCTGGCCCGCGAGCTGACGATGGAAGAAATAACCGGCATTGCTCACAGAACTGCCAAATCCGCAATCGGTCTTGAAGTGTTTGCTCACGGGGCACTCTGCTATAGCTATTCGGGTCAGTGTCTCCTCTCCTCAGTGATCGGGGGAAGGAGCGGGAACCGCGGGATGTGTGCACAACCCTGCCGTAAACCCTACACGATGATAACTGCAGATACCGATCCTTATGGCAGGCCATCAGGAATTCATGAAATTCCCTCAAACGATCATTACCCGCTATCCCCAAAAGATCTGTGCACCTATGAAAATCTTCCCGCTCTCGTCAGTTCACCGATAATTTCCCTCAAAATTGAAGGTCGCATGAAATCACCGGAATACGTTTCAATCGTTGTCAGTTCATACCGGAAAGCTCTCGATGCGATTGCAGAGTGGAAGTGCTCATACTCCCCTGAAGCGTTACAGGATCTCCGTATTGCATTCAACCGGGGTCTGACCGAAGGATATCTTTTTGGAAAACACGGTGCCGACCTGATGGGAAGAGATGCACCGGATCACCGTGGTATCTGTATCGGTAACGTCAGCCGGTATGATGAAAAATCAAAGACGGTAACTGTCCGCACCACGCACACAAAAATCCCCCGTCCGGGAGACGGACTCCTCTTCAGGCATCCCAAAAATCCCGGTCATGAGTCTGGTTTCTCGCTCAATTCAATTCCCGTGCAAAAAGGTGGGGAAATTTCATTTAAGGTTCCACAACCTGTTGAACCGGGCGCAGATGTTTTTATCACTTCTTCTGCTGAGTTTGAGCAGCGGGCACGTCAGATTATTGCTCATCCGCCTCCCGGCTTACGACATCCGGTCCGTTATCGATGTTCATGTGATCATCGATGCCTGCGGCAGGCTGGAGGTGAAAGGTCTTGTACATTCACGGATCTCGGGAGATTTCCCGGTCAGTTATTCACCGGATTTTCATCTTGAACCTGCGCTTTCTCATCCACTCACCCGTGAACAGATCGAACTGCACTTGAAAAAGAGCAAAGACACCCCGTTTACCATCGCGCAATTTTACCCTTGACTGCGAAGGAGGGTGGTTTCTGCCGATAGCCCGGCTGAACCATGTGCGGCGGGAGTTCTTAAAAATCGCTGAAGATATGATGGTGACCCGGGCCCTCCCGGTTCAGGAGAGCATTACCTGGTCAAACGGGCAATTGAATGCGTTCAGGATGAACGTTGTTCCAAAACGTCCCACTGCCGGAAACAGCCGGACTCATTTTCGGCTGGTGTTAGGGGCGTATGCGGATTCAGTCGGGTGTGTACAGGGAGCACTTGAGGGTGGATGTGAGGTTATCTGTTTTGAACCTGTGTTCACATCCGGCGACAGGAAATGCCGGGACATTCCCTGTCCTTCCTCCCTGGAATCACAGATTACCGCTGCATCGGCGATGTGCAATAACGCAGGGGTCCGTTTCATCCTCAAGTTTCCCCGTATAACCAGAAATAATTACCTTGAAAATGTCCTTCCTGTCCTGGCAAAGGGCGAGGAGCATGGGTATCTCCGGATTTTTAGTGGAAAATTCCGGAACTGCCCACGCGCTCATGCGGGCAGATACCGGAATTCCACTTTACGGTTCTGTGGGGCTGAATATTTTTAATCACCAGTCAGTGCTCCGGTTATCCCCATTTTTTACGTCCCTGACTCTTTCTCCGGAACTGTCCCGTGATGAAATGGAGTTGTTGATACGGACCGTGCGATCTCAGAAATGTCCAGTGTCGTTTTCCCTTATCGTTCAGGGAAACAGCGAAGCCATGGTTTCCGAAGATTGTATTCTGCAGCCATGGCTGGAAGGGGACCAGAAAACCAGAGGCCAGAATACTTCAGGGTTCTTTGGTATCAGGGATGCAACGGGCCATATTTTCCCCGTTCGGATGGATGGTGAGTGCCGGTCGCATATTTTCAATTCCGCAGAGATATGTCTGCTCAATCACCTCCCCTCTCTCCAGCAGATTGGGATCAATGAAGTTATCATCGATACACGGGGCAGGACCCCCCGTTATGCCCGGGATATGGCTAGTACCTATAAAAATGCGATCGCTCTGGTTCACGAGGGAATAAAAGATAATGATAAGCGGTTTGAACTCCTGAAAGATACCGTAAAACTGTACGCTCTGGGGGAATCACTGCCGGACACTTCATTCGCGGTCTGAAAGAATAACCGCAGAAAGTGGTCCGGCCACAAGACCAAATATTCATCATAACTGAATCCAAAGAGGAGTACCAGAGACCTATCGTTAGAGCAGGAATGAGGAAAGATTATGCCTTCACCACTGATTCTGATTAATACCAAGACCTTCAAAGAAGGAATGGGCAATCGGGCCCATATGATTGCGAACGCTGCACAACTTGTGGCGCATGAAAGCGGAGTCTCGATCGGGATCGCACCTTCCTATATCGATCTCCACCCCATTTCTCACCACTTCGCAATTCCGGTATACGCACAGCATGTTGATGGCTTTGAACCCGGGGCTCATACCGGGCATATTACTGCCGATGCTCTCAAAATCGCCGGAGCAGCGGGGTCGCTCATCAACCATTCGGAAAAACGCCTTACCCTTGCCGATATTGAATCGGCGGTCCGGGCTTTGCAGGCCCAGAAACTCATCTCTGTTATATGCTCGAATAACGAGGCGACAAGTGCCGGTGCCGCAGCGCTTGGACCCGATTATGTGGCAATTGAACCGCCGGAACTGATTGGGAGTGGCGTTTCGGTCTCAAAAGCCAACCCGGATATTATCCGGCGATCTAGTCGCAGCAGTCCATGCAGTAAATCCAAAGGTGAAAGTGCTGACCGGAGCAGGTATCCAGTCCGGTGATTGCGTAAAAATCGCTGTAGACCTCGGCACCGACGGGGTGCTGCTCGCATCGAGTGTAGTAAAAGCACATGAACCGGTAACGGTACTTCGTGATCTGGTTTCAAAGCTCTGAAAAAGATTTTTTATAATCTTTTTTTTGCTGCCGCATCCACGCATTATCCTTCTAACCCGGTGTTTCGGTACTGAAAGAAGGTGGATTGGCTCTGTAGAATTCCTTTTATTCCAGCACAAAATAAAAAAGGACACATGCTTTGAAGGAGGGACAGTGCCTGTCCTCACGGACCGCCCCTTTCGCAATGTGATAGTGCTGTTATTACCTTCTTATGGGTTATCGCATTGGGGGGTGCCAGGTGGTCGGGGCAAAACCCCTATGAACGTTGAGAGTTTTTTTGAGCATTTCCCATGAAAATCGAAAAATTCAGGTATGATGAGGGGATTATCATCTCTATTCTTCAGTTACGATGAACGCTGCCGCCCCCGGAGGGACGCTCCCGCGGCAGATCAGCAACCAAAAAATACCATTAACCTCCCTGTCCCGCCGTGCCTCGGAGAGGCCCTGAGGCGGGGCCCTTCGTATATTGTACGATTTTCATGGTTTGGGTGCGAACACTCTGTTCATGCCCGTTTCTACAGAGCCAGTGGATTATCCATTTATCCTGTGCACTATTTCGTTCAAACAATCAATGAGATCAGGTCATGTTTGGTGATAACGCCAATGACTAACCTTCCTTCCACAACGAGGACCGCGTGATTCTGTTGCAGGATATTTATTACTGTTTCCACATCCATGTCAGGAGGAACTGTAGGAAATCCCGGCTCCATGAAATCCTTAACAAAGAAAAGGTGAGTTTTATGCAGTCGCTGCTGTTCGATTGCTTTAACGATGACTGTTTCAGAAATACATCCAACCGGGACACCCCGCTCGATTACCGGTAACTGCGAGATATTGTTTTTTTCAAAAATCTCGACTGCGCGGGAAATCGCATCCTGGGGCTGGACGGACAGAACCGGTGTATGCATTATTTGTGCCGCACGTATCTTTTTTGGCTCAGCACTATTCAGAACGGTGATGATCTTGGATAGTGTGCTCACACGGGGATCAACATTTCCCGCTTCAATGCGTGCCACCATTGACTGGCTGATACCGGCACGCCGTGCAAGCTCAGTCTGTTTCATGCCAAGTGCTTCACGCCGTCCTCGGAGTTCTCCCGGAGTGGGAATATGCATGGTGATTACTGATGGTGATAGAATATTATTAATTTTATGATCGTTTACCGGCCCTCCAATCGTAAGATTATATTCACAAAACAGCTGATATCGGAAATTGTCAATGGTATTGTGTTGTCCCGGCCGGTTATGAACAAAGGTAATATTCGTGAATTCCCTGCAAAATTCTTTAAAGAGCAGTGCATATCAGCTATCAACGATAATCCAATGACTTGAAATTGGATTAGTGTTGACCATGAACGAGTGTCTCACTGTCGATGATGATGATGAAGAGGACCATAGGTGGTTCTTTTCCTGTCCTGATCCCGTGCAATGTTCAGAAATGCAAACACCGGCTCACACGAGTGAACGTATTTTATTGAACTCTTATCCTGATACCTTATTCTTCGAATTTATTGCAACAAGGCAGAAACTTTCGGCTGATTCAAAGAAACCGGATTATTGTGGACGGGTTACCGGATGAACAGAAGTAAAAGCGATCCAATTCCTGGAAAATATCCTGCCGGGGCATTACCAGATGCTCTGGTTCCTGCACCGGAGACAATCAAAAAAGAATCCGGAATATCATTCAATAACCCGTCTTTTAGAAAAACGCCGCTAAAAACAAATGGAAAACGAGACCCAAACATAGTGAAAGATTCACTTTTCATAATAAAGCGGGAGGATACCTTCCATATCATCAGTGAAAATTACTCGTATAAAACCGAGACCTATTATTCAATTCTGCACCATGAACTGGAAGGAAAAACGGTCCTGCCTGCCAGCAGGGCGATTCTCGATGCGTATGTCGTACCTCTGAGCCTTGAACGGGCAAAACTTGCAGGCATTCCTGTTTGCACATGGGGTATTTCACAGGCCTATATCCCCCTCCCAGCTATTCTCTATGGCCTGAATTATTTCGCGACAACTTCGGATTATTTTTTGGTACGGGACACCGATCAGGCTAAAGAAGTGATCAAACACCTCACAAACAAGGGAAAGTATCCCTTCTGCTACCAGCACCTGGATGAAAATGCTACCATTCATACCTGTGTCGGGATCTTTGGCAAAACAACTTCCCCCGACCCTTCTATTGAACATCTTGTCCAGAAGGTGTACGAGCACTTTTCGATTCCCCTTGTGACGATTATTTTTGTAAAAAAAAGTGACCAGTATTTCCTTTCGGCTTTATCCCCAACGAAATACTCCCAGCTTTCTCCTGAAGAACGTTCACTACTTGGTGCTTATATTTCCCATCAGGAATTCTTATGAGTCAGCTGGGAATTTTTGTTGACCGGAAAACGCTCTCCAATTCAGAACAGACTCAATGCACTTATCCGGTGCCGTGATGTTGCTGAACGTATGGGTCATGAAGTGGACTTTATCTTCCCTGTTGATATTCATAAGATACCCAATGTCGATGCACTTTTTATCCGTGCCCGGACCGATCCGATGAACGTTACGTATGTTGCTGCACGTATGGCAAGCTTTTACGGAATACCGGTTATCGATGATCCCCGGTCAATCCAGATATGCTCTGATAAAGTCAACATGTACTCGCATCTTGCCAAAAAACACATTTCAATGCCAAAAACGATTTTCCTCTCAAAAAACGAAATCACGGTAGAACACGTTTCAGACATTTTCGATGATCTCGGGTCTCCTCTCATTGTAAAAGAACCTTCGACTTCATTCTCGCTACGGGTAGAGAAAGTCCAGGAAATTGCAGAATTTTTCCGGGTTGCCCGCCGTTTTATAAAATTATCGGACTGGATTGTTGTACAGCAGTATATTGAGAGCAAATACGACTGGAGAGTCGGGGTATTGGGGGGAGAGCTGCTGTATGCGTGCAAGTATACCATTCCAACCGATACGTTCAAAATACAGGCATCGGTGAATGGACACCTTGTCTACTGCGGGGTTGAAAGCGTCATGCCTGAAAATGTCCCTCCCCACGTACTGAGACTCGGGATTGATGCAGCGAATGCAATCGGTAACGGACTCTACGGCGTTGATATAAAAAATAATAACGGGGATGCGTATGTTATTGAGGTCAATGACAATCCCTCCATTGAGAGCGGTGAAGATGACTGCTATCCCCAGGTATTCGAGCAGATTGTTGCTCATCTTTTCAGGATGTGATTTTTTTGCGTGAAGACTGGTTTTTAAGAGCTGAAGATATTTGTATGCGTTGCGGGGGTCACTGCTGTATCGATGCACATCCCCCTGTTTCACAGTCCTGTTCAGAGAGGCTGCTGACTGCGGGGGTCTCTCCGGATATGTTTGAATATACGGGGTATAAACGTCTGAAAGTCAAAGAAAACGGGGTGTGTATTCTTTCAAAACAGGGCAAGTGCAGGATCCATAGGGTAAAACCGGAGACCTGCCGCGCCGGGCCGTTCACGTTTGATGTAGTGGGAGATACGATCAGGATTTTTTTGAAATACGAAAGTATCTGTCCTCTGGTAAAACTCCTCAAAGATACACCGGAAGCGTATCAGATGCAGTATAATCTTGCAGTAAAAAGCATCACGCATCTTGTAAGCAACCTCACCCGCGATGAGATTGATGCTATCTGCTCTGTTGATGAGCCGGATACCGAAAAAGTTTCTGAAGTTCCAAAACCAGACCTGCGTGAGATATGACGATCGGTACTGAACACGAATACTCAATCAATGATAACCGGTTCAACCCACTTCCGGTTTCCGATCAGATCCTGAAATCCCTGTACGGTCGTGTTGAACCAGAGATCCTGTTTGGTGAGGTTAAACTCAGTAAAGAACTCCAGAAAACGGTGCTTGAGATCATACCCCGTACACCCGCACACAATCTTTCAGATCTTGAAGGACAACTCATTCAGGGTGTCCGGAAGTTTTACCACGTTTTCCGCGACCGGTATGTGCTCCTCGGATTGGGTATGCACCCCCTGCTTACCCTTAATCAGACAGCCGTCTGGGATCATGATGAAGGCAAATATTATGAGGCGTATGACCGTCTTTTCAATATTCATCAGCACGGGTGGCTGAATATCCAGTCATTGCAGATTAACCTGTCCTATTCCGGTGAAAAGCATGTGGTTATGATCCATAACCGGCTCAGGTCACTTTTGCCGTATCTCATCGCAGTAACGGCATCTTCTCCTATGGTTGAAGGAAATCTTACCGGAATTGCTGACAACCGGCTGAAGTATTACCGGGAAAACCAAAAGGAAATCCCCTTAATCTGTAACCGGATTATCCCTGACAGAATCCGGAGCCTTGATGATTACCAAAATGTCCAGCAGGAGATTTTTGGCCATCTTCGTGCCCGGGGGGCGGATATTCTCTGTGAAGAGTGGGTAAACTCACGTGGTCTTATCATACGTTTCTCACGGAACTGTGTCGAGATTAAGGCTCTTGACGAGCAGGAGTGCATCCGTTCGGATATGGCGGTCTGCGCATTCGTTCAGTCGCTTTTACGGTGCACTACGCTTCCGGTTGAAACGGATCAGGATGATTTGCTGGCACGGACGGAAGAAGCAATTGAGTCCGGGACTGCAGCATTCAGGCCGGAACTTGAACGGCTCTATGATGCAGCATGGTGTCATGCCACAGAGGATGAACGGATTTACCTCCCGATAATTCATGAGAGGATCTGCCATGGGAGCCTGGCTGAGCTCATTCACAACCGGTTCTTGAAAGAGGGAGATATGATTCCGATTCTTTCCGATATGGCACAATGTTTAAAGACGAACTCACCATACCGAAGTACCAGACGCGAGTGACAGAGTTTTCTTTTTAGTTTTTATATCCCAATAACTGAAGAAAGAGTATCCACACCATCGGAATTATTCGACTTTTTAAAAAATCTCGCTCATCGGGCATATCCGTCTTGTCTTTGGTAAGGACCGGTGAGCCGGATTGCAAAGAAAACCAGAACTCTTTTTCATTTTGCCAGATAATTGTTGACTGATGTTTGAGCTCCTGGTGCTTGCGATTGCGCCTGCGGTCTTTATTCTCTGGTATGTGTACAGGAAGGACTGCTATGAACCTGAACCTTTACGACTGGTAGTCTGGGTATTTCTGCTGGGAGCACTCAGTGTCATTCCTGCCGTTGTCATCGAATATCCATTTCCCTCCGGAGTGATTTCGTCATCTGTTATTGCCCCGTTCGTTGAGGAAATGGTAAAATTTTGTGTCGTCTTCTTTTTCGTATACCGGCTCCCTGAATTTGATGAACCGGTTGACGGAATTGTATATGCTGCTGCAGCCGGTCTCGGGTTTGCCGCGGTAGAAAATATATTCTATGTCCTCGATGGAGGAATTGCCGTCGGGGTATTGAGGGCGGTTGCATCTGTCCCCGGACATATGATCTTTTCCGCTATCTGGGGATATGCGCTGGGAACAGCAAAATTCCGCCCCAAATCTGTCCGGGGACCTGTTATTATCGTGGGCCTTCCCGGAGCGATGGTACTGCACGGCACCTTTAACTTTCTCCTTGAGGTGTATGAGGTAGCCGGTCTGGTTTTAATCCTGGTTCTTATCATTCCTCTGGGTTTTTGGTTCACCCGTCGCAACATCCAAAAAGCGCAAGCTGATCCCGCATCAGCATTCTCTCAGCTCCAGAGATTTGGATGCAATTCAACCGGAATATCACCAATTGGGGGTCCAGGAACCATGCCCGGACCCTTTCACTCAAGTCCGCAATCAGCTATACCAGATACTGGTTCGACAGGAACAGGTCACAACCAGGATCGAACGAATTCAGCACATTACTGCACCAGTTGCGGAACAAAAATAATCGATGGCGCCAGGTTTTGCAGGACTTGTGGTAAAGATCTCTTGGAAAAATAGTACCTTTGTCAATGAACAAAGTGATTTGTTTCAATGAAATTTTTATGATCCGAACCTGATGTGCAATCCGGAATATTGAATCGATAAAAAAAACAGTCCGGAATTTTTTGTTACAAAACCTCATTATCCTGCAACCGCAATATCTTCACCGGATAAACCCATGACCCGCAGGATGCTTTCAGAAGCGGAAGGATACCTCCTCTTAAAAAACCAGGGTATCCCTGTTCCCGAATTCTCTGTTGTGAGAACACGCGATGAAGTTGCCAGAACAGCGGATAAACTCGGCTATCCGTTGGTCATGAAAGTCATATCAGCCCAAATCAGCCATAAAAGCGATGCAGGGGGTGTTATCACCGGTATCTCCTCACCTCAGGAAGCACAAAACGCTTTTGATGTGATTTTTCATAACGTGATAAATTTCGATCCCTCAGCTGTTATCTCCGGAATAATTATCGAAGAACAAAAGAAAAAAGGGCTTGAGATCCTTGTCGGCGGAAGAATTGATCCAACGTTTGGCAAAGTAATCACTATCGGGATGGGGGGGACTCTCGTCGAACTTATCCGAGATGTTTCAATAAGGATACTTCCGGTACGATCTGAAGATATCGATGCAATGATCCAGGAACTGAAGGGATATCCCCTGATGAAAGGATTCCGGAACAATCCGCCCGGTGACAAAGAAGGGCTGATTACCCTTATTGAAACTGTTGCCACGGTTTTTTATAAACAGTCCTGATGTTGTGGAATTCGATCTCAATCCGGTATTTGTATACGAAAAAGGTGTCTGTGTTGTAGATGCCCGGATCTATGTATCTGACGGTGGAACAGAAATCAGACACCGGCAAAAAACATCGTTACCCCCGGATGTATTCAACGCGAAATCGATTGCCGTTGTCGGGGCCTCACCCGAACCCAATAAGGTCGGTTATGCAGTCCTGCGAAATCTGCTCCCTTTTCCCGGAAAAGTATACCCGGTAAACCCGAAACATGAAAAAATTCTTGGACGGGACGTCTTTCATTCGCTTGCAGCAATTCCTGATAAGGTCGATATTGCCGTTGTCGTTGTCCCGGCTCGTTTATGTCCCAGCAATGGTAAAAGAAGCCGGAGAGAAGGGTATTCCCCTGGTCATAATCATCTCTTCGGGATTTCGTGAGACCGGCCAGGCCGGGTCGGATCTGGAATCACCAGGTTGTAGCGATAGCAGAGCACTATAACATACGCATTATGGGCCCGAACTGCCTGGGGATCATGCTTCCCCACCAGGGAATCAATACCACATTTGATCCGGTCTCTCCCAAGCCCGGAAATATTGCCTTCATCTCCCAGAGCGGGGCGATCATTTCCACCATCGTGGACTGGAGCCTGCCCGAAGAGATCGGTTTTTCTGCAGTGATCAGTATCGGCAACCAGGCTGATCTCACGTTTGAAGACTTCCTGGTCTTTGCCATGGATGATCCCCATACAAAAGCAATTATCCTGTACATCGAGGAAGATCCGAAATGGAAAACGATTTATGGAGATCGTCCGTGAGGTTACCCGCGAAAAAACCCGTTGTGGCGATAAAGTCGGGATCATCCCGGATCGGTCAGATGACCGCAGCATCCCATACGGGATCGCTTGCTGGCAGTTATGAAGTGTACCAGGCAGCATTCTGGGAGTCTGGAATAATTCCTGTCACGATCCATGCGGGAAGCATTCCAGACTGCTGAACTTCTCGTCATCGGAAGGGTATCCCAAAGGGTATCCGTGCCATTGTAATCAGCAATGCCGGGGGATTTGCTGTCCTGTCATCAGATTATGCAGAGCGGTTGGGTATCGAACTTGTGGAGTTTTCTCCCGCGATAGTTTCAGAACTTGATGCCATCCTGCCCGTCTGACTGGAACCGGCACAATCCGATCGACATGGTTGGGGATGCATCAGCAGACAGGTTTGCCCATACCTTTGACGTGATGATAAAAAACCAGGATGTCTGGGATATTGCTTTTGTTATCGCAGTGCCATCAGCAATATCCGATCCGATTCGTGTTGCAAACGAACTTGTCCGGTTCTCAAAAAGCACCCACAAGATGATTGTCGGGTGCATGATCGGCGGAGATTCGATGAAGACACCGCTGCGGATTCTCAGGGATTCCGGGATTCCCAATTTCCCGGATCTTGAAGATGCGTTCAAGGCAGTAGGAAATATCTGCCGGCATATCTGCTGGGAAGAGTATCACGGGAAAACATTGTAACCACTGAAATAAGTTCCCGCACTGACAATTACAGAGTAATCTTTTTGAAGATTAACCCGTTTTTGAAGATCGTAATCCCCCCGCCGCTCTGGGACACAACGATACCTACGGTGTTGGTGACCTGCGTCATTGCAGCAACCGAGTTGTGACGGGTTCCCATCCCTTTGGGAGTGTGACATTACTGGTATCAACCGTGATATAACGACTCTGGGCCCGGACAAACCCATCCCCGTCAATGACAAACGCCCCGTCAAGCTGGGCAAATTCCTTGATATTTTCCTTGATATCCTGGTTTGTGATAATGCGGGATTCAGGTTTCTGCCCTTCAAATGCATTGATAGATATCTGCCGTGATTTTGCCATGACATTATCGGCATCGCCGATAAGAAATGTTGTGCCAACAGATTTTCCTTCCCTGCCTTCGATCGATATTTCCGTGCAGATATGGAAGACTGCATCAAAGACTTCCTCTTTCACATCGGTATCGGCAACCACGATATCCTTCCAGGTATCGGTACTGATACGGACCTCCCCGTTCCGTTTCCGGTCGGTAATATCGTTGCCGATACAGAGGATTTCAACAATATGGCCTTTTTCATCGCGGATCGCTTTGTTGATCCATGCGATCCAGACACGGTCGCCATTGCGACGGACATTCTCGTTGACGTTGACAGCATAACCTTCAGCATTAAACCCGAGATCATTTGCCATCATGGAGAGATCATGACCGGAGCGGGTCTTTTTGTGGAACAATGGTGCCGATAACATTTTTCCCGATCACTTCATCAGCTGGTATAATCAAAGAACGAGAGTGCAAAATGATTAAAGAAGGTGATATTTCCCTGAGGTATCCATCCTGATGATGATGCTCTGGGTATTCTGGAGAACTTCCCGGTACTTTGCCTCGCTCTCTTTGAGTGCATCAGCAATTTTCTTCCTTTCCGAAATATCAGTGACAACAAATGTCCCGCCTTTACTGATATCGCGCGGATCAACCATCTGGACCTGCAACTGGCATGCAAGAGTTGATTTATCTTTTTTCACAAGGTTACATTCTGTCCTGGCGAAAACCCCTGGAGTTCTGCGTTGATCTGGAGTTCACGGCAAACCAGATCGTAATCTTCAGGAGTTGTTAAAAATACTACGCATCTCTTTTCCCACCAGATATGATTCTTCATAACCGAGCATTTCGGCAAATTGCTGGTTCACCCATGCCATGAGATGCGTTGCGGACCTGGAATATTCCAAGCGGTGTTGCAGAAAGGATGGCGGTAAGCTGTTCATTCTGCACCTTGATCTCCCGTTCCGCTTTTCTGCGGAGCATGGTCTGTTTGATCACCGTGACCATTTCCAGAAGATTCGGGCGAATATCACCGCTTTTGGGAGAGTGATCTCGGTCCCATTGGTGACTTCCTCAACAGCAATTTTGTTATTGCCTCGTCGGCAGAGCAGGATAACCGGTGTTGTATTTCCTGATGATTTGAGATACTGTAAAAATTCGATCCCGTTCATGTCAGACATGAATTCAATACCGTTCACTTCGGGTATCTGCTCGTAGGAGACGATCACATCATACGTGCGGCCTTTGATTTTTTCAATTGCCTGTTTTATTGAATGGGCATTATCGATCCTGATATCTCCGGCCTTTTCCAAAAATGAGCGGATCTGTCCGAAAAGATCGGTATTGTCATCGACAAATAAAACAGAAATCATAGTGAATCTCCCGGAGGGAAATCGCGGATGTATTCACTAATATGAGGTGGATAGTTGTGCGATAAATAGTTGTCCGAGGATTAAAAGGTTCAGACAAAAATTCGGAGAAATCACAATCAGAAAAAACTGATCTGTAGCAATACTCAGGATTCTGAAACAATTCATCGTCAGGACGATTCATGCTCCGGTTCATTATCCTCATCGTCTCATTCATTTTCCTGATACATCCACCATCCGATGATAGAGAATAATGGTACCCCAACCGGAATGGAAAAACCGCCAATAAAAACGACATAGGGCAGATAATCCAAGAAATGATTCCGCCACCAATGGTAAAATACGAGGCTGTTTTGATGAGGAACGGATTTTTCTCATTGTAACTGCAAAAATCGTGATACAGAGGCCGATAAGAAGAATAACTGCTCCCAATTGTCCAGAAGGATGGCTGCTGCAATGTTATATAATCCCGGTATTCTGGCCAAAAGAAATATAGAGGATATCCTTGTAACCGAGAATTAGGCTGTTTCCATATTCGGAGATTGCTGGTACCGGAAGAGTGCCCACTGCACATTGACCAGCAGCCAGTCGCCCCACATATAGATGTTCAGGGGGATCAGAAAAATGAGGCACTGGAATATCAGTGCAGAATCCTGTATTTGGTCATAATACACAGGATAGATTATTGTTCAGCTGACAGGTATTGATCATATCGAAACAAATTATGAACGGTGAAAAGAATTTTTTTAAAAATTCAATCGGTATGCTGGACAATTGCCAGCTGGTACATCCAGTCCATGAGCGGGTGACATTCCTCAACAATGCACTCAAGTTCACAGCTGATACAGGGGATTAATTCATCTCCGGCAAGCAGATCGGATGGATTCACCGGCATCTGTTTGGCATGCAGGAGGTAGGTCTTGATCCCGTCTTTTTTGAATTCGGATCCGATCAATGAGTTCGCTATCTTCAAGTTTCTTGACAATCCGCGAACACTTCCGGCTATCAACACCCAGTTCTTTCCAGAGCTCGCTCTGGAGAATGCCTTCAGGTTTCGACTGAATCAGTTTCAGTGCTTCATCAACAGGATCTTCCACGGTGTCCACCTTTTTTCATCTTCAGATAACCGGTGCGATGGTGAGGATATTATTGCCCCTGATCACAACGGTTCCAAGGCTCCTTCCCCGCTGGTTATCGACAAACTCAATCGTCTCGTCCATGTGGATATTGAGATACTCATCCACAGCAACAAGGCGCCCCTGCAGTTTCCGGCCTTCGTCTTTGATCTCGACAGATATTTTTGAATCCACAAGTCCAAACACTTTTTTTATCGGCAAAACAATTCCGTTAACCATCTGCCCTAATTTGGGATGTAAGATAATTAAAGTTTGCTCATTCAGATGACAGTCAGTATACTCCCGTACTTATACAAAACCAGGCTGATCTGAAAAAAGTCGCAGTCTGCATTCAGCCCGGATGAAAAAAAGTATTATTGGATATTAGAGGGGTTCCCACCGTTTTGGAAGTTCCTTTTCAACACCAGGAAGCGTGGTATACTCCATCTCTTCCAGTGAAAGCCGGTGGGGTTCGAATGGGCCCTGTGCCCGTATGAGATCGGCAAGTTCATTGCAACGTGCCCTGACACGATCAAATCCGATATCATCAAACATATCCGCCGGGCCGATAAGTTTGCCATTACAGATCTGGAAACCCAAGCAGATAACACGGGGAGGGCCATCAAACCGTGTGCAGTTGGCATCGCACAAACCGACCGGCATAAACGGACCGTGGTGGGATCCCCGCATCCAGCCGGCAACAAGCACCGGGGTGCAGAACGGTTCAATCACTTCTCCGACTGCAGGAAAACCACTCTGGGCACGGACGATCATGACCGGGTCATCCTTTCCGACATACCTGCCTGGCAATCAGGTTCAGGCGCTGCGTGCTTGTGGATGCAGCAATAATCGCCATCTTTTTTAAAGACATGTTTGATCACGTAGCGGGAAGGAGCACCGATATAGGCGAGGAGACTGTAGATTTCCTCAGGACATTTAAACATGATGCGGCGCTTTTTTATCAGATCGTGCACTTCAAAAACAAAACCCTTGTGCATCGAGGGATCGATAACAAGACCCGGCGTGTTGAAGGGTCAGCAAATATCTTGTAGAGGAAGAAGTTCCATGCACCCGGTTCGGTTTTGTCTGCCATGAATACAAGAACCGGATCACTTCCCCGCTCCTCAAATTCCATCTCGGCAACACCGGGTCCCATTGCCCTTGACATTTCCGGAAAATGCATCGGAGAGCATATCCTGGCCGGCACCATAGAGTTTCATGCTTTTGGCAATTTTTGTGCATTCTGAAAAGACATCCCATGCAAGCTTGTGAATCTTTTCATTGTCCACACCATGGGTATGCGTCATGATCAATTCGAGGTCATCACCGCAATGGGTGACAAAGGAGTCGATGAGCAGTTTACCTTCCTCATCCTTGAGCATCTTTGCTGCTTTTTCCAGCAGTTTCGGGTGAGTGCGGGAGTGCCCGGGGAAACTTCCCACATCCGCTTTAATAACGGAAATTGTGGTCTTTGGCATGAGAAATCACAGTATAGAATCTCTCTGCTGGAGAAAAAAGTTACGGTGGATGATTATTTGAGAGTTTTTCTGACCAGGGAGGCAGACCCATACGAGCTGAACGCTTTGAAAAAGACGAGACTTTCAGCATAAGCCATTGCCTGGATTGCCTGTTCAGTATCTTCCTCTACTGAATAGATCTCTTTGAAAAATTCTTTTATGGCAAATTTGCAGTTCCCGTCAAATATCTGGCTGTCTTTTTTCCCGGGATTTGCTGGGCGGTATTTCTCGAGGGTCCATTCCTGGATGTCTTTATACAGTGCCGGTTCATACACTTTCAGGGTATTGAAAACGACATCCTGCCAGAACGTCCCGACATTTCCTTTGATGATATCTCCTTTCGGGAAATGCTGGTTGATGAGATCCCGGGGAGTGCCGGTGATCCCATGCTGGGCAATGCCGACATGCAGGTTATTGTCCCGCAAGGCTTTTGCAACTGCCTTTGTCTGGGGGATATCGATGGAAAGTTGTTCGACAACATTTCCTTTCTCATCGTATACATGCCCGTGTGTGCTTCCGTTGGCAATGGCAAGCACCTGGGGATATACACCCGTTTTCATGCAGGGCTTTGATGAATTCAACGGCTTCTTCAGGTTTTGTCAGGATCAGCCCGTGACCATCTTTTCTCCCGATCTCCCCCACTTCCACTTCGAGACCGAAATCCTTTCCTTTCATCCTGTTTTTAATATACGTGGCCAGATCTGAGGTGACCGAGATATTCTTTTCCAGTTCCTCCCGGACATTTTTTCCTTCAAAATTGAAGAGATGAGAGGCATCGATGGCAAAGGAGGTATATCCTGCCTGCGATCTGGGCATCGATCAACTGTTTTGTGCTCTCGATCTCCGCGGGATCTCCCGTTTTTATCGTGATATGATCTGCATGAAGAGCCCAGATATCAAACCCCTCTGCCTTTGCTGCTTCTCTCATCTTTTCTGAGAAATCTTTTGGGGTTAAACCGGTATACCCGCCTTTCAGGTCACATTCAGACCGGGCAAGTTCCATAAATACTGCAGAATCGGTATCTTTTGCGGCCTTGAAAATTCCCTGTGCCACCGTTGCAATCCGGGTATTTGCTGCCATGATAATTGTTTTTTGTCCGGAAATGCCCCGAAAAATTGATGAACCGGGGATTGGACCATAATCGGTTCTGTTTCATAGACTTCACTCCTCTTTTATCACCCTTCAGTCATAAACTTTTCAATCAGCCGATCTCTTTTTTACCCCCGACATAGATGGGGGTGATCTGGTCGATCGATTCCGGGGTGATAGCAAGAATATCAGATTTTCCGTTACTGATTGCCCCACCGGCTTCGTGGATGATCTTTCCCATGGGATTTGCTTCGTATAATAATCTCAGTTTTCCTTTTTCCTTCCCTTTGAATCCGGGATACGTGAAGACACCTCCTTTATGGAGGATCTGGTGGACATCGGCAACAAAACAGCCACTGAAGCGAAGTTTATATCCTTCCTGTTCGAGATGTTCAATCCAGCGTGCATGAGCAGGGAGGTAATCCTTTCTCAGGCACCCGGTGCGTAAATTTTCCCTTCCGGAATTTTAATATCCTGTTCCTTTAAAACAATTCACCCGTATCATCAAGAACAAATTCATGAACTCCCTTTCCCGTAGTTAAGGTCAGGAGTGGTAAGTGGACCATACAGGATATACAGGGCAGCAATCATTTTTGCGCCCTTTTCAAGAACATGACCGGGATAGATGCCGATAATCGATCCTATGCAGAGGTTCACATCGATGAGCGATGAACCATCAAGAGGATCGATGACAACCCCGAAATTGTTTTTCGGATTATCAATGGTTATCAGCTGCTCCTGTTCTTCGGTTGCGATATAGCGGACAAGTCGTGATTTTTTAAGTCCTGAAATAAATATCCCGTCGGCTAATTTGTCAAGAGCCATCTGCTCTTCGCCATAGATATTTCTGGTCTGTTCATCTGCCTGGGTTTTCATACAGTTATCAAAAAAATCCTTCTTTACCTCCTGAGCCTGTGTGCTTAAAAAGAGAATTAACTCCATCAGGTTTTTTTCTGTTCCTGCACTGATAAGGAAATCTTTGAGTATCATTCCTGTCACCATCCTCTGTTCTGAACAAGACTTGCACGCCGTATTGATTCGTGCGGGTGCCCTGATTTGTGTAGTCTTTTGATCCCGAGGTTTATCAGACTTATCATCTTTCCTGAAACGAAACGGACGTTTCTCAATTAAGCGTCTTTTCGCAGTCGACCTCATGGATCTCTTTTTCGGGTTTTTTTAAAAAAGCCCGGAATTCTTGGCTCTGTAGAAATGTTTTTTAAAAACCCGTACGTTCAAGGGGGTTTCACCCCCGCCATTTGGCCACCTCCATTGTGATAAACCCCGGGAAGGTAATAACAGCACTATCACATAGCGCAGGGGCGGTCCCGAGGTGCCAGGCCCTGTCCCTCCTTCAAAGCATGTGTCCTTTTAATTTGTGCTACAATAAAAGGAATTCTCCAGAACCGAATCATTCCTCTCATTGCTTCTGAAGAATCGGAAGGGTGGATCCTATAAAAGACCCCCATCCACCCGGGTGTTTGAAAACCGAAGTGATACAAGTCATATCCCTGCTTTTCAAGGTATCTGCAAAAATTTTGAAGGCTACTTCTGGTATACCGTTTCAGAGAGAGGTCTGCATTGAATCACCATCAGCCTGCCATAACACAGCAGAGGTATGATACCGCACATGACCCCATCTGCTTCGGTCGTGAGGGCAAATCCTCCTCCCGGGACATATCCCGTGGATCTTCGTGCATTTTCTCACGGGTATTATTTATTGTTGATTTTCTTTTCCAGATCTTCGGTAAGTCTTGTGATCTCGACAAAGTTTTTCTTTCGCTGGTAGGTCGCTTTGCGGAGTTCAGCAACGAGCAGGTCATCTGTTTTTTTCCGGGTGATGCCGGCCCGGTTGATTGCCGACAGGGCTTTGTCAAGAATGGTGCGCTGGTCCTGGTTATACAGCATCTCCCAGGACTGTCGTTCGGATTTTTCAATCGCGTCACGGTCAAGCGATCCCTTTACCTTGAGAAGTGCGGTATCAAAATGGGCTGGTGTCAGCATGACGTTCTTCATCGCATCCGTCCGTTCCTGTTCATTGCTGTTTCCCATCTGGATGATGAAATCACGCATGGCTGCCATCTTGGCTTCCCGGACCAGTGCTTCAATATCAGCCCCGACATAGCCTTCAGTGTGACGAACCAGATTGTCGATATCAACATCTTTTGCAAGGATGTTTCCGGTATCTCCGCCAAGGTATACTTCAAAGATCTTCCTGCGGCTCTCTTCATCAGGTGCAGGGACATAGATGTGACGTTCAAGGCGCCCCGGTCGAAGCAGTGCATCATCGAGCATATCCGGGCGGTTCGTTGCTGCAAGGATGGTGACATTTTTAAGTTCTTCCATACCGTCAAGTTCGGTGAGAATCTGGCTGACCACGCTTTCGGTTACGTGCGATGAACCCCGATACGTCCCACGTTTCGGAACGAGAGCATCAATTTCGTCAAAGAAAATGATTGAAGGTGATGCCTGTCGTGCCTTCCGGAAGATCTCCCTTACGCCTTTTTCTGATTCCCCGACCCATTTTGACAGAAGTTCAGGTCCTTTAACCGCGATGAAATTGCACTCGCTCTCGTTTGCTACTGCCTTTGCAAGCAGGGTCTTTCCGGTACCCGGAGGGCCGAAACAGTAAGATACCCTTCGGGGGTTTTGTGTGAAGCCTTTCGAATACATCCGGATATTTAAGCGGCCATTCAACGGCTTCTTTTAGTTCCTGTTTTACTTCTTCAAGTCCACCGACCTGTTTCCACGTGATATCCGGTACTTCAACGAGCACTTCACGCATTGCGCTCGGTTCGACATGTTTGCGGGCTTCAGAAAAATCTTCATTGGTCACTTTCAGCTGGTCGAGTACTTCATTTGGGATATCTTCGTCAATCTTAATCTGGGGAATCAACTTTCGCAGTGCATGCATGGCGGCTTCCTTGACGAGTAGTGAGATATCCGCACCAACGAATCCATGGGTAGAATTGGCAAACTCCTCAATCTTTACATCGTCTGCAAGTGGTACCCCCCGTGAATGTACCTGGAAAATCTCCAGCCGTCCTTTTTTATCGGGGATACCGATCTCTATTTCCCGGTCAAACCGGCCACCGCGCCGGAGTGCGGGATCGATTGCATCCGGCAGATTGGTTGCAGCAATAACAATTACCTGACCCACGTCCTTTCAGGCCGTCCATGAGTGAGAGGAGTTGGGCAACCACCCGCCGTTCGACCTCCCCTTTCGTCTCTTCGCGTTTGGGGGCAATTGAATCAATTTCATCGATGAAGATTATTGCCGGTGCATTCTGTTCAGCTTCTTCAAATTTTTCGCGCAGTCCCTTCTCACTCTCGCCGTAATATTTGCTCATAATCTCCGGGCCGGAGAGTGATATGAAGTGAGCATCCACTTCATTTGCTACCGCTTTTGCAATAAGGGTCTTTCCCGTCCCGGGAGGCCCGTAAAGGAGTACACCCTTGGGTGGCTGGATACCCAGCCGCTCAAAGATCTCCGGGTGCCGCAGCGGGAGTTCAATCATCTCGCGAACAAGCTGCAGTTCACGCCCAAGACCGCCGATATCCTCATAGTGGATATCAGAGACTTCCTTTTTACCCTCTTCGGGATTGTAAGGTTCTTCTTTGAGTTCAATATCAGTATCATCAGTTACAATTACAATGCCTTTGGGCAGAACTTTGGCAATAACAAGGGTGATGGAATTCCCGATTACATCTATCCGCTGTGTCTGTCCTTCAAATACCGCCCGTCCACGAAGAACCCGTGAAAGATACTGTTCACCACCGACAAGGCGGATTGGCTGTGTCGGCTGGATCACCACTTTTTTTGCATATTCAGCTTCGGATTTCCGAATCCTGACTTTCTCATCAATACCGGTGCTCAGGTTACCCCGTATATTGCCGTCAATACGGAGGATGCCATACCCGGTATCCTGCTGGAAGCCCGGCCAGACAATTGCTGCGGCTTTCTTCTTGCCCTGGATCTCGATTACATCTCCCGAGACAAGCCCGAGTTTTTTCATCACTTCGATGCTCACCCGTGCGATGCCCCGGCCTGCATCCTCATGTGCTGCTTCCTTTACCGGTAACTTCTGTAAAATCTTTATCTGTCATCGTAAAACTCCAATAATCTTCAAGGTTTACCATAAGTTAGCGTTAAAATAATATATAAATATTCCTCACAATTCCCATCGAATTCTCCTCTTGAATTTTCAATGGTGAGCTGGGGAAACTGACCCCATGAATTCAAAAAAATTTACCCTAAACCAAATCAACTTTACTTGTTAACTTAACAAGCCAGATTTAGTCCAGAATTTCAAAACCGAGTCTTTATCTTGTCTTTACAGCAACGTGTATGGTATGAGTATTATCGCAGATGCAAGAAATGGCATCGTAACAGAAGAGATGAAAATTGTCGCAAAAAAAGAAGGAGTCACGGAAGACTTCGTCCGGCGCGGGGTTGCACAGGGACATATTGTCATTCCCGTATCTCCTTACCGGAAAGTAAAGATTTGCGGGATTGGTGAAGGACTCCGCACGAAAGTGAATGCATCCATCGGTACATCATCGGATATTGTCAATATTCCCGAGGAACTGGAAAAAGCACGACAGGCAGAGCTTGCGGGTGCCGATACCCTGATGGAACTATCAACCGGAGGTGACTTTGTCGAAATCCGTAAGCAGGTGATTGCCAATACAACCCTGTCTGTCGGCTGCGTTCCCCTGTACCAGGCGTTTATCGAAGCAGCACAAAAGGACGGTGCGGTCGTAAACATGAATGAAGATGACCTGTTCCGGATAACGGCAGAACAGGCAAAACTCGGGACAAACTTCATGGCCATCCATACCGGTATCAACTGGGAAACCGTCAAACGGCTGAAAAACCAGGGCCGGCACGGTGGGCTGGTATCCCGTGGCGGTGCATTCATGACCGCATGGATGCTCCACAATGAAAAGGAAAATCCCCTCTATGCAGAATTTGATTACCTGCTTGAGATCATGAAAGAGCATGAAGTCACCCTCTCAATGGGAAACGGCATGAGGGCTGGTGCAATCCACGATGCAACTGACCGGGCTGCCGTACAGGAACTCCTGATAAACGCCGAACTTGCAGACAAAGCACATAAGGACGGGGTCCAGGTCATTGTTGAAGGACCCGGTCATGTACCTATTGATGAGATTGCCACCAACGTGCAACTCATGAAACGGGTGACCAACAACAAACCCTTTTACATGCTCGGACCCATTGTTACCGATATTGCTCCCGGCTATGACGACCGTGTCGCAGCAATCGGTGCCGCGATCTCATCATCACTCGGTGCGGATTTCATCTGTTATGTCACTCCCGCTGAACACCTTGCACTTCCCACTCCCGAGGAGGTATTTGAAGGAGTCATCAGTTCACGGATCGCTGCCCATATCGGGGATATGGTAAAACTCAAAAAGACCCGTGAAGCAGACCTCGAGATGGGACATGCCCGCCGCGATCTTGACTGGGAACGCCAGTTTGCCGTAGCCATTAATGCCCCCCGGGCCCGTGCGATACGCAACTGAACGGATGCCGGCTGATACGGATGCCTGTACAATGTGCGGAGATTACTGTGCGATAAAAATTGTGAACCGTCATTTTAAATTTTAACTGAATTAAAAAAGACCCTTTTTTTGTCTGTCGGATGTTTTTTGCTGTTCAATAACCCAGACAAATAAGGAAACGAAAAATTCTGAAGTGATTCAATGCAGGAAAAGAGCAAAAAACTGGTTAATGATTTTCTGGCACAATCAGGTTCACTCAGCGATGATATTATGATAGATACGGAAAAGATGCTCGGTACTCTGCCGTATATCTTCCCGGTTATGCGGGAGCGACCGGAGAATTTTGTTTTATCTGCGCTGGGGGACTACCGGACCTCGCGGCCTGAACATCTGTCCCCAAAGATGTCTGAACTTATTGCGATTGCTGCCGCAGCAGGATCGGGTGCTGACAACTGCCTTAAGGTCCATATCCGTGCAGCACACAAAGAAGGTGCAACACGTGATGAAATTTTAGATACCATAATGATCGCCGCAATGATCGGGAGAACAAAAATCCTTTCATCCGCACTACGACAGATGGTCGATGCATTTCCAAAAAAAGATCGATAGTAATCAGTAGTATCCGGTGCAGAATCCGGAACCAGAAAAAGAACACGGGAGATAAACCATGTGCCAATCCAAGCAGGAACTACGGCAGAGATTAAAGAAAGAACGCTTCGCAATTCCGCAGGATGAACGTGAGAAAAAGAGCAAAAAAATCTGTTCCTGTCTGATAGAAACCATAAAAAATTATTCTCCCGTTATGGTCTATGTTTCGAAACCTGCGGAAGTGAATACGGAAACTCTCATAACGGGGCTTATTGCTAAGGGTCATCGGGTCATCGTCCCGATTATCGAAAAAGAGACGGTGAGCCTGCGTTTGTCTTATCTTGATGATCCATCTGTCCTCATTGAAAGCACATTTCACGTTCCTGAACCGATAGGGAGTGAAATACCCGCCAGACCAGAGGAGGTCAGGGTTGCCATTATCCCCGTACTCGGATTTGACCGGAAGGGAAACCGTCTTGGATATGGCTCTGGATATTATGACCGGTTCCTTGCCAAAAACCCGAATATCAAGAGGATCGGGCTTGCGTTTGCCTGCCAGGAAATCACAGCCGTACCCTGCGATGAAAATGATGTAAAAATGGACCTTGTTGTAACTGAAGCCGGTATTTACCGTTGTGCAGGGGATCCTGCTTTAGGGTCCAGATAACCTCCGGCCGGGACTCAATACACTAAAATAACCTCATTACAAAATACATATGAACGGTGATTTTATCCAGATAAATTTCGGAGGATTTGTTTCATTATCGACCATAGACTGGCGGGGCAAATCCGTGTGCACGGTTTTTTTAAGGGGATGCCCACTCCGCTGTTCCTACTGCCAGAATGAAGAAATCCAGTCGGGGGATGACTGGCGCGAAATACATGAAATTTTTGAGATGATAAGCACGTCATCTCCATTTATCAGCGGGGTTATCTTTTCCGGTGGGGAACCGACCCTGCAGAAGGAAGGATTGATTGCCCTTGCGCAGTATGTAAAAAAACTGCACCTGGCCGTCGGCATACAGACAAATGGTTTTTTTCCCGATACGCTTGAATCATTGCTTTCACAAAATCTGGCAGATAAAATAGCGATCGATTACAAAACAACCTGGGAAGGATTTTCCGGCAGGACTGGCGGTTATTATCCGTCCGTTAAAGAAAATTATGAAAGAAATGTGTTAAAATCCATTGGTTTGTGCAAAAAAGCACATGAACTAAAAACGCTGGAAGAGTTTGAAGTGGTTTTCACTATTTTTTATGAGAACCAGGAATATTTGACAGGAAATTTCCCGAAAAATCGGGAATGTACCCCTGGTTCTTCAGCAGGGTGAGCATAAAATGCCAGTACTATTCCCGGCATCACCGGGAATGACCAAGGGGAATATATTTACAAAAAACAAATACAACAGGAAAAGCATCG
Organism: uncultured Methanoregulaceae archaeon; assembly: GCA_963768845.1. GTDB lineage: Archaea > Halobacteriota > Methanomicrobia > Methanomicrobiales > Methanospirillaceae > Methanoregula. The sequence continues at coordinate 64,510 of CAVYJJ010000014.1, read as the reverse complement.
GCCACTGACCTTGGATGAAATCAAAGAAATTGCTGATAAACTGGCAAAACCAGTACGTATCCGGACAAAAGAACATGGAGAGATCTCATATGAAAGTAATCGGCGTCGTCGGGCTTCCCGCAAGCGGTAAAGGCGAGTTTTCAAAGATCGCAGCGGGGATGGGCATTCCGGTGATAGTTATGGGTGATATGATCCGGAATGCCGTAAAAGAGGAAGGCCTTGACCCTACCGATGCAAATCTCGGTGCAATGGCAAACAAACTCCGCGCAGGAACAAGGAATGGATGCAATCGCACACCTCTGTGTACCTGAGATTCAGCGCCAGACTGCGTCCTGTCGTACTTATCGACGGTATACGGGGAGACGCAGAAGTAACGATGTTTCGTAAGGTTTTTCCCGGTTTTACGCTCATCAGCATCGACTCCTCTTTTGAAACGCGACTGGCGCGGATCAGGGCGCGGGGTCGTTCAGATGATTTCGAATCAGCGGACAGAACTCCGTACCCGCGCGATATTGCGTGAGCATGGGGTGGGGTCTGGGTAAAGCACTGAAGGATGCTGACATTCATATAACCAATGAAGAAACACTTGAGGACTTTTCCGGTGCAGTTCACCGGACCTTCTCAGATACGATCGGGCGTAATCCATGAATGCTCAAACCCTATTTCTCATCTTCAGCAAAAGTCTGGGATGACATTTCCTGGGTATATGGTATTGAAGAGGCAGGATATGCCGGATGGGAGATTGTTGCTGACGGAAATTACCAGCTCACAATCCTGCATGTTTTTCAAAAATTGAAGAAGTGATCGCGAGCACGCACCTGGGGATTACGGTACATGCCCCCTATGGTGACCTGAACCTTGCTACCCTGAACGATCCGATATGGCGTGAATCGATACGGCAGATCTGTACCTGTATTGAACATGCATCAGCACTTACTGACCGGGTTACCATTCATCCGGGTTACCTGTCCCCGTAGGCAAACTGATGCCCCAGAAAGTCTGGGATCTCCAGAAGGAAGCGCTCAGGCAGATCGGAAAATGTGCACATGAACATTCGGTGCTTGCCTGCCTTGAGAATATGATTGGCGTGAAAGAATTTCTCTGCCGGCTCCCTGAAGAACTCATAGGTATGACAGAAGGAATCGAGGGTATCGGGATGACCTTTGATTTCGGACATGCAAACACGATCGGGAAAGTGCACGAGTTTCTTGTGCATGTGAAGAAAGCCCATCACATCCATATTCACGATAATCACGGTATGTCCGATGAACACCTTGCACTTGGGGATGGAACTATCCCGTGGAAGACCGTGGGAAAAAGAATCGCGGCATGAGTACCAGGGAGTTGTTGTTATTGAAGGAAGATCCATTGATGAGGCAAAGAAAAGTCTCGCAGTATTCAGGAGATATTTTCCATGAGCGGTGAGACGCTGCATGTCTATTTCCTGGTACCGCCGGGGCACTCCCTACACCCCTGCGTAACCCCCCCTGCATCATGGTCCGACGGGGTTCTGATACCCTTCTCTTTGACTGTGGCGAAGGCGCCCAGCAGCAGATGATGCGTTCGCGGTGCGGATTTACCGTCAATGCCGTTTTTATCACTCACTGGCACGCTGATCACTTCCTTGGTCTTTTTGGTCTCGTCCAGACCATGTCTTTCAACGGGAGGACAGAACCACTCACCATTTATGGCCCTGAATGGGTGCACGATTTTGTCACGATCCTGCGCCAGGTCGCACGGTACAATCTCAAATTCTCCCTTGAATCCGTTGAGATGACCCAGGGGTCCTGGGTACGTTTTGAAGGGTATACCATTACGGCTTTTTCTAACAGGCACGGAATGCCATCGCTCGGGTATGTTCTTGAAGAAGACCCACGGCCAGGCAGGTTCAACCGCGAGCGGGCAATCGAACTTGGTGTTCCTCCCGGCCCGCTTTTCGGCAGACTCCAGCGGGGTGAGGTTATCACGGCTGGGAACCGGTGATGAAAGCCGGGAAATTCACCCGGATGCCGTGATGGGGATCTCACGGCCCGGTCGTAAAATCGTGTATACCGGAGATACCCGGGCTATTCATATGAGCATCGGGGAGTTTGCCCATGATGCTGACCTCCTTATCCACGATGCAACCTATGATGAGTCCGAAGCGGAGCGGGGGCTTGAGTTTTTTCATGCAACGGCTGCGCAGGCAGGAGAAGCAGCAGCAGTGCTCAATGCCCGTACCCTTGCACTGGTCCATACCAGTTCACGGTATCCGGATGCGCACGAGCATATCAGTGATGCAAAGAAAAAATTTTCCGGTTCAATCATTGCTCCAAACGATCTGGATATGATAGAAATCGCGTTTCGTGACGAATTATAAATATCATAATCTTAAAAAACCGATTCTTTGAGAAAAAATACGATTCAGGTGTCCGATACAATGAACTTTATCATAGTCATTCCTAATATGTACGTATCAGCTTTGTTTCGTTTTGCAGGTTGTAATTCTATAAAAATACAACAATGCAGGGAATAAGTACGCTTCGCTGTGTGTGGTGAAAAAACACTATGGAAAATAATGATGTGATTGTCTATCGGCTGGGTGCCGGATGTGACCTGTCCGATATCGAAGAAGGAAAGACCTACCAGGCAAAAGTGCAGGGTTTTGCAACATTTGGCATGTTCGCCCAGATGAATGACCGGATTAAAGGTCTTGTGCATAAAAGTAATGTAAAGGCTGAACATAAGGAACGGGATCCGATCCTTGTCACGGGTCCGGCAGATACGCCCGAATGGTAATATTGATCTCGAAGAAGTGGTCATACAGATCTACCAGGTGCAGACTATCGATCGCAAATCAACTACCGTAAACATTGCAGATCTTACCAGCAAAGTGGGAAAAACTGTAGCAATCGAAGGTGAAATCGCCCAGATCAAGCAGACAAGCGGTCCGACTATTTTTACCATTGTTGATGAAACCGGTACCCAGAATGCAGCAGCCTTTGTGGAAGCCGGAGTCCGGGCATATCCCGAAGCCGAGCTTGACAATATTGTTAAAATTATCGGTGAAGTAATGATGCGGAATAATCAGCTCCAGATTGAAGTTGATTCCCTTACTGTACTCACCGACGAAGATGCAATGAATGTCAAACTCCGTATTGAAAAAGCACTGGATACCAGGTCTGAGCCTGAAAACATTCCGCTGCTGATTCAGAGCGAGGTCCTGGAAAAACTCCGGCCCGAGATGAAAAAGGTCGCAAAAATTATCAGAAAAGCGGTCTTTACCTCGCAGCCCATCATCCTGCGTCACCATGCAGATGCAGATGGTATCTGCTCTGCCGTTGCGATAGAACAGGCTGTTGTGGCACTTATCAAAGAAAGCGGGGGTGACTTTGATGCAGATCATTTCCTTTTCAAGCGGGCACCGTCAAAAGCACCTTTCTATGAGATTGAAGATATCACCCGCGACCTCGACTTTTCACTTAAAGGATCACGTACGGTTCGGCCAGAAGATGCCGCTTGTCCTGCTTACCGATAATGGTTCTACTGAAGAAGATGAGCCTGCCTACAAGATTGCCAGCGTATATGACATACCCTTTGTCGTAATCGACCATCACCACCCTGATGCGACGATCGACAAATACTTCAAAGCACATGTCAACCCGTACCATGTCGGCGGAGATTTTGGTATTACTGCAGGCATGCTCGGTACGGAAGTTGCACGGCTGATCAATCCAAAAGTTGAACGCCTTATCCGTCACCTTCCGGCTGTGGCAGCGGTGGGCGATCGAAGCGAAGCTGCGGAACGTAAACTTTACCTCGACCTTGTCCATGACCAGTATCCCGAATCTGCGTGCAAGGACATTGCCCTTGCGCTTGATTATGAGCAATTCTGGCTTCGCTTCAATGATGGCAGGGAAATAATCAAGGATATCCTGAACCTGACCGGAACACCCGATCGCCACGCCAGGCTTATTGGCACTTCTCGTGGAGGGTGCAAACACCATGATAGAAGACCAGATGAGTGCCTGTATGCCTCATGTTGTCCCCAGAGTGCTTAAAAATGGATGCACATCTCTTCCTTATTGATGTTGAAATCCATGCGCACAAGTTCACGTTTCCCCCGCCCGGGAAAACTTCCGGTGAAGTACACGACCGGCTCTGCAAACAGAATGCGGGCACTCCCGTGGTCACAATTGGGTTTGGTCCTGACTTTGCCGTGCTGCGGTCACGTGGGGTGTTCATGAATATACCCCGGATGGTCAGGGAACTCCGAAATGAGATACCCGGTGGCGGGATCAGTGGCGGCGGGCACCTTGTGGTTGGCAGCATAAAATTCGTGGAAGGAATGCGCGATGTGGTACTCGAAGCACTCATCAGCAAAATATCGGATGCAGATATCCAGAAATGAAAATATTTACCATTATTTTTAAAAAAAACTCGTGAATACGTCCCCAAAATGCAAAAAATGCTTGCAAATCTGGTTAAAAAAATCCCGCTCATCTGCATGCCAGATATATTTTTCTGGTTCAATTATTGGTACAGTAAAACAAAAAAGACCAATTCTTTAACCAGCGCTATCAGATAATTATATATACTATTTGTTCTATATGAAAATTAAATGCTGAGGCATACTATGTCTACAACAAAAAAAATACGTGAAACGTATAATGAGACCCAGCACAAAATTGTCCTCTACCTGAGTTCGGGTATAACCAAGGGAAAACACTACTTCAAATCCAAATATATTGCAAAAGAACTTGGTTTATCCCCAAAAGAGGTAGGGACAAATATGGCAATCCTTGCAGACATCTGCAAGGAACTTGACATTATTCGTTGGAGTGATTCGAACAGTACGACGTGGATGGTCACGCCGCGGGCGATTTAATACTATCCGCCCATTTCTTTTGTTTTAATTTATTATGGCAAAATTACTGGAGTTTGAAACTGAGGTCGAGTTCGTTGCGGACATCAATGACTTCAAGGATTGCCTGATGTCCCAGGATCCGACGCAGGAGAACCCGAATGCGCTCTGGTTTAACATCGACATTCCCAAAGGTCACATGGTAAAAGCCGGGGACCGTGTCCGGGTAACCGTGGAAAAACTGTAGGCCTGATTATCCGTATCATATTCCTTTTATCCCATTTTTTCTCCCTTCCGTTAGACATTGGGTGGATCTACACAGGTTTTCCCGTATCTAACCATGATGTGCCAAAGTATTAAGTCTTGAAAAAAATTACAATTGATTGATGTCAGCACATTCGCCGATCGCCTGGACCGCGTTGGCTTTTCTGCTTCTTTTCTCATTTCTCTGCGGTTGCGTTTCGAGCGATATTGGCGATGTGAGGTATACGAATGGCAGTCTTACGGCAACGATATCCAATCCCGGGCAGCCTGCCGATGCTTTTGTGCAGGTTACCGTATATCAGGTCGATGGGCTTTCACAATCGGAATATACGGTGGTTATGACCGGTTTCAAACTGAAGAACGGTGAAAATACCGTGATGATCCCGGTTACCCTCAAACCCGGGACCTACAAACTCAATATTTATCTGCTCCAGGAGGGTGAGCGCAAAACTGCAGTTATTCGTGATATTGTAGTGTGACGAATGGAACCCTTTTCAAAAGACATGCTGGATGCAGCCCGCGGCCTGAAACCTGCAGATGCTGTATTTAAAAATGCCTCTGTTTTCAATCCATTTACCTGCGACTGGGAACAAGGCACCCTTGCGGTCAAAAACGGGCTGGTTCTCGGAATTGGTACCTATACCGGTAACCGTGAATTCGATTTCACGGGATCGTATATCATCCCAGGTTTAATCGATGCACATGCTCATATCGAGAGCTCGCTTCTTATGCCCCGGGAATATGCCCTCCTGGTAGTCCGTCACGGCACAACCTCTGTAATTGCAGATCCGCATGAAATTGCCAATGTTTCCGGCGCAGCGGGAATTGACTTCATGCTTGCGCAACGGAAGGGTGCGGCCATCGATATCCTGTATACTCTTCCCTCCTGCGTCCCGGCAACTCCTTTGAGCCGGGGCGGGGCAGTCCTCGACAGCCCGGACCTTTTACCCTATACCGGCCGTGAAGGAATCGTGGGGCTGGGCGAGATGATGAACGTACCCGGTGTCTTAGCCGCTGATCCGGGGACAGGAGAAAAACTTGAGCTCTTTTCCTCCGGGGACGGTCATGCCCCCCAACTCACCGGAAAAGATCTCAATGCATACATCCTTGCCGGACTGCAAAGTGATCATGAATGTACAGGCCTGACCGAAGCTGAAGAAAAACTCCGTCGCGGTATGTATATTTTCCTCCGTGAAGGATCAACGGAACGTAATATACAGTGATGTAATCGGCCTTGTGACTCCCCATACCGTCTCACGGTGTTCTTTTGCCTCTGATGACTGCCATGCGGATACTCTTTTTGAAAAAGGACATATCGATCATTGTGTACGGCGGGCTGTCGAATGCGGTCTTGAACCCGAACTTGCTCTACGGATGGCAACACTTTCACCTGCAGAACGGTTTGGATTATCCGACCGTGGTGCACTGACTCCCGGCAGGCGTGCAGATCTCTGTATTATCGATGACCCCCGTACATGCCGGGTCAGAAAAGTCTTTGTAAAGGGCAGGGAAGTTTTACCTTCGTTATCGCAGGTAACCCCGCAAGATTACCCGGTGCAATTCAATTGCACCACTCCGGATCCTGAAGCATTTCATATCACGGGAAGTGGAGAAGCCCGGGTAATCGGGCTTGTACCTCACCAGATTATTACAAAAACGCTGTATTTCCCGGTTGACGCACAAAAAATTCCTGATTTCAAACGGGATATCCTGAAAGCAGTGGTCTGTAACCGCTACGGAAATAACACCTGTGGCGTCGGGCTTGTCCACGGTTTTTTTTTAAAACAGGGAGCAATTGCCTCCAGCGTTTCCCATGACGCCCACAATATCATTGCGGTAGGGACCAGTGATCGGGAAATCCGAAAAGCGATTGAAACAGTTATCCTGTCCCGGGGAGCCATGGTTGCGGTATCGGGAGAATCGGTAACCACCCTGCCACTTGCCTGCGGGGGCCTGATGTCGACGTTGCCCTATCCTGAAGTTGTGGAGCGGCTCTTTAACCTTCAGGCAGTTACCAGGAATATGGGAAGCATTGCCGATCCCTTTATGTACCTCTCATTTCTTGCCTTGCCGGTGATCCCGTCCTTGAGAATAACCGACCGGGGAATGTTCGATGTCGGGGAATGCAGGAATGTTCCGGTTTTTACCGGGTCCGGGGAATAAATAATTCCATAAGAAATGTCCACACATTGATCCGCCTGCAGTGATGCAGGTACTGTTATTGGAAATGGTCCCCGGGAACGTAAACCCAGGTAATCCACAGTACTGGTTGTTTTTGTTGCAATGCATGGATAAAATCGTGGATGCGGGAGTTATTGTTTCCCGGAATGTTTCATTTTCCATGCTTCAGTCGTCAATACGCGTGAGAACAACATCTGCTGGGTGACAAGGATTGCATGGTGAAGTTCACCCGCAGTGATTGTACCAGCGGAGTTGGTAACTGACAGGGTTCCTGTTGCGTCGGACAGAAATTCCACCGTGTATCCCCGGTGAAATGCCTGCCGTGCCGTGGTATCACAGCACATCTGGGTCATGTAACCGGCTATCGTAACATTAGAAATTCCCTGCTCCTTCAGCCAGCTGTCGAGATTTGTGCCGGTAAAACTCCCCGGAAGGTTCTTTTCAACCACAATATCTGCATGCCGCTTTTTGATCTCATCATGGAGCTGCCAGTTAACTGTCCCTTTGTTGAATGTGGCAGCATTTTTTGCTGCATTGGTATGCTGGATTACGACAACAGTTATTCCTGCAGCCTGTGCATGATCCATAGCCATGAGAATATTTTTAAAACTTTCAACCGGGTATGTCACCGGCATTGAGCCGGTGAAATATTCATTCTGGACATCAATGACCAGCAATGCAGTCTTCATACCGTGTCCTCCTCAGGGTATTGTTCCTGCCCCTCATCCATCGATCGTATGGTCCCGAATCCCTGTGAAACCGACAGCCCGATCCCAAAATAATCCGGGATCCGAAGATTTGTTTCGAACGTTCCTAAAAACACCATTACATTTTCATCCTGAACCCGTTCCCGTCTGAACCGTACCCTGCTCCTGCACATGAGTGGTGCTGTCAGAGCAAAATCAATGGATTTGGAAAATGTGCTGATATGACCGGTGAGAATTTTTTGCATGAATGCGTCCCGCTCTGGTTTTCCCTTCAGGTCATAGAATTTTTTTGCATTCTGCTGGTTCAGTGCGAGCCACGGGGTCAGGAATTCATACCTGTGAATGGTATCTGAAATACTGATGACCTCATGCCTGATCCCCTGATCCTGTTGAAGTATCGTGCAGGTGTTTTCATCCATCAACAACTCCCGCCTGCCATGGGATAGTGCATGCAGGAGATCTGCGCCCTGGCTGATACCAATTACGAGGAGCCTGTTTTTAACCTGTTTGCATTGAATAACCGGATAGCGGTGAATGCGGGCAGCCGATAATTGCGGATCAGGACTGGTGTGCCTGGCGGATTCTGCAGTAAAAAAAATCCGGAGCTTTTCCAGAGAAAAATGAAGCGGGTTTGAAGGTTGTAAGACGAGCGTGAAGACAGGAAGGATCATTGATATACTGATATGGTTTTGGGTTCTGATAATGCTAATGCGATCGGCTGTTGCCATGATCAGAATTCTTTTATGCGGATTTTTCCCTGGTTATATTCCTGTTACTGGCGACTGTTCAGGCTCATTTTTTTATAAAAGTAATCCTTCAACCCAAATCCTGCAATTTTTTTTGTATTTTTCGCTGGTAATCTTACCGGGGGTGCACTACCCTAATCAGAACACTTTTGTTCCGGTGACTGCTGCGAGCAGGAGGATAATAACCGGCTGGTGGATCAGGTAAATCAGGAGTGAATGTCGGCCGAGAAATGCAAGCGGCTGGACAATAATTGCCGGTACATCGGGAACAGCAAACTGTCGCAAGCCGTCATGGTAAAGATACTCTCCCAGTCCCATGCCGATCAACACACAACCCATCCACGGAAAGAGAGGCTCATAATCCACCGACCAGAAAGCGGCCGGGTGAACACCCAGCCAGAGCAGCCAGACCGGGCCATTCACCGATGAGAGTACATACCCTGCAACGATACAAAGAACACCCGCCAGGACTGCTCTTTTTTTCAACCAGAAAAGGAGCGGTGAAAGCATCACCGAAATACCTATCAGGTGCAGGATTCCAAAAACGATAAAACCCTCTTTTAAGTAGATCCAGGTACCCAGCGTGATAAGAAGACCGAGAAGAAAAATTCCGGCCCCCCGCTGCAGATATTTCTTAATAACCCGGTTCATGGATTCCTGTGCAGGAATTTTTGCCCGGCTGATCGTCAGTGAAATGCCAACGATAAGAAGAAACAGTGACGCCGTTGCATACGCAAAGTAACGCCAGAACCCGTGCGAGACATCGATGGAAAAGACCGAGAAAAAATTTATGTCAAAGAGTGAATGAAACACTATCATCATCAGGATCGCAATACCCCTGATCAGGTCTATCTCCCAGTATCGCGACTGCCCTTCCATGTACAGGTATCGTTACCGGGGTATGATATCTGTTTGGACTTTGCTTTTGCAATCCTGCAATGTTTTAAAAAACACAAACAACCAATAAAATCTCCGTATTAAATCAGGGTGAGTGTCCATGACAGAGGAAAATGACGAGCATATTATCGAAGTTATCGGACGGAGCCGGGTTGTTATCAGGAAGGGCAGGGTTATGGAAGTCGGGGAAGCACAGATTACCGATTGTCCTCTTGCAAAACGATTCGCATACCCCATTCCCGCAATAACAAAAGATGCCATCAAAATGAATATCGAACACCGGATAAAAGCATTCGGTATGTGTACAGAAAACCGGGAAATACTTGATACCCGGGAATTTGTCGGTTTCGGTGCATCGGAATTGTTAAGTTTTGGACTCCAGGCCGGACTAATTGATGCAGCGGTACTGGCATGTGACGGGGCCGGAACCGTTATTGTTACAAAACCCGCGATGGCTCAGGGAATTGGAGGAAGGATGTCGGGGCTGGTAAAAACATCTCCTCATAAATCTGTCATGGACAGGATTGAACAAGGAGGGGGCATAGTCCTCGACCGGGAACAAGCCCGTATTGACCAGCTGGCGGGAGTAGCTCTTGCAGTTGCACAAGGTTTCCGGAATATTGCAGTCACGGTTGCCACTCCTGAAACTGCAGAAATAATTCACAAAATCCATCCGGATACCCTGATTTTTGCAGTCCATGTAACCGGGTTGTCTCAGGGTGAAGCAGAAATGCTTGTTTCAGCTTCTGACCTTGTTACTTCCTGCGCATCAAAAACCATCCGGGAAACCGCGGGAGCCGGAGCGCTTCTCCAGGCCGGCATTTCTGTTCCGATATTTGCAATGACCCAAAAAGGAAAATTGCTGATACTGGAAAAGATACGACAGTCTGATGAGCCGGTTCTCGTGAAACCCACACGGCTTCCGGCCCTCGGGGACAAGCAGCCAAGTCCCCTGGTATAAAAGGATTTTTTCCCGTTTTTTTATCCATGGCTACAAAAAATTACGGGTATTTTCTCTGCAGGGATTTTTTATGCACCGTTTTTTCTCATGCACGGTTTTATACTTAAAAAAAGGCACCTTGCCGGGTCACTGACCAGAAGCGCTATAATTGAGTATACAAGATCATATATTAAGGTTTATAATTTATTTGAGTTTTCAATCGAGGAAGAGAGATTGCAATGAATGACCCACCATCAGATGTAAATGAAAATATCATTGATATTTTCATTTTAAGCGTAAGTGAAGCAGTGACCTCGCTGTTCACTGAGCAACTGGAGAAAAAGGGGTACAGGGTTACCCTCTTTACCGATGGCCGATATCTTTTGGAGACACTCCGTGAAGGAAAACCCAATCTTCTTATCTGCGATACCGCAACACTGGATGAAGAGGGATTTGAGGTTTGTCGTCAGATCAAGGCAGATAATGACTTATGGGTTATCCCGGTCCTTATCCTGGCTAAAGGGTCCAGCCTCACAGACCTCCTGCGTGTTCTTGACTGCAATGCGGATAACTTCATCACCCACCCGTTCGACCCTGCCTACGGTATTTCTGTTATTGACGGACTTCTCAGCATTCCCGTGGAGAGGCAGACCCCGGAACAGATAAAAACGCAGTTCAAGATCAGTCACAATGACCAGATTTATGTGGTTGCAGCAAACCGGCGCAAACTTCTCGAGTTCCTCCTTTCCTCCTTTGAAATCACGGTCAACCAGTCATCGGAATTATCCCGCATAAAATCAGAACTCCGGATGCTTTCTGAATCAGCAAAAAACCTCGAGGACCGGGTCCGTGAACAGTCCCATGTTATCGATGGTATCCGCGAGACACTTCATCAAAAAGAACAAAAAATCCTCTCATTGAATCATCAGGTCGAGGAAGATACCAAAATACTTGCACAAAAAACCGAAGTTATCGAACATTTTTCAGAACAACTTGAGGATGATAAGGTTACTCCTTACCACGCTTGAAAAAAATCTCCGTGCGAGTATTTCACAACGAGAAGAAATTGAATCCTCTCTCCAGTCTGAAATAAGCATACTCCGCAAACAGATTTCAGAACTGTCAACCGAAGTTGATCAGACCAGAACATGCCTGGATACGGTTCAGGGTGAGCTTGATGATGAAAAAATTCATTGCACTTCGCTGGAATGCACCCTCGAACTGCAGGTACAGCAAAAGGATCTTGCGGAAAAGACTCTCTATACGTTAACCTCTGAATACGAACAGCTGAAATCGGCATTGGCTGACGAGGAAAACCGGGCAGTGTCTGCAGAACAGGAACTCCAGAAGGTGACTGAGGAAAAAGCCCTTGCCGAGAATGATTTTACCGGTAAAATTTCTTTGTTGTCTGAAGAGATACAACACCATATTGCTGACCTGAACCGCATACAAGGCGAACTAAAAGAAGAAACGAACACGCGGACGGGACTCGAAAATACTCTGGACTCACTCAGGAAAGCTAAGGAACAGTCGGAATCCTCTCTCCAGTCCTCAATCAGCAGTCTTACTCAGCAGCTCGGTAATTTACAGGTCCATTATGACCAGACTCTCGCAACGCTTGAATCTGAACAGAGCACAACTGCCTCTCTTACGAAAAACCTTGCCGAGGTTGTTGCTGAAAAAGAAAAAACCACCCGTACATTAGCCTCTGAAAAAGAGGAACTGAAATCGGCGCTTGAGACTGAACACAACCGTGCATTGTCCGTAGAACAGGAACTCCAGAAAATAATGGAGGAAAAAACCCGGGTAGAGCAGGAACTGTCCCGGAGCATTGAAACTCTGACTGAGACGGTAAAACAGCAGACGGCAGAACTGGCGCGCCTGAAAACCGGGCTGGATGAAGAGAGTGAGAAGCGGATTTCTGCAGAAAACCTTGCCGGTACGGTACAACAGGAAAAGGAACGAACAGAACAGGAACTGTCCCGGAGCATTGAAACTCTGACTGAGACGGTAAAACAGCAGACGGCAGGAACTGGCGCGCCTGAAAACCGGGCTGGATGAAGAGAGTGAGAAGCGGATTTCTGCAGAAAACCTTGCCGGTACGGTACGACAGGAAAAGGAACGAACCGAGCAGGAACTGTCCCGGAGCATTGAAACTCTGACTGAGACGGTAAAACAGCAGACCGAGGAACTGGTGCGCCTGAAAACCGGGTTCGAGGAAGAGAGCGAGAAGCGGGTTTCTGCAGAAAACCTTGCCGGTACGGTACGACAGGAAAAGGAACGAACCGAGCAGGAACTGTCCCGGAGCATTGAAACTCTGACTGAGACGGTAAAACAGCAGACCGAGGAACTGGTGCGCCTGAAAACCGGGTTCGAGGAAGAGAGTGAGAAGCGGGTTTCTGCAGAAAACCTTGCCGGTACGATACGACAGGAAAAGGAACGAACCGAGCAGGAACTGTCCCGGAGCATTGAAACTCTGACTGAGACGGTAAAACAGCAGACCGAGGAACTGGTGCGCCTGAAAACCGGGTTCGAGGAAGAGAGTGAGAAGCGGGTTTCTGCAGAAAACCTTGCCGGTACGATACGACAGGAAAAGGAACAAGCTGAATCCTCCCTGAAATCTGCAATACCTGCTCTCAAAGAACAAATTACCGATCTGCAGGAAAAGTATGAACAGGCAAGGAAAGCCCTTGAAACAGAAGAGAACAGAACAAAATCGTTAAAAGAGAATCTTGCCGATATTGTTGCCGAAAAGGAAAAGACAGAAGAAATGTTAAAGACAGACCGTGATTCCTATAAATCTACGTTTTTACGGCTGAAACATGACCTTGATGAGGCAACTGCAATCCCGGCGACCCTTGAAAAAGAACTCAGTGCGGTAAAATCACAGAATAAAGCCCTTTCTGATGAGATGAACCTGGCATATCAGGCAAAGGCACAGACCTCGCAACAGGTACATTCACTGATGCAGGAACTCGAGCAGGTGAGGGCGGCGCTGGCTTCTGAAAAGGATCTCCATCGCCAAAGAAGTGAAAGCCATGACGCCGATAAACAGAATGTCGGGCGCCTGGAACAGGACCTCCGTGCAGTATCCGATGAACGTGCCTCGTTACAGGAAACTGCAAAAAACGAACAAAGATTACGACTGGAAGCCGAGGAAAAGACCAGACAGGCAGCACAGAAACAGGAACTTCTTGAACAGGAGATCTCTGCAATCCGTGCTGAACAGGTGCATCAGAACGATGAGAGATCGTTAAAGGTCCAGAATCTTGAAAAAGAGTTTGAACTGGTTGCAGAATTACAAAAATCCCTTGAAGACCAGGTCAATAATCTCAAAACGGAAAAAGCGCAATCTGAAAAGACGATAGAGACCCTTACCAATGAACTTGACCAGGCGAGGGCTGCGCTAGCCGAGGAATGGGAGGATCATATGATCAGTGTTGCAGCTGCCTATAAGGAACGACAACGCCTGCAACAAGGTATCCCGCCCGCCGAATCTCAGGGGATACCGGATGATGAAAAGTACAGCAATCATTGAACAAAAGCCAAATCTTCCGGTTGCTGTTGATGCAGCACCGCGTGCCCCGGTAAAGATATCGGATAACGTTATTCCGGCATCTCCGGTTCCCAAAGAAGAACCGTGTTCCGAAGAACCTGTCATGAGCACTTCTGAAGTCCCGCCGGGAGTAGTTGCGGATATTGTCAATATTTTCAGTGATGAGGACCTTTTTGAAACTGATGAACCTGTCCAGACCCAAAAGGATCAGGTTCCCGAACCAGAGGATCATACGGATACCGGGCCTGATCTTACCTGCGAGGAAATTCCGGATGAATTTTCAGATTCCGAAGGAGAGGACGAGGAAACCCCATCATCTCATGATGAAGTGGCAGATGAAGATGTAGATGAACCGGACGTTGGCTTATCCGAAGGAGACGTTGCAAAACCGATGTCTCATGGGGTATTTTCCTTCAGCCGCAAACAATGGTTCGATCTTGTTAAGTGGGCGCGTCACTCGGATAAAATCTCTCACGATCAGCGGATGCAGACTTGTCAGGATGGGTCGTTTAATCCAGAAAGACCGGAAACTGTCAAAAAAACAGGAAGACCAGATCAATGAAATGATCGCGCTGGTCCAGGCATTGGGATACCGCCCATCATAATTATTTTTTTTGTATCGTTACCTTTGAACCACTAAAAGTGCCCGGTAATAACGATGGAAAAATCGTAAAATAGTGTCTGTAGAATTGTTCAAAAAACCCGAACGTTCACGGGGGTGAAACCCCCATAAACGTTCGAGTTTTTTTGAACATTTCTACAGAGCCTAATATCATTCATAAAATCAGTCGCTGGAATGTGACTATATCCTATATGTTATTGAATTTTTTTCTTATGGTATCGTGGTTTCTTCAGAGATTATCTGGTTGAGAGGCGATAAAAAATACCTGCATTTTTGACATAAGTCCGTTAGTCGCACGTCATGTTTGCATAAACAGAAATGCAATGCAGCAGTGCCTTGCCAGTCTTTATTATTCTAAAAAAATAAGGTATTGTTCAGGAAATCCCCGGATTAACACCAGAACACCCTTTTAATCGGGGATTCCTTATTTTCCTGTAAAAGATATCCGGTAGTTTTTCCTGCGACAGCATCGGGAATTACGTTTTCGTTTACGTATTCCTTTTTTTCCGTTCGTTTTCCAGCATATCGGGTCTTACCCTTACAATATACACAATAATCAATCCCGTGATGACCGCCTCAATGATCGCAACACCCATGTTAACGCCGGCGAGCAGGAACAGTCCGGAAAGGATCTGGGACTTGGTCTGGGTAACTCCCTGGATCTCGGAAACAAGGATGATCAGGATCATGGCAAGGTTGCCGCAAAATAAACTGGTAAAGGTAGCAATGCTTCCCCGGGCAAAAGGTCCTGGAATGATTTTTTTCAGACCCGGAAAACAGGGTATACGCAATGAACACTTCAACGAGATTGACCAGCAGGTTTGCCCCAATCATTCCCCAACCCCCGTGACCCACGGCTGCTGAGAGTATGTTGACGATCAGGACAACAAAAGAACCAACGGCCGGGCCGACAAGTATTCCAATAAGGGGAGTGAGATTAAGGTGCACTCCTCCAAGAACCGGAATACTTACCTGGAAAATCGTGAATGCAGCAGCAGTGCAGAATGCCGCGAGAGTGATCGTGCGGTTATCGATTTTCCTGACCGATCGTACCCAGAAAAGAGCAGCAGATATAAGCAGAAGAGCAAAAACCCACCAGACTATTACCCAGAACAGGGTAAATGATCCATCTTCAAGATGTATATGCGCCACAATAAAACTCCCGTTTTATGATATACCCTGCATTTACCAGATAAGATAAGGGACAGGTGAAATAAATACTTAATGAAATTTTTGGAGTCACCCCAAATTATAGAACAGACGTAAAGGTCACATTATTTCGTGCGGATTATGTCCATCATCGCTTCAATAGTAAGAGGAGTGCGATCCTCCGGTATACCCACTGCCTGACAATATGCCTGATATACCTGCACAATCTGGGGGGGTTTTAACCCGGTCTCCTGAAGTAATACCGGGTCATAAAATATTTCCTGCGGAACTCCTTCAGCCACCACTGATCCGTGTCTGACCAGACAGATGCGGTCAGCAATGCGTGCCGCAAGGTCGAGGTCATGGGTGGCTATAACGATACTTATCCCGAACCGGTTTTTCAGGTCCAGGATCAGGCGTTCGACCATACTGCTGTGGATCGGATCGAGATCGGATGTGGGTTCATCCAGTGCAATAATCAGGGGTTTCATCGCAAGAATTCCGGCGATAGAAACAAGCCGCTTCTGCCCTCCTGACAAGTAGTTGGGCAGTTTTCCGACAAGGTCTGAAGCTCCCACTGCTTCAAGAGCTTCTCGTGCTGCAGTTTCAGCTGCAGGACGGGACATGCCCATATTCAGGGGACCGAACATCACATCATCAAGAACTGTCGGGGCGAAAAGCTGGTCATCGGATTGCTGGAAGACAATGCCGACCTCACGCCAGAGGTTGGTATGTTCTCCGCGTGTGATCGATCTTCCGTTCACGGCAATGTTGCCCTCAGATGGCGTGAGGAGACCGTTCAGATGTTCAATCAGGGTGGATTTTCCCGATCCATTGGGCCCGCACAATGCCACTATCTCGTTTTTCTGGACATGGAAACACATGTTGTGGATCCCGACACTTCCGTCAGGATACACGTGACTTGCACAATCCACATGGATCAACTCGCGTTCCTTATCATTATGTGCGCAATGGGAATTGCCCTCAGGATCGAAACGGGTAATCGTCATAGAAACAGTATCCTCCCGGTGGCAGGATCAATGAGTGCGAGTGCGATTACAAGACCGGCACTGATACCAATGAGGACGTACTCATACACGCGGAGTGCCGGGACTTCAACAGCAGTTCCATAGGATCCCGAAAAACCCCGCGAAACCATTGCCTTGTGCACCCGCTCCGATCGTTCGAATGAACGGATGAATACCATGGCAAAAATTTCGGCGAACAGTCGTCCCTGCATTCGGATACTGTGTATGAGCCCTCCCCCCCGGGAACGAACCGCCTTGAGTATTGAGCTGGTCATTTTCAGCGTAAGGAATAAGAACCGGTACGCCATGAGAAAGATCTGGTCGACAGGGTACGGGAAGATACGGTAGATCATAGCCGAAAAGTGCTGGTAGCGTGTTGTCATAAGGAAAAATACCGAATAGGTTACCACCGTCAGCGCTTTTAAGAGTAATACCATAATGAGCAGTATACCGTTATCAGTGAGCATGAACGGGATTCCGATGACCGTAAAGGAAATTATTGCGTGTCCGGGTTCGCTCCATGCGATGATACCAATAAATGACAGGACAAATATCATCGGTAAAGCATACCAGGCAAACAGTTTTCTGACCGGAAGGTGTGCCCCCCAGTAAGCCAAAAGGACGAGTGTATACAGTCCGGCAACCAAAAAAATACTCTTTGTAACGGTAATAAATAAAATAATAAGAACAAGCAGTGAGAGTTTTGTCCACGGGCTTACCTGCGAAAATCCGGTGTGCCGGTTTTCTGCATAAAAGGTGATAAGATTCAGGTCAGGAATATGATCGGAAAGGGATGTGATACTCACGGTTAGTCCTCCATCATGCATTCATTCAGGAAATTCATTTTTTTTGGCATCCGGTTCATTGCATTCAGGACATGCAGTGTTCTGGAGTATTTCCCCACATACACCCTGGCGGGGGTGACCCATTGCATGACAGATACGGTCGATGGCATCGCGGGATACAAGACCTTCAAAGCGTGAGACTTCGCTGCATGCCAGTTCATGGGAGAGCCCGTAATGGGTCAGCATGAGCGCAAGTATACGGTGTCGTTTTATGCAAAATTCCGCGTGCCGCATTCCCTTTTCTGAAAGGCTGACTCCATGGTAGGGTGTATGGGTAATATACCCGGCATCGGCGAGTTCGCTGATAGTTTTTGTAATGGTTGACGGGTCGACCCCGAACTTTGAGGCAAGATTGTTTGTCTTCACAAAATATTCCTGTCCAAAGAGATACTTGAGATACTCCACCTTTTTTGCCGAGAGTTCAAGCCCGTCTGTTGTATCCATAGCATCCAGTATGGAGCATCCGTGTTCAAAAAAGTTTGGTATGATACCAAATTTTCTGTTTCGCAGATTTCAACAACGCACGGTCCAGATAACCTGCATAAAATGATTAAACTGGATTTTCCGAGGGTCTTTTTATACCCGTAATCCGTTACCCCACGGTAAAAATCAGAGAGATTTAGACACTGTAGAATTCCTTTTATTCTAGCACAAAATAAAAAGGACACATGCTTTGAAGGAGGGGACAGTGCCTGTCACCTCAAGACCGCCCCTGCGCAATGTGATAGTGCTGTTATTACCTTCACGGGGGTTATCGCATTGGGGGGAGCCAGGTGGCGGGGGTGAAACCCCCATGAACGTTCGAGTTTTTTGAACATTTCCCATGAAAATCAAGATTATCAGATGCGATTTTGGGATTGATCATCTTCTATCGATCAGTTACGATGAATGCCGCCGCCCCCGGAGGGACGCCCCCGCGGCGGATCAGCAACTGAAAAATACCATTAACCTTCCTGTCCCGCCGTGTCTCGGAGAGGCCCTGAGGCGGGGCCCTTCGTATATTGTACGATTTTCATGGTTTGGGTGCGAACACTCTGTTCATGCCCGTTTCTACAGAGCCGAGATTTACTCTTTTTTGGCTGATGGTTATCCTTCCAGGTCAGTATAAAACCGGATATACCGGAAGATCTTTCAAAGGTTATTGAGAAAAACCAGTCAGATCCTGTCTGTTCTATGCAGCCAGAACCCGGTTGCCATGTAGAATGCTGTAGCGATAAGAATCAGTCCTGTGATAAATAAAAGCACATCATACGATCCGGATACGAATGCTGTATACATCAGGACTGCAACTGAATATATCCCGAAAAGAAGGATAACCGCTGCCAAAAAAAGCAAAAAAATGCCGGCAGCTCCACACAGAACCAGATTATCCATCGTCATATTACCATTTCGCCGGTAAATGGTTTAAGTTTTGTTTTCACTCGACATGGTATCATTCAAGGTAGGGTGCAAATACCTGATCATAGAGATTGTCAACATTTTCTCGGGTACGACCTGCTCTGGGAAATCCGGTATACCGGGGATCATGTGCAACCCGGATATCTTCAGGAAGGTTGAGATGGTACTGGCTCCTGGAATGGAACCAGCCCTTTTTTTCATAATACCATGACAGGTATTCCTGTTCAGTCTGTCCCGGTGTCGGGATAAAAAGGGCATGCTTCTTTTCAAGTTCAGCAATTTCCATTATTGACGTGTATCCTGAACGACAGATGATACATTTTGCACGGTTCATAAGCCGTTCTTTTTCTTCGGTCGAGGCATATGCCATGACCTGGCAATTTTCTGACTGTACCTGATTATGCATATTCCTCGGACTGCCAAGCAGGATAACGCTGGATCCTTCTGTCTTACGGACCTGGTCCACAAGGATTTCTTCAAGACGCGTTCTCTGGGGTTCAGGACCGGAAATCATGACAAGATAATCAAGATCCTGCCGGATATCCAGTCGTCTGGTGCTTGTCAGGATACCGGAAAAAAATGCCCTTTTTTGTGTTTCTTCAGACCCGGGCCGGGAAAGTTTTCCGGGAAGTGCTGTCGGACCGGGAGGATTGTCCGGCACAATGATCCGCTCGTATTTGCTATGGAGGTACCCGTTCATGGCAACTGCGAGGAGCTCGACCGGCCAGAAGATCATCGGGAGGTGGTAGTGGAGCTGGTGGGTGATAAAGACCGAAGGAACGTCTGAAGAATATACCCCCAGCCGGTTATCGCTGATGATAAGGTCATACGTGTTTTTTGCCAGGATGGCATTCAGGTTTCTCCGTTCATCGGAAATTGCCTTGAGCATGAGCGGGAAAAACGCGACAAATCTGGGAAGAAAAAATCGTCCCGAGCTGTACGGAACAGGATAATCTGGAAAGGTAATACTCCTGCAATCCGGAAATTCTTTCTCTAAAACAGCCTGCGCATTTCCGCAGGAAGCAATAGTAACCTCATGGTGCTGATCAAGCAGTTTTTTAATAATGGGAATATCACGGGTCGCATGACCCAGGCCCCAGTTCAGAGGCGAGACCAGTACATGCGCCATCTTTATCTCCGGTTTATATCGTAAGTGTTCTCCTGCCTATGTATTGAATGATTCGAACCACCATCAAAAAAAGAAATCTCTTGATAAAAATTTTTCAGAATCAGGCTCTGTAAAATTCCTGATATTACAGCATAAAATAAAAAAGGACAAACGCTTTGAAAGAGAGGACAGTGCCTGTCTCCCCAGGATCTCCCCTGAGCAATGCGATAGTGTTGTTATTACCTTCTCGGGGGTTATCGCATTGGGGGGGGAGAGCCAGGTGGCGGGGGTGAAACCCCCATGAACGTTTGAGTTTTTTTGAACATTTCTCCAGAGCCCATAATCAATAAATTCTTTTCCTGCGTTCTCTATACCAGTACCGCACAGGATTTTAAGGAGAGGATTTTTATCTATCGCCCGTTACGAAGACTTATCCGCTTTGAAGCCTATGGAATCCTCTTTATTTTTGCCGGAGTATTTGGTGCGCTGCTTGCGTGGGCACCTCCGGGTAATTCCCTGGCAGTTCTTGTCATCTTTATTGCGGTATCATCAGCCTTCGGTTTTGTTATCAACGATATCTCTGACCGGGTGCTGGATGCACGGTCGGAAAAGCCCCGGAACCCGCTTGCCGATGGTTCCATGAGTTGCAGAATGGCATATTGTGTAAGCGGCCTGCTTCTTTTCTGTTCGCTCCTTTGTATGGTGTTGTTACCCGAAGATCTCCTTATACCGGAATGTGCGGTGTTATTCGTCTTTGTCACCTACTCATTTTTCATAGAAGCGAAGAATCGTCGCCGGGCTCGATTTGGTGTATCATGCCCTGTTTCCCGCATTATACGGGCTGCTTGGTTACCTGCTCTATCATTCCCCTGACCTGACTGGTACGGTATTTTTTATCCTGCTTGGGATATTTGGTGCTGTTGGTGAACTGGCAAATGAGATCCGTGATCTGGAAAAAGACCGGTTCGAGAGAAAAAACACCGTGGTAATCGTGGGAGAACGGCTGGCTTTTTGTCTGATGATTGCACTTATGTGCGTGGCTTTTGTAATTATCGGCATTTTTGCCGGTATCATGCCAGGTTTTTTCTGGATCCTGCCATTCGTACCGCTGGGTATTTTCCTGGTATGGCCGGTTGTAAAGGCAATGAAGGAACCAGGATACCGAAAGAGATTTGTTGATGCCGTGAATATCAGGGCAATTATGATGACTACTGCAATGCTTGCAGTCTATGGAGCGCTGCGGTTATCCGGCCATCTCTGATCACTTCTTTGAGCAGGGGATTGCGAGGCTCTTTTAACTGGGTAATTTCATTGATAAAATCAGTCACAGGCATGTGACAATACTAAAAAAACATGATTTCTCTACGTAACAACCGCTTTACTAAACCGCCACCAGGCAAGCACAAACATCAGCCCGGTAAACAGCATAAGGCCGAGATATGCAACGAGTATATCCGACTGCGTGTACTGGTAATGTTTCCCAAGAGCAATAAAATCCGGGCCGATTGCAAAATACCGGATACCGGTGATGAGCAGCGTCATCGGGTTATACACCGAAAGAATCTTGAGAAACTCCGGGAACGTATCGGTCGGGTAGAGGGCGTTGCTGGCAAAAAATATCGGCATTGTGAGCAATGTCGTTACCCCCTGCAGACCTTCCGGACTTTCCATTGAAATGGCAATTGCTGCAGAGAGGAACAGGAATCCGAGTGCAAACATACCGACAAATGCCAGGATACCGATTATGCCAATGACAACTTCGACTGCAGAAAAGCCGGCAAAGAACGCAGCACCGATCAGGATGCCAAAGACCATTATGATGATTGCCTGGATGAATGATTTCGTGACTCCTGATAATCCGATGCCAACGATAATATGGTTCCTGTTCATCGGGCTTGCAAGAATCTCACGCATCAGTCCCCAGTTCTTGTCAAAAAGGATAACAATGCCGCCAAAAAGACTGGTGAACAAGGTAGTCATAGCGATAATACCTGCCCCCATAAACGTCAGGTACCCGATGACATGCATACCCGGAGGTACCGGTATCCCTTCCATAAGTTTGTCAAAACTGCTGGACATTGCGATGCCAAAAAAGGCCAGCCAGAGTGCACGGCTGGAGGAGTGAAGATACCAGGAGCGTCTTGAACCTGACGAACCGGATCATATCCCGCCAGTATATCGTGGTAAATCCCATCGGCATATTATCGCCCTCCCGGACGCTTCAGTAAAAAGGAGGATTTCCCGGTCGGTTCATCCCGGAGTTCTTTTCCGGTATAGAAGACAAATACATCATCCATGGATGGCTTTTTTAAGTTGATTGTCGTGCTGTCGATCCCTGCATTGCGGAGCGTGTCGATTACGACCGGCAATACTTTTGTGCCATCCTCATTAACCATAAGAACGAATCCTTTTGTTTTGGTTTTCACATCGCGAACACTGGGGAGATCTTTTAAGAGACGAATTGCGGTAACGTTATCACTTGTCTCCAGATAGATGAGGTCCTGACCGAGCGTGTTCTTGAGTTCCCATGATGTGCCCGAGATGATAATTTTGCCCTGATCGATAATACTGATCCTGTCAGAGAGCTGATCCGCTTCATCCATGTAATGGGTAGTGAGGAAGATGGTTGTCCCTTCATTATTTACTCCTTTGATATATTCCCACATCCTCATGCGGGTCTGGGGGTCAAGTCCGATGGTAGGTTCATCCAGAAAGAGTACTTTTGGGCGTGTCATCAGCCCACGGGCGATTTCGAGCCGGCGTTTCATACCCCCGCTTAAGTTTTTTGTACGCTCGTCCCGTTTGGTGTTCGAGCTGGACCAGCAACAGGAGTTCATTGATCCTTTTTTCTCGCTCTTCACGGGGCATATTATAGAGCCGGCCATGAAACTCGAGGATTTCCCAGACCGTCATATCCCGATCGAGGGTGATATCCTGGAATACCACACCAATCGATTCACGGACTTTCTGCGGATCCTTTGTCACATCATACCCGGCAACATATGCATTTCCTTTTTGTTTTGCGAGCAGGGTGATCAGTACATTGATCGCAGTACTCTTTCCGGCGCCATTTGGCCCGAGAAATGAGAAAATCTCACCTTTTTTAACGGTGAAACTGATCCCATCGACTGCCTTGAATTCACCGTAGGAATGTTCAAGATTTTCTACTTTTATGATTGCCTGATCCTGTGCCTGAACCTGGTCTTCCATGTAGTTCTCCCTTCACACTACATATTTTGAGTCAAGCTCTTTATGGCAGATAAATTATATCAAGGGTATTGTTACACAGCTCCCGCATTTGTTTTCTGCAATCCTGAGATGCCATTTGGGCGCATAACTCCATGCCATTTCAGTTATCGTCTCGAAAACGACCTCCTGGAACAGTATACTGTTTCAACTTACCAAAGGTTAATCGGACACCAGACTAAAGAGATTTCAGGATGTCTAAATTACCTGACAATAAGAACATGCCTAAAAATGAGCCTGATTTCCGTTATAAGCAATGCCTTATTATCCGCAATGATGTAAAAATGAGTTGCGGTAAGCGGTGTGCACAGGCAGCGCACGCATCCATCGGGGCATACAATACTGCTGACAAGGTCCTCCAGAAAGCATGGCTTTCTGAAGGGCAAAAGAAAGTAGTCCTCAAAGCCAATGACGAGCGGACACTCTATGAACTCAAGGTAATCGCAGAACGTTCTGGTATCTCTTCATCGCTGATACAGGATGCCGGAATGACAGAAATTCCCCCGGGGACAATCACTGCCCTTGGTCTGGGTCCTGCCCGGACTGAAGATCTCGATAAGATCACCGGTAACCTTACCCTGCTATGAAAGAGAGCACCTTTGCCCTCGAACTCCTGCTCGGCATGAAATATTATGCCAGCGATTCCGCAGGAATCGGGGGAAAACTCCGGACGTACCCCTCGGATTTTATCGTAGACGAGGTCCCCCTGACGGACAAAGGCGGTTCCGGGGGCCCCTATCTCATATGCACGCTCACAAAAACAAACTGGGAACTCCAGCACGCGATAAAGGAAATAGCAAAACGCCTCGGTATCAGTCACCGCCGTATCGGGTGGGCAGGCACCAAGGACCGCAATGCCATAACCCGCCAGAGGATTTCTCTTTATAATGTTACCGCAGAACAGGTTGCCGGGATCAGGTTGAAAGATATTACCCTTGAACCGGTGGGGCAGGTCAATGAAGCACTCTCGCTTGGAGATCTTCAGGGCAACCGGTTTGAAATTACCCTGCGGGATCCCGACCCTGCCGATCTTGAAACCCGGGTCCGTTCAATAACTGAAACGGTATCACAGGGCATTCCCAACTATTTCGGGATCCAGCGTTTCGGTGCAACCCGTCCGGTAACGCATCTTGTGGGAGAATGGATCCTGAAACGCGATTTTGAACAGGCCGTCATGACCTATGTCGGTAAGGAATTTCCCGGTGAGCCGGAAAATGTCCGCTCCATCCGTACGGCATTTTTAAAAAACCGGGATATTCCGGCAGCACTCCATGATCTGCCCGTTCAGATGAGCTATGAGCGGGCGATGCTTCATTATCTCCATAAGCATCCGGACGATTACCAGGGGGCACTGCTGGAACTTCCCCCCAAACTCCTGTCCATGTTTGTCTCAGCATTCCAGTCCTTCCTGTTTAACAGTGCCCTGAGCCAACGGCTGGATGATGGATACACGCTGACCGATCCTCTCCCGGGTGACCGTCTCATTTTTTCCAACGGGCGCACCGATACCGTGACTTCGACCAACAGTAATGCCGTATCCATTCATATCCGTCGCGGGAGGTGCACGATTGCCCTGTTCATGCCCGGGCAAAGAACAATTTGAGCCGAAAAGTGACGGAGAACGCGCGATAAGGGCACTTCTCGAAAAATATGGAATTACTGCAGAAGATTTCAAATCGGCTTCAGGGTTTGTTCACACAAAATTCGATGGTGCCTGGCGCCCGATTGTTTTAAAAACGGAGATTGAATCACGGCTGGATGACCATGATGTGTGGCTGAAATTTTCATTACCCCCCGGGCATTACGCAACTACCGTCTGCCGTGAATATATGAAAGCAGACCCGGTAAGGATGATTTAAGCCCGGGATTGTGCAATCTTTTTTGCTCCGTTAATTGCATCATTGAGGTTTCCGATCTCATCAACGATATGCAACCTCATGGCATCGCTCCCGCGAATAACCCTGCCATCTTCGATGTCGGATCGTGCGATAGGTCGCTGGGAAATGACATCGCCGATGAAATTTTCAAAACTTTCGTTCACGATCTGCTGGGCATAGATTTGCTCTTCATCGGTAATCGGGCGGGATGTTGTTCCCATGTCTTTTTTCGTTCCCGATTTAACCACACTGATATTATATCCTTCCTTTTCCATCCAGCGGCTGATATCTGAAAATTTCCAGATAACCCCGATACCAGCCGTGAACGTGTCCGGGTTTGCATAGATCCTGTCTGCATGGGCGCTGACGTAATATGCTGCTGAAGTTCCTATGTCCCCCATGGATACGACAACAGGTTTTTTTGACTTTGCATAATCCAGGTCGCGGATAATTTCCTGTGCTGCAGCAGGAGTTCCACCGGGGCTGTTTACCCGGAGAACAATTGCTTCAACCATGGGGTCATCTGCGGCGTCACGGAGCTCGTTTCCCACTACTTCACTGCCGATGGTATCGGTATCGGAAACCTGCCCGGTAACCATGGTTCCTTCCATCCGGATGACGGTGACTCCCGCCTGTTCATCGCCGGAGAGGTAATATAACGCGATGAATAAACCAACTATAAAAATTACCCCGAATATGATGATAAAAAACCATTTTTTTCCGGGATGAGCCGGCTGGTGGTCTCCTGCCGGAGGTAGAGTCATACCATTCATGGCTATGCCCCGGGATAGAGGATATCGAATTCTGACACGAGATTGGTTCCGCACATATAATATTTCTTGAGGTTCAGACGGATCATTTCCTCTTCAGAATTTATGTGCATTCCTCCGACCAGCGAAGGTGTGTCGGCACCCCCGACAATAAAGGGCAGGTGAATAAGACGGATCTCATCCACGAGTTTATCGTGAAGCATGTGCCAGTTCAGGGTGGGTCCTCCCTCAATCATCAGTTTACGTATCCCGAACTTTTCCTTAAGTATGGATAAGAGAAGGGGAAGATCGACATGATTTTTTCCGGCAACGATAATATGGGCCCCTTTCTGCCTGATTGCGTCAATCCTCTCCACCGGGGCCGCCTCGCAGACGGCAATAGCGGTCGGGGCATCAGTTCCCAGCACATTCGCATCGAGCGGAAGGTCAGCCATGCTGCACGGTATAACCCGCAACGGGCTTTTACCGGGGACAAGTCTGTACCGTCAGAAAGGAGTTATCGATGCGGATCGTGTTTGCACCGACCATGATCGCATCATATTCTGCCCTTGTCGAATGAAGCAGGATCTCGGTTTCATGGGACATATATTTCATAAGAATTTTGGAAGACGCTCCTTTCTTAAGCGTGAGTTTTCCGTCCGCGGTGATCTCCGACATCATCAGCACATGGGGACGGTCCATCGTTTTAGTCATTGCAACTCCTAAGTTACGGTTAGATTGGGTGGGGGATTTAAAGAAGCTGACGATGGCAACAATACCGGCTCTTCCGGATAAATGTCCGAATATGGCAGATGTTGAATGGGAAAATCAGGAGTCGGCTGACGTAAAACAATAAATATTAATGGCTTACCTGTGCATGAAATTAGGTATGAATATTACTGCACTCCGCCCAAGATTTATCCGGTATCTTGAGCCGGTTGCAGATATTTTTGTGAGGCTCAGAATCACCCCCAACCAGATTTCGATGCTCGCTCTCATCGCCGGCATTGTCTGTGCGTATTTGTTCTTCCGGCAGCAGTTTATCTGGGGCACTCTTGCCCTCCTTCTTTCCGCGGTTTTTGATCTCGTCGATGGAAGTGTGGCACGGAAAACCGATTCGCACTCAAATTTTGGGGCTGTTTTTGACTGGATCGTCGATAAATACGTTGATGGGTTCGTGTTGCTGGGTATCGGACTTTCCGGCATATCCATTGTAAGTCAGTATATCGCAGTACCACCATTCACGGATTTTGCAATCGTGGCACTGGCGATTATCGGATCACTGATGAATACATTCATAAAACCGGTGGTCTATGCAGAAATCGGCTACCACGGTAAAGTTGAAGGCAAAATAGATGATCCCCTTGAAGGCGTAGGATTTTTCGGCAGGCCTGAAACGTTTCTTTTCCTTATCCTCGGGGGCATTTCCGGGTTTATCGGAACTGCCGTGATCATTATTGCGGTATGTACAAACCTGTCTGCTTTTCAAAGAATTATCTATCTTTACCGAACGCTTTCCTGATCTCACCGTAATAGAGCTGGTAGAGTGCGTCTGCAAATTTTCCCAGGTTGGGAATGATGGTAAAAAGACCGTAGGCAATAATAATCAGGCATATGAGGGCAAGAAACTCAGCTATTACATTGTGTGCCCAGAAAAAACTCTCGTACCCGAATTCCCCGTTGCTGGCAATCTCTGAAAAATAAGGAAACCATTGTTGCGTATAAGCGATAATTACAAAAACATTCCTGAAAAGGTTCAGGATATAAATAGTAGGTGCAATGATGGCAAATGCATAGATTTTCTGGCGGTATGTCGTTGGTACTGCGGCAGCAACCCCTAACATTATCGCGATACTCTGGATACCCGTGCAGGCAAGGATAATCTCTACCCGGAAGGTATTTCTTGAAATGATATTCCAGTCTGAAAGACTTACCGTGTAATTGAGTGCATCGAGCATCCAGACAACCTGTCCAACAACAATTCCAATGAGCCAGTCACCCAGCACGGGAATATATTCAAATGGTGCATAGATGAGGAATGCAACAGCTGCGGCACGTGACAGGTGCATTACCCGTTCGTCTTTTACCATGAGATATTGTGAAGTGATGATCAGGAATGGCAACGACAGGGCAGCCATGATGGGATACAGGAAATTATTTAATGAGAAATAGTAGGGCAGTTCTGCAAAAAGGAACAGGACAATGAACGTCCACCCGA
Organism: uncultured Methanoregulaceae archaeon; assembly: GCA_963768845.1. Taxonomy (GTDB): domain Archaea; phylum Halobacteriota; class Methanomicrobia; order Methanomicrobiales; family Methanospirillaceae; genus Methanoregula. The sequence goes on along the minus strand of CAVYJJ010000014.1, from coordinate 36,136 downwards.
TGATAGCTGCGTATTTCTGATGGCGACCGGGGATCAGGAACGCAAGAAATCCAATACAGGAGATCAGTACCAGATACTCGATCATTATAGACATATCCACCCGATACCAAAAAAAGGATTCTGAAGGAGCACGGGGAATGGCGGTATTGTTCAGCATGTGCCATAAACGGGTACCCGTCCAGATCATAAACGCTTCAGAACGGAGGTTATCCCCGACAAGAGGGTTAATCTCCTATGCTTGCACATGCTTTACCCATGTTTTGTCCTGAGTGTAAAAGTCTGTTAATATCTTCCGGGGGTCAGCTGAAATGCCGGAAATGTGGTTATATAAGGAAAATTGAAGAAGCTGACAATATGAAACACGAGCACATCGGCAAGGAGAGGGAGATCTGGATTGTCGATGACGAAGAGGAAAAAATGAAAACCATGCCCACAATCCAGATAAAGTGTCCCAAATGCTCAAACAACCTTGCTATCTGGTGGCTCCGTCAGCTCCGGGCTGCTGATGAGAGCGAGGTGCGGTTCTTCCGGTGCACCAAGTGTGAACACACCTGGAGACAATATGACTGATCTGTAATCCTACTTGGATAACTGCGCTTTTTTTAATATCCAATATTCTTTGTCCGATTGTCTTTATACATTCCAAAGTTGTATACATCTTTTATACCAGACACCAGACATCCAGAATGCGACGCCAAAATGCAGCGCGTGTACAAAAGGGAAAACTCTGCTTTGGTACCATGTGGCTGGCTGTGTATCGATTGCGGACTGTTCAAAAAAGACGTTCAGCCGCATTGAATCCCCTACAGGAACCATGTAAGATCTGCCAACAGAACGCGATTATAATGTTCAGTATATGTTTTCCATCTCCTCGCGCTATAACGCTTTGATTTGATATTAACCGATATAATTATAAAATTAGATATATATTGTATTTGTTGCATTCAATAGAGAAGGATCTGTAAGGAGGATTGAAAAATGAGTTCCTTAAACCACGTCCCGTTAGAGGCAATAACACTCTACCGGAAGGCATTAGAAATGTCAGGTAAAGGAAACCATGAACAAGCGCTCAAATTCCTGAGTAATGCGGTAACAATTGCCCCGGGATTTACAACAGCCATCTGTGAAATGGGACACTGTTATGAAAATCTTGGGCGTATGTGGGAAGCGCTATCAAAATTTGAAAAAGTTCTCAGCATACAACCATCGCATATTGAAGCAGAAATGAACAAGTATCGGATTCTGGAAAAGATAAGGAGTGAAAATTAGGGACACTTCACTGATTATCTGCCAACAGAACGCGAATAGGGAGGTATTCGATAGAAATTACAAGTTTACACCATATCTTTGTTATAATTGCTGTAACCACGTTCTTTTTGTAACGAAATCCTTGCAACAGGTTTTTTATTATAATTTTTGTAATTGAGGAAAGAGAATAAAAAGAAGAACGGTGAGCTGGTTGTTGTATCGTTACGATACATAAAGGAGAACAAATATGGCACAAAATGCACAAAAATTGGCACGTATATTGGCAGTAATCGTTGGAGTGATTGTGATAGTATTGTCATTTGCAAAATTTTTCTCTTTGTCCAATGAAGGACTTGTAATAGCAGCTTTCTTAACTTGCTGGGGACTTGATGCGTTAATTTAAATTTAAACCACCCCGCTAATTTCCTTTATTTTCCGGATTTGTATACACTCCCCAGCTCTCCATAACCCGCATTTATCCTTAAGGCAGGGTGTTAGTGCCGTATTGTGGTCCACGGGGTCTTTTTAGATATTCTGAATGGAATTTTACTTCATGCACAAGGGTGATTCCATGATTTCTTTTCCAACTTTTATCTAAAAAGGTAAAAATCCAAGGATGGTGTGAATTTGAACTGTATCCGAAGATGCCAGATCTTCCAATAGATCCCGCTTTGTTCTACCCGACTATTCTCGTTCCCTGGATGGAATTTTTACTTTTTAATAGCGGCTTTAACCTTCACCATGATATCTGGGGGGATTGGATCCATTTTATGAGCAGTTTTTGCGTGTTCTGCAATTTTAGTCATCAGTTCAGCTTCGGTGGGAGCAGAGGTCTGAAACCCACAGTTCTTAGCAAAACATACAAACGATGGCATCTTTTACACCAATCTGTAATTATTTGGGGGTCTATTTATTTTTATCCTGCTTTACAGATATGGTCGCACTTATCTTTATTTCTCGTGGAGGAGGATGCAAAGCACATAACAACCATCGCGATGAAAACAACACTATCTCAGATAATTCTGCCTTGCGTTTTTCCGAGGCTACGGCATACCTACTTTGCATCATTGTTTCAATCGCGATGATTTGGTATCTTTTATTATCGATATTCTATTGCCAACCTTGCACAGAGAAAACATTGGATTATGCATTTATTCTCGCTTTTTGTTTGATAATTGTGTATTCAACGATCAGACTTTTCATAATCCTGTTCCCGTCCAGATTTGAAACGTGCCGGATTTGTCCATGAGTTTCCAAAAAATAAGGATCTGATATTTTCGGGAGAGAGATAAAATCGTACGTATCGTTTCAAAATTTATTTCAAAATCTGATTTTTAAGGGAAATATTAACCATTTTTATATTTGAATACTGGAATCGGATTGCACAATCCCTCCTTATTGATATGACAAAATGGGAGTTTACGATATGGAATCGTTAATATTCAAAGATCCTGAAAAGAATCGTCCATTCGAAAGGCAGGACCAGATGAAATGGAACGCATATCATTGGCTTAAGTTAAATGCAAAGATCTGGCAGAGGATTGTTCTTTTACACACGAGAGACAAATGAGAGAGAAAATCAGCTCCATATCGGGAAGTATTACTTCATGATGGATATCGAAGTATACCCCCGAATTCGCAATACGTTGGGATTTATTATGTGTTTTATTTTGCAACTTCTGCCGTGAAAATGCTTTATTCTTTAAAAAAAAATAGTTTACTTTCAAAATTTGTATCAAAATTTGTTTTTTGGCGAAAACATATTAATTATATCAGGATTTGGATAGTGCAGGAAGGTCCTGGATAGCCTTTCTCCCATTCAAGATTGTCAGGGTCTTCCAACATCCACCTTAAACGCCCTCCAAAGCTCTTTTTTTTACGGTATAAAAGAACCAATAATAAGTATACTCAACTCATATGGATCAATTTTTTATCCGGTAATAGTCAGTGGTTTATTTTATGAAATCCAGGTATTTTTCCAGGCCATTAATTGTGGCGCCGCTTATTTCATCTCCGCCGTACAATAACGCGTCAATGGCATCCCTCATTGCATATTCATCTCCACAGTTTTTTCCCATTTGCAGGATTTGCATCGCGGGCACACATTCGGTTTTGTTTCACGGTTAGGATACCAGGAATGATTGCATTTTTGGCAAAACTGCTTTTCAATTGTCATACCAATACATAGTAGAAAGAGCGATAATAAACACTGGCGGGGCAACGGTTCATCGCACGGGTGCCAGGCATATAAGTTCTGTCAACTGAATGCAAAATGTGGTGCACATGAAAACCTAACCAACCTTTTTAAATACTGTTTTGTGACATTTATAAATATGAAGGTCAGACCAGAGGACTCCCTCAAAATTGAAAACATCGTTGCCTCCGCAAAGGTGACCGATTATCTGGATCTACCCGAGATCGCGTCCAAGATACCCGGTGCCGAATATAACAAGAAGAGATTTCCCGGTGTCGTACTTCGCATGCAGGACCCCAAGATCGCCGCGCTCGTTTTTGGTTCGGGAAAAGTTGTTCTTACCGGTGCAAAGAGTATCGACAGTTTAAGCAAAGGTCTTGATATTCTTGGCTCACTCCTGCGCAAACTTGGTATCGAAATTCCCAAAAAACTCGAGTACAAGATCCAGAATATTGTCACTTCTGCTGACCTGGCAACCCCGATCAACTTAAATAAGATTGCCGTTGGTTTTAATCTGGATAAAATTGAATATGAGCCTGAACAGTTCCCCGGACTTGTTTACCGTCTTGACACCCCAAAAGTTGTTGTACTCCTCTTTGGATCCGGTAAACTGATTATTACCGGGGGCAAGGAACCTGAGGACGCAAAAAAAGCGGTTGTTAAAATTCTGTCCGATCTCCGCAGTCTTGGGTTGATCTGAAACTCTTTTTTTCGGTCAGAAATTACCCGGGAACGCGTCTGATATTTTAATAATATTATTTATTTAACGGCATTTTTTAAAGGTAATATATATATTCTTTGTCAATTGCCAAACAATACGATGACATATATAACAACAGATAGATAATTATTTAGGTAAATTATCAGAGATATATCGGACGTGATCCATGAGAACAGAAAGTGTTATGTATTTTACTGAAAAGGAAGAGGAATTTGCCAATCTCCTGATTGAGATCGGCACCAAGAGAAATGTTGCTAAAGTACTGGTATTTCTGGCAAACACTCCCGAAGCAACCTCACGTGCGATTGAGAGGGGAACAGATCTCCGTCAGCCTGAGGTCAGTATCGCGATGCGGTACCTGATAGAACAGAGCTGGATCTCCAGCCGCGAGAGCAAAGCAGAGAGTAAAGGACGCCCGGTTAAGATTTACGTGCTGGCCAAACCCATCCACGAGATCATGGACAGTATAGAAAAAGAAAAGAAGAAGGAAGCGACTACCCAGCTCGCCCTTGTTCAGAAGTTACGTGATTACATCCGCTGAAGTAATCAATCTACACTTTTTTTGATTTCCGACAATTACGGTTGTCTTACCGGTAAAACCGCAGAACAATCCACTGTCAACCACACCGGGTATCATTTTTATGGATTTTTCCAGGTCATCGGGGTTGCGGATTCCGGTGAAACTGCAGTCAACAACAAAATTGCCATTGTCCGTAATGACCGGCCCGTCTTTTTTAATCCCTTCGCGCAGTATCGCCCGGCAACCCAGATTTTCGAGATGAGTCATAACCGGTCTGATGGCAAATGGAATTATTTCCACAGGAACAGGTGCAAAAAGGCAGGGGACGAACTTCTGCTCGTCGATAATAATGAGAAAACGAAGCGCCGCAGCCGCAACGCATTTCTCCCGTGTCAACGCGGCACCCCTTCCTTTGATGAGGCGAAGGTTTGAGTCAACCTGGTCTGCACCATCGATTGCAAGATCCAGCACGGGGTCCTCGTCCAGGGTAGTCAGAGGGATACCATATTCCCGGGCCCGTCGTGCGGTCTGGAAGGAGGTCGGGACACCGGAAATCTTCAAACCTTCCTGAATCCTGCAGGATAAATGTTCAAGTGCAAAATACACCGTGGATCCGGTTCCAAGACCCAGGACCATCCCGTCTTTTACCATGTCTGCAGCCAGGTATCCTGCTGCACGTTTCGCTGCGGTGAGTGCCTCTGCTGAATCGTCCATATTAGAGATAGATTTCGGTTTTTAATAATTAATACTGGTGATAATAGGCCGGATGCTTCTCATAAAATAAAAATCTGCCACAATTGTCCGGCATAAAAACTGACCCGGGTTCGCGGGATAGTATCAGCATTTGTTACGGTGAATGGCCGGATTATCTCCGGAATGAATTCTTCAGGGGCAAAAAATACTTATGGAAAAAAAACATCCCGTGCTTCTTTTTCTGCCTCATAGGCCGTACAGTCGAGAGTGATGGGCGTAATTGAGACATTTCCCTTCCGGATTGCATGCACATCCGTCCCTTCCTCTGCATCCTCAAGAAGCGGACCATTGATCCAGAAATACGGTCGTCCCCGCGGGTCAAGTCGTTTTTCAACTCCGGTCTGGAACAATTTCTTGGCCAGTCGGGTGATCTCATAGCCCCCTTTTACTACCGAGGGAATATTGACATTGATTACATCTGCGTGGGGACAGAATCTGCGGTCAAGTATGCGGGAGACAACATCCCGGACAACTTTTTTTGCAGCATCAAAGTTCTGTCCATGATGACGGGGATCATCAAATTTATCTCCCTGGTCCTCGACCTGAAGTGAGAACGCGATACCTTTTGTGCCCTGGTTGGAACCTTCAAGTGCAGCACCTACCGTGCCGGAGGTCATGATCGATTCAAAGGAGAGGTTCTCCCCGATATTGATCCCGCTGACAATCAGGTCCGGGTTGAGTTTGAGTGCATAGAGGCCGATAATAACTGCATCGGTGGGTTTACCGGCAACTGACCAGGCCGGAATACCGTTCATCATGATCTGGCTTGCCCGCAGGGGTTCAAAGATCGAAATCGACCTGCCAACAGCACTCTGCTGGGTTGCCGGTGCAACAACGGTTACATCGGCAATCGGTGCTAAGAGCTTCATACGCAGCCCAGAGCCCGACTGAACTCACGCCATCATCATTGGTCAGCAGGATCGAGGGTTTCATGTGCATTCACGTATGAATCCCGCCCCTCAAATAGTTCACCGATCGGATAGGGTAATTTTCTTTCAGCGCATAAGAGAAGAAGGATGAAAGTCCTGCTCGCAGAATATGCATCAGCTCATGATCCTTCCCTTGCTCCAGAAGGTGCTGCAATGCTCAGCGGTGCTGAAACAGAGTTTTGAGCGCTGCGGATACGAAGTCGTGGTGCCCGGTGAACGGGGATTTTGGTGCAGAGATTGAACGCCTTGCCCCTGCCTGTGATATGGGACTTGTGATTGCACCGGACCACCTGCTTGCGCGATACACGCAGATCCTTGAGCAGCACACGCATAATCTCGGGTGCGGTTTCATGACGGTTGCTCTCTGTGCCAACAAGGTGCAGACAGAAAAGATCCTGCGTTCGCATGCAATGTGCCGGTACCTGCGGAAGCATCCGCAGGAAAGCGGGTGATCAAACCGGTCAAAGGCTGTGGCGCGCAGGGTGTAAGAATATCAGATGGCCTGTACCGGGGAAGGGGAATTTGCACAACAGTATATTGAAGGCGAACATTTTTCGGTGAGCATTGTTGCAAGCCGGGTAATCGGTGATGCATGCCTGTATTTTACCGGCAAACCCCCGCTGGTCCTCGCGGTAAACCGGCAGTTCATTGAAACAGGAAGTGACGGGGCGATTCACTATCGTGGTGGTGAGACACCGGTCCATCCTGCACGGGAAGCAGAAATTATTGAGGTGGCAAAAAAGACCATTGAGGTGCTCGGGTGCCAGGGATATTGTGGTGTTGATGTTGTCGTTGCCGATAAGGTATATGTTGTGGATGTGAACCCGCGGATCACCACCAGTCTTGTCGGGATTGCAGCCTGCATGAAAGAAGAGATTGCCGATATTCTTGTTGCGGCATCAAAAGGAGGAGGCCCGGAGCAGGTGCACCTGACAGGAAGTGTCCGTTTTGACACGCAGGGGAAGGTTTCACGCGATATGATTGGGATTGATGTCGGAGGCGCAAATCTCAAAGTCGTCAATGATGATGGCGTCCACATCCATTACTGCCCGCTCTGGGAACGATGCACCGCTCACGAGCCTGCTTGAGCAGTATGTTACTGCTCCCGATGATCCGGCAGCCGTCGTCATGAGCGGTGAACTTGCTGACTGTTTTGAGAACAAGATGGAGGGAATCTCCTTTATTGTGAATGCTGTGAAGAATGCATTTCCTTCTGCCCGTTTTTACGGTACTGACGGGCAGTTCCATACTCATGCAGTGCCTCAACTCGCTGCGGCAAACTGGCTTGCTTCAGCAGATTACCTGCGGGAGACGTATCCTGATGCAGTGCTTCTCGATATCGGCAGCACAACGGCAGATATTATCCCGCTAGGCTGTTTTGACATCTTAAAGGTCTCACCGATCTCATGCGGCTCCAGAAAGGGTATCTTGTCTATACCGGAATGCTCCGGGGAAATATTGCCACCCTGCTGCAATCGGTTGTGCTTGATGCTGAAATTACCCCGGTCAGTTCAGAGTATTTTGCCACCAGTGCAGATGCCCATCTTGTCCTTGGGCATATCACTCCCGGACAATATAGTTGTGATACTCCGGATAAGAAAGAAAAAACTACCCTTGCAGCACTTCGCCGGCTTGCCCGGGTTGTCTGTGCGGATCTTGACGAGATAGGACCTGATGGTGCGTACCAGATTGCCGAACAGTTCTGGGAAAAACAGCGGAACGTTGTCTGCGATCAGGTACAGTCGCATGGTTGCACAATCCGGTGCACACCAGGATTGTTGCAGGAGGTATCGGGGCCCCCCTTTTCGCTTCGGAACTTGATGGAATTGATCTCACCAGTGTCATGGGATCGCATTCCGATGCCCTGCCGGCTTTTGCGGTCCGTGAGATAGCTTTACGGGAGAACCGGTGGTAAGGATGCATAAGTCGGGTTATAGTGCGACAATCCCTGTCATTTTTTATCGTCTTAAGGTGAACTTTGGATGAAATCGTGGCAACTGGGCATTATTCTCCTGATTGGATCACTTATGGTTACTGTCGCGGGCTGGATGCTCGGCCTCCCTTTTTTCTTTGTCTTCCTTTTCATTCCCCTCATTCCCTTTTTCCGGAGGAAACCGGATATCCGGCGCTGCCCGGTATGCGGATGGGAAACCACAGGCAGCGAGCACTTCTGTCCCTGGGATGCGACTCCCCTCACCGTACCGGGTAGCGAGGTCAGAAAGTGAAATGATCGAAACGGGCAGATGTATCCCGAAAAGGTCCGTAGTGGGAATGTCCGGAAATGACCTTTGCATATAATTCCGGACGGTACCCCGGTCAATAACTACTCCCAGGTGCATCAGATTTACCGCAACGCGGTTGAATGGCATTGTTGCACCGAGTGTTCGGCAGAGATCAACGATTGGAGAACCAATTCTCGTATCCGGGTAGAACGGGTTCATCGGCAAAACAGATTGCATGGCACTGACGGCAGGTAAACCGTCTTGACAAAGACATACACCGACTGTTGGTTCATCGTCTTCCTGTATAACAGCAAACTGTTTTTTCTTCGTGTCATATCCGGAAAGTTTTCCCCCGCAGACGGGACATTGTATCCCGGGTGTCAAAAACTATACCGTCACATGACAGAAGACCGCTCTGGACGATATCTATAAGGAGGGGGTAGATGCGTAGTCGTTTCATATAGTGCGCGTATTTGTCACTCTTGCCGATATTCAATAAACTAACTTATAATTAATTTCTAAATTATTAATTGGGAGATTTTTCATTTATTATTTCGAATAATTATTGTGAACCCACCGCTATTAATCACTTTTGGCACAAAATTCACTAGGTTTAAATATCGTTAAACCAAATTTTTTTTGTTCGAGGTTAGAACATGGATATGAAATACGTACCAACCACATGTCCGTATTGCGGGACCGGTTGCGGCTTCAACCTTGTTGTCAAAGACAAGAAGGTTGTTGGCGTAGCACCATGGCACCGCAACCCGGTTAACGACGGCAAGCTCTGCCCCAAGGGCAACTATGCTGCAGAATTTATCAACAGCCCGGACCGCCTGACAACACCGCTCATCAAGAAGGATGGCAAGTTTGTCGAGGCGAGCTGGGACGAAGCATACAAGCTGATTGCTGATCCAAGTTCAAGTCCTACAAGGGCGAAGAGATGGCATGCCTTGCATCTGCCCGTGTCTCCAACGAAGAGAACTACCTGATGCAGAAGTTTGCCCGGGCTGTTTTAAAGACCCCCAACATCGACCACTGCGCCCGTCTCTGCCATGCATCGACGGTCGTCGGTCTGGCCGGTGCGTTTGGGTCCGGTGCAATGACCCAGTCGATTGCAGATATTGCCGAATCCAAGTGTCTTCTTAATTATCGGCAGCAACACGTTTGAGACCCACCCGCTGATCGGTCGCCGCGTCATGCAGGCAAAGACGAACGGGTGCAAAGATCATCTACGCCGACCCGCGGTTCACCCCGACGGGGAAGCAGGCAGACCTGTACCTGCCGTTCTACTCCGGAACCGATGTTGCCATCCTCAACTGCTTCATGCAGCAGATCCTGAAAAACGGCTGGGAGAACAAGGACTTCATTGCGAAACGGACCAAGGATTTCGAGAAGGTCAAAGAGATCGTGATGAAGGACGCCTATAGCCCGGAGAACGTCTCGAAGATCAGCGGTATCCCCGCAAAGGACCTCATCACCGCGGCAGAGTGGTTTGGCAAATCCGGCCAGTCCGCGATCCTCTACTCGATGGGTATCACCCAGCACACGACCGGTGTCGACAATGTCAAGTCGATCGCCAACCTCCAGATGCTCACCGGCAACCTCGGAAGACCCGGTACCGGTATCTGTGCACTGCGTGGCCAGAACAACGTGCAGGGCGCCTGCGACATGGGAGCCCTCGCAAACGTGTATTCCGGGTACCAGGCAGTCATCGTCCCCGAGATGCGCAAGAAGATGATGGATGCATGGGGCTGCGAGATTGCCGAAGGTAAAGTCGGTCTGACCGTTACCAAGCTGATCAACATCCTTGCTGATGAGCCCGGCAAGGTCAAGTGCGTCTATATCATGGGCGAGAACCCGATGATCTCCGACCCCGATCTCCACCACGTGGAGAAGGCAATGAAGAATGTCGAATTCATGGTCGTGCAGGATATCTTCATGACCGAGACGGCACAGTTTGCCAACGTTGTTTTACCCGCTGCCTGCTATGCCGAGAAGGACGGCACCCAGACCAACACCGAGCGCCGTGTCCAGAAGTGGAGAAAAGCCCAGGACCCGCCCGGCGAGGCAAAGGCCGACTGGCAGATCTTCTGCGAGCTGGCAAAGCACATGGGATTCGAGAAACAGTTCCCGTACAAGAGTGCAGAAGAAGTATTTACCGAGATCTCCAAGGTCACCCCGTCCTATGGCGGCATGGACTATGCACGGCTCGAGAAACCCGAAGCCCTGCACTGGCCGTGCCCGACAGCCGAGCACCCGGGAACACCCATCCTGCACAAGGAGAAGTTCACCCACCCGGACGGACTGGGTATCTTCACCCCGATCGAGTTCAAATACCCGGCAGAAGTTCCGGACAAGGACTACCCGCTGATCCTGACCACCGGGCGCTGTATCTGGCAGTGGCACACCGGTACCATGACCCGCCGCTCCGAGAGTCTCGAACGCGAAGAACCCACCGGCTGGGTCGAGATCAACCCCGAGGATGCAAAGGCACTCGGTATCAAGGACAAGGAAATGGTCAAGGCCATCACCCGCAGAGGAGAGATCAAGATCGGTGCACGGGTCACCCCCAACATCAAGAAAGGTGTAGTCTTCATCCCGTTCCACTACGCGGAATGTGCAGCGAACATGCTGACCAACAACGCACTTGACCCGGTTGCAAGTATTCCGGAGTTCAAGGCCTGTGCTGTGCGGATAGAGAAGATCGCGGAGGCGAAGTAACATGGCAAAGAAAGGCGATATGCTCTACGCATGGACCAACGACGCAGATATCAAGAAGAAGGCAGAACTCGGTGGTGCGGTAACCGCACTCTGGAAACACGCACTTGAAACAAAGGTAGTTGATGCGGTCCTTGCTATCAAGAAAGGCACTGACCTGTACGATGCCCAGCCGGTACTCATCACTGACGCCAAGGATCTGGCCCAGACTGCCGGTTCCCTCCACTGCGGGACGCTCCTGCTCCCAAAACTTGTCAAGAAATACCTTGACGGTGCAAAGATCAAGAAGATCGGTGTCACCGTCAAGGGTTGCGACGCGATGGCGTTCTATGAACTTGCCAAGCGCAAGCAGATCAACCTTGACAACATCATCATGATCGGTGTCAACTGCGGTGGCTCGGTCAGCCCGATCCTCGCCCGCAAGATGATTACCGATAAATTCGGGGTTGACCCGGACACGGTCCACAAGGAAGAGATCGACAAGGGCCAGTTCATCATCGAGTACGAAGGCGGACACAAGGGTATCTCCATCGACGAACTCGAAGAAGCAGGCTACGGCCGCAGGTCCAACTGCCGCCGCTGCAAGATGAAGATCCCCCGCCAGGCAGACCTTGCCTGCGGTAACTGGGGTGTCATCGGCGACAAGGCCGGTAAGGCAACCTTTGTTGAAGTCTGCAGCGAGAAGGGTGCAAACCTCGTGAACGGTGCAGTAAAATCCGGTATCCTTGCAACTGATGCAGCGAACCCCAAGGGTCTTGAGATCCGGGGCAAAGTCGAGGGCGCAATGATGAAGCTTGGCGACAAGTGGCGCAAGCACGACTTTGAAGCACTTGGCGAAGGCAAGGACCGGTTAAAGAAGATCATGAAGGAGACTTCACGGTGCATCAAGTGCTACTCGTGTATCGAAGCCTGCCCGATCTGCTACTGTGAGGACTGCACGACCAAGAACCCGGCATATGTCAAACCCGGTGAACTCCCGCCCAACTTCATGTTCCACCTCATCCGGTTTGCCCACATCGCGGACTCCTGTGTGAACTGCGGACAGTGCGAGGAACTCTGCCCGGCAGAGATCCCGAATGCACTCTTCATGCACGCCCAGCAGGTCGAACTCGAGAAGATGTTCGGTCATGTGCCCGGTGTCAACATGGAACTCCCGCTCCTGGCAATGGTCGAGGAGAAAGAAGAGCGTGCACGGCTGCACAATACCGGCAGCGACATGATCTACGAGAACGTGTTCAACCCGGTGCCAAAATAATTTATATTTTTTTTTGTTATTTCACGATACCTACGGTGAAATTCATGAATGTTCCGTTCCTACCGGATTGAACTCATCTCCTAGAAATCCTTGGTAAAAAAATTGCAGCGACGTCATCCGTCTGTGCATGTTTGCTGAGTATCCCCAGGTTCTGCGTCAAAGAAGTGAGGAAATTCGCAGCAGTTGAAGTCGTCATGATGGAGAAAGGTTTTTATTTTCATGCTCTGAATTACGTTACCAGAAAAAGGCATTCATTCCCGTGACAGTAAAAGAACCGATAGTGTTTCATCAGTAGCCACGGTATTTGATATAGGCAAAAAAAAGATTATTTTTTCCATTTGAACATGGGAATCATCGGTTTTAAGAGATCAGGTTCCTCATCAAATGCTGACAGTTTCTTTGAGCTGGAAAAGAGTCTTCCGTTTTCATTGCTCATAGGTTATTTTGACTTTTAATCTCCTGCACCATTGTTGCAAGGGAATATTCATAGGCTGCAGTCCACATCAAGGGAGGCAATATCAAATTCGATGTTCACTGGGTACCAGGGTAACGTGGATTTTCTCTGCCCGTGCGTTTCCGGTATTTGTCAGGATAATACTTTTTGCATCTTCGCTCAGCGTTGCCACGACTTCCGGAATATCCTGTGGTGTCCTGCATAATCATGAAGACATGATGATGGCAATGAAGATCACACAGACAATTCCTGCAAGATAAATATTGAAAAACAGGAGGACGATGGTGATGAGAATCCCCAGAACAAGAAGAATCTTTGTATTTTTTATCCATAGATCCTCTTGTCCTCACACCTTTTTTTGTTTAACGGTTTGGAATTGATATGCGGGATACGGATCATATTCGTCAGATCAATTTCACTAAAAATACGGTTTGATCTGTTTTATCAGAATATATAGGGTGATCTTATTTCGATTGAAAACCAGGCAACGCATAAGAATCTGCATCAGAGTAATTCATGGGTCTATTCTTTCGTCGAATACGGCAATCGACAGTAAATACATTCGCGCGTTGTTTTTCATATTGATCTCTGAGTTATCTGATTGCGCGTTACCAGAAATGGATATATATCAGAAATGTATATAATGAAAATTATTGAAACGATAGTAATTAAAAATTAGTTAAATATTTAATATATTAACTATAATATATTAACAATCTCTTTTTCCAAATTTTTCTTTGCTCATTAAATGCCTCTGATTGGCAAACAATTCGAAAATTATTAATATCCACACAAAAGAGTGTAAATTGACCTATACAGAAAAGTGATTTAATACGTTGCTGGTATAGGTGGAAACGTTTCAGAGGTGTTTAAAAGAATGGTGTTTCATCCTCCGGTAGCAATTACCGCAAAGGCAGGAGATGCCGGTAAGTACAAAGTTGGCTTGCCCGCATGGAACATGGTCCTTCGTGGATTCATGTCAGGCGCATACATCGCTATGGGTGCTGCTCTTGCAACAGTGTGCAGTACAGGAATTGCCTATTCGGCAGCGCAGATTACCGCGGGAGCAGTTCCTGGTGGTTTCGCATCAGCAGGTATGGCACAGTTGATTCTGGGAGCTGTGTTCCCGGTTGGGCTTATCATCACCGTGCTTACGGGTGCTGAGCTCTTCACCGGTGACGCAATGCTTGCCCCGATGGCTGCATTCATCCACAAGATCAGCTGGATGCAGGTCATGAACCTGTGGGTCTTTGTCTATATCGGAAACTTCATCGGATCAGTTGTATTTGGCATATATCTGTGCAAACGGTCCGTTTGTCTCCTTCGATGCAGCAGGTGTAGGCACGGTTACTGCGTTTGGTACCCGGGCAATTGCCATTGCTGGAGCAAAGGTCAGTTATGTCGGCATGATGGGATTCTATTCTGCATTCCTCAAAGGCATTGCCTGCAACTGGCTTGTCAACCTCGCTATCCTGCTCGGTATCTGTGCAGATGACGCAGTTGGCAAGTTCTTTGGTATCTGGTTCCCGATCATGGCCTTCGTTTCCAGCGGATTCGAACACTCGGTTGCAAACATGTACTTTATCCCCGCAGGTATCTTTACCCAGGGATTCATTACTGACCCAACGAAGATCAATGCCAGCATCAACTGGGTTACCATGTGGACAGCAAATGTCATACCGGTAACACTTGGTAACATTGTCGGAGGTATGTTCTTCGTCGGTGTCATCTACTGGGTTGCGTTCCGCAAAGAGATCGCAGCACTGAAGTAGATTAACAACCAATAATTTTTTTAATGAAGATCGGAAATGTCGAAGTGAAGGTCTCAATCATCTCAATTGCGGTGTTTGTGTTCTTCACCATTTTTCTTATTTTTGCATCCCTGTACAGTCCTGATGTGCGGTCAAACCTCATCTGGATGATCCCGGCCCTGTTCATGCTTCTTGTCATCCCCGTTGCCCTCAACTATATGAGCCGCAGCCAGTATGCGGATCTTGAAGCCCGAGTATGAGGCAGCAGGCAAAGACGGTGCGGGTCAAGCTGATCAATGAGAATATGATCGGGAAGATCTGTGCGGATCGAAGGTGTGGTTGAACGCGTCCATTTCCAGTTCCTGAACCGTCCCCAGTATCTCGGTTGCCGACCGTTCCGGTGCGATATCGGTCAAGATGTTCACGAGCCCGGATGAGGATATCAAAGTGAACGATGTGGTTGAGGTGCTCGGGCAGGTTATCCGCCGGTATATCGTGACCGGTGAACCGGTCATCAACTGCGTATCGATACGGAAGAAAAAGTAAACGATTTCCTCCCGGAATCTCCGGAGAGATCTCCCTGCAATCAGTTTTCAAAGCAACCATGACCAGTCAGGATAGTGCTCCGGAACCAGCGCGGAACAAGCAGCAGTACTTGGAGTCTGCTATTCCGGTTCTCTCCTTCGGAACGACCGTAGCCGGGATCCTTGCGTGGAGGGCCGGGTACGAGATCAGCATCCAGTTCTTTGCGCTCGGGTGCGTGATCGGATCCTGTCTTCTTGCGTACCTTGCCTGGATCCGGCCCCGGAAGGATATCGTTGCGTTATCGACACCGATCTATGCATTCATCTTCTTCGTGGTCCCTACCGATTTTGCCTCGGGTGTAACCCTGCAGCTGTTGTATGCAACAAGCCTCACCCTCCTGCTCGTGCGCCTGAAGTACCGCTTCGGGACCACCCATACCGGTGTTTCGTCAGGCAAGGAACTGGCAGCCCCCCTCCAGGATTATGCCAGCCGTACCAGCAGTGCAGTTACCACGGTTTCTCCGGCAACCGGCCACCGGGCTGCTCTCGTGTTCAGCCGCTTTTCCATGGGGGATTACGGTGAAGTGGCCCGGATTGCCGGCCAACAACCGGATGCTGACCTGCCCGCATTCCTCTCGCGTGCTTTTACCATTGTCCGCGAGCATTCGCTGGTTCTCGAGGGGGGCCTCCCCCGGCCCGGGCAGTTCCTGGTATTCCTGCCAGAAGACGCCGGCCTTCTTGCTATTCCCCCACTCCCGGAGGAGAGCGGAGAACGGCGATTCGATACCGCCCTTTACAATGCCCTCCTTATTCTCTTTGCCTCGGCCTGGAACACCGCTGAAGCAGACAGGCCCCACCTGCTTGCATGCCAGGTGTTTGCACAAAAGATCATGGGTGAATAATACCCCCCTGAACCAATAATTTTTTTTCAGGAATATCGCTTAAAAAACTACACTTACTCTCGTTTCCGGCGCTCCCCCGTATACACATCCTCCTGTCAAATTTTGTAACACGAGAATAATTTAATAAGCACCGGGAGGGTTGTGATTTCACATGACAGAACCTGTTGATGCAATACTGGCGATTCATAACGCATTCCGGAAGGATATAACGCGTGTTGATACAGCCGCACTGGAATCGGCAAAGGGAAAGCAGGGTCTCGATGCCACGATCGCCCGCTTCCGGTTCCTTAACGAAGTGTTAGTCTGGCATGCCCGGGGAGAAGAGTTAGCAGTCTTTCCCGCACTCGAAAAAGTCGCACCGATGGTCGCTGAAGCCTATATCAAAGATCACCGTGGCCTGGACGCGGCATTTGATGAACTGAGTGCATCATATTCCGCACACGACCTGATAAGAACTGCCCGGGCTACCGCTGTGTTCCGTTTTCATCTCACCTGGCACCTGGACAAGGAAGACACACACCTTTACCGGATTTTTAAAGAACGCATCCCTATGCCCGATCAGGGTAAAGCGATCGGTATCATGTCAGGCACGATTCCCCAGGAACGGTTTACCGAGCTGGTGGCATGGCTGTATCCCCTGATCGGAAATGACGACCGGGAGAATATGACCCGGATCTGGCAGACGGTGATGCCTGATACGGTCTTTGCCGGCGTAAAAGAACTTATCAGAAAAGCTGTTGGCAGCGACTGGACAGAACTCTCGCGTCGCATCCCGGGCCTGTAATCCGTAATGTACTATTTCAAAGAAAAGGTTCAGCCATCAGACCGGGTTTACTATTTCCGAAACGTTTTTTTTAAAAACCCGGTTGTACCGGTATACATTTTTTAAAGAGATCTGGCTGGATTTTTGAAATATCCGGGAATCTTAATATCCGGATGTACAATCCTCAATCCAGGTATGCTCGTACTGCGTAGTTGGCAAGTCGTGCTGCCCTGTCATTATCGCACTCCAGTTGCCATTGTTCCTGTGGCGGATCATCCTTTACCAGGCACCCTGAACCACCTGATTCAGCACTTGGTTTATTTGTCATGGTCGCTACTTTATTTTTTCCTTGCCTTATATTTTGCGAAATGTTCCCCGTGACCACTCTACCATACCACTCAATCAGACGCAATGCGTGTATCAGGATACGTTCTGCCAAAAGAAATGGCTATGAATGCTGGTAAAAAATGAAATGGAAGACCCGATGAGGGGTGTTCGGGTAGATATGTTTGTCCGGATCTTCCTCACTCTCAATTTTTACCGTGCGGGGATAATAAATTCTGGCGAGGCAGTGATGCAATTCATAAACCGTGAGTTTATATTGAGAAATGTATTGTATCCGATTAATTGAGGGATTCACGATGAGCAGAACGCAACAATACAAGCATTATGACAAGTGTAAACCTTCAACCGACTTTGAAGGACCATTTCCAGGGATACTATCCGGATCCATACCTGCAACGAATATGTTGCGTTTGTCTCAATTTTTGAAAGGTTAGAAAATATATTTATCGTTTGATATCTCCTCAAAGACACGTGTGATCTCTATGATCGGTGATATGATCGGTGAATTAACCGGAAAAATTGTCGGGCAGCGTGTAATACGCCGCCACCACACGGGCGAGCTGAAGATTGAGAGGACTATAGAATCAAAAGGAAAGATCCTTGGCACGGATGTAACCTTTATCGCAACAACAAAGTCGATGGAAAGACCCCAGGGGGGAATGTTCACGGATGGCAATGGAATTATGATGACCCTGAAGGGAGAGAAAGTGATCCTGCATGGGTCCGGAATCACCATCGCCGGAAAGGGACCGGGTATGACTATGCGTGGAATACGCTATGCCCAGACTACGTCTCCAGCCCTCGCAAGGCTCAACAATGCTGCCCTGGTCTTCGAGCTGGAGATGCTGCCCGATGGAACGATCCATGACAAATGGTGGGAGTGGAAGTAACGGTACGTCTGACCACGTTCACATCAATCCGGGAAAAATTCCTCATTTTTAATAATCCTGTGATTGAAAATTCTCGTATCAGCGAAAGATACCAAAATAGTGAAAAAGTTCACGGGTCTGGCAAATTTTATTTTTCACGGTCTATTGTGTACTATTAAAAAAATACAAAATTATTGCCTGGCCAGTCCGACAAGGATCAGAACCCGGTTGCAAGCCCATCACGTATTTTTGATTTCTTTTCCCGGTTGAGCTCATTCACGTAATCCTCGAACTTATGGATCCGGGTGCTGACCGGGAACGGGATGCCGATCGTGCTGATGATTGCCTCTCCCTGGTCAAGAGTCTGGATCTCGATTTCCATTTTCGAGAGGTCCTGTTTTGCGCTGCCCATGATAATCTCCCGGTCCCCCCGGTCACCAAGCCCCATGACAACAAAGGTGTTGATCTGGGCGAGCACTTTCGGATCCACGTTCTTCGGTTGCTGGGTAACTACACAGAGCCCGACCCCGAACTTCCGGCCTTCCATCGCACACTCGCGGAAGACCTGGGTGGAAGAACCGCCGCTCGCGAGCACCCGTTGCGCCTCTTCGATGGTGATGAGCACCTGATGACTTGCCTCCTGCCGGTCATCGATACCATAGCCCCGGGCCTCCTTCCGGTGCTTCTCCATGATAGTGCGCGTGATGACCGAAAGGACGAACAGTCTCGCTGCGCTCTCCCATGTCCGGGATGTCGATGAGCACGACCCGGTTGTCATGGAGATTTGAGAGGATCTCGGGTATCGAGGATCCCTGCCCCCGGAAGAACTGCGGCGTTTCCTTTCGTGAGATTGTCGATGTAACGCTTGATATTCCGGACGGACCTCCATGGAGTTCCGGATAAGCCATGTGAGACTGCCTTCCCGGACTCCTGCTGCTGCCGGGTCCCTGACAGGGAAAATCTCCGGGTCAACCTGGCTGAAGAACTCGATGATCTCACTGCCCGGTGTCGGGAGAGGGCTTCAACGATATCGAACTGAGGGGCAGAGAGGTCGTGGAGGATTGCGAGATCGCTGATCCGGAAGTCATCGTACTCGAGGTTCAGCCGGTTCATCGCGTACTTTTTCCGGTCGTTCTCGCCCGGATGGTGAATATGGCAAGCCCGTCTTTTCCGTCAGTATAGTGGACGAGCCCTTTTGTCGGATCGCCGGTTGATGACTTTCCCCCATTGACGTACTCCCCGTGGGGGTCGACTATGAGGAGACCGAACTTCTGTTCCTTCATGCAGGACGCACAGAAGGTCTTCATGAAGTTACTCTTCCCCATTCCGGTGGTTGCAAAGACACCCATGTGCTGGGGGAGGACATTTGCAGGGATACGGACGGCGACATCCTTGATAACATCCTGACCGCTCCGCATCAGGCCGACTTCGATCTCCCCCATGCTGCCGGGTAAGGAACATAAAGTCGTCAGCCGTGGGGTCCTCGACCGTGGAGAATTTGGAGGGGATGGTGCGGGCCTTGTGGAATTTGCCGTCTTGATCGACAAAACCGAGTGGTACGGCATCGACAGTGATGAAGACATCCTCTCCAAGGCCATAGAACTGCTCGCTGAACGGCCGGGTGTCCCATTTAGGGTCGGCGAAGTTGCTGTCGTGCGACGAGGTCCGCTGATCTTGGCAAAGAAGGTCAGACCCTTGGTTTTATCAACGATCTTCTTGATGTCCCCGACGTACAGCGTCTCGCTGTGAGGGGCAATGAAGCGATAGGAGAGTACGCTCCTGCCGGTCAGCCGGAATTTCGTTTTGTCCACATTTTCAATATCGTTCAAAATCGCCATGTAAATCACCAAAGATATCTTCAAATAACCTGTTCCTGATTCCCTGTTTCGAGAGTCCGGACTTAATGTCCTGCTGTATCTGCATCACCAGGGGCTCATCAATAACAACGGACCGGTGTGCGTCAAGGAGCGGATAAGGATAACCGGGGATTCTTCCGTCATCAGCACATGCAGCAAGGGCCTGCATTGTCACCGCTGCTTCAGGTTCACCCGTTCCTTTTGGCAGCTCCATCTTCATCGGCCTGGCAAACCGGTGGGTGGAGCGAAGCGATATAGATCTCGCCGTGCCTCCCCTGGCGGTACTCGGTGTGGTCAAGGAGGTGATCATCTATCTTTGTCCACCAGGGCCGGGAATCCCAAGGAGTGCTGCAAGGCCGCCAATCGCCGGGAGGAGCGGGTGCCCGCCGCCCCAGGTGGCACGGGTGCGTTTTGCAACTGCAGCGAGGTGAAGTTTACGTTCCCGGGCAATACTGACGATATCATGGAGAACCGGTTCGTGGTTCTGGCTGGACACCCGCAGTGCCCCGTCAATAAGCAGGAGTGCTCCTTCCGGGAGGGTTTTTGCCGTCTGGAGAGTGACCCAGTACTCCAGCGTGTCGCGGAGGATGGCAGAGGCCCGTTCGGGATCGGAGTTGTCCAGACCTTTGTGGGGCGGAATACCGAAACAGTCCAGATAGAGCTCGTCAAAGTCATGGTTCCGGTGACCGGGTCCGATGGTGACAAGCGTGATCGGGGTGATGGAGCGGTTGTACCGTTCGCCACTGGAAAAGGTTGTCCGGACTGCCCGTATTGCAGCAATACCAATACTTCCCCCTTCGATAATCATGGAATTGCTGCCGTCAACTGCGCTCACTATTCCTGAGGGGCTCCAAGGAATCGGATGGATATCATCCCGGGAGATCCCGCTCGCCCGGGCAAACTTTTCAACCAGGTCAATGGGGATGTGTTCTGCAATTCTCTGAAGCGCCTGGTCTAATGATTCCTCGTAGGATGTGCGGTTGCTCAATCTCTGTCCTCCCATACCCTGCCTTTGGTCTCCGTTATTGCAGCGTGATACGTACCGTCGTCCATTCCGTTGATTTTATTTTGGTATGTACTGGGATATAAGGAGGTGGGGGAGCGGGGAGAAAATGAGGTGACTGCATTCAATACCTTTTTATATCGTCTGCCAGCAACTCATTCAAGGTGATATGATTGAACATTGGTGAAAAGAATGTCGGGACCATTGACCGGGTTGTCAGGGTCATTGTCGGTATCGTCCTCCTCGCAGGGTTTGCGCTGAACATGGTGGCAGCACCGCTGTCCTATCTTGTAGCTCTTATCGGCCTCATTGCCCTTGTGACGGGTGCCATCGGCACCTGCCCGGCCTACTCGATCATCGGGATGAACACGAACAAAAAGTAGTGATAACCAGAGGATGTCTGCGGGCCCCCCTTCAGCGGGTTCCCGCCCCCTCCTTTTTTTTATTTCATTATGGTGGGGGGTCACCATTTCCCCTCACTCCACCACCCGTATTTTACTCGCGTTATCCGTTCCCATCTCAATTAAGAGCGTATTGGCAAATTCTCCCTGCATCTCCGCGATATGGGAGATGAGGAGGATCTGGGGGAAGCGGGACTCCTGTGTCCGCAGGGCAGTGAGAAGGTTGTTCCTCCGTTCCTCGTCCTGGCTCCCGAAGATCTCGTCAAAGATCAAAAACGTGCTCTCGTGCACCCCGTGGAGCTCGGCAAGGTAGCGGGAGAGGGCAATCCGTAGGGCAACGGCAATGTCGTCCTGTTCCCCGCCGCTGAACCGCTCGATGGGGTAATCATTGTCGATGTCCCGGACGAGCAGGTTGAAGTCCTCGTCAAGGAGCACCTGCTCGTAGCGCCCTGCCGTGATCTCGCTGATGATCCGGCTTACCTCCCCTTCGAGCCGGCTCCGCACGACCTGCATGAGATAGACCACGTACTCGCCTATCAGGCTGCGGGTCAGTCTCAGGAGCTCAATCTCATCCTTTTGAGCCTCTGCCTCTTTCTGCAGGGAAGCGATCTGTGATTCGGCTTTTTTGTAATCTGCGATCTTCTCGTTCGGTAAAGTCAAGGTCCTTTTTCGCACCGGTGATCACGATTTCTTCATTCCGCAGGGCGGACTCGGTTGCGACCATGGCTTTTTCCAGCGTCGTGACCTCATCCGGGTTGAATGCTGCTGCAGTGATCTCTTTTGAGAGGCTGGTGAGCTCGGTGTTCCTTTGGGTAATCCGGCTGGTGAGTTCGCCAAGCTGCTTCTTTACCATGATGCCCTGCCCGATCTTTTTCCCGAGCTCAATAAAACGGAGCTGCACTTTCTGGACATTCTGCTGTCTCCCGTTCACAGGCCAGGTACTCCTCTTCGTTATACGCTACCTGTGCGATGAGAACTGGTGATCGCCTCCTGCTCCTGTATTTTCTTTGTTCGTTTTGCCTCAAGGTCAGCGAGTTCGGATTCATACACCGGTTTCTGCCGGAGTTTTTCTGAGAGGGTGCGGATCTGGCCCAGCAAGGGTTTCAAGGACTCAACCGTGGTCTTCTCTTTGCCGAGTTTTTCCTGTTTTTCGAGATCGGCAACTGACTTATCGGTGAGTTCCTGCAGTTTCTGCGTGAACTCTGCATCAAGGCTCCCGAAATGCGAACCGAGTTTCTGGCGGCAGAGCGGGCAGGTGCCGTCAGGCCCGGCATCCCGTATGGTCTTCTGGTCAGCGAGGATCTTCTCCCGCTCTTCCTTGTAGTGCATCTGCCGGGTAGCGAGGGTGCCGGTCCGCTGGTTGATCTCCGCGAGGCGGAAACTGACTGCGGTTTCGAGCCGGTCCTCCGCGATATCCTGTGCGGTCCCCAAGGCCGGCCCGGACTCTGGCGATGAGTTCTGCCTTCTTTTCGTGCATCGGCATCCAGTCCCCTGATCAGGGCTACGCTGTTTCTCCGCCCGGGCAGCAAGATCGGCAATCTCCCGTGTCACAAACCCGAGCTCTCCCGTGAGACGGAGGTATTCGGCCTTCTTCTGCTGCAGCCCGTCCAGCCGTTTCCGGATCTCTGCATACGAACCGGCAGTCTTCTCGATGCGGTGATACTCCGCCTCCTCGTCTGCAATCAGGGCAAGCGAAGCCTCGAGGTTCTTTGCCTGTGCGGTATCCGTGTCCCGTTCCCGTTCCAGTGTCTGCTGCTGCTGGAGAAGACGGGCATACGCGGTCTTCTTCTCGGCAAGCAGTTTCAGGTCGGCGTCGAGTTTTTCGCGGCGGGCCAGGTGGAGATCCCGTGCCTTGGTGTGCTCCGCAATCATCGCATGGAACCTGGACAACCGATGCCTCCAGTGCCGCAAACTCCTCGGTGCTCTGCCGGGCAGTCATTGCCGAGAGTTCCCCTCTTTTCTCTGGAGTTCCGCGGTTTTTGCATCGATCTGGTCTTTTAAGATCTTCTCGCTCTCGGTCTTCAGGAAATCGATCCCGAGCGCCCGTAAGAACCACTCCTTGCGTTTGCCGGGCGTATTCTCGAGCAGGGTCAGGAGGTCTTTCTGGCCGGCATAGATCGTATTTTTGAAATCCACCGGCCCCATGCCGAGTGTCCGCTTCACCTCGGTCTCGACCTGGCTCACTCCCGTGGCCATCAGTTTCCCGTTCTTGTGGAACGTGGCATCGTGGGTAACGGTCTTTCCCTTTTTGAACGTGCGGAGGACCGTGTAGGTATCCCCGCCGATCCGGAAGTCGAGCCGCACCTCGCACTTCTCCTTTGGGGATGCAAACGATGAGACGATATAGTCAGCAGCAATCCCGGTTGCCTGCACGCCATAGAGGGCAAAGAAGATTGCCTGCACAAGGCTTGACTTGCCCGTACCGTTATTCCCGAGGATACCGGTGATGCCGTCCTTAAAGCGGATCTCCGCGTCACGGAACCGCTTGAAGTTCTTTAGCTCAAGCCGATCGAGGATCATTCCGCGGTCTCCCGGTGCTCGTCCATCACGGACTGCAACACCTCACGCCCATGACGACGCGACGAACTCCCTCTGCTTTGCGGAAAGCTGCTGCTTACCGATGAATGTATCGAACTCCTGCAGGTAATCGATCATCCGGATGTCCTGCTGGAGCGGGACCGGTGTATCCTCCTCATCGGTCTTCATCCGGATCTTCAGGTCGAGCAGCTGTTCGCGGACAACGGCAAGCGATTTCATATCGATCCCTTTCCCGTGCTCGCGGGAGAGACCGTCAAGCGTGACCTGTGCCATCGAATACAGGGGAGCTGATCTCGCCACGATGCGGTTGATGATCTCCTCGGTGATATCCCCGGGATGAACACCCTGGCATTTGATCGTCCCGAGATCGATCATCGGCGTGCAGGGAAGGTCAAGGTGACAGACTTCATGCCGCCCGGGATCCACCAGCAGACCGCCCTTGGTATCCGCGATCTCCCCGTAGGTCAGGTACTCGGTCGACCCCGAATACCAGGCATTGTCCGTGATCTGGCACTGGCGGTGATAGTGACCGAGCGCAATGTAATCGAACTGGTCAGACAGGATCGTGCTGTCCAGTTCGTGCTCGGCAACGGTAGCCAGCCGCTTGTCCTTGATCGCCGTCGCAAGCCCGTGGGTCACCAGCACATTGTGATACCCAGAAGGAGCCAGCTCGATCTGGTCAAAGGCCGTGCGGTAATCCTCCACGCGGAGCATATTCGGGATGAGGTGGAAGACCGTATCCCCGATCTCCACCTGCTCGTACCGGAACTTGTAGGCCGCTGTTATTTTCGAAGGATGATAGGTGAGGACTTCGTAGGGCGATGTCGTGTACCGGGTCTTGACCATGCTGTGGTTCCCGGCAATCACGATGAACGGGATCCCGGCAGCATGGAGGCGGTCGAGTGCTTCGAGCACGGTGGTATAGGCCCGGGTCTTGGGCTTGACGACATCGAAGAGGTCGCCTGCATGGACGAGCACGTCGGGTTTTTGGTGGATGATCTCATCTATCGCTTTGAGGAAATTGTCATACACCTGCTTTTCCCGGAGGTTCATCCCGCTCTCGGGATCGAGGCGGTTGAACGCGGCTAAGCCCAGGTGGGTGTCGGCGATGTGGATGAGGTGCATTGTCTTAGATTGTTATTTGGATTTTTATGGGATATAAGAGGGTGGGGGGTGGGGTGAAAATGTGCAGATACAGTCTATAGTGGTAGTTGAATGAAAATATCATAAAAAGCAGGGCACAAATCCGGACTCTCGCGTCCCTGTGGTGGGTTATAGTTATACGGAAAAATATGCCACTCTTGTGCTTCAATGTGAAAGAATCAGGTCTGGTGTTCAGACTAAGGCGAGTCATGGCCAGCCACGCCCTCCAGGTTGTGACAGACCCCCGATCCTCACACCGCCAGCTTTTCGGGCAGTTCCCGGGCCCAGGCTGCAATGGCGGCCCAGTCCCGGAAGTCACCGACCGGCGACTTTACCGATTTTGTCATCCATCTCTGGAACCACGAGAGTCTTTTCATATCCAGACTGCCGGCAAATACGGTCTCCGCTACCGGTAGAAGTGGTTTAAGGGATTCGTGGAGCGCCTTTTGTGAATTCGCCATATGGACCGGGTCCTTTGAGACCGGTGCAAGGCTGACGATAAACCCGGCAACCGGCAGTTTCATCAGCCCGTCACGGAGGCGCGTGACAAATTTCACCGTATCGATCATCTTCCCCATATACATCGGTGCCCCGATGATAACCGCATCGTAACCATCAAGTGACGTCACGGTCCCCATCTCCAAGACATCACAGGTATGACCCCCGGCCTGCATTTCTCTTCCCATTGCCTGTGCAATTTCCGCAGTTGATCCCTTTTTCGTTGCGTATGCTACAAGAATACGTGCCATGGTTTTCCCTTAAATGGGGATTATGTGCTGGGGGATATTAAAAATGGTGGGGGCGGTCGAGGCTTCGGGCACGGTGGTATATACCCGGGTTTTGGGTTTTACAACACCAAAGAGGTCACCCGCATGGACGAACACATCGGACTTCCGGTGGATAATTACATCGATTGCCGACCGGAAATTATCATACACCTTCTCCCGGAGGTTCATCACGCTCTCGTAAGCGAAAGCGGTGAATATACCGGTGACAGAAACGAGAGCCGTTAAACGGCTATTAAACGCGATATAATTTTAACCAATTTTTATATACAAATGACAGGAACTTCGCAACGCCCGGAATGGAAGCGAAAGTTATTTCAAACGCTACAATTACTTTTCATTGCCCATTAGGGTGATGAAAGGTGGTAATATGATGAAAAAAACAACATTATTTCTTGTTTTGCTGGTAATCTTTTCGACAATATTGATTGCCGGATGTACAACGCAACAACCTGTAGCAACACCTACGCCGACCCCGGTTCCAACGGTGACAACTGAAATAACCGTTGTACCAACGACAAACAACATAACTGCTGTACCAACAACCAGCATAACGGCCGCACCAATGACAACAACCATAACCGTTGTACCAACAAAAGCAACCATAACGGCCGGACCAGACGCGACCCAGAAGAGCATTGTTGACACTCTCGCAGCTGATGGCCGGTTTACAACCCTGGTCGCTGCACTGAAAGCAACGCAGCTGGACAGCAACCTTAGTAGTCCTGGTCCCTTCACGATCTTTGCCCCCACGGATAGTGCTTTCGACAAACTCCCGGCAGGAACGATGGATTCCTATCTTAAGGACCCCCAGAAGTATTATCTGACGAAGACGCTGCTCTACCATGTCGTGAATAAAAAATTGATGGCCAGTGATATCATGAGAGTCGCATCAATAAATACAATCCAGGGACAATCCCTCCTGATCAACGTTGCCGGTGGCACGATTTATGTGAATGGGAATGTAAAAGTTATTTCCACCGATATCGTCTGCAGCAACGGAGTGATTCAGGTCGTAGATACCGTCCTGACCCCCCATGATTAACGAAAATACCCAGGATACCGGAGATATTTCATAGAATCAAATCTCCAGAATTTTTCCCTTTTTCATGATGTATGTCCATTGAAAAAACAGTTTTGCCCCACCAAATTATTGAGCGAACGTCATTTTTTACATAAATTTCTCAACCGTACGATGACCTTTTTATTCAAAGCCTTACAACGATAAATCCCTTGATTTTTTATAATCTCTTTCTGCCACAAGTATTGCAATACCCGGTATGAACACAAATAATTCCTCCGCATTCAGGGCAGGCCCACCGTATTTTTTCATTTTCGACAAATTTCTTTCACCATTTTTTTCATGAATTCAAGATCTTCAATCATGCTCACGTTTAGTGAACTTCCGGAAATGCGGATCAACCGGGATTTCCCTCAAAAATTGTTCTGGAAAATATTTTTCTGGTGGATAAAAAAATTTCCAATTCTTTTAAAAACAGGTGATGCCGGGGACCTTTCCCGGCATTATGGTGTCCCGGCACTTCATACGTTCTGCACCGGGACGAAATTGTTCCCGACGTCCATCACAAGGGTCCGGGGCATCTCGATCCCGAGTGCCTCTTTGAGGACTTCCTCGACCGTTTCGACCGGAACGAACGTCAGTTCGCCCCGGACATCTTCAGGAACATCCTCGAGGTCCCGTTCATTCTCCTTGGGCAGGATTACTTTCCGGATCCCTGCCCGGTGGGCGGCAAGGATCTTCTCCTTGATCCCCCCGACCGGCATAACCGCCCCGCTCAGGGTGATCTCCCCGGTCATGGCAAGGAGCGGGTCGACCGTCTTTCCGGTGATCAGCGATGCGAGTGACGTGAAGAGGGTCACACCCGCGGATGGTCCGTCCTTGGGAGTTGCTCCTGACGGGACGTGGATGTGGATATCGCTCGTGGTGAAGTTGAAGCTGTTCTGTCCGGGCGAGCCGCGAGCGGATGAGGGAGAGCGAGATCGTCGCCGACTCCTTCATCACGTCCCCGAGCTGGCCGGTGAGGGTGAGTTTCCCTTTGCCGGGCATGAACGTGCTTTCGATGAAGAGGATCTCCCCGCCGACCGGTGTCCACGCGAGGCCGGTGATGACGCCGGGGACCGGCTCCTTCCGGGCCATCTCGTGCCGGACCGGCTCCTTGCCCAGTATCTCCGGCAACGTTGGCCGTCGTCACGCTGAACGGGAGCTCGGCTTTGCCGGAGACGATCTTCTCCGAGACGTGCCGGGCGGCTTTCGCGAGCTGCTTCTTTAACCAGCGGACACCGGCCTCACGGGTGTAGGTATCGATGATAACCTTCAGGGCCTCGTCATCGAACCGGAGTTTGTCCGCATCGAGCCCGTGCTCTTTCAAGACTTCGGGGATGAGGTGGTCCTTTGCGATCGCGAACTTCTCGTTCTTGGTGTAGCCCGAGATCTCGATGAGCTCCATCCGGTCGAGGAGCGGCGGCGGGATCGTAGCGAGCGAGTTTGCCGTCGCGATGAACAGGACATCCGAGAGGTCATAGGGGACTTCGAGGTAGTGGTCGCTGAAGCTGTTGTTCTGCTCCGGGTCGAGGACTTCGAGCAGTGCGCTTGCCGGGTCACCGTTGTACGAAGAGGCCATCTTGTCGACTCTCGTCGAGGATGAAGACCGGGTTCTTTGTCCCGGCCTTCTGGATGCCCTGGATGATCCTCCCGGGCAGGGCCCCGACGTATGTCCTCCGGTGCCCGCGGATCTCGGCTTCGTCCCGGACGCCGCCGAGGCTGATCCGGACATACTTCCTGCCCAGCGCCTCCGCGATGCTCTTTCCGAGGCTCGTCTTTCCCGGTGCCGGGCGGTCCCGAAAAGAGGAGGATCGAGCCCTGCTTCTCGCTCTTCAGTTTCATGACCGCGAGGTGCTGGACGATCCGTTCCTTGACTTTCTCAAGGCCGTTGTGGTGGCTTTCGAGAACTTTTCGCGCAGACTCGATATCGATGTTCTTCTTCTCTTCGGTCTCCCACGGGAGGTCGAGGATGAGGTCGAGATAGTTCCGGATAACGGAGCCCTCGTGGTTGTGCGGGCCCCCGGTCTCCAGTTTCCGTGCCTCCGAAAGCGCCTTCTTCCGGACATCGTCGGGCATCTTCTTGGCCTCGATCTTTTCCCGGTAACTGTCGTCGCCGGTACCGCCTTCGCTCTCGTTTAACTCGTCCTGGATCAGCTTCGAGCTGCTCCCGCAGGATTGCCTCCCGGTTCGACTTGCCAACCTTGTCGGAGACTTTCTTAGCCATCTCCATCCGGATGCTGATGTTCTCGCGCACCCGGATGAGGAGTTCGAGGAACGTGATGTAACGCTGGCGGACCGAGACGATTTCCAGGAGTGCCTGTTTCTCGGCAATGGGGACCGGCAAGAACGGCATGACAAAACCCATGATCTGGTCAGCCGAGTCCATCTGGTCGATCGGCTTTGTGAACTGCTCCGAGCCGGAGAACCGGCTGCTGGTCTCGTGGATGGTGAGTTTTATATCCGCGAGGATCCGGTCCTTGAGCTCGGGTTCGATGTCAAGGACGTCGGGGACCGGCTCGAACGTAGCGTAGAACATGCCGTCTCTTTGGGTGACGGAAGTCGTCCTCACCCTCCTGACGACCTGGACGCTGACGAGGTACCCCTCATCCGAGAGTTCGACCCGGGGGATCCGGAACAGGTTTCCCGTCCGGTACAGCGATTCGGTCGTTATTTCGGATGGGGCGTGTCCCGCTCTTGACGGTCAGCCCGATTGCCCGTGCTGCTCCCCCGTTTTTCAGGGTCTCAAGCAGGAGTTCTCCGGTCGCCTTGTCGACATTGAATTTTGTCCGGCTGTCCGGGTAGATCACAATCTCGAAGAGCGGTATGACAACCGTCTTGTTTGAATCGTCAGTTTGTGGTGTTTGCATAATGGTTCTCTAGGTATTGTACAGTTCAGTTTCGGGTCGTTCCGGCAACGTTACCGGAGTTTTTCCAGCAGCCCGATGAGGAGTTCCTGGTCGGGTTCTTCGAGCGACTCCATCATCAGCATCATCATCCTTCGCAGGGCAAGGTGGTCGGCCTGCGCAATCTTCCGGCCTTTTTCGGTAAGCCGGATGTAGATGATCCTGCCGTCATCAGGAGAAGGTTCGCGGTAGACGCATTCCATCCGGACAAACCTGTTGACCATCTCGGTGATGGTGGGTTTTGAGTTCCGGGTGAGCTCCGCGAGCCTGCTGAATGTTACATCGCCCTGTTCATCGATTTTACAACTGTTGACCATCTCGGTGATGGTGGGTTTTGAGTTCCGGGTGAGCTCCGCGAGCCTGCTGAATGTTACATCGCCCTGTTCATCGATGGTTTTCAGGTACGCGATCTGCCTGACCGTTATATCCGACAACCCGCATTCGGAGAAGATGGTGCAGGAGCACTGGTTCCTGAGCCTCAGCAGGTTTTCCAGGGCTTCGAACAGCTCCTCTTCTCGTTCTCTCATACGTTGTCTCCGGTTAGTTAGGTTTTACCTAATTATAAAGGAGTTGGTTGGGGTAAGGGTTGCCGGGAGCCGGTGGCGGCGATAGTGTCCGGCCATATGGAGCAGTTGAGGGTCTTCGGGCACGATCGTATAAGCCCAGGTTCGTGGGTTTGACAATACCGAGGAGGTTACTTTACTTATTGTTCCTGCCTGACCAGCCGGGCCCCGAGTTCGTACGCCTTCTTACAGTCCAGCGGGAACTGTTCCTTGTGCCGTTTCTTCTTTGCCTCCGGATCGAACCGGGGTGCAACATATTTCGAATAATCATCGAACTGGAGCGTGTCGGTGACAAAGAAGGACTCGCACGACCCGAAGATCCGCTCCATTGACCATCTCGGTACCTTTGACGTTCCGGTCAATACCCATCTCCTTGCACCATCTCATCCGTTGCCCCGGCCGTGTAGATGAAGGCAGTCCGGATCTTTTTCCCAAACAGCGAGGACCGCTCCGCATCATAGACCAGGTACGGGTAGATGAGCCGTTCCAGGAAGCAGCGCGTAACACCGGTCGTGATCCCGAGATAGATGGGCGAACCGATCAGGATTGCATCGGCTTTCTCGATCTTCTCAAAGATCGGCTGTAAGATCGTCTTTTACCGCACAGTGCCCGTAGCTCTTCCCGCCGTCCCGCTTGCAGGCAAAGCAGCTGATGCAGCCTTTGAAATCAAGATCATACAGGTGATACAGTTTTGTCTTTGCCCCTTCTGACTCCGCACCTTCCAGCGCATGTTCAAGGAGTTGTGCCGTGTTCCATTTTTTCCGGGGGCTCCCGTTGAATGCAAGAAGTTTCATAGATGTCCGTTGGGTGGTGGGGGATAAAAAGGGTAGAGGTACCGGGAATGCTCCTGCATAGATGCTGGTTAACAGGCCCGGGTCTCGCCAATCCCCTCCCCAATATGAAGAAAAAAAATCGGTTTCTAACTAATTTTAGGAACCCGGGGCGACTTTTTATTTACTGGCAAAGTGGAAATTTCAGTATCTCTCATGCCAATAACCAGCAACGGCATCAATTTCGATCAACCAGTCAGGATTTCCCAGTCCCGCAACAAACAGAACGGTTATTGTGGGGAACTTTGGATAGTCCCCCCATTTTTTCTGGAAAACCTCGAACCCATCCTGCGGGTTCTGCCCCTGGACAAGGCAGATGGTGAACTTCACGACATTATGGAGTGTTGCTCCTGCTGCCTCCAGAACAGTCTCTACATTCGACAATGCCTGTTCTGTCTGGGCTTTCAAATCTCCCTTACCGGTTACGGCCCCGTTCATGTCGATGGCATTCTGTCCGCCCACATAGATTGTTGTATGGTTCCCGCGAACAGCAATCGCGTGTGAATAGCCCCGTGGTTTTACCAGTTTTTCAGGATTAATATACTCGATATGTATGTCCATTTCAACCCCCATGCCTGCCCGTGGACTCAGGGTTCCAGGTTCATGTTTATATAAACGCTGCCGAACAAGTATAACGTTTCTAATAATATGTATTATCCCGCGTAAAAACCACATTCTTTGCAGACTGGTGCCCCAAAGCGATATCCCCAGCCGATTGAGGGCGGTCAAGTGCTTCGAGCACGGTCGTACTAGGCCCGGGTCTTGGGCTTGACGCCATCAAAGAGGTCGCCTGCATGGACGACGCACGTCGGGTTTTTGTTGGATGATTGTCATCTATCGTTTTTTCAGGAAATTGTTATAGACCTGGTCTTTCGTCGGTTCGAAGATTATTTGAAATCGGGCATTTCGTGTTTGAATCGAGATAAATCAAGATCCAGATGTTAATGTTCCTGGTATAGGAGTGATTTTTGAAATAGTTGTGTCATAAAATGATACTTCGTCATCTTTTAAAGATTTAAAAAAAGGATCATTTTCAATGTAGTCCTCTGATGGAGCGATCCAATCTTTTATTACTGCTTCATATGCTAATAGCCAATGATCATCATATAACTGTTCTTTACGAAAAATTTTTTCCATTTACTCTCGTCAATTTCTTGCTTGATTAATTCTTTATCGCGAAGGTCAAGAATTAATAAAACAATAGCTGGATTGTCAAGTTTTGAGAGTGAGGTATATAGATCTGTGTTAATTTTAATTTCAAACTCTTTTGCTAACCAAAGAGCCCAAGCGATTTCATATTCATTAGAATATTTACAGTGAATTCGAATTAATTCAGATATTGTTCGTTCAATCCTAGCCTTTTTCCCATCATATTTCTTTTTTTTATTTTCTTGGAGAATTTCAGCCATATCCGAAATGCAAGAGCTTTGAGTTAACGCCGATTTAAGTAATAAAGACTCAAATAATGGAAGATTCTCTTCAAATATTTTTTGATGTTGAATTCGTTTTATACCTGTACTTCATAATATTATTATCTGGAAATAATTTACAAAACTCGTTCACACGACTAAAATAATTAATCAGATTCTGTGCTTTGAACTGAACAATTATTTAAAGGATTTTGGGCAATTCTAAAATTAAATTGACGAATCTCGGGTTTCCAAACTGGCTCTAATACATAAGGTAATTCCAAAATTTCTATTTTGATTGGATTCATCTCTAATTCATATTTTTTGAAGATTTCATGTAAAAAAGCGAGAGCTCTTCGCATTCATGTCTTTCTTTGAAAAAAAGTAGATAATCGTCTATGATTCGTATTCCATGTAATTCTTTACCAATTACCTTTTCGAGTTCAATATCAACAGCCGTCGCAAGTATCTCAGAAATAATTACAGAAGTGTCGGGCCCAATAGGAATACCTAATGTTTGTCCATCTCTTGTCCTTCTAATCCACTTATCCAAATCATTTCCATATAATGAGGATTCATTTCGTTTCTTCTTTGCCTCACTCTTTCCATGAAGAGCCCAAGATATACTATGTGTGTATAGAGTGGGATAATATCGCGAAATATCGGTTTTTAGAACAAAACTAAACTCTGTTGATCTTAAAGCGATCTCTTTCTCATAATTTATTTTTTGTTTGACTAGATCGAAAGAGCGACTACTCTTTTTCTTTCTTTGAATGGGGAAATCTGGTCGTGAAATTGAAATTGGAGATTTTTGAATGTGTTCCTTAATTTTCCTCCAATGTCTTTCAATATAATTACACAAAATTATTTGATATAATGGATTAGGTATACTCAGGATACGTCTTAGAGATTTTTCACTCGAGGAATAGAATAATTAAAACACTTGCTTTCGGGTATATTCACTTTGGGATCTAAATCGCGCCATTCATTGACCAATCTCTCAAATTGACTTGGTCGAGTTTTACTATAGAATTCGCCAAGTTTAATTGTTTGAAATGGTGGTGGAAATTCCGATGGGAAGTATCCATACTGAATCAGATCCTTGGCTTTTAGCATTAAATGAGATATTCTGATTAACAAATGAAAAGTGTATCGATAGCATAGAGTTTTTCCAACGCTATAATGGAGAAAGGAAGAATAACTCACTCAAAATATAAAATAATTACAACGATAATTCATCGCCGGAGTTTCTAAACATAGTAGTAATGATAGAGATATCGTTTTGGACATATGCTCTAAAAACTATATGACAGAATTCACCCGTTTTAGCAATCGCCCCTCGATCAGTATAGCCAAACTGACAACGCTACTATTGTTCCGTTCATAAAGAAATGTTCAACCAAGGAACCTATCCAATCGTTTAGGTTGAGTTGGTTGGACATGTCTTGCTATAAAATAAGGAAATTAACGAGAGTTTCGGTTGAGGATTTTAATTTTACCCCTAAAACAGCCCATATTTTCCATCCCCCCTTCAAATCCACTATATAATCACCCATCTAAAATGTTATATTATTAGTTATTTCAGCGGACGTGAAATGCCTGATATAGCCAATGGAACCCAATCACTATCCCTATTTTTGGAACTATACATCCTACTCTCCACCATAATTTAAAAAGAAAGGAAATATATGTATGAAAAAAAAGGTTTAAACTATATATTTAAATAGCGACAGGGGAAGAATGATTTTAGAATGTCAAAGATTCTTGGAAAAATCACTTATTGAAACATTCAACTATTTTAAAAATGTAAAAACGGATAATAATTCGGAAAAGATTGTTGAAAATTTTATCAGTCGAAAAAATATTGGCACGACATATTTGAGTCTTTTCGCATTGATTTTCCTATTGGGTATATTTCTGAATAGAAGTAATATATTTTTTAATTTTTTTTCTTTTTTTGAAATAATAATATATTAATTTATATTCAAAATTTGATCCATTTATATACATTATCTGGTGTGATTGCATTAATTGTCACAATTGTCGGATTTTTATTGGCGTATTTGTATTTTTGTTATACCATTGTTTATGTTTGGGATGACCCTGAAAAAAAGGGTGGTAAACAAATTAAGGCAATTTATTTCGTTCAATTTTTATGGTCAAATTTATATTTAACCCTCTTTTTACTGATTTATCTTTGGTATGTAAAATCGAATTTTGGAGAAGTTCTTGTTGTATTTTTGGTTTTTATGGTCCCAGGATATTATTGAAATAAAATCTTTTTAAATTATCAAAAAATAATGGAAGATTTTACTGCTCTAACTTTACTTTATGAATTTTCAACTAACAAAGGATCAAATTTATATTGAATTCCTACAAAACATTTTTTTAATACATTTGACGTTAGACAATTATCAGTAAACCTGTGTTTTTTATTATCTTTCATAATTCTAATCTATGGCTTAATTTTTTCTTTCAATATATTTTCCATATTGATTATGGAATTATATGTCATATTATTTTTTATAAATTCAGCATATACAAATAGAATTCCTATTCTATTGGATTTGGATGTAGAATTATATGGAAAAATTACGTGTTTTATAATCGGAGAATCTCCTGGATATTATAAATGCGTTTTTAAAGGAAATAAACAAGAATTAATTAAAAAGAAAGGTGAATCAAAAAAATGATTGTAAAAAATTAATTGCTATTCAGGCATTACGGAGAACTTTTTCATACCTTTTCCTAACCCATCTAACTCTGCGTTTTTCAGAAAAAAAATAGGTGCTTAAACGAGGGGATTGTCGGGCACGGAAAGAGAAGGCAGGAAAATGACAATGTTGTTTTAATATATACCAGATTCAAATCTCATCTCTTCACATCGGCTCTAATCAACTGGGAATTCCCGCTCCAAATTGCTGAATGCACTATTAAAAGACGCTTCCCATTGCTTGAACATCTCCACGCATTCCTGCAATTTCCTGATCTTCAATTCCGATTCGAGCCGGAAAAACGGCCTTGTCACATCCTTCTCCGGGATTTTCTTCCACACAAACAATCCATAACTTTCCGCAATACAAGAATGATATTCCTTTCCCAGCCAGTCTATCTCGGAATAGAGCTCATCAAACTTTTTTTGCAATGCCTTCTCTTTTCGCAACGTTTTGTCAGCGTTAAAGATCCGGTAACAGGAATCAACCTTTTTCCTGTACGTTTCATCGCGGATGATTTTCTGATAAAATTCCCTGAACTGGATAAGCAGGGGAGCTGCCAGATTTTTTAACCGCCGCTTCTCATGATACGCAGCGGCAGTGTCTTTGAGATAGTTCTGGTAATTTCCCTTCAGGACCTCCCTGACCCAGACCGCCAGCGGGATTTCCGTGTTATTGGTCGTGAACAGCGTCTGGTTCTTTGCATTCAGTCCGACACTCCGGATGCCCTTTGCGATGAAAATATGATTTTCAGGAC